>NZ_RYDH01000004.1:0-293760 GCF_003968825.1 Flavobacterium sp. LS1R10 | reverse complement strand
AATTTTGCGGACTTGTTTCATAGGCTAAAATTAAGATTATTTCTTAACTTAATGTGATGGCTAAGTTAGCATGTCCACCATACCTATCCACCCAATTTTGGGTGGATAGGTATGATAAACATCAGACTTTGTTATTAATTCAAATATATAAATAATTCGTTACAAATAGTTAAAATGATTATTTAATAAGTGAACTGGTTTGAGTGGTTTTGATGAATGTTATTTTGAAAACAAAAACGCTCTAAATAGCCCCGATAGAAGTGAAAATCCTTTGTTTTGGCGGTAGCCAAAAGCAAAGATTGCAGCGCATAGCGGGACAAAAGTGATTCTGGAAAACAATCGTTCTGCTCCAAAAAAAAAGCTGCCCAAGATTGGACAGCTTTAGTATGTTGGATATTCCGAAGCACGTTCGGAATAAGCGATTCACATAATTTTAGTTGATAAAATGGGTTCGCTGCTTATTTGATCAGCTCAAAACTTCTTTTCACGAAAGCCGTTAATGCTTCTCCTTTTAATAGGTTTTGTGATAACTTCGCTAAGTCAAGCGCTTGTTTGACCAAACTTTCCTGAGCGTCTTTGTCTTTGTTGTTTAGAATGCTGGTTGCCAATTCAGAATTAGTATTCACCACTAAATTATACATTTCCGGCATATTTCCCATACCGAACATTCCACCGCCGCCAGACTGACTCATTTCTTTCATTCTACGCATGAATTCAGGTTGCGTGATGATAAATGGCGAAGCATTGCTATCTAAAGCTTCCAGTTGAACCGAATAATTTTGTTTAGGAACAATGGCTTCTAAAACAGTTTTTAGGTTGGTTTGCTCTTCCTCCGATAATTTAGAAATAGTAGTTTCCTCTTTCTTGATTATATTATCAATATGATCCGAATCCACACGTACAAAAGTCATGTTGCTGTTGTCGCCTTCAATTTTTTGAATTAAATGCGAGATAATTGGAGAATCCAACAATAAAACTTCATATCCTTTGTCTTTTGCAATTTCGATATAAGAGTGTTGTGCTTCTTTGTTTCCAGCATATAAAACCACTAATTTCCCGTCTTTATCCGTTTGATTTGCTGCAAGGTTTTCTTTTAATTCTTCTAAGGTGTAATATTTTCCATCCACTGTTGGATACAAAACAAATGCTCCTGCTTTTTCGTAGAATTTATCTTCGGAAAGCATTCCGTACTCCAAAACGATTTTGATATCGTTCCATTTTTGTTCAAAATCTTCACGGTTTTCAGTAAACAACGATTTCAATTTATCGGCAACTTTACGCGTAATGTAATTGGAGATTTTCTTCACCGCAGCATCCGCTTGTAATCCAGAACGAGATACATTCAACGGAATGTCCGGTGAGTCTATAACTCCTTTTAACATAGTCAAAAATTCAGGTACAATTCCTTCAACATTATCCGTTACGTACACTTGATTTTGATACAACTGGATTTTGTCTTTCTGAATTTGTAAATCCGAACCTAATTTTGGGAAATACAAAATACCGGTTAAGTTGAACGGATAATCTACATTTAAATGAATGTGGAATAACGGTTCTTCAAATTGCATTGGATATATTTCTCTGTAGAAATCCTTGTAATCAGCATCTGATAACTCCGTTGGTTGTTTCGTCCAAGCCGGGTTTGGGTTGTTGATGATGTTGTCAACTTCTACTTCAGTAAAAATTTTGTCTTTATCTTCTGCAGCAACTTCTTCACCCTTTTTTTGCTCTATTTTCTCTGTTTTGGTTCCAAATTTAATTGGAATAGGCATGAACTTATTGTATTTGTTCAGTAACTGATTGATTTTTGAATCTTCTAAAAATTCCAAAGAATCTTCGGCTATATGCAAGATAATTTCTGTTCCGCGAGTAGTTTTGTCAGCAGGTTCTAGAGTAAATTCCGGGCTACCATCACAAGTCCAGTGCGCAGCTGGCTCGTCTTTGAAAGATTTAGTGATGATTTCCACTTTTTCAGCAACCATAAAAGCAGAATAGAAACCAAGACCAAAATGGCCAATAATTCCAGAATCTTTAGCAGAATCTTTGTATTTATCCAAAAATTCTTCAGCTCCAGAAAAAGCAACTTGATTGATGTATTTTTCCACTTCATCAGCTGTCATTCCCAGACCTTGATCGATGATGTGTAGTTTTTTGCCTTCCTTGTCGATTTTTACCTCGATAATTGGGTTTCCGTATTCTACTTTGGCCTCGCCAATGCTGGTTAAATGCTTCAGTTTTAAAGTTGCATCTGTCCCGTTCGAAATCAATTCACGCAAGAAAATTTCGTGATCGCTGTATAAGAATTTCTTGATTAAGGGAAAGATGTTTTCTACCGAAACATTAATTTTACCTGTTGTCATATTTTGAATTTTTAAGTTTATTTTTATGGATAAAATACTTTCAAATAGAATACCAATTATTGTTGAAGTGACAAATTGGCGCAGGCGTTAATTATGATATAAAATAATTTAATTTTGAAACTATTTTGTTTTTATTGCTTTGTATCTTTGTTAAAACATTAATTACATAAATTTCAAACGATGAAAAAAATCATTTTATTATGCACATTAGCGGTTTTAATGTTTGCATGTAAGTCAACATCGGTAACGAGTACGAACACCGATAGAAAAGCTCAGGTCATGATGAAAGGAGACTGGGTGATTAGCGCGGTAACCTATCCAGGTTCACAATATATTAAAGTGAATACGTTTCAACTTGCGGATTCCGAATGCTTTATTGGAAGTACGTGGAAGTTTATTTCGAATAATAACAAAGGGAATATGGCTTTGACCAAAGCAAATTGTGTTTCGTTTAGTTCACCAATTACATGGTTTGTTAACAATGACGAGCAATTTGTATTGAAAGTACTTGATGCAGGTGAAAAAGCGCGAAAAGTGAGAGACGGTTATATTTTACGCCTTGCAAACCAAACGGAAACTTCTTTTCAATTGATCGATAAAATCGATGTAGGAGGAAAAATGACGGATGTCGTGTATCAGTTCCAGAAAGTTAATTAATTAATAAAAATAGCGATATGAAAAAGATTTCAATAGTTGCAATGGCAACAATAATGATTATAGGTTCAATGTTTACCAGTTGTGAAGCAATCAAAAACACCAATAAAACCCAAAGAGGAGCTGGAATAGGTGCTGTTGCCGGAGCCGTTCTGGGAGGTGTTCTTGGAAACAATCTTGGAAAAGGCGGTAATGGAGCAATGGGAGCTGTACTTGGTGGAGTTGTTGGTGGAGTTGCCGGTGGAGTTATTGGTAACAAAATGGACAAACAAGCAAGAGAAATAGATGCAGTACTTCCTGGAGCTGAAGTCGTTCGTGTAGGAGAAGGTATTAAACTGGTTTTGAATGAAAATGCAGTGCGTTTTGATACTAATAAATCTTCATTGACGGCCAGTGCTAAAGCAAATTTAGATAAATTAGTTCCTGTTTTTTCAGAATATCCGGATACTGATATTACGATTTACGGATATACTGACAGCACAGGTCCAGCGGATTACAATTTGAAACTTTCAGGAGAAAGAGCGGCATCAGTTAGAAATTATTTAACTAGCAAAGGGGTTTCTTCCAGTAGATTTCAAGTGACTGGTTTAGGAATTGCAGATCCAATTGCCTCCAACGAAACAGTTGATGGCAGAAGTCAAAACCGTCGTGTTGAATTTGCGATTACTGCAAACGATAAAATGATTAAAGATGCTGAATCCGAAGGAAAAAATTAAGTATAAAATACCAAAAAACAAAGGCTGTTTCGTCAAGAAGCAGCCTTTTTTTGTGTCCAAATTGCAATAAAACATTGTAAATTTGCAGTCTTAATTACAGATGATGCTCGAGATAAAAAACATATCCTTTACTTACATTGAAAAGCCCGTAATAGAAGAGGTTAGTTTTGCCATTGCAAAAGGGGAAAACGCCGCTATTATTGGCGAAAGCGGTTGCGGTAAAAGTACGTTGCTAAAACTCATATACGGATTATATGATTTGGATAACGGAACAATTACCTATAATGACAAACCTATTTTGGGTCCCAAATACAATCTGATACCGGGAGAAGATTATATTAAATATTTAGCACAGGATTTCGATTTGATGCCGTACATAACCGTTGAAGAAAATGTGGGCAAGTTCTTGTCAAATATGCATCCGGAACAAAAGCAAGCTCGAGTCCAAGAGCTGTTAGAAATGGTCGAAATGACTGCTTTCGCAAAAGTAAAAGCGAAGTTCCTAAGCGGCGGACAGCAGCAGCGAGTAGCCTTGGCAAGAGTTTTAGCATTAGAACCCGAAATTATTTTGCTCGATGAACCGTTCAGTCAAATTGATTCTTTTCGGAAAAATTCGTTGCGTCGCAATTTATTTAGGTATTTAAAAGACAAAGAGATTACCTGTATTATTGCCACACATGACAGCACCGATGCGTTGTCTTTCTCTGATGAAACTATTGTGGTTCAAAACGGAAAAGTGGTAGTAAAAGGAAACTCAAAAACACTGTATCAAAACCCAGCTAATAAATATATAGCTTCGCTTTTTGGGGAAGTCAATGAGTTAAAATTGTCTCAATTAATTGAACTTGTGGATGAAGCGGATCAGCCGCTTTTATTGTATCCGCATCAATTAAAAGTGGTGGACAACGCCATTATGAAAGTAGTCGTAAAACAATGTTATTTTAAAGGAAGTCATTATTTAGTCAAAGCAGCTTTCGAAAGAAGAGCGATTTTTTTTGAACATGATTCGGAATTAGCATTAAATCAGGAAGTATATTTGATGTTATCCTGATGATTAGTATTCGGTAAACAGTGCTCAGTATTCAGTGATTTTCAGTTCTGACAACTATCGAAAGTAGAAGTCGTTTTCAACTTTTATAAAAGTAGTAATAAACAAAAACCCCAAAGTCAAAGTGAATTTGGGGTTTTGTGCTATGTTAATTTTTTTTGTAGAACTTACTGATCACTCAATAACTGATCACTGAACCCTTTTTAGAATTAATTCTTTAAATACTTTTCTAAAAACTGGTCTTGTTCCCAAAGCAAATGCAAAATATTTTCTTTGGCTACATAACCGTGTGCTTCTTTTGGCAGAATTACCATTCTTGCCGGAGCACCTAACCCTTTCAAAGCTTGAAAATAACGTTCGGTTTGCAGAGTGAAAGTACCCGGATTATTATCTGCTTCACCGTGTACCAAAAGCATGGGCGTTTTCATTTTATCCGCATTCATAAATGGTGACATCGTGTTATACACTTCAGGAGTTTCCCAGTAGTTGCGTTGTTCGGTCTGGAAACCAAAAGGTGTTAGCGTTCTGTTGTAAGCACCACTTCGAGCGATTCCACACGCAAAAAGATTAGAATGCGTTAGTAAATTAGCGGTCATAAAAGCACCATACGAGTGACCTCCAACAGCTACTTTTTTTCTGTTGATGTATCCTAAAGCATCCACGGCATTGATGGCGGCTTCTGCATTGTCAACTAATTGCATCATGAAATTATCATTGGGCTCCGTTGTTCCTTCTCCAATGATAGGAAAAGCAGCGTCATCAAGAACGACATAGCCTTTGGTTACCCAATATACGAACGATCCATAACTAGGAAATGTAAATTCGTTCGGGTTTTGTGTGCTTTGTCCTGCTGAATTTTTGTCTTTATATTCAGCTGGATAAGCCCAAATCAACAATGGCATTTTCTCTTTTTTGATTTTGTCATAACCAACAGGTAAATATAACGTTCCGGATAATTCAACACCATCTTTACGCTTGTATTTAATCACTTCTTTACTCACATTTTTGATACTTTCAAAAGGATTTTTGAATGCGGTAATTGGTGTTAGTTTGTTTTTTTGTTTAATATTTCTAAGGTAATAATTAGGGTATTTATTTTTAGACTGGATTTGGACTAAAACCGTTCCTTTTTTGAAGTCTTCAATCTCCAAAACGTCTTCTTTTTTATCGGTGTAAGTCGAAGTATACAACCGTTTTGCTTGCAACGTTTTCAGATTAAATTCACTTATAAACGGGAATTGCCCGTTTTTAGTAAATCCATTACCAATAAGATATGCATTGTCATTTTCGATAGCCAAAACATACCTGTTGTATTGGTTTTTTCTGGTTTCAAAATTTCCAGGATCAGAATATACATCCTGTGAATTTCTGTCGAAAATTACTTTTGGAGCCTGACTTGGATTCGAGGGATTTATTGCATACGTTTTGGTATTACGGGTATCATACCATTCATCTGTAATTATAGCCACGGTATCATTTCCCCAAATTATTCGGTCGTAGCGTTGTGGTGTTTTTACCAATGAAGTAGCGGAAAGATTAAAAGGTGCGTTCCAAAGAAAAACTTCATCTCTGAATTCCACTTTGTTTGCAGGATCTCCACCGTCTAAAGCTTCAGCATAAGTTAATGTTGCGGGTTTGTCGGTTCTCCAGCTCATGTTTCTTTTTCCTTTTCGAACGGCCATAAATCCTTTAGGAATAATCTCCGTCAGCGGCACTTCATTGACTACTTTTACTTCGTTTCCAGCTTTGTCATAGATTACTGATTTTGAAGGAAAACGACTCAACGGGACAATGTATGAAAAGGGTTTTTGAATCGTAGTCAGCATTAGATAATTGCCGTCAGGGGAAAAACTTTCTCCCGCATACATAGCTGCATTTTTGAATAAAGTTGCTGTTCCGTTCAGGTTTACTTTGTACAATTCAGAAGTCATGATGTTCTCAAAATTGATTTCATCATTCTTGTTTTTCAACATATCCGGATAAGTTCTGTTCTGCGATTTTACACCATCGGCGTTTGAAATTATCGGACCGGTTGGTAAATCTTTTTTGGCATCCAAAAGAGCTGCTCTGTTTTTTGGTAACATTTTCACCAAAATAGTTTCGTTGTCATTCATCCAGCTGAACGGACTTCCAATATTAGCATTCACTGTTGCTTCCGTTAATTTGGTGGCTTTCGCCGAAGCAACATCGATAACCCAAAGTTCTACTCCGGAAGCTGTGGTGTGCGAAAATGAGATTTTTGTATCATTTGGAGACCAACCGATAGTACTGATACGAGGATTCGTTGGCAAACCTGTAACCTGTACTTCATTTTTGTCTTTTATTTTGCGTAATTTCAGGTTGTTCACGTATGTAACAGTACTGGAAATATTTGTAATTGGATTAATCCGCAATCCACCCAAACGCAGTTCTTCTTGGTTTAAATCGTCCAGTGATTTATACGTATTTCTGTACGTAAGCAACATGTATTCTTTTTTAGTATCCATCGATACTGAAGGTGCTCTTTCATAATCCGCTAAATCCAATATGGACTGAGATGGTTTTTGATAGGTTAAGTTTTCTTGTGCAAAAGTGGTTAAGCTCAGTCCAAGAAATAAAAAAAATGGAATTTTTAACTTCATAATTTGAATGATTTTAAATTAGCATTGGCAGTGTCAATAATTGGTCTAAAATAAATCAATCTTGTTACATTTGGAAACAAAAACTTTTTTTTAACGTTTGAGTCAGATCCGGATGAGGTCACAATAGTATTATTTTTAAGCACTTCAACAGATTGTATTTGTAAGTATAACAAGAAATTGCGCAAAAAAGCATAAAAGTTGTAAATTGCTAAAAAAGTAGTAATTTGTGTGCTCATATTTTCAAGTATGTTTTAAATTTGTACTCGTATTTTAATAAAATAACAATAATATATGTATCATTCAAAAATAGCAGGATTGGGTTATTATGTTCCCGAAAACGTAGTGACTAATGACGATTTGTCCAAAATTATAGACACTAATGATGAATGGATTCAGGAAAGAACTGGAATTCAGGAGCGAAGACATATTATAAAAGGAGAAGACACGACGACTTCTATGGGAGTGAAAGCTGCCAAAATTGCTATTGAGCGTTCTGGTGTTGCTAAGGAAGACATCGATTTTGTGGTTTTTGCCACATTAAGCCCTGATTATTATTTCCCTGGTCCAGGCGTTTTAGTGCAACGGGATTTAGGGTTAAGAACCGTAGGCGCATTAGATGTAAGAAATCAATGTTCTGGATTTGTTTATGCTTTATCAGTGGCAGATCAATATATCAAGACTGGCATGTATAAAAACGTATTGGTAATTGGATCAGAAGTTCATTCTACCGGATTGGATATGACCTCGCGCGGAAGAGGGGTTTCAGTAATTTTTGGAGATGGTGCAGGAGCGGCTGTTTTGAGCAGAGAAGAGGATTTGACCAAAGGAATTTTATCCACACACTTGCATTCTGAAGGGCAGCACGCCGAAGAATTAATTGTAAAAGCGCCCGGAATGGGAGGCCGTTGGATAACAGATATCTTGGCAGATAATGATCCGGATGATGAGAGTTATTTCCCGTACATGAACGGACAATTTGTATTTAAAAATGCAGTGGTTCGTTTTAGCGAAGTAATTAATGAAGGATTACAAGCAAATAATTTGCAGGTTTCGGATATTAATATGTTGATTCCGCATCAGGCAAATTTGAGAATTTCACAGTTTATCCAAAAGAAATTCAACTTGACCGATGATCAGGTCTATAATAATATTCAGAAATACGGTAATACTACCGCCGCTTCTATACCAATCGCTTTGACTGAAGCATGGGAAAAAGGCAAAATAAAATCAGGAGATACGGTTGTATTAGCCGCTTTTGGAAGTGGATTTACTTGGGGTAGCGCCATTATTAAATGGTAAATAGTAGTACAATAAATCGTATGTCGATTCCAATTGTTCTTTGATAAATAGTCTAAGCCTGCGCAAATTATTGTGCAGGTTTTTTTTATTTAAAGAGGAACCGTTATATTTATAGTTCAAAAGTGATGCAACCAATAGTAATACAATCAAAATGACTAATCGTAGAAATTTTTTGAAAACAGCTGCTTTCGCTTCCGCAGCTATGGCTTTACATTCATTCAAAGGGAAACCAGAGGAAGAAAATGATTTTTCATCTAAAAAAGGAAGTAAACCTATTGTGCTTTCGACATGGAATTTTGGAATCCAAGCGAATGCAGCCGCTTGGGAAATTTTAAAAAATAACGGACGAGCTTTAGATGCTGTCGAAGCCGGAGTAAAAATTCCAGAAGCCGATCCTACGGAACGGAGCGTAGGCTATGGCGGAAGACCAGATCGAGACGGTCGCGTCACACTTGATGCATGTATCATGGATGAAAACGCCAATATAGGCTCAGTAGGATGTTTGGAGTTTATAAAACATCCCATTGCGGTGGCTCGCGCTGTGATGGAAAAAACACAGCATGTCATGTTGGTAGGTGATGGTGCTTTGCAGTTTGCGTTGTCGCAAGGTTTTGTAAAAGAAAATTTATTGTTGGAAGAATCTGAAAAAGAATGGAAAGAGTGGTTGAAAACCAGCCAATACAAACCCATTGCCAATATTGAAAATCATGATACCATTGGGATGATTGCATTGGATGCTGACGGTAATCTTTCTGGCGCATGCACCACTAGCGGAATGGCTTTTAAAATGCACGGACGTTTGGGTGATTCCCCGATTATTGGCGCTGGATTGTATGTAGACAATGAAATTGGTGCGGCCACGGCCACAGGACATGGAGAAGAAGTGATTCGGATTTCTGGTTGTCACTTAGTGGTTGAGCTGATGCGCCAAGGAAAATCACCACAAAAAGCGTGTGAGGAAGCGGTGGCCCGAATCGTAAATTTGACCCGTAAAAGAAATAAAAATGTAAAAGATATCCAAGTTGGTTTCATTGCCTTAAATAAAAAAGGAGAATATGGCTCGTATTGCATTCAGGGCGGTTTCAACTATGCTGTCCATGATACATCTGGAAACCGATTAATTGATGCCGATTATTTTTTGAAATAAATGAAAAAAGCACAACTGGAAATTGCCTGTTTTAATTTAGAATCGGCTATAATTGCTGAAAATAGTGGTGCTGACAGGGTTGAATTGTGTGTCAATAGAACAGCGGGCGGAACAACGCCAGATTTAGAACTTACTAAAATTGTTCGCGATAAAATCACCATCGACTTGAATGTTATGATTCGGCCTCGTGGTGGGAATTTCGTTTATTCTGATTCTGAAGTGGCACAAATGAAATCAGAAATCTTGGCATTCAAAAAACTTCAGGTTGATGGTTTTGTTTTTGGAATTTTAAAAGAAGACGGTAGTATCAGTGAACAACAAAATAAGGATTTAGTTGCTTTGGCAAACCCATTGCCTTGTACGTTTCATCGTGCTTTTGATGGAGTAGAAAATAAATTTCAAGCACTTGAATCGCTAATCGGATGTGGTTTTAAAACCATTTTGACCTCTGGACAAGAAACAAATGTAGTTGACGGTATCGATGTTTTGGCAGCCTTAGTTAGAAAAGCAACTGACCGAATTATAATTATGCCGGGCGGCGGTTTGCGTTCTGTTAATATTACCGCATTAAAACAAAAAACAAAAGCTATTTTCTATCATTCTTCCGCAATTATTGATGCAGGGGAACTAGCAAATCAGTTGGAGATCCAAGCCCTAAAAGCAAATTTAGAATCCCTGTAAAACTTTATAAATCAAAAAACCCAGAGTTGGCATACTCCGGGTTTTTCTTTTTGTAACAAACTATTAAAATGAGTTTCTTTTGATTTAGAGTAGACTAAGGAAAGGCTAGTTTGTTACAAGCATTTTGCTTTTTTTATTTAAATAACAAAAAAAAGGTTTTATATTAATAAAAACCTTATAAAATAATAGAGAAGTTTTTATCGTTTCAAAGAAAAATGGGATTTATATTCTTTTAAAACAGAGTCCTCAGTATAGGAAATTGAAAACCAGTAATCATCCGCTGGGAGTGCATATCCATTGAAAGTTCCATCCCAACCGGAACCGTTAGGCAATAGTTCTTTCAATAGTTTTCCATAACGATCGAAAATATATAATTTTAAATTTTCTTGATTTGGTATTCCGGTGATGTTCCAGGTATCGTTAAATCCATCTCCGTTTGGAGTGAAGAATTTAGGACTGTTGATAAGTTTCACTGTTACTGGAATGGTGAAAGTTCCGCAATTGGCATCGCTGACCGTTATTTCATGAATTCCGGAACTCACATTGGTGAATACATTACGCTCTTGAGGGGAACCTCCATCTAATGAATATAAGAAATTGCTTCCATCACCTACAAATGGGACGGCAATAACAGTTATGGTTTGGTTGTCCGTGAACCACCCGCTGGTTGTATAAGTTACAGAGGCTGGTTTTGAAGATTCAATAACCGTAAAAGGGACGCTGTCAGCAGTACAGCCAAAAATGGATAAGTTCGTAACAGTGAGCGTATAGTTTCCAGGTTCATTTGTTGACAAATTCTCAGCTGTACCTACTAAAGTTCCATCTTCACTTTTCCATTCAAAGGAATATTGTGGTGCAGTAAATCCACTTTCAATCAAGGCATCGGTAGTGATTCCGGTATCAATATCGATACAAATGGTAGGAACGATAAGGACTGGTTTTGGTTTTTTGGTGATAGTAATTACCATCGGTTTTTCGGCAGGACAAATCACTGTTCCTGATGTTCCTGATTGGGCATAGCCATAAATAGTGGTTGAAACAGTGATGAAATCCCGTGGGAATTTTTCAGTGTTGTTGCTTCCTGGACCACCTGGATTAGTGAAATATCGTGTTACAGGAGCTGTATACGAAGGAAGTTCAAAAGATTCACATCTGGTGACAGGAGTAATAGGTGTTATAATTGGAGTGTTATAAATGGTGACAATAAAAGGGTCTTCATCAATGCAGGTAACTCTATTGTTGTTTTCTACATATACAAAAAGCGTTGCTGTGGTAGTTATTGGGGAATAAGGAGGCAGTAATTGCACTCCAGTTCCATAGGGACCATTTGAAGCGGTGTAATAACTTCCAATCCCTACTATGGTTGGTAAATTAAAACTATTGCAGGCATATTGATCTGCTATGTCATTTACAAAAGTGACTAAAACATATATGCTGTATTCCGATACACAGCTGTTAGTGACGGTAGCAGGAGCATAAACATAGATTGTTTTTGAGGTTTTCAAAATGGTACCGGGAGGTAAAACAGGATTTGTGGGCGATGGTCCGCCTGCAAATTCGTAATATTCTCCGTTTATCAAATTATCTAAAATATAATTTTGGCCACATCGAATAACTTCAACCGGTTTTGCATCAATTGCAGGCGATTTATTAATGGTAATTAAGAATTCTTCTTGCACATAACAGGGTCCGGAAGTAGCTTTGTCATAAAAATACATGATTTGCGTTGTCGTTACAGGATAGCCCACTGGCCGAAGCGCACCGGTTCCTAAAGTTCCCGTGAAATAATTTCCTGAATGTGCTACTGCAGGTAAATAATAGACGTCGCAATGCGGATCTGTATCTGCTAATACTGGTAAAGGAGTAATATTTACCGTAATGGTAAAATCTAAATTATCGGTACACGTTTGACCTGTGACATAAAACCAAAGTGTTGTAGTGGCATTAATGAATGTTCCGGCAGGAATAACTGTTCCGCCACCCGCAGGAGCAGTTCGATATTCTCCTACTGTTAATGCAGGCAGTTTGTAGGCAGAACAGGAATTTACATCTGTTGGAGGCGTTATGCTTAATAGATTAATAAAAACTTTAAATGTTTTTTCATCAGCACAATTTTTTGGAGACGTAGCTGTTTCTTTATAGACGTAGATTTGAGTAGTTGTATTTATTACTGTTCCTGCAGACAAAAGAGATCCGCTCTTGCTACTGCCTGTATAGTAGACGCCGCCATTGAGATTCGCCGGCAGGATATAGGATGTACATGCAAATTGATTTACATAATTCGGCAATGCAGTAAAGGGTATTATTGTGATGTCAAAAGGGTTTTCTTGTGTACAAGACGGGGTAACCGTAGTGTCCTCAAACCATACATATATCCTGTTTATTCCCGGAGTATTTATTGTGGATCCAGCAGCTAATTGTGTGTTTCCTGGGGCGCTACTGCCTCCGCTTTGAGTGAAATATTTACCATAGAGCAAAGGCGGAAGCTTATATTTTGTACAATAGGTTTCAGAAGCGGGTGTGATAGTACTTAAATTTGCAATAGTAATATTAAAAGAATCTTGGTTGGTACACACTCCGGATTGATTGAAAACATATAAATTAGTTGTCGTTGTAGATATCACGTTTCCGGCAAAAAGTTGTGTTCCAGTTCCACTAGTTCCAGTCCAATATTGTGCTCCGGCATTTAGCAATACAGGTAAGGTATAAGACGTACAAACAAACACATCGTTTAATACATCGACTTTAGGTAATGGAGATACTAATAATTGAAAACTAGTAACAACATAACAATTAGGATTTGTAATATTTTGTAAACGCACCCACAACGTTGCACTTGGCGATAACAATTGGTTGCTCGAATTTAGAGTTATGATGTTTGCATTGTTATTAGCTCCTACTAATGAGGAGTGAAAAGTAAGTATCTTGTCCGAGGTATTTTGAGAACCTATGATCGATGCAATTTGTGACGTCAAATTGAAATTAGCTTTTAAAGGGCTTTCAGATAAATTTCTGGAGCATAATGTTGCAGCTGCCGGGGTATTTGCAATTTGTGGTGGCGGAACAATAAGCAATTGGAAAGACCTGATTTCATAGCATAATGTATTTGGGTTTTCAATTCTGACAAAAATTTGCTTGCCACTTTCAATACTCGCAATCGTCTGAAGGATTGGTACTGCGCCAGTATTCCCAATGGCATCTCCATTAGTTAGGTGATAGGAAATAATAGTGTCTGCGGGCAAATCATCTAAAACACCAGCTGTTCCGGACGATTGGTTAACGCCGGCTAGAATGATTATGCTGTTTTTATTTAAATCAAAATCAGAGGATGAAGCTCCGGTATCACAGGCGTAAATGTTAGGAACGGTATTTAATACACCAATCTTAGGATAAATTTCTATAATGATTTCATCGGTAACCGCGATGCATTCAGGTTCTTTATACGTGACACTGTAGGTATGAATTCCGGAACTAACCAGTGGAGTAATTGTGTTGAGGTCTAATGTTTCTCCTGTTTGTGCCGGAGAAAATGCTATTCCTTGTTTTTTCCATACAAAAGTGGTTCCGGGACTTAAACCCATTGCAGATAATGTTGGTAAAGTATTTCCAGGACAAATAGCAGTATTGTTCGTCACTGTGTAATCAAATCCTAATACATCTTGTCCGATGTTAAAGCTATTTGCTTCTAAAAAAATGGCAGAATCATAACCTGTATTATTTCCTCCATCGGCAATAACTAATTTGATGCGATAAATATGGTTGATATCTAAACCGGTCGCTGAAGCTAACATTGAAACAGTTTGTCCATTAAAATTTATTGCAGGACCAAATCCACTGCCGTTAAAAGCTCCAAAATAGTTAGGATTGGCAGAAGGACAATTCTGATTATAGGCATCATCTCTTATTGTCTCCACAGAAACCGGAACAGTTGTATTTGGAATTACGGCTAAATTTATATTTGAACTTCCAGCCGTTACATCTTTTAAAAGAAATGCAAATGCATCAGAGAAGTTACATTGGGAGGTTCCGTACTCTTCTGAAGCAAAAACAAAGGAGAAATTAAAATTAGGTGTTTTTGGTTGAAAATCAAATTCAATGTAACTCGCATTTATAGAATTAATAGTTATTCCTGATTGAGAAAGTAAATTTCTTTCCAAATCAGTGTCGCCCAGCCAAGCTGAATTACCATCACTTAAAATAGTAGTATTGGGACTGATAATTTTATTAACATCTCCGGTACTCAAAACGACACCATTTGCGAACGGGAAATTTGCATTGCTGTTTTCAAAGTAACCAATACCATTTGTTGAGCCATAAAACGAACCGGATTTATAAGTGACATTGGTTCCGGATACACAAGGTGAATTGATTAAGATATCATTAATCAATTGATCCGCCGTGTAAGTAGATGTATTGATTGTTACCGATTGTGAAAAACAAACGGCATTAAATAATAATAAAAACAGGAGTTGAATTTTTTTCATATTATTAATTAATTGCATATTTCAAATATACAAAAAACCGATAAAAAGTAAATTAATACGATGCAATAGTATTTTTAAACATATTTGTAATTTTAATCCTATAATTTACTAAAAATTCTTCTCTGAAGAATAGAATCTTTAGTAAT
The DNA here is from genome assembly GCF_003968825.1 of Flavobacterium sp. LS1R10. Classification (NCBI taxonomy): domain Bacteria; kingdom Pseudomonadati; phylum Bacteroidota; class Flavobacteriia; order Flavobacteriales; family Flavobacteriaceae; genus Flavobacterium; species Flavobacterium sp. LS1R10. The sequence goes on along the minus strand of NZ_RYDH01000004.1, from coordinate 278,604 downwards.
GCTATTATGAGTTTCCATATCGATTTTCTAAATGATTTTTCTAATTAAATACTATATTTGTAACCTTAAAATAAACACATAAAATGACATTATCACAAATTCTTACGCCTTCGATCGAAAAAGCGGTTCAAGCCATATTTGGCATTGCTATTGACAAAGTAGAATTTCAAACTACACGCAAAGAATTTGAAGGAGATATCACTGTGGTTATTTTCCCATTGTTGAAAGTAGTCAAAAGTAATCCTGTAGAGCTAGGGAATAAAATAGGAACTTATTTGGTCGAAAACATGGTAGAAGTGAGTCGATTTAATGTTGTTTCAGGATTTTTAAATATTGTTATTTCTGATGACTATTATTTGGATTTCTTTAATGAAATAAAAGACGATTTACGCTTTGGTTTCGTTACTCCATCCCGAAGCGTCGGGACTGAAGACAAAGCCGTAATGGTGGAATATTCTTCACCAAACACCAATAAGCCATTGCATTTAGGTCACGTACGCAACAATCTTTTAGGATATTCGGTGGCAGAGATTATTAAAGCTTCTGGTAAAAAAGTGTACAAAACCCAAATCATTAATGATAGAGGAATCCATATTTGTAAATCGATGTTGGCTTGGCAAAAATTCGGAAACGGAGAAACTCCAGAATCAACAGGATTAAAAGGAGATAAATTAGTTGGTAATTATTATGTTGCTTTTGATAAAAAGTACAAAGAAGAAATAGCGCAATTAATAAGCGCAGGTAAAACAGAAGAAGAAGCAAAGAAACAAGCACCAATTATTTTGGAAGCGCAAGAAATGTTACTAAAATGGGAAGCAGGAGATGAACAGGTAATCACGCTTTGGAAAACTATGAACCAATGGGTTTATGACGGTTTTGCTATTTCGTATAAAAACCTTGGAGTCGATTTCGATAAATATTATTACGAAAGTAATACCTATTTATTAGGAAAAGATGTTGTTCAGATTGGTTTAGACAGAGGCGTTTTCGAAAAAGATCCGGATGGTTCCGTGTGGATTGATTTAACGGACGAAGGTTTAGACCGTAAAATTGTATTGCGTTCTGACGGTACTGCAGTTTATATGACGCAAGATATTGGTACGGCAATCCAGCGTGTGAAAGATTATCCAGATGTAGGCGGAATGGTTTATACCGTAGGAAATGAGCAGGATTATCACTTTAAAGTGTTGTTTCTTATCTTGAAAAAATTAGGTTTTGATTGGTCTAAAAACCAATTTCATTTATCATACGGAATGGTAGATTTGCCTTCTGGAAAGATGAAAAGCCGTGAAGGAACGGTTGTTGATGCCGATGATTTAATGCAGGAAATGATAGATACGGCGCAAAAAATCGCAGAAGATTTAGGAAAATTGGATTCCTATTCTGCTGATGAAAAAGCAAAATTATACAACACGATTGGTTTGGGTGCTTTGAAATATTATATTTTGAAAGTAGATCCTAAAAAGCGAATCCTATTTAATCCCGAAGAATCGGTAGATTTTGCCGGAAATACCGGTCCGTTTATTCAATATACGTATGCCAGAATTCAATCTATTATTCGTAAAGCGAATTTTGACTTTTCGAATAAATCAAAAGTTGCAATACTTCATGAAAAAGAGAAAGAATTGGTGAAACAGTTAGCGTTGTTTCCTGAAGTGATACAAAATGCAGCACAGCATCACAGTCCGGCTTTGCTTGCAAATTTCACCTATGATATAGTTCGGGAATACAACTCATTCTATCAGGCGGTCCCTATTCTTGGCGAAGAAGATTTCGAAAAGAAAATTTTCCGAGTTCAATTATCTAAAAAAGTAGCAGATACTATAGCGGCTTCCTTTAAACTATTGGGTATTAGTGTGCCAGAAAGAATGTAATAATGGCATATTTTTTGCGTTAATAATTACTTAATAATTTAAAAATACGATTATGAAAAAAATTTCAATCTTAGCTTTACTTGCACTTGTAATAAGTTCTTGTACAAATGATCCCGCTTCAGGAGGGAATGTAACCTTGAAAGCCTCCGCGGTGTCTACAACAGCTAAGACTTCTCTAAATTCTCGTACTGCTGCCTCTACAGTAGTTTTTACTGATTTTAAAATTAATATTGGGAATATCGAATTTGAAACCGACATGGAAGATGCGATGTACAGTATGGATCCTAAATATGATGACGTTAAACTTAATGGGCCATTTTTATTAGACTTGCTTGATCCAAACCTAACGTTAAGTCCATTTATTACTTCTGTAAATGTTCCGAATGCGAGATATGAGGAAATCGAATTTAAATTCGAAAAATCTACTTTACTTGATGAAATGAATGGTAAGACTTATTTGATTAAAGGAACCATAAATGGGAAACCATTTATTATCTGGAGCGATGAGGATGCCGAACTTGAATTGGATTTTGAAGACCAAAACAAAGATTTCACTATCAACAGTAATGATTTGTCTTTAAACATTAAAATACATCTTGATGCTTTAATGAATAAATTAACAACTTTGGCAGACCAAGGCCTATTATTAGATACCGATGGAGACGGAGTTATCGAAATTAGTACTGGTAATGAAGATAGTCACAACGATATTGGCGACTTCATAAAAAATTTACTAGAAAATGAAACAGATTTAGACGACAACGATTAATCTAAAGTTAATTGATCGTATAATAAAAGAGGCTATCTGAAGAAGATAGCCTCTTTTTATTTATAATACTATTTAAACTTCAAAATCAAATGCTTAAATTTGCGCCTTAATTAAAGAGAAAAAAAAGTATGTTCGATAATTTAAGCGATAAACTAGATAAAGCCTTTCATATACTTAAAGGTCACGGAAAAATCACGGAAGTAAATGTAGCCGAAACGTTGAAAGAAGTTCGAAGAGCCTTGCTTGATGCGGATGTCAACTTTAAAATCGCCAAAGATTTTACCACCAAAGTAAAAGAAAAAGCAATTGGACAGGATGTATTGACAACGCTTCAACCTGGACAATTACTAGTAAAGTTAGTAAAAGATGAATTGACAGAATTAATGGGTGGTGATGTTGCCGGAATCAATCTTTCCGGGAATCCAACGGTTATTTTGATGGCTGGTTTGCAAGGTTCGGGGAAAACTACTTTCTCGGGGAAATTAGCGAATTATCTTCTTACAAAAAAGAACAAAAAACCACTTTTGGTGGCCTGTGATATTTACCGTCCAGCGGCAATTCAACAATTATATGTAGTTGGAGATTCGATAGGAGTGGAGGTATATTCTGAGCCAGAAAATAAAAATCCGGTTGAAATTGCTCAAAACGCAATCAAACATGCAAAAGCAAATGGATTCAATGTCGTGATTGTCGATACTGCTGGTCGTTTAGCTGTCGATGAGGAAATGATGAACGAAATAGAACGTGTTCATAAAGCCATCGAGCCACAAGAAACCTTGTTTGTAGTGGATGCAATGACCGGACAAGATGCTGTGAATACAGCAAAAACCTTCAACGAAAGATTAAATTTTGATGGGGTTATTTTGACTAAATTAGATGGAGATACGCGTGGTGGAGCAGCAATTTCGATCAAATCAGTTGTTAATAAACCAATCAAATTCGTAGGTACAGGGGAAAAGATGGATGCCATTGATGTATTCTATCCAATTCGTATGGCCGAAAGAATTTTGGGAATGGGAGATGTTGTGTCTTTGGTCGAAAGAGCCCAAGAGCAATTTGATGAAGAAGAAGCACGAAAAATCCAAAAGAAAATTGCCAAAAATGAATTCGGTTTTGATGATTTCCTTTCTCAAATTCAACAAGTAAAGAAAATGGGTAATATGAAAGATTTGGTTGGAATGATACCAGGTGCTTCAAAAGCCATGAAAGATGTGGAAATAGAAGACGATGCTTTCAAACATATTGAAGCTATTATTCACTCGATGACTCCAGTTGAAAGGAGCAAGCCGGCTCTAATTGACGTGAAAAGAAAAGCCCGAATTGCTAAAGGCTCCGGTACCAAAATCGAACAGGTGAATCAATTGATGAAACAGTTCGAACAAATGAGCAAGATGATGAAAATGATGCAAGGGCCAGGAGGTAAAAACCTTATGAAAATGATGGGTGGTATGAAAGGTGGAATGCCAGGAATGAGATAAAATGAGTCAAAAGCCGAAAGTCTTAAAGTTGTAATGACTTTAAGACTTTCGGCTTTAATACATTAAACTAAATAAAAATGCAATTACTAGACGGAAAAAAAACTGCGGAAGATATAAAAAGCGAGATTGCTATTCAAGTGCAGAAAATGAAAGCTGACGGGCAGAAAGTGCCTCATTTAGCAGCGGTTCTTGTTGGATCAAACGGCGCAAGTTTGACTTATGTTGGCAGCAAAGTAAGATCATGTCAACAAATAGGATTCGAATCTACATTGGTTTCTTTAGCGGAAGACATCTCGGAAGTTGAATTATTGGCAAAAATCAAAGAACTAAATGAAGATGATGAATTAGACGGTTTCATTGTTCAATTGCCTTTGCCCAAACACATCGACGAGCAGAAAATTCTGATGGCTATTGATCCTGATAAAGATGTGGATGGATTTCATCCAACCAATTTTGGAAAAATGGCTTTAGAAATGGAAACGTTTTTGCCTGCAACGCCTTATGGAATAATGGAATTGTTAGAACGTTACAAAGTAGAAACAGCGGGCAAACATACTGTTGTTATTGGACGAAGCCATATTGTGGGTCGACCAATGAGTATTTTGATGAGTCGCAAAGGTTATCCAGGGGATTCAACTGTAACTCTTACGCACAGCAGAACCAAAAATATAGAAGAATACACTAAAAATGCCGATATCATTATTACGGCTTTAGGAGTTCCTAATTACCTAAAAGCAGATATGGTGAAAGAAGGTGTTGTGGTTATTGATGTGGGTATTACCAGAGTGGAAGATAGTTCACATCCAAAAGGATATGTGATTACCGGTGATGTTGATTTTGAAAATGTAAGTAAAAAAGCATCGTTTATTACTCCGGTTCCGGGTGGAGTAGGACCTATGACCATTGCAATGTTATTGAAAAATACGCTTTTGGCACGGGAAATGAAAAGAAATAAATAAAGAGAAAATAGTTTTGATTGAAAGCCTTAGACACCAGTTTAAGGCTTTTTTTAGTTTAAAAATGTATAAAATTCTGATAATTGATGCGGAAATAGAATTTAAAGAATACTTTTGTACCACTTAAAAAAAGACCTTTAAAATGGACGATTATTATTCGGAAATGTTGAACTAATATAGCGCTTGAACGATTTTCAAGAGGCTGTACATAAACCTATAGAATTTTTGAAATGAGAGCTTTTTACAAAAACAATAACGGATTAATTGCCACCGCTGAATGGACTCCAAACTGCTGGATAAATATTGAATGTCCTACCAAAGCCGAAAAAAAATATTTACTCGACGAATTACAAATTCCTGAAGCATTTTATAACGACATTGAAGATATTGACGAAAGACCAAGGATAGAAATTGAAAATGGTTGGACTTTGATTATCATGCGAATTCCTGTGAAGAGTAATGATGTGAAGTTGCCTTTTCATACGATTCCTGTTGGAGTTGTTTTTAAAGGAGAAGTTTGTATTACCATCAGTTTTCATAAAACGGAAATGCTTACTGATTTTGTAACCTATACCAAACGTAAGAATATAAACATTAAAGACAACTTCGATTTAGTGCTCAAATTATTGCTTTCTTCCAGTGTTTGGTTTTTGAAATATTTAAAGCAAGTCAATCAAAAAATAAGATTAGCCGAGGACAATTTAGAAAAGTCAATTAAAAATGAAGAATTACAAGCGTTGCTTCAAATAGAAAAATGTTTGGTATTCTTTATGACTTCCTTGAAAGGGAATGATATCCTATTGCATCGAATCAAGAATATAAAGTCCCAAAAAGAATATTTTGATTTAGATTTACTGGAGGATGTTGAAATTGAATTGCGTCAGGCACAGGAAACCACTAATATTTATAGCGACATCTTAACGGGAACTATGGATGCGTACGCTTCTGTGATTTCTAATAACATGAATACGATTATGAAGCAGATGACTTCGATTTCGATTATTCTGATGATTCCAACATTGATTGCCAGTTTGTACGGAATGAATGTGCCTAATGATTTACAAGACAATCGTTATGGAATCTGGATTGTCATTTCTGTATCTGTTTTATTATCTGCTTTTGGTGTGTTTTTGTTCAAAAGAAAAAGATGGTTTTGATAGAAATAGATTTCAACTTTAAATTTCACTATTCCTGAGACTATGGATTTACTTTAATAGTGTATCAAAAAGTTTTAATTTTCCAAAATAATGATTTTGAAATAAAAGTATAATACTATGTTTAGGGTTAAATAATAGCTGTATACACCAAATAATGGTCTTTTTTAGAGTTAAAGCGCCTTGTTAATGATGGCTTTATGAAATATTTTTCGCATAATTTAGGATAGGCCAAATTTATAAACTACATTTATTTCTCAAATAAATTACTATCTAATGAGAAAAAAATTACTGTTTTTATTCGTACTTTGTTTTGGTATCACTCACGCTCAAAAGGACTACTTGAACTATGAAAACCTTACTAAAAGTCTAAAAGAGCTTGACGCCAAAAGTAAATATTGCACTGTAAAATCAATTGGTAAAAGTAGTGGAGGCAGAGAAATATGGGTAGTAACAATTTCCGAATCAACCACTCCAAAACCAGCTTTGCTTATCACAGCCGGGCTTGACGGAAAATACCGTGCTGGTACACAGATCACCTTAAAAATGATTGATAACGTATTGAAAAACGAGAAGTTAGCTGCGATTTTAAAAGAAAAAACGATTTATTTTGTTCCTGCTGTAAATCCGGATGCCATAGATGCTGCTTTTGGTGCTGTAAAAATGGAAAAGCGCGGTAACGATACCAAAACAGATGATGACAGAGACGGTAAAATAGGCGAAGACCCTTTTGAAGATTTAAATAAAGATGGTTTAATTACGCAACTTCGGATTGAAGATGTAACAGGAAGTTTCATTGAAAGCCCAGAGGATTCCCGTGTTTTAATAAAAGCAGATCCAACAAAAAATCAGGTTGGCAAGTATGTTTTAATTTCAGAGGGAATTGATACCGATAAAGACGGAATGTTTAATGAAGATTTTTCAGAAGGAGTCAATATCGACAAAAATTTTACTTTTGACTATCCTGCTTTCGAAAAAGGGGCAGGAGTTTATGTAGCTTCTGAGCCAGAAACCAGGGCACTTCTTGATTTTTTATATTTGAATCAGAATATTTATGGTGTACTTACTTTTGGGATGCACAATAATTTATCTGAGACTCCAAAGTATGATAGTAAGTTAGCTAGTTCTAGAATTATTAAAGGATGGTTAGAAAAAGATAGTAAAGCAGCAGAGCAGGTTTCTAAATTATATACCCAAAAAGCGACAATCAAAGGCGGCCCTAAAATGCCGATGACCAAAGGAAATTTTGCGCAAACCGCTTATTTCCATGCAGGGAGATTCAGTTTTTCAACACCAGGCTGGTGGGTTCCTAAAGTAGAGGCTAAAAAAGATTCGCTGTATTCTAAATTAGAAAAGCCAGCAGAAAAAGATAAAGAGGAATTGAATTCAGAAGTCTCTTTTTTAAAATGGGCTGATAGCCAAAATATAAAAAATGTTTTTGTTGACTGGTCAGTTATTAAACATCCTGATTTTCCAAATCAAAAAGTAGAAGTAGGAGGTTTTATCCCTTATGCTCTGAACAATCCACCTGTGAAATTTTTAGAAGAAACAGCGAATAAACATGTGCTTTTTGTGGAAGAACTTTTGGCAGCCATGCCAAAAATTGAAACAAATGTTCCCGAAGTAGAAAAGATAAAGGAGAACTTATACCGCGTCACTATAAAAGTGGCCAATAAAGGGTTGCTGCCTACTTATACTGAAATAGGAGACAAAATCCGATTTGTTTCTAAAATGAAAACAGAAATTCTACTCCAAAAAAATCAAATCATGGTTTCTGGCAGGAAATATTTTATCCGTAATAGTATGCAAGCGGATGAATCAGAGGAATATTCATGGTTGATTTCAGGTACAGGAAAAGTGACGATCACTACAGGTTGTGCCACTGCAGGATTTAAAGAGGTAATTGCTGATTTGAAATAATAAGTTGACTTCAAAAAAATAAAAAAGGATATTGAATCCTCACCGATAAAAAGTAAAAAAATGAAAAAATACATACTATTCAGCTTGTTCAGTTTTGTTTTTTGGGTTACTAATGCTCAAAAAAATGGTATTGCTCCACAAGATTTAAATGGCATCCGTGCCATTGGTTCCCCTGCTAATCCCAAAGTAAAAATGACTTGGGATCAGTACCATGATTATGCACAGGTGACTCAGCTAGGAAGAGATTTGGTGAAAGCCTATCCAAATTTAGTTAAAATGGAATCCGTAGGGAAATCCTATGAAGGAAGAGATCTTTGGGTATTAACGATCTCTGATTTCGATTCCGATAAAGTTGAAAACAAGCCTGGTTTTTATATCGATGGCGGAATTCACGCAAATGAAATGCAAGGTGTTGAGGTTGCCATGTATACGGCATGGTATTTAGCGGAGAGTTTTCAAACTATTAAATTCATAAATACTTTATTAAAAGAAAAGGTGTTTTATATTGTAATGACTATCAGTCCTGACGGGCGGGAAAATTTTATTTACAAACCGAACAACTCTAATACCTCTCGTTCAGGAATGCGTCCTTTTGATAATGATGGTGACGGTCTGGTGAATGAAGATACGCTTGATGATTTAGATAACGACGGGAATATCGTGATGATGCGCAGAAAATCAAAAATAGGACGATGGAAAACAGATCCTAAATATCCTACTCGCATGTATCAGGTCAAAGGAGATGAAATAGGAGACTATGAAATGTTAGGGTATGAAGGTTTAGATAACGATAAAGATGGTTTAGTAAATGAGGATTTGATTGGGACGTATGATCCAAACCGAGATTGGGGATGGAATTGGCAACCTAATTATGTTCAAAATGGGGCATTGTTTTATCCAGGTACACTTCCTGAAACCCGTGCTATAAAAGCCTTTATTATCAATCATCCCAATATTGCCGGAGCACAAAGCTACCATAATTACGGCGGAATGTTTTTAAGAGGTCCCGGCGCTGCAGAAGACGATGCGTTATTTGCTCCACAAGATATTGAAGTGTACGATAATATTGGAAAGTTAGGGGAAAAAATGATTCCCGGTTATAATTATTTTGTAATTCACAAAGACTTGTACACTGTTTATGGTGGAGAAATTGATTTTTTGTCTTTGACTCGAGGGATATTTACTTTTAGTAATGAATTGATGACTTCCTATAAGTTATTTAACCAAAAAAATACCGCTGGACGATGGGATAATGATGAATTCAATGAATTTGATAAATACCTGTTGTTTGGTGATGGCTATGTAGAATGGAAGGAGTTTAATCATCCGCAGTTTGGCGATATTGAAATAGGAGGTCCTAAAAAGAATTACATTCGGAATCATCCGGGGTTTATGATTCAGGAAGATGCACACAGAAACATGGCGTTTTCATTGTACCATGCGTATCAGACTCCAAAATTAGAAATTGTAGGTATTGAAACTGAAAAGCTTTCAGGGGATTTAGTTGCAGTGACTGCCACAATTATGAATACAAGGATCATTCCAACCCATTCGCGACATGATGTAAAAAACAAGATAGAGCGTCCTAATTATATCAGTTTAGCGGGTAGTACCGTTGTAGCGGGTATGACAGTTCAAAACGAAGATTTGAATTTATTTACAGAACAAAAATTCAGTCCAGAGACCATTGCAGTACCTATTATTGAAGGGATGGGTAATGTAAAAGTAAGATGGATCGTTAAAGGAAATCCTTCAGGAGCAACGGTAAACGTTTCCAGTGCCAAAGGCGGAACAGTCTCTGAGAAAGTAAAATAGATAAATACTACTGTGGTTTTTAATCAGTACAAACGTGTAATTTGTTTTAGAGTGAAGTGCTATTCAGTACGCTTTAAAATGGTTTCTAAAAACCCAGACTAGCTCTGGGTTTTTTATTTATAATTGTTTTTTAATAATCGCCTCGTCCTTTAAATCTAGGATCATCTCTTTTGATAAATTCCGTTCTTCTTTTTGGTACTTCTGTTTTTGGTAAACTGGCTTCTTCGGTTTTGATCGAAGGTTCGATGAGTTCGTTTAATTCTTTGATTTCGGCATCAGTCAAATCACGGAAACGACCCACAGGAATGTCCAGCGAAATATTGATAATTCGGATGCGTTTTAATGCCGTAACTTCATACCCCAGGTATTCACACATTCTACGAATTTGACGGTTTAAACCTTGTGTCAACACGATTTTAAAAATGGTAGAACTAATTTTTTCTACCTTACATTTTCGGGTGACGGTGTCTAAAATTGGTATGCCATTTCCCATTTTTTCAATAAAACGATCGGTGATGAGTTTGTTGACCGTTACGGTATATTCTTTTTCGTGATTGTTTCTTGCACGTAGTATTTTATTGACGATATCGCCGTCATTGGTCATAAAAATCAATCCTTCACTGGCTTTGTCTAATCGTCCTATAGGAAAAATACGTGTGGGATAATTAATGTAATCTACAATATTATCGCGAACCTCCAGATTTGTGGTGCATTCAATTCCTACCGGTTTGTAGAAAGCAAGATATACAGGTTTTTCATTTTTCTCACGGATTAGTTTACCGTCAATACGCACTTCATCATTTGGTGAAACTTTAGTGCCTAATTCCGGTACAACTCCATTGAGGGTTACTCGACCTTCTGCAATGATTTTGTCAGCTTCGCGGCGGGAGCAATACCCGGTTTCTCCTATGAATTTATTGAGTCGTTTTAGATTTTCTTCCATGATACAAAAGTAATGAATTTGGAAATAGTTATAGGAGTTTTGTATAATCTTTGTCATTTGGACAAAGCAGAAATGGCATAACGATCATACTATTCTGATGGTGTTTGTTTTACTCCGTTTCAAATAAAAAGCGGGAGACTTTTTTATACAACCCATCGTCATGCATGCTATGCCCTAACCCATTAGTTTCAATGAAAATAGAATTTTTCCAGGTGCTGGCTATTTTTTTTCCTTCTTCAAATAAAACAACTGTATCATTAGTGTCATGAGCGATTAATCCTTTTGTTTTTATTTTAGTAGCAAAATGCTTGGCTGAGAATTTTTCAAGTTTTAGTTTAAAATGGTGTAGATAATGTGCTTCAAGTCCTTTTGAAATTTTAGAGTTTAAACTCAACATTGCAATATAATTATCGAGAATGATTTTGAAATCACTCGGCGATCCTAAAATCACCATTTTCTCAATAGTGTTGTTTTGATAAACAGATTGATAATACAAGCAGGTTTTTCCTCCTAAGGAATGGCCAATTAGGTATTGCGGTTTAAATTTTTGAACTATAAAATCAATAGATTTAGCATATTGGGGAATATTAAATTCCTTTCCACTTGATAAGCCATGAGCAGGAGCGTCGATTGCTATGATTGTACTACCGGATTTTTTTAAATAGGGTACCATTTTTTTCCAGCGTGAGGCATTGCTTTCCCATCCATGCACGAGGAGTATTACAGTATTATTTCCTTTCCAAGTATAGGTTTGAATGTCGTGTCCGTTATGCTGAAAAGTTTCCGCAGCTGTTTCTTGTAGTATTTTAGGAAGTTTTGCAGCAGTAAGCCTGCCTTCTCGGGGTTCGCTAAAAAGAGAATAAGCAAGTTGGGTTGCCTTGTCAAGAAATACGTAGCTTAATAAATTTACGTATAATCCAATAGTTTTAGTAAACAGATAATAAAGTATTTTTTTCATAAAAAAAAAGTCCCGATTGGTATCGGGACTTAACTATAATTAGAATTTAGAAAACAATTGTTCCATTTTCTCTTTTTCTTCGTCAGCCAATACACTGTCGACTAATATTCTTCCGGAGTGTTCATCAGTAATGATTTTTTTTCTGGAAGCAATTTCTACCTGTGTTTGTGGGGGTATCGTGAAGAAAGATCCTGCAGAGGCTCCTCTTTCGATAGAAACAACAGCTAAACCATTGCGAACACTTGTTCGGATTCTAGTGTACGCTTTTAGCAATCGTTCTTCTATTAAAGCTTGGTATTCTTGTGATTTCTCAGTTAAGAACGCTTCTTCTTTAGCTGTTTCTGCCATAATGGCGTCTAACTCTGATTTTTTATGCTTTAAGTGATTTGACTTCGCTTCTAATCTTTCTTTAGAACTAGAAATTACTTCTTTCTTGTGTTCGATTGAAGCTTTCATTTCTTTAATTTGTTTTTCAGACAACTGAATTTCTAATTCTTGAAATTCAATTTCTTTAGTCAACGAATTAAATTCTCGGTTGTTACGAACCGTTTCTTGTTGCTTAGTATATTTTTTGATGGACTCTTTGTGCTCATCAATTGCATTCTTTTTTACTTTGATTAGATCCTCAACAACTTCGAGTTCTCCTTTCAGTTTTTCTGAACGGGTGCTTAAACCTGCAACTTCATCTTCTAAATCGTCTACTTCTAAAGGAAGTTCTCCTCTTACGTTTCTGATTTCGTCAATTCTAGAGTCAATAAGTTGTAAATCATAAATTGCTCTTAACTTGTCCTCAACACTTAATTCTTTCGTATTCGCCATATTCTATAAGTACTTAACTGGATTTGAATTTTCTTCTGATAAAATAACTGCAAAATTAAGGATTTTTTTCCGAAGATACTCAACAATATAATTTTTTGTATAACGTTCGCTTTCAAAATGTCCTATATCGGCCAAAAGCAACTTGTTTTCGGCCTCATAAAATTGATGGTACTTCAAATCGGCAGTCAAATAGGCGTCTGCTCCGGCCTGAATTGCATTTTTTATGGCAAAACTTCCCGCTCCGCCAAGCACAGCTACTTTTTTAATTGTTGCACCTGTAAAACCGGAATGCCGAATTCCGCCGCACTCCATTTTTTCTTTTGCAAAAAGCAGAAACTCTTTTTCATTCATGGGATTTTTTAATTCGCCTATCATGCCTAAGCCAATATTTTGGTGTTGGTTTTGCAATTCATAAATTTCATAGGCCACTTCCTCATAGGCGTGGCTATTGAATAAGGCTTTCAGGATTTTTTTTTCTAAATGTTTTTCGAAAGTGACTTCGATTTTGATTTCGTCACCTTGTACAAATTCAAATCGTTCTCCAACCTGCGGATTGCTGTGCTCGTTTCCCATATAGGTTCCAATTCCTTTCGAATTAAAACTGCAATTTGCATAATTCCCAATCGTTCCCGCTCCTGCGTCAAAGAGGGCATTTCGTACTTCTTCCGCATTTTTAGGAATCGTGTAGGTTACTAATTTCCGAATGAAGTTTTGCTTTGGAATCAGGATTTTAGTATGTATTAATCCTAATGCATCACTAAATATTTTATTTACACCTTCTTGATGATTGTCTAGCGCAGTGTGAACGGCATATATAGCTATGTCATTTTTTATGGCTTTGATAACAGCGCGTTCCACGTAGTTTTTACCCGTTATTTTTTTCAATCCAGAAAATAAGATGGGATGAAAACAAACCACCAGATTGCATTTTTTTGCAATTGCTTCGTCAATTATATTTTCTAAAGCATCATGGCAAACTAAAATACCTGTAGCCTCCGTTTCCTGATCGCCAACCAATAGTCCTACATTGTCAAAATCTTCAGCATAGGCGAGTGGCGCCATTTCTTCGAGTACGTCTATTATTTCTTTGATTTTCATGTTTTTGACTCTGATTTACACAGATATATATTTATACACAGATTCAAAGTTATTTTTAATTTGCGAAAATTTGTGAAATCTGTGTTAGATTTTTAAATCAAAGATAATTTATTCTACTTTCGTAAAATGAATTTACTTCGAAAATTACTATTCCCTTTTGCCGTTTTGTATGGTTTAGTAACGTGTATTCGAAACTTTCTTTTCGATAAAGGGGTTTTAAAATCATACTCGTTTGAATTGCCCATTATTGCTGTTGGGAATCTTAGTGTTGGAGGAACCGGAAAAACGCCCCAAATTGAATATTTGATTCGCTTGCTTTCGGATAAATATAAAATTGCTACACTAAGTAGAGGCTATAAAAGGCAATCTAAAGGTTTTATTTTGGCAGAAGCCACTTCGAATGCAGAAACCTTGGGAGATGAACCTTTTCAGTTTTATCAAAAATTCCCATCGATTCAAGTTGCGGTTGATGCCGACAGAAAAAATGGAATAGAGCAATTGCTTTCGCAATCCATAAAACCAGAAGTGATTTTGCTTGATGACGCTTTTCAACATCGAAAAGTAAAAGCGGGTTTTTATATTTTATTGACTTCTTATGGTGATTTATATTCGGATGATTGTATGTTGCCAACCGGGAATTTACGCGAAAGCCAAAGCGGAGCGGCAAGAGCGAATGTGATTATGGTGACTAAATGTCCTCATAACCTTTCATTTGAGGAGCAGGATGACATTAAAAAGAGGCTAAAAGTTGGTAAAAATCAAGAATTATACTTTACTTTTATAACATACGATGGTTATATTTATGGTGAAAATTTAAAGATAAAGGGGAATGAAATTCAAGATGCTGCTAAGGTACTAGTGGCAGGAATTGCAAAACCGGAACCATTTTTCGCCTATTTTAAGGATACTAATGAGGTCTGTTTGTCTTTTCCGGATCATCATAATTTTACCGATAAAGACATTTTAGAAATTAAAAAGTTAGCTCAAAACAACATGATTATCACTACCGAAAAAGATTATATGCGATTGAAAGGAAGTTTACCAAGCGGACAACTCTTTTATCTGCCTATAAAAAGTACTTTTATTTCCGGGAGTGAAAATTTTGATAAAACAATTACAGATTATGTGGGAACAAGTACAGGAAACCGTTAGTTACATTAAGCAAAGAATTGATTTTACGCCAGAATATGGTGTGATTTTAGGATCAGGATTAGGGAGTTTTACCGATGAAATGAAGGTAGAATATACACTGCCCTACAATGAAATTTTAAATTTCCCTGTATCGACGGTACAAGGTCATAAAGGGGCCTTGGTTTTTGGAACAATAGGCGGTAAGAAAGTAGTGGCCATGCAGGGACGGTTTCATTTTTACGAAGGCTATTCGATGACTGAAGTGACTTTTCCGGTGCGAGTGATGAAGTTTTTAGGGATTGAGAAATTAGTGGTTTCAAATGCATCAGGCGGTGTGAATCCGGCTTATAAAGTAGGCTCTATTGTGATGCTTACGGATCATATCAATATGACGCCGGAGCACCCTTTACGTGGGAAAAATGACGAACGTTTTGGGCCTCGTTTTGTAAATATGAGTGAGCCGTATTCGAGAAAAATGATTGCAAAAGCGACTGAATTAGCTAAGCAACTTCATATCGAGGTTCATGAAGGAATTTATCTGGGGCTTCAAGGGCCTACTTTTGAAACTTTGGCTGAATATAGAATGGTCAAGATTCTTGGTGCAGATTGTGTTGGGATGTCAACCGTTCCTGAAGTAATTGTGGCCCGTCACATGGATCTGGAGACCTTTGGAATTTCTGTAATTACGGATATGGGTAATGAAGAAAGTATTGGCACTATTTCACACGATGAAGTATTGGAAGCAGCAAAAAAAGCTGAACCGCAAGTGAGGAGTCTTATTAAAGAATTGATTTTAAACTATTAATGACTAGATGTATTCAGCGATTGTTATGTAAAATTCCTCTGGGGCGAACGGTTTTGTAATGACTTCATTCATTCCAAAAGACAAGAGCATTTTGCGGTTTTCATGCAATGTGATCGCCGTAAACGCTATGATGAGGGTGGTTTTATCAAATATTCTAATCAATTCTGTAGCGATCGTGCCGTTGATACCCGGTAAATGAACGTCCATAAGAACCAAGTCAAATTTGTTTTTCCGAACTAAATCAATGGCATCTTCCCTATTGTCAACTAATTCACAAATGATTCCTTTATTGATCAGCATCTTTTTAGTGATCATTTGGTTAATTTTATTGTCCTCTACCAAAAGTTTTTTTTTATATAATAATTTAGAATCATAGTTTGCTTTTGGTTTGGTTTCCTCTTGTAACGGTTGCTCACTTATTTTAAAGTCCGGCAGGAATGAAAATGTAGATCCTTCTCCTACAGTACTTTTTAGTTTAATTTGGCCACCCAGTATTTTAATTAATTTTTTTATAATAGTTAATCCTAGCCCCGTGACGCCATATTTTCGATTTACTTCTATGGAACTTTGGGAAAAATTGTCAAAAACACTTGCCAGTTTATCTTCGGGGATTCCAATTCCGGTATCAGTAATTTCATAATATAAAGTTGCATTTTCATTCTGCAAAGAGTGCAGTTTGGTAATTACGTGTACGGCTCCGTTTTGTGTAAATTTTAGCGCATTGTTGATTAAATTTCATTTGGGTTTTCTACCAATAACAAATGGGTAATTCCGTTGATGGCATTCAGAGGGGTTTAAAACTTGAAAATAAAGTCGCGCTCTTAGAGAACGTTTCTATGTTGTTATCATACTCTTTTAAATCAAAATAAATTTTATCCAGATTATAATTCTGAAGTGCTTGATCTTCTATGTTTTTATTTCGAGTCGCATAAAGGATTGCTTTTTGAGGGTGTAGCAGTGCCTCTTTTAATTGTTAGTTTGAATGCTGGAGTTCCTTAACTAGTGTAATATAAAATACTGTCCGTTTTCTCTGTAGATTGAGGAAACAGTGAGGAGTAAAAAACAATAATAAACACGAAAAAATAATTCATTTGTAATTAAATTTTTTCGTGGTTATTTTCTGTCAATAGTATTAGGTCAATTATTCTGGATGAATAACCAATTTCATTATCATACCATCCAACTACTTTTACCATTTTATCAATAACCGAAGTGAGTTGAGCATCGAATATACAAGAATTTTTATTGCCAATGACATCAACTGAAACAATTGGGTCCTCGGTATAATCTAAAATACCTTTTAAAGTAGTTTGTGCAGCATTTTTGAAGGCGGCATTTATTTCCTGTATTGTTACTGTGCGCTTTACATTGAATGTGATGTCAGTCAAGGAGCCGTCAGGGACAGGTACCCGGATGCCGCAACCGCCAATTTTACCTTCAAACTCGGGAAATATTTTTGTCAACGCTTTTGCAGCGCCAGTTGTTGTGGGTACAATAGATTGACTTGCTCCTCTGGCGCGACGCAAGTCTTTATGTGGTTGGTCGTGCAGACTCTGGTCTGTGGTGTACGAGTGAATCGTAGTAATGTAGGCTTGTTCTATACCGCAAAGGTCATTGATTACTTTGATCATTGGAGCGGCATTATTGGTAGTACAGCTGGCATTTGATATAATGGTTTCCGTTCCGTCAAGTATACAGTCATTGACACCTAAAACGACTGTTTTGATAGTGTCTACTTCTGATGGTGCGGAAAGGATTACTTTTTTGGCCCCAGCCAAGATATGGGCATTCAGCGCTTCAAAAGTCTTGTATTTACCTGTGGATTCGATTACGTAATCAATGTCTACACTTTTCCAGTCCAGATTGGAAATAGTTTTTTCATGGAAAAACAAAAAATGATTTCCGTCTACCAGAATTCCTTTTTCATCATCGCTGACCGTAAAGGGTAACACCCCGTGAATACTATCATATTTCACTAAATGGGCCATTGTTTTCTTGTCGGCAATATCATTTATGGCAACAACTTCTATTGAGGGATGGTTTAAAAGTAATCGGAATAAATTTCGGCCGATTCTTCCAAAACCATTTATGGCAATTCTTGTTTTCAAATGGATTCATTTATTCGTTTATTCGTTTATTTGGTTAACCGATTAAACAAATAAACGAAGAAACTATTTATAATATATGTTTTTGTGCTTTGTAAGAGGACCGAACTAATGGTCCGCTTTCTACATGACGGAACCCTAGTTCTAAACCAAATTTCTCGTATACTGCAAATTGATCGGGTGTTATGAATTCTTTTACCGGCAAATGTTTTTTGCTGGGTTGCAAGTACTGACCTATTGTAACAATATCCACATTGGCTTCCCGCAAGTCCCGCATGGTTTGAAAAACTTCGGCTTCCTGCTCGCCCAGACCTAGCATAATACCTGATTTTGTTCTCTTAATTCCTTTTTCTTTCAAGTAGCGTAATACGGCTAAACTTCTGTCGTATTTTGCCTGAATGCGGACTTCACGGGTTAATCGGCGTACCGTTTCTACGTTATGCGAAACTACTTCAGGATTGGCTTCTACGATACGGTCAATATTTCTTTCGATACCTTGAAAATCAGGAATCAGCGTTTCCAGTGTTATATTGGGGTTCATTCTTCGAATGGCTTTTACGGTTTCTATCCAAATGATTGAGCCGCCATCTTTTAAGTCATCTCTGTCAACGCTGGTAATCACGGCGTGTTTGATATTCATGATTTTGATAGAACGCGCTACCTTCTCGGGCTCATCCCAATCTACGGTTTCGGGTCTTCCTGTTTTTACCCCGCAAAAACCACAAGAGCGCGTACAAGTGTTTCCCAGAATCATAAAAGTTGCTGTTCCTTCACCCCAGCATTCACCCATATTAGGGCAACTTCCGGAGGCACAAATTGTATTTAAGCTATATTTGTCCACTAAGCCACGAAGCTCAGTGTATTTTTTTCCTATTGGGAGTTTTACCTTCAACCATTTTGGCTTTGCAGTTGGTAAAGTATTTTCTAAAACTATTTCCATATTTAAATTTTCAAAGTACAAAGATAAGGAATAGAGTTTATTTGTAGATTCGTTTCGTTGTTTATTTGAATAAAGAGATACGGATACTTTGGCAGTACTAGAGTCGCTTTTCTTAGGAAGTAGTCGTTCTGATTTTCGGTATATCCATGCTTTTTGCTATGTTTCTCGAAATGGCGGCAAGGGATACCACTACCATCAGAGCTCAATTAGATTAAGGTACACTCGTAAAAAAAATCAGGTATAAAAAAGCTTCAAAATGAATGGAATCTTTTTTATATCTGCTATTTGTTTTCTATTTCATTTTTGGAATTATTCAATTTGTTAGAGTTTTATGGAATAATGAAGTATATGTTTTTCATGGTTGTGAAGATGTAGAAAATTCTCAAGGATATGTAAGTAATTATAAAGAAGGAGATATTATAGGAAGACCGTTAGTTTATTTTACTTTTTTTGGAATAGTGACGAGTCTGATAATAGACATATATTGAATTTAAAAAACAAGATAAACTTTTTAAGTAAGTTACCCTTTTTGATATTTCCAATAATAATTTTGAGGCTTTTATATTCTTTTGGTTTAGATAATAAATTTGAAAATCAAAAAATAGATTTGCTATATTCTTTAAGATAAATTTACCTTCTACTTTTAATGATTTCTGCCAATAATTTCTTGGCACGAAGCAACTTAATTTTGACATTACTTAGCGGCTCATCAATCTTGTTAGCAATTTCCTGGTAACTCATTTCCTGAAAATAACGCAACTGTATCACCTCTTGATAATGGGGTTTCAATTCTTTAATGAATTGCAGTAATCGGGAAAGATTTTGTTCCGTTATCAATTCATCTTCCGCAGATGGAGTAGTGTCGGCAATATTGTAGGCTTGCTGGTCGTGTTCATCGGTAATTTCTACAAAAAGACTCGATTTTTTTTTCCGCAATAAATCGATGTGAACGTTTTTTGCAATAGCAATAAGCCAGGTGTTGAACTGGAATTCCGCATTGTAAGTGGCTATTTTATCAAAAGCTTTCGAGAACGTCTCAATGGTGATATCTTCGGCATTGGTTTCGTTTTCGGTGCGTTTCAGCATAAAACCATATACTTCATTCCAGTAATGATTCAACAGAAAAGTGAAGGCAACTTGATCGCCTTGTTTTGCTTTTTCTATCTGTTCGTTTATTTCCAATGGACTGGTTTTGAGAATGTATTTGTTATAAAAATATTGATTTGAGTAAATAGCAATACCAATTCAATTATTGGATACCAATATACAACATCTTTTTCTTTTAATTTGCCTGCCGAAAATCCGATGACAATCCATGTTACAAGATACCGAAGCGCAATTAAACTAAGCACTAATATCCATTGGAATTGAAAAGACAGCAATACAATGGGCAATAAAATGAATAACAATTGCGAACAGTAAAACAGACCTAATTGTAATTTATCAAAAGGTTTGTAATAATTTGCCGTAGCCACATGTCGTCTTTTTTGAATCAGCCAGTCTTTGTAAGTTTTTTTTGGTCTGGAAAGCGTAATGCTTTCCGGCGTGAAAGCAATAGTGGTATTTCTAGCATTTGCCGCCTGGTTTACAAATAAATCATCGTCACCGGAACGAATTTGCATGTGATCAATAAAACCATTTACATTGAAAAACTCTTCTTTTTTATACGCTAAATTTCTTCCTACACCCATGTACGGATGTCCTGTTTTTGCCCAGGAAAAATATTGAATCGCGGTTAACAAAGTTTCAAAACGAATTATTTTATTCAGGAAAGAATTGGCAATTTTTTCATATTTCCCATACCCCAACACGATAGTTTTTTGCATCGTAAATTGAGAACTCATGGCTGTTATCCAGTCCTTTGAAGTGGGATAACAATCCGCATCAGTGAATAGTAAATACTCTTTTTTTGCGGCTTTTATTCCTAATGTCAACGCATATTTTTTGTTTCCCCAAAAGGCTTCGTTGTTTTGTACTTTTACCAAACGAATATTTGGATATTGTTTTTCAAAACCTTCAAAAATAGCCAGAGTAGCATCACTTGAGGCATCGTCAATCAAGACAATTTCAAAATCAGGATAGTTTTGTTCCGCCAGTAAAGGGATGAAATTTGCTGCATTTTCTTCTTCGTTTTTGGCACAAACAATAACTGAAATGGGGATTCTTTTTGGTGTTATTTTTTGGATTTTGGCGAAAGCAAATTTCCCAAAAACACCTAGATAATATAAAATTTGAACCGCAATAATAAAAATAAAAAAGTAAAGAATTAGTATAAGCATCTGAGTTTAATGAGTGTTTAAATCCCCGATCCCGAAGCTTCGGGACGGCAGAGTGCAAAGGTATGAATAGAATTAGGAATTGTAAATTATAAATTATGATTTTTAAAAGAATTTATAGTGGGCATTTCTTCATCTCATTTGCAACTGCTATTGACTGAAAATCTTTTGTTTTTTCTAACTCAGAAATGATGTTTTGATGGTTTTTTTCGTCTCTGTTTTGAGATAATTTTTTTGTGGCTTGAATTTCAGTTATTTCAATTTCAAAGGCGACAATACCGCGAGTTTGCATCATGGTTTTTTTAGATAAATCTGCTATACGAATCGGGTTTTCAGAATTCTGTTCGTACTTATCGACCAGTTTTTTTAAGGATTCAATGATGGCTTCTCCTTCAATAATTTTTATTTTTCCGTACACATGAACCGCAATATAGTTCCATGTTGGAACATTTTCATGATCGTACCAAGAAGAAGAAATATAACTGTGAGGTCCGGAAAATACAGCTAAAATTTCGTCGTTGTCTATAAAACCATTCCATTGTGGGTTTTCTTTAGAAATGTGCCCACATAAAATTTCCTTGCCTTCTTTGTTGGTTTCCAGTTCCAAAGGAATATGTGTGGCACACAATTTCCCATTGGTTTGATTGATTAAAATACCAAAACTATTCTCTTGCAGAAATTTTTTGATTTCTTCCTGATTTTCGTTTTTGTAGATTTCTGGAGTGTACATTTTAGGATTGGGTTTTTGGGAATTAGGAATAGGGATTAGTAAAACGATTTTAAAATTTATTGGACTAATGCCAAGCACCTAAATCACATTTACTTCGGCCTCAATATGGATGCCAAAAATTTTAAAAATAGTGTCCTGAATATTTTTAGAAACATTCAAAATTTCCTGTCCGGTTGCATGACCATAATTCACTAAAACCAGCGCTTGATTTTTATGGATTCCGGCATCGCCAAAACGTTTTCCTTTGAAACCGGCCTGTTCTATCAGCCATCCAGCAGGAACTTTTACTTCAGTTTCTGAAATATCAAAATATTTCATTTCAGGAAATTTCTTGTAAATTTTTTCGAAATCGGATTTTAACAGAATCGGATTTTTAAAGAAACTGCCACTGTTTCCCAATACTGCCGGGTCGGGTAATTTGCTTTGTCGAATGGTAATTACAGCATTGCTGACGTCCTTTAAAGTCGGATTGCTGATGTTATTTTTGGTTAATTCAGCCGAAATATCGCCGTAAGAAGTATTGATTTTATGGTTCTTTTTAGTCAATTTAAAAACAACTGATGTAATGATGTATTGGTTTTTTATTTCGTTTTTGAAAACACTTTCCCGGTAACCAAAATGACATTCGTCCTTTGTGAAAATTTTTATTTCCTGATTTGCTACCGTCATTGCTTCACAGGAAACAAAAGTATCTTTGATTTCAGTTCCGTAAGCACCAATGTTTTGGACCGGCGTAGTCCCTACATTTCCGGGAATTAGTGACATGTTTTCTAATCCTCCAAAATTTTGATCGATGGTCCAAAGCACAAATTCATGCCAGTTTTCGCCCGCCTGACTTCTGACCCACACAAAGTCTTCGTTTTCTTCAAGGATTTTTTTGCCTTTCAAATCGATATGAATCACAAGGGCATCAATGTCTTTTGTCAAAAGCATGTTGCTACCTCCGCCCAAAATAAATTTTTGCTGCGTTTTATTTTCTTGTAAAATAGTTATCAAATCCTGTATAGAATGAATGGCGACAAACTGTTTTGCTTTGGCTTCAATACCAAATGTGTTGTATTTTTTTAAAGAGAAATTAGGTACTATTTCCATAAAAGAAAGGGCGTTTTGTGTTGTTGAATCCTGCACCAAAAGTAAGGATTAAAATTTAGTTGCATACGTTTTCATCCAGATATGCATCATAAACAACGGCATTATGTACGGCGTCATTCTGGTGTCGCCTTTTTGTAAATTCATTATCAGTTTCTGGATGTGAATATGTTCAAAATAAGGGATTTGAAACAGATCACTTTTTGCAAAAGACTCTAGTTCATCTTTAAAGGCGTGACTCTTTGTGATATAATCGCCCCAAGGCGCACTCAAACCTACTTTTCTGAAATTCAGAATTTCATTTGGTAAACGTTCTTCCATTGCTTTTTTTAGAATGAATTTCCATTTTTTTCCTGAGAAGAGCCACTTGTCATCCAATGATCCTAGACCAATAATTAATCTTGGGTCCAAAAATGGTTCTCTACACTCAATGGATGCGCCCATTGTACAGCGATCGTTCCTGTCCAGTAGTGAGCATAAATAGGTGTGTTGGTCAAAATAAAGGGCTTGTCTCCGTAAGTTGTCAGGATACAAAGATTTCGCTTCTTTGTAAATTTGTTTTCGGTATTCGTTTTCAGGAGGGGTATTAATACCAAAAGTTTCCGCAATATCATTTGGATAAATAGTAGAGCCATTGTAAATAACCAAATCAGATTTTTTACTAATTTGAGCATAACGACGCAGCTTTTCATACCTCGGTTTTTTAGAAAATAATTCGATGTTGCTGATGGTTGCAATTGAATTTAACAAAGACGGATATTTCAAAGCTTTGTAGCGTACATAACCCCCCATTAACTCATCAGCACCTTCGCCGGAAAGCAATACTTTTACGGCAGGTTTTGCCATTTGAGACACTGCTAAAATATGTGGTTCGCTTAAATGCATGATGGGTTCATCCTGAAAATAAGTGGAACGTATTAACTGATCATAAAGATTCTCATCTTCTAATTGCATGGTGTGAAATCCATAATTGAACTTCTCGGCCATCATTTTTGCTAAATGCGCTTCATTGTGTTCCTTTTCTTTGAAACCCATATTGAACGTCTGAATGTCTTTATATTTTTGATGGTGTAACGAGGCTAAAACAGAGGAGGAATCCAGTCCACCACTCAATAAAACACCTACAGGCACGTCACTTACCATGCGCATTTTAACTGAATCATCAAAGGTTTCCCGAAACCATTCGACCGGATTTTTTATTTCAGGGTGGTTTTGAATTTCCTTTTTTAGATTCCACCAGTTTTCCATAATGGTTTTTCCGCCTTCTTCAATAATTAGGCTATTGCCAGGCAACACCTTTTTTACGTTTAGGTACAGCGTGTTTTCTCCAGCTACAAATCGGTTAAAAACATATTCTTCCAGTCCGTCTTGCGCCATTTTAAGCGGAACTCCAGCCGTGAAAAGTGCTTTTTGTTCCGATGCAAAATAAAATGTTTCGTTATAAAAAGAATAATATAGCGGTTTAACGCCCATTCTGTCTCGAACAAGAGTCAGCTTTTTTTCTAATGTATCCCAAACAGCAAAAGCAAACATACCATTTAGGCGGTGGAGCATTTTTAAACCGTACAATTGAAATAATTTCATCAAAACCTCCGTGTCTGAGGTCGTTCTGATATCAAATCCATTACTTTTTAACTCTGGATAAAATTCTTTGTAGTTATAAATTTCGCCATTATAAATGAGCACATATCTTCCGTCTTCGGATAGGAAAGGCTGGTGTCCGGCTACTGAAACATCCAAGATTGAAAGTCTTCGGTGTCCAAAACCAATATTGTTTGCTATAAATAATCCTTTGTCATCCGGGCCGCGATGTTTCAGAGAATCCCGCATATTAGTAAGAACGCGTTCGTTTACTTTTTTCTGAGATTGTAAATGCAAGATTCCATTAATTCCACACATAATTAATTGGATTGATTTTGGTTGATTAATTCGTGGTATTTATGGGCAATAATCTTCATGTTAATACTATAATCAGCATTTTTTTCAACAATTTTTCTATTCATAAAAACAGCTTCGTTTCGGTATTTATCGTTTTCAAATGCCCAAATTAATTCTTCGGCAAGTTTATTGTAATCATCTACGGGGACTAATTGCCCGTTTTTGCGGTGTTTAATCCAGCTTTTATTTCCGGAAATAGCACTTACAATTGGATAACAATTTGTTGCCATTGCTTCAAATAAGGATGCCGAAACGCCTTCCGTTACGGGCATACTGATGTAAATGTTTGATTCTTGCAATAGCTTTGGCAATTCCGTATTCAGAATTCTTCCGGTAAAATTGACTTTATTTTCAATGTTTAACTTTTTTGCTAACTCTTTTAATTTAAAAAGTTGTGTTCCGTCTCCTACAATGGTAAGGACGAAATCTATCCCTTTTTGGTTTAAAACAGCAAACGCTTTTAAAATAATAGCATGGCAGTATTCAGGCATCAAAGAGCGGGTGACGATAGCGCAAATTTTTTCAGGATTGGCAGTGTTTTGATTGCCAAATTGTACCAAATCAATTCCCTTTGGTAATACCAAAACTTTACTCATGTCAACTTTAGCCTCCAGCATAGATGAAATCATCACGGGTCCCCAAGCGTGAATTAAATCGGCTTTTTTGAAAGCGTAATGCTGAATTATTTTTTTTAATGGAAGTGAAATAGATTTTTCCGGCCACAAATCTGTTCCGCCTTGTTGTGCGATTGCAACTGGTTTTACTCCGGACAATGCAGCAAGAAAACCATAACTGGTGGTTCGTTCCGCGATTACCATATCCGGTTTTTGCAGTTGGATTATTTTTCTGATTTTTAAAACAGCAAGTTCAAATTCGAAAATCCGTAGTATTCGGTTCTTAAAACTATCGCTAGGCGTTTTTAATTCCCATGTTATAATTTCGAAATCACCAAATTCCTTGAGTCCATTCATCCAGGTGATGGCATCGGCTCTGTAGGATTCCCCCAAAAAAAGTATCCTTCTCTTTTTTGTCGATATCATTTGAATTACTCGGAAGTTAAGGCTCGATTGATGAAATCGTTCAATGGTTTTAGCACAATCAGTTTTTGACTCATTACGGCAACAAAATCTTTTTTGGCAGCTGCCGAAAAATCAATTTTCTGTGAAGACTCAAAACTCTTTAGTTTTAATAATTCAATAGCCGGATGTTCTTTTTCGTACCCTCGTGGCGGGTTTTTCAGGGTATTTTTTTCATTACGATCAAAGTCGTTAAATTCTTTTTTGAAATCTTTCTTCTCAAGAATAGCTTCCAGATCCTCATGAAAAAATGCTATTTCTTTGCGCATTTTTTTTAAGTCATGGGATTCCGGGCAGTACAATCCGCCGGCAATAAAACTCGCGCCTTTTTCCAGATGAATGTAATAGCCGGAACGATTCAGCCCTTTGGCACCAGACGAAAGCCAGATTCCCAAATGCGATTTGTAAGGCGTTTTGTCCTTAGAAAACCGAATGTCGCGATTGATTCTGAACGTACAATTTTTAATTTCCAGCATTTCCAACGATGGATCCAGAGGTTTCATGGCGTCCAGTAAATCCCCAACTAGTTGTTGGTAGTCTTTCTTGAACCTTTCGTAGCGTTTTTTGTTTTCCAGAAACCAATCCCGGTTGTTATTGGCTTTTAAATCATCAAGAAATTGCAGTGTTTCTTTTGAAAGCATCTTGTACTATTGTATTTGTTTTCTTAATTCTTCTTCGCTAATGAAACCGGATTTTCTCCATTTTACTGCTGCTTTTTCATACAATAATAGAGTAGGAAGTTCACTGATTTTCATTTCGGTCATTAAGGTTTTGTTTTTGTCGGCATCCAATCGTATGATGGTTACGCTATCTGCTAGTTCAGTTTGCATTTTTGTGATGTAGGGCGTCATTTTTTTGCATGGCGCACACCATTCTGCATAAAAACTAACCAATATTTTTTTATCAGAGTCTACTGATTTATTGTAGTCCTGCAAAGTCATTCCAGTGATTTTGTTGCTTGGTTTAGACAGTCCTGCAGCGTCCCATTTTAATATTCCGCCTTGTAATTGGTAAACATTTGTAAAGCCAAGTTCTTCCAGTTTTTCAACGGCACTTTGACTTCTTCCGCCGCTTTTGCAGTACACGAAAACAGGTTTTGTTTTGTCTAGTTTTTCGGTGCCTGCAACAAAGCTGTCTCCGAGCCAATCTACATTTACGGCTTTATCGATATGATCTGACGAAAATTCCGCAGGCGTTCGTACATCCAGAATTTGTGGATTTGGTGTTGCCGCAATTTTTTCGCTAAAAGCTTTTGCATCGATAGTTTGACTTTCTTTTGATGCTTGTCCATTACAAGATAAAAAAGCAAAAGATATGATTAATACGAATATTGAACTGAATTTCATTGTAATTTGATTTATAATTGAATACGCTAAATTAGGTGTTTTTTCAATTTTCAGGCCTTATAAAGTACTAAATAAAAGTTATAAGTTGAAAATTTTATAGCTCTGATGGGTCAATTTTAGAATAACTTCCGTACGTTCCGGATGGGTATCTGAAATGAAAAGTTGACCAAAAGTATCGCTGTTGACCATTTCGATTATTTTGGCCACGCGACTTTCGTCTAATTTATCAAAAATATCATCAAATAACAGAATTGGTTTTACACCGCTTTGTTTTTTTAAAAACTCAAATTGCGCTAATTTTAAAGCGATCAAATACGATTTTTGTTGGCCTTGCGAGCCAAATTTCTTTATTGGATGTTGGTCAATTTCAAAGGCTAAATCGTCTTTATGGATTCCTACACTCGTATAATGTAACGCTCGGTCTTTATTGATATTTTCCTGTAAAAGGGTCAACAAGTCTTTTTCGAATAAATGGCTTTCGTAAACGAGTTGCACGGTTTCCTGTGAACCCGTTATAGCTTGATGATGGGTATTGAAAATAGGAATGAATTGTTCTATAAATGCTTTTCTTTTTTCGAAAATATAGTTTCCAAAACCATTGAGTTGTTCATTATATATGGAGAGCGTGTCAGTATCGAAAACATGATTTAACGCAAAATATTTCAACAAAGCATTGCGCTGACTCATTACTTTCTGGTATTGAATAAGTTGCTGTAAATAGTGGGAGTCCAGTTGCGAAATCACACTGTCCATGAATTTCCGTCGGGTTTCGCTGCCTTCCACAATCAAATCTCTATCGGCCGGAGAAATAATCACTAAAGGAATAAACCCAATATGATCTGAGAATTTGTCGTAGGCTTTGCCGTTGCGTTTCAATATTTTTTTCTGTCCTTTTTTAAGGCTGCAGACAATTTGTTCCGTTCTTTCGTTTTTTTCAAATGCAGCATCTATAACGAAAAATTCGGCTCCATGTTTGATGTTTTGTACCGCCAATGGATTAAAATAGCTTTTTCCGTACGATAAATGGTAGATTGCATCGAGCACATTTGTTTTGCCAATACCGTTTTTACCTACAAAGCAATTTATTTTAGAGTCAAAATCAAAATTAGCTTCAGAAAAATTCTTATAATTGAACAGTGAAATTTTTTTTAAATACATGGGTAAGGCTTGCTGGTATTGAGAACTTTGCTGTTTTTGAACAGACTTTTCAAAGTGGGTGCAAATTATTGAAAAATATCGATAAAACCGTCTTTTCTGTTTTTTCTATGAGAATTATTTTGTCTTTGGAAACAAAGAATCTGATAAGATATTTTTTTTAAATATAAAAGCATATTTTTTGTGTGGGTTTGAATAAAAATTTTATTTTTGCGACTCACTAAATTAAATTTAAATGGCTACTTACAATAAAAGAGGATATAAAGCACCAAAAGAAAAAGAAACAAAAGACGGCGTTGAAGCAGTAGTAATTGATGATAAGGACAGTACAACAGCAGAAGTATTTTCTAAATTAGATCAAACCGCTACAATAACGGAGGATTGGGTAGCTAAAAACCAAAAAATTATTATTGGATTAGTTGCCGCTGCTACCCTATTTACTATTGGATATTTAGCCTACCAAAGATTTATTGCTGCGCCACAACAAGAGGAAGCCGCTAATGAAATGTTCGTGGCACAACAAAATTTTCAAAAAGCAACTGATGGAGTGGCAAGTGACTCCTTATATAAGCTGTCTTTGGATGGTTCAGAAGGTAAATTTGGATTCCTGAAAATTGCAGATGAATATTCTGGAACTGATGCTGGAAATTTAGCTAATTATTATGCGGGAATTGCCTATTTGAATACCGGAAAATATACTGAAGCGATTGATTATTTAGGTAAATTTAAATCGGATGATATTGTTTTAAGTGCGTTGGCAAAAGGAGCAATTGGAGATGCTTATTCTCAAAAAAATCAACCAAAAGAAGCGTTAGAGAATTATGTAAAAGCGGCAGGATCTAATAAAAATGATTTTACAACACCACGTTTCTTATTGAAGGCCGGAAAAACAGCTTTGGCTCTAGGAAATAAAGAAGAGGCATTGAAATATTTTACTGACATCAAAGAAAATTATGAGGGCGCTCCAGAAGCTGCTTCAGTTGACGTTTTAATAGGATTGGCACAATAATATAAAAGTTAATAGTCACAGTTTTTAGTTTCCAGAAACTGCATACTGCGACTGTGACTGAAAACTAAATAAGATGGCTACCGAAAATAAAAATTTATCCGAGTATGACAAAAATATGGTTCCAGACGCGAAAAAATTTCGTTTCGGAATTGTAGTTGCAGAATGGAATGACACCATCACCGAAGGGCTTTTTGATGGGGCATTCAAGACATTATTAGAAAATGAAGTTCCTTCCGGACAAATCATACGGTGGAATGTTCCAGGGAGTTTTGAACTTGTCTATGGAGCCAAAAAAATGTTGCAAACTCAAAATGTGGATGCTGTTATTGTTATAGGGTGCGTCATCCAAGGACAAACCAAACATTTTGATTTTGTGTGTGAAGGCGTTACGCAGGGAATAAAAGATTTGAATGTTCAAACGGATGTTCCGGTTATCTTTTGTGTTTTGACAGATAATACCATGCAACAATCAATTGATAGAAGCGGAGGAATTCATGGAAATAAAGGGACTGAAGCAGCTATTGCTGCTATAAAAATGGCTTATATCCGCCAGCAGGCATCCTTGAATCATCAGTTCGATAACCAACAGTTACTGTCTTCCGGTGCTTTGCAAATTGAAAATTTGCCATTGGAATTAAAAGAATAAGAATAAAAATTTATAATTCTTTAACCTATACTATTGCATATATAGTATAGGTTTTTTGTTTTATTTATGATTAAATACGCTACCATTCCCCGTAGAAATTCATTAAATTTGTGCTTCTTGGTTTTATAATAAACTATTGTCGCCCGGAGAAGTCTATACTGAGCGAAGTCGAAGTACAGTCAAAGGGATAAACTTTAAACCTAATTTTTTTAATGTCGAGTATAATTCAATTACTTCCGGATCATGTTGCCAATCAAATTGCTGCTGGCGAAGTCGTTCAAAGACCCGCTTCGGTAGTCAAAGAATTGCTCGAAAACGCGGTAGATGCCAGAGCAACGGATATCAAACTAATTATTAAAGATGCCGGAAAAGCATTGGTTCAAGTCATTGACAATGGTTTAGGGATGAGTGTTACTGATGCGCGTTTGTGTTTTGAGCGCCATGCTACCTCCAAAATCCGTCATGCCGAAGATTTATTTTCACTGCATACCAAAGGGTTTCGTGGCGAAGCATTAGCATCTATTGCGGCAATTGCCCATGTGGAAATGAAAACCAAACAAGATCAGGAAGAACTTGGAACCCATATTATTGTTGAAGGCAGTAAATTCGTATCTCAAGAGGTAGCTGTTTTGCCTAAAGGAACTTCATTTGCCGTGAAAAACTTGTTTTTTAATATTCCAGCACGACGGAATTTCTTAAAGTCGGACACCGTAGAATACCGCCATGTAGTGGATGAGTTTCAGCGTGTGGCTTTGGCTCATCCAAAAATACATTTTACATTTTATCACAACGGCAGTGAAATGTTCAACTTGCCTCCATCAACTTTACGACAACGAATTGTGAATATTTTTTCAGGTAAAACCAATGAAAAATTAGTTCCGGTTCAGGAAGAAACTGAAATTGTAACAATTCAAGGATTTGTAAGCAAACCAGAATTTGCCAAAAAAAATCGTGGAGAACAATTTTTCTTTGTCAATGACCGTTTTATAAAAAGCGGTTATTTGCATCATGCGGTTATGGCTGCCTATGACGGAATCTTGAAAGACGGTGCGCAGCCCAGTTATTTTTTATATTTGTCAGTGCCACCCAACACTATTGATATCAATATTCATCCCACTAAAACGGAAATTAAGTTTGATGACGAACATGCTTTATATGCTATTTTACGATCTTCAATAAAGCATAGTTTGGGCCAGTTTAATGTGGCTCCAGTATTAGATTTTGATCGCGATTCAAATTTAGATACGCCGTATCATTACAAAGATTTAGAAGGTGCTACACCGACGATTCAGGTAGATGGCAACTTCAATCCGTTTTCTGAAGAAAAACCCAGTAAGCAATTTTCCAGTTATAGAAAACCAGAACCAACCGCTAATTGGGAAAGTTTATACGTAGGCTTAAAACAGGATACGGATGAAATAGGGCATTTGACTTTCGAAAATGAAGAAGTTACCTCGTCTTTATTTAATGACGAAGAAGTGGAGCATTCTGTTCATAAAACGTATCAAATACATAAAAAATATATTGTTTCCTCCATCAAATCCGGAATGGTAATTGTCGATCAGCAGCGGGCGCACCAACGTGTTTTGTATGAACAGTTTTTGGTCAATATGACGGTTAATCAAGCCTCAAGTCAGCAGTTATTATTTCCTTTGAACCTATTTTATTCGTCAAGCGAAATGGAGCTTATCGGGGAATTACAATTATCATTAATGAATACCGGATTTGTTTTTGAAGAAAATAATACCGATCATATTGTTATTTCAGGAATACCGGTAAATGTAACGGAGAGTGAAGTTTCACTGGTTTTAGAACAATTATTAAGTGATTTGCAGGACGGAATACCAGAAAGCAGTTTCAGCCAGAACGATACGATTGCCAAATCGATGGCCAAAAGTTTAGCCGTGAAAACAGGAACACACCTGACAGAAAAAGAACAGGAAAATTTGGTCAACGGACTTTTTGCCTGTAAAGACCCAAATGTTTCCCCATTCTATAAACCCACTTTCATCACCATGCGTGTGGAAGATTTAGATAAAAAATTTGCATTATGAGAAACGTTACTGAAACCGTAAAACAATTAATTATTATCAATGTATTGTTTTTTGTAGGGACACTGATTATAAAAGAGCCCGCCTATAAAATATTAGCATTGTATTTTCCGGAAAACCCAAGTTTTCAATTGTGGCAACCGGTGACGCACATGTTTATGCATGGCGGTTTTATGCATATTTTTTTCAATATGTTTGCGTTATATTCTTTTGGATCTGCTTTAGAGCAAATGTGGGGAAGTAAGAAATTCTTATTTTTCTATGTTTCCTGCGGATTAGGTGCAGCGTTGTTGCATACCGGAGTCAATTATTACTATTTTCAAGACGGATTGAATACGCTAATGGCTAATGGTTTTTCTAAACAAGAAATTTTGCAAATTTTGAACGAAGGTAAGATTGATACCAGATGGCAGGAGATCTTAGCGGTTTCTGATTTTCAGAATTTCACAAGTGCCTATGTAGGTACTGCAGTGGGAGCCTCTGGCGCTATTTATGGAACGATAGTAGCCTTTGCCTTTATGTTTCCTAATGCTGAGTTGTCTTTGATGTTTATTCCTGTACCCATAAAAGCAAAGTATTTTGTTCCGGGTTTAGTGTTAATCGATTTGTACCTGGGTATTTCAGGAAAATCAATTTTTGGTGGTGGCGGAATTGCCCATTTTGCCCACGTTGGTGGCGCCTTATTTGGTTTTATTATTACGTGGTACTGGAAGAAAAATCAGTTCAATAAGAACCGTTGGAATTAAAAGTCTAACAGCTTTTAAAGTAGTATATAACCTAAACAGCAGCTCTTAAATCCCAATTAACTTATGAATATTATCGACGACCTGAAATTACAATACAAAATGGGAGGAATAGTGACTCAGCTACTCTTTTGGAATGTCGCTTTGTTTGTGCTTCCGTGGTTGTTTTTTGCACTTTTATCCGTGTTGAGTGTCCATATTGATCATGTTCAATATGTGAGTTTGTCGTCTAATCCGTTGGATTTGCTCTGGAAACCATGGTCGTTGCTTTCGTATGCTTTTTTTCACAGCGGCATCATGCATATTGTTTTTAATATGATTGTTTTGAATTTTTCAGGCAGATTGTTTATGACGTTTTTTACCTCCAAACAGTTGTTGGGCTTGTATCTTCTGAGTGCCATTTTTGCGGGGATTTGTTATATTCTGGTGTTTTATGTTTTAAATATCAATGCACCAATGGTAGGGGCTTCAGCTGCTATCATGGGTATTTTAGTAGCTGTTACAACTTATTATCCGTTGATGAGCGTACAGCTTTTGATTATTGGAAATGTCAAATTATGGCATATAACCGCTGTAATTATTATTATTGATTTGATGCAGCTGCGTTCCGAAAATATGGGTGGACATATTTCTCACCTTTCCGGAGCTCTTTTTGGTTTTATTTTTATTAAATTGCTTCAAAATGGAACGGATTTAAGTACAGTTGTATCTCGTAGTTTAGATTTTTTTACAAATTTGTTTCGTAAAAAACCTACTACACCGTTCAAAAAAGTACACAAAAATTACCGTAAACCTGTTGAAAAAACGGCTTCAAAAATAATTGAAAAAGATAAAGCACAGCAACAGATTGATGAGATTTTAGATAAAATCAGCCAGTCCGGTTACGATAGTTTGACTAAAGAAGAGAAAGAGTTCTTGTTTAAAGTAGGTAAATAAGCTTTTTAAAGTGGTTAACATTTTTGTTTAAATATAAAATATAGAAAAAAATGAAAAATCTTTCATGGTTTAATAAAGGAATGTTTTTTTTGAACATAGTCCTTACCCTTGTGACTTTTACTGCCTATGTTTTGCCTTTTCTAGCCCCTAAATCGTTTCCTTTTTTGTCAGTTTTGACACTTTTTATGCCTCTTTTTTTTATATTAAACGGCTTGTTTTTTATGTATTGGGCCATACAATTCAAAAAACAGTTGATTGTATCGGGTTTAGTATTATTGATTGGCATTACTTTTATAAATAAATTCTATAAGTTTTCAGCACCGGAAGTAATTAAAGAAGAAAAAGATTTTACTATAATGAGCTACAATGTGCGCTTGCTAAATGTTTTTAAGTGGATCGATAGAGATGATGTGCCCTCAGATATTTTAAACTTTATAAATGATAAGAATCCAGATATAGTGTGTATTCAGGAATTTTCATCTTCGGGTAATATTGATTTAAAGGTATATCCACATCGTTATATTTTTATGAATGGT
Organism: Flavobacterium sp. LS1R10; assembly: GCF_003968825.1. Lineage (NCBI taxonomy): Bacteria > Pseudomonadati > Bacteroidota > Flavobacteriia > Flavobacteriales > Flavobacteriaceae > Flavobacterium > Flavobacterium sp. LS1R10. Next base: position 244,308 of record NZ_RYDH01000004.1, on the reverse strand, counting down.
GATAAAATTAAAACAGGACAAGCAATATTTTCAAAATTTCCAATCCTTAATCAAGGGAAAATAACGTTTCCTAACTCCAGTAATAATGTGATTTTTGCTGATATAAAAAAAGGAAAGGACATTATCAGAGTCTATAACATGCATTTACAATCTATCAAAATTTCTCCCGATGTAGATGAAATTGATGAAAATATTGAGGTCATTAATCAACAAAAATCGCAAATGCTTTTTATCAGAATCAGCAAAGCGTTCAAACAACAGCAACAGCAAGCAGAGATTTTTAAGGAACACAAAATGAAATGTATTTACCCTACAATTATTTGCGGAGATATGAATAATAGTGCGTTTTCTTACGTGTACCGTAACATAAAGGGCAACATGAAAGACAGTTTTGAAGAAGCCGGAACCGGTTTTGGAGAGACGTATAAATTCAGGTATTACCCGGCCAGAATTGACTATATTTTTGCCGATGAGAAAATGTCAGTAAAGAAATTTGAAAACTTTCCTCGATTTATTAACTCGGATCATTTTCCTATTATGGCACGATTGTCTTATGAGTAGCAAGTAGAAAAATGCTTTATTTGATAATCAATTCTTGTTTTTTTAAATAATCCATCGCGTATTTTCCTTCATTAAACAGCAAATCCAGAACACTCAAATTGTTGATAAAACCATGTTTATCATCAAAAACCTGTGTGTAGTTTTCAAATATCGAAAGATCTTTTTTTCCGTTGACCAAAGCTCTTAAGTCGGTAGTTGTCTCGGTATCAACCTCGTGAAAGTATTCCGTGGTTGTAGTGTAATCCAGTTTTATTCGGAAACATTTGGATAGAAGGGCTACAATTTCAAAATTTAAATCCAATAAAAATAGTTGTTTTTTTTCAAAAATGGGCCGAATATCATCTTCAAAATATTCAAAAAAAGGAGAATTTCTATAAGCTGCTTTTAGTGATTTGAAATGTTGTTTCTGCCAGTCAAAATCAGTTTCTATCCTGATGTCTTTTGTTTATGTTCAATTTTTCAACTTGATATTATTTTAAAAAATCCAATAAAGAAATATATAAACATTTACAATCTGTTGATAATTAGAAAACTGTGTTTTTTTTTTAACTTGTTCTATTCTCATTAAGTTATTAATAATAGTGCAAAATAAAACACTTGTAAAGTAATTACTACAGATATTTTTTTATTACTTTCATTTATGTAATTTTTTCTATAGTAGCTATTTATCTGATTCTTGTTTCTTTTACGAAATTAATTTCAGAATATATTTATAAAAATTCTCTAAAAAAGTTCTCATATAGAAGAAAAATTGTATGTTTGTGAAAATCATTAACTTATCTTTAATTTTGAATTTTTCAATAATGACAAATAAAGTTTATAAAATTCAAAAAGTAATTGCAGAAATTATTTATCTTTTTTTAATTTTCTTTTTTTGCTATACTGCGGTAAATAAGTTAGTGAAATTAGATTCCTTTAAAAACAATTTAATTAAAACTACTTTGTTTAGCAAAGATTTAGCAGATGTATTTTCTGTTGTAATTATTGCTTTAGAAGTTTTTATAATTTTGATATTAATGTTTTGTAAAAAGAAAGGTCTTTTGATTTTTGGCTTCACAATGTTAATTTTTACTTTATATATTTCCTTGCTAAGATTCAAAGGATTGTATGAAGTTTGTGGTTGTGGAGGTGTATTAAATGGTCTTAAATACCAATATCACTTATTGATCAATGTAGTTTTAACTATTGGTTCTTTGTATTCTTTTTACATATTTAATATTATTGATGATGAAAAATAAATTTCTAGTAGGTGTGGTTACTTTTTTTACTGCTATAATTCTTAGTGTAATTGTCCTTAATATTTTTGATTCAAGTACTAAAAAAGATTATTTTTTTGATAGAAAATTTGTAGCTGAGAGTCCACTAAAATTTGATAAAAAGTTTGAAAAAATGAATAGTAGTGAATACATAATGTATATCCCTTCCGATTATTCATTAGTAGAACGTGATAAAATGGTTATTGATGCTGAAAAAGCTGAATATAAATTTTATTTTTCGGATTTGGTTTTTACAAAAATAGTTACAAAAACGGCCATATTACCGAATTTTTGCAGCATCATATTATATGATAAAAATCGGCTTTTTTATATTGTTAAGTTTCAATTATTTGTATATGATTTTGAAACAAAAAAATCAAAAAAAATTGGTTCAAACAATTTCAAAGCATTTTCGTTAAAAGTAATTCCTAATTCAAAAACTAAATTTTTATGTTTTGGCGAATCATTTGAAAATAGCAGTTATAATACAGGTTTCCATATTATTGATATAGATACTAATGAAATATTTTCTACTAAAATTCTTCAAAATAATGATCAAAGCGAAATGACAAAAAATTGTTTGATTTATTCGGGTAATTTTACTAAGACATATGATAAAAATATAATTGCTTATGCTTGTGATAAATATTCTAAAATTTATTTTTTTGATAGTAATGGCTTATTTACCAAAGAACTAAATACAAATGATAATGTACCATTACCAGATATATTGACTAATCAAAAAGGATATAATTTTTATAGTAGAGGAGGTACTTGGGCTACTAATGTAGGTATGTTTATGAAAGATGGTGATATTTTTGTGTTCTCAGCAAGATCAGATGATAATAATACGATAATAATAGACCAGTACTCTTATTATACATTGCAATATGTGCAGAGTTATAAATTGAATTACAATAATTTGAACTCTAAAAGAATCATGAATGTTTTTATCGATAAGGATAAAATTATTCTTGTTTTTGAATTTAATTATGCATCCTTTACATTCTCGAGATATATAAGATGATTTATTTATTAACTAAAAAATTTTTCAACATGAAAAACTATTTGAAATTTGTTGTTGCAGTGTTCGGAGTAACAATTGCAACTTTTGGAACGATTACTAATGCTACTGCTAAAATTGCACCGATTGATAATTCTTGCGATAACAGTATTAAAAATTGTGGTACTACACCTGATGGACAAAATATAACAGGAAATTACTCTTAGCGGTGTAGGCATTTAAACTACTAAATATTCATTAAACCTTTCCTAGTGATTTTTTACTAGGAAAGGTTTTAATATAAAAAAAAATGAAAAATTATTTAAAATTTATATTTGCAGTTTTCGGAATAACAATTGCAACTTTTGGATCCATTACTGATGCCACTGCTAAAATTGCACCTATTATGGATGGATGTGATAACAGTAGTAGGACTTGTGGTACAACACCTGATGGGGCAACTATAACAGGAAATTGTACTGCTATGCAATCGGAATAAATATTTGGGCTTAGTTTAAACATTTTCTTAAAAATTCCCGATACTTTTTAATAGGGAATTTTTTTTACTTTTATTTTTATAAATAAAATTATTTTATGAACTCAAAAATATTTATTTCTGTTGTGTTATTACTTATTTCTGGAAGTATTTTTTCTCAACTAAAGATTAACATTTCAGGAAAAATTTCTGCGGCTAATGTAAATCTACCAGATGCAATTGTAGAATTGAAAGTTAATGGAACTTCAAGATTTGTCCTAGCAAATAATAAAGGTTTATATGAATTTCTAGATATTAATTATGTTGAAACTGACAGTTTGTCTTTGAGAGTGAAATATTTGGGTTATAAACAATATGTGCAACTATTAAAAAATGTACAAAAGAACAATGTTTTTGATGTAAATATGACTTCCAGTGAGCCCGAAAATTTAAAGGAAGTCATAGTGAATACTAAAGAAAAAATAATCAATTCGGCTCGGAAATCATCGTATAAAATAGATTCAAAAGATTTTATAAAAAACGCCAAAGTGGGAGAAGTTTTGAATACAGTTCCTAATGTCTATATTGATCAGCAAGGTGAAAGTGCTATTGTTGACGGTACTTTAATCGCAAAAATATTTATTGATGGAATAGAAATGATGCCCAAAGAAGTTAACATGATTGATGCCGCTGATATTGACAGAGTAGAAGTAATGAACAATCCATCGGCAGTTTATGGAACTGAATTTTTGGGAGCCGTCATAAATATTATTACCAAAAAGAAAACAGAAGAATTTATTAAAGGAAGTCTAGGTGCTATAAGCGGTATAAGTAATGATTTTTGGGCTTTAAATCCTTCTTTGTCTTATAAAAGAGGAAGATTTATTATTAAATCAAATTACCAATATTTGCAAAACACTCAAAAGATAGATTATAGTTCTACAAGATTTGATAATAATGGTTCTTTTTATCAAAATAATGTAAATAATTCGAGAAACATTCAACAAAACTATAACAGTCGAATAGGTATTAAATTATCAGAAAAATCAAATATTACATTAACTAATAGCCTTTACGGATATAAATTTATAAGTAAGGCTAATGGCTTGTCGATTTTAAATAATGATGCTCCTGATTATTTTTTAAAAAATAATGAAAATAGTACGAAAACTTGGAAAATAGCTTCTGTTTACAATTATAGAATTAAGGAAAATAAAATTTTTTTTGTTAAAAGCTCTTATTCAATTTATGACAAAGGAGATCGTAGTACATTCAATTATAGTAATGGGGACTCAGATTTTTTTAATATTCATTCAAAAAATAAAGAATTTTCAGTGGATGTTGATTATGAAGCCGAAGAATTGACTATTATGAAAAGGAAAATGGGATTTTATTCTAATTTAAAATTTATCAATAGGAATTTTAATTTTTCAAATACAGATTTTTATATCAATCAGAACGTAATTAGTGGTTCAACAGAATTGGATACGGAATGGTCTGAAAAATTTTCTACTGAAATGGCACTTACTCTTGAAAACACATCTAATTTTAATGCCACTTTGAATCAAAATTATAGTTTGATTTTACCAACATTTAATTCGATTTATCATTTTAATAATAAAATTGATGTTAAATTTAGCTATTCCAGAAAAGTTTTGAGACCAAGTGCCAACGATTTGAATGATGCGGTGCTGATTATATATCCCGGTGTAGCAAGGCAAGGAGACTCTAATTTAGATCCACAAATAAGGAGTTATAATTCAATTACGTTAAGCAAAGGTGCTAAAGCTGATAATTATTCTTTGAAGTTCTATAATGAATCCATTAATAATGCCATTACGGATGTATATAGAACGCAAGGAAATTTGTTAATTCAAACTCTTGATAATGCTGCAAAATACAATGCTGTAGGTCTGAATATGGGTATTAGGACAAAATTATTCAAAAAAGTGATGGCCAATCTTAGTTCAGGATTTGATTATAATACTTTTGAAGACAATAGTTCTTCAGCAGTCATCAAAAAAAATAGTGGCTATACTTTTAGAGGGAACATCTTTCTGAGCACCACATTGTTTAAGGATAAACTATCAATTTCCTTTTCAGGAAGACAAGATGGTCCAAATTATTCTTTATTGTCAAAAAGAATGACGAACCCTTATTTAGATTTTACTTTAAGCACAAACGTATTTAAAGATAAATTAAATATTAGTTTATATGGTAAAAATTTACTGGGGAAAATAGCTAGTGGTTTTTCTGACATAAGTACAGACACTAATTTTTACCAAAGAATAGATACGAGCAATAATTCTTCAAATTTATTGTTGACTTTGACTTATAATTTTGGCAAAAAATTTAATGATAAAATTGATGATAATGACATCAATAATAATGATGTTAGACGTTAATTAAAATCTCTGATTTTTTTAAATAATCCATCGCGTATTTCCCTTCATTAAACAGCAAATCCAGAACACTCAAATTGTTGATAAAACCATGTTTATCATCAAAAACCTGTGTGTAGTTTTCAAATATCGAAAGATCTTTTTTTCCGTTGACCAAAGCTCTTAAGTCGGTAGTTGTCTCGGTATCAACCTCGTGAAAGTATTCCGTAGTTGTAGTATAATCCAGTTTTATTCGGAAACATTTGGATAGAAGGGCTACAATTTCAAAATTTAAATCCAATAAAAATAGTTGTTTTTTTTCAAAAATGGGACGAATGTCATCTTCAAAATATTCAAAAAAAGGAGAACTTCTGTAGGCGGCTTCCAATGATTTGAAATGCTGTTTTTGCCAGTCAAAGTCGGTTTCGATTTTGATGTCTTTAGTTTTTTGATGACTTTCTTTTGAATGCTTCACGGGAATATTCAACAGCTGAATCCCATTGGGACTATAAATATAAGCGCGGTTGCGATTGGTTTGTTTCTGAAAATTATCTGCAACCTCAAAGGTGATGCTCTCCGATTGTACCATGGCAGCAAAATTGCTAATCGAGGGGAAGTAAGTTGGGTGTATGAGAATATTCATATTTGTCTAAAGTTTTTAAAGTTATAAAGTCCAAAGTCATAAAGTTAGATTAGATTCTAACTTGATGACTTTCGACCTTGAAACTTTGGACTAATTTTTTGCCTCTTTTCTTTTTTTCCAAAAATATTCTCCTACGAAGAAAATAACGAGTCCTAACAGGAATAATTTAAAATACGACTGCGGTTGCCCTTCACCGCTAACCGTTGTGAAAACCCTGTCCCAGCGTACTTTTTCTAATCCTTTGCCATTAGGATCGATACTGAGCCATATAAATATAGGTTTCCCTACAATGTGATTTTCGGGTACAAATCCCCAATAACGACTGTCTTCAGAGTTATGACGGTTGTCTCCCATCATCCAGTAATAATTTTGTTTGAAGGTGTATGTTTTTACAACGGCACCGTTTAATCTGATTTCGTTTCCTGTAACCTTTAGATCATTTTTTTTACCATCCTCATTCATTTCATAATCAGTAATGATTGCTTTGTAGAAAGGCAGCGTTTCAGTGGTTAACGCAACCGTTTTTCCTTTTTCCGGAATGTAAATCGGGCCAAAATTATCACGATTCCATTTATTGATATGCGGGAAGATTGTGTTGTCCGCATCCTTTGCTATCTGTCTGATTACAGCCGTGATACCTGGTGTGTTTTTTAATCGTTCTGCACCTGCTTCAGTCAAGGCACTCAGAAAAAGGGTGTCTCTTTTTGTTTGATCTATAAATCCAGCAGGATCCGTCACATCTAAATCCTTAAATATTGATTCAAAATCGATAGGTGTTTTTCCGTCCAGAGCTACTTTATAGGAGAACTGTGGTTTAGCTCTTTCGGGCATTTGCAAGAGTTTGCCATCAATATAAATCATGCCATCCTTTATGGACAAGCTGTCTCCGGGTATTCCCAGACATCTTTTTACATAATTCGATTTCTTATCAACGGGCTTGTAGGCACGTCTTTTTGAAGTATCAAAAAATCTATAAACGGTATCAACCGGCCAGTTGAACACAACAATATCCGTACGATCAATATTCTGAATGCCGGGCAGTCTCATGTACGGCAATTGTGGCCAGATGAGGTATGATTTACTTTTTGTCAAAGGAATAGAGTCGTGTACCATTGGGAATGCTACTGTGGTCATGGGAACTCTCGCGCCATAATTCATTTTGCTTACAAATAGAAAATCACCGACTAATAAGGATTTTTCTAAGGAGGAGGTAGGGATGGTATACGGTTGAATGAAATAGGTATGAACAACTGTGGCTACAATTACAGCAAAAAGCAAGGAGCTAATAGTGTCTGCCGTTTTGTTTTCAGGACTAAGGCTTCTGTCAGCATTATAATTTAATTTTTGGGTATAATTAATGTAGTATATATATAATCCAAAAGTAATTATTCCCAGAAAAGTATCTAATCCGGATCGTTTTCCAAAACTGCGTAGCGTTTCTACCCAGATTACCGGAAATACAATGAGATTGATGATTGGAATAAATAGCAATACAGTCCACCAAGTGGGACGCCCTATTATTTTCATTAAAACAATTCCATTGTAAACAGGAATAGCGGCTTCCCAACGTTTTCTGCCGGCGCTCTCATATAGTTTCCAAGTTCCTAAAAAGTGAACAATCTGGACTAGCAGAAAAAATACAAACCATTGGTATACTGACATAGTTTTTTGTTTAAAGTTTGAGATTTAAGATTGTTTCGCTAGAAATGTACTCAAACAGGTGAATAATTTTATTTTAATTCTAATACATCTTTCATTGTGAAAACGCCTTGCTTTCCTACAATCCATTCAGCGGCAATGACTGCCCCAAGCGCAAATCCTTCACGATTGTGCGCGGTGTGCTTCATTTCGATTGCATCCACAGCAGAATTGTAATTAACGGTATGCGTGCCAGGTATTGTACCAATTCTTTTGGCTTTTATAGGAATTTGTTTTTCCAGTTCGTTTGGGCTCAAGTGATTTGCTTCCGGTTTTTCTAAGGTCCAGTTGGTGTAAGAACTATTTGCAAGTATTCCGTTGGCCAATGAAATAGCAGTTCCGCTAGGTGTATCCAGTTTTTGGGTATGATGAATTTCTTCAATCGCTACTTTGTACGTGTCAAATTTCGACATGATTTTAGCCAGATATTCATTGAGTTCAAAGAAAATATTTACTCCTAAACTAAAGTTAGAACTGGAAATAAAAGCGCCTTTTTTTTGATTGCAAAGTGCCACCATCTCCTCATACTGTTCCAGCCATCCTGTGGTTCCTGAAATAACGGGCACATTGGCCTGGAAACAACTGGAAATATTGCTCACTGCAGCAGTTGGAACACTGAAATCAATAGCCACATCAGCTGCTGAAAGTCCATCAAAAGTGTTCTTTTCTTCTTTTTTCAAAACGATTTCATGCCCTCTTTCCAGTGCAATCCGTTCAATTACCTGACCCATTTTTCCGTATCCTAAAAGCGCAATTTTCATTTTTTATTATTTTTTGAATAGTGTACAATTCCTATTAGTAGTAATCCTATTAAAAGACCGGCGATAAAACCAGAAAAGAAATCATTCATTCGGATCGAATCAAACGCTTTAATTTCTGAATAATTCACTAAGGTGAGCAGCAGTAAAACGGTAGTGAGGATAAAAAAATATTTCTTTCCTATTTTAGTACCTAATAACATAAGCAGCGGTTCTTTTTTTGTATTTAAGCTTTCCGGTTTTGTGTCTAAAACTGATAATTAAATGTTAGTCCTACATTCGTCTTAAATGTTACATTATCTGGATAAAGAACGGGTCTTACGGATAAGTTTTCATCAACATTAAATTGTAATAAAGCTGCATCTACATTCGCATCAAGAATATTCAGGGCGTAAAAGGCAATTGTTATCAAAGCGGACAAATCACGATTTCGCTGGTAAAATTTTTGGCCAGCAATTAATCGATTGTTGTCTAAGAATGCTAAATCGTCAGTGGTGTAGCCTTCTAGGCGACTTTTATAGGCGTCTCTGTATTGGTGGTATTTTTTATTACTGTCGATGTAAAAGTAAAGACTGGTTCCTATGGCGCCATAAACCAGCGGTATTTTCCAGTATTTTTTATTGTAAGCCTGGCCTAATCCCGGTAAAATTGCAGAGAAAAAAGCAGCTTTTGCTGGGGTCAACGGATCAATGTCATTTGATTTCAAAGTGTCTTTTGCCACCAAAACCGCCTCAGTTCCCGTTTGGGAAAAAACAGTGTGATTTCCTAAAGTGAAAAGAAGCAGACTTATGAAAATGATTTTATGCACTATTCGTTTATTAGTTTAATGATTCTTTTGAAGTCTTCTTCAGAGTGAAATGGAATTGTGATTTTTCCTTTACCATTTCCGGCTACTTTCACATCGACTTTAGTTCCAAAATAATTTGTAAAAGCGCTCTTTTGAGTATCTGCAATTTCAAAGGAGGCAGTTTTTGGTTTTCCGGCGACTTTAGGTTTTAAACTTTCCTGATAGTTTTTTACCAAAGCTTCCGTATCACGAACCGATAGATTTTGACTGACAATTTTTTGATAAATATCAGTTTGAATATCCTGGTCTTCAATATTGATTATCGCACGACCGTGACCCATACTGATAAAACCATCTCGAATTCCGGTTTGGATTATCGGATCCAGTTTCAAAAGCCTCAAATAATTAGCAATAGTAGAGCGTTTTTTCCCTACTCGCTCACTCATTTGTTCCTGAGTCAGTTGAATCTCATCGATCAAACGTTGGTAGGATAAGGCAATCTCAATAGGATCTAAATCGTGGCGCTGAATATTTTCGACTAAGGCCATCACCAGCGATTCGTTGTCATTTGCAATCCGAATGTACGCAGGAACAGTAGTCAATCCCACAAGGGTAGAGGCACGAAGACGGCGTTCTCCTGAAATCAATTGGTATTTATTGAAATCTAGTTTTCTAACAGTGATTGGTTGAATAACACCTAATTCCTTGATAGAAGTTGCTAATTCCCGCAATGATTCCTCATTGAAATTGCTTCTGGGCTGGAACGGATTTATTTCAATAGCTTCAATATCAAGCTCAATAATGTTTCCTACAACTTTATCGGCATTTTTATCATTTACGGATTTTATATCGTTTTCCGGATCTTTCAATAACGCAGATAATCCTCTTCCCAGGGCTTGTTTTTTTAGTGCTTTTGCCATAAAACTATTTGCTGTTTTTCTTTATAACTTCTTGAGCTAGATGCAGGTAATTGGTAGCTCCTTTGCTTGTTGCATCGTAGTTTATAATGCTTTCGCCAAAACTGGGTGCTTCACTCAATTTGACATTTCTTTGAATAATAGTGTCAAAAACCATGTCGTTAAAATGTTTCTGAACCTCTTCAACCACTTGGTTTGACAAACGCAAACGGGAGTCAAACATGGTCAATAATAATCCTTCGATATCTAAATCCGGATTGTGAATTTTTTGGATACTTTTTATGGTATTCAGTAATTTCCCTAGTCCTTCTAATGCAAAATATTCACACTGAATAGGAATAATTACGGAGTCAGCGGCCGTCAACGCATTTAAGGTAAGTAATCCCAATGATGGCGCACAATCTATGATAATATAGTCGTAATCGTCTTTGATACTTTCTAATGCTAGTTTAAGCATATATTCTCTATTCTCCTTATCGACTAATTCAATTTCAATAGCAACAAGATCAATATGCGATGGAATCACATCCACGTTTATAGCAGAACATTTTATGATGGCCTCTTTTGGTGTGTGACTGTGTTCTAAAATTTGATACGTACCTATTTCTACGGATTCCACGTCAATACCCAATCCGGAGGACGCATTAGCCTGAGGATCAGCATCAATAAGTAATACTTTTTTTTCTAAAACACCCAATGAAGCAGCAAGATTAACTGACGTAGTAGTTTTGCCAACCCCTCCTTTTTGATTAGCAATCGCGATGATTTTGCCCATTTATTTTTCTAAATTTTGAACCGTAAAAATACAATTATTTATGGTTTCTAAAAATCTATTTTGTTAACATTTGTTAATGCTTGATTAGTCGCTATTTGACCATTCCTGTTTTGAAAACGAATTTCATTTTATGGGAGCTATTTCAGCTGTGCACTACAATCCCGATTGTTCGGGACTTGAGTTGCAATGTGGGCTAGGGGAAGTTGTGGATTCATTCTGCTTTGAAAAAATATTTTTATTTAGATTTTTATATTGATTTTCCAAATAAATAATTTTAGTTCTTAATTTCAGCAATAGTTTTGCTAAAGCAAAAAATAATGCTATCTTTGCACCCGCTTACGGGGTGTAGCGTAGCTCGGTTATCGCGCCTGCTTTGGGAGCAGGAGGCCGCAGGTTCGAATCCTGCCACCCCGACAAAAGCCGAACAAGTGTGTTCGGCTTTTTTTATTTTATAAATATGTACATTGTATACATAATTCAGAGTGAAATTACTTTTAAATATTATATTGGTCAAACGGACCATCTTACAAATAGATTATACCGGCATAATTCTGGATTTAGTTTGTCTACAAAATCTGGGAAACCATGGTGTTTGATTTATGAAGTTGAACTTCCAACACGATCAGAGGCAATGATTTTAGAGCATAAAATAAAAAAAAGAGGAGCGAAAAGATACTTGGCAGACGTAGGTTTCTTTAAATAAATAGTTAGTGGCTCGGATATAGCGTCCCGCAATGGCGGGAAGGCCGCAGGTTCGAATCCTGCCACCCCGACAAAAGCCGAACAAGTGTGTTCGGCTTTTTTTATTTTATAAATATGTACATTGTATACATAATTCAGAGTGAAATTACTTTTAAATATTATGTTGGTCAAACGGACCATCTTACAAATAGATTATACCGGCATAATTCTGGATTTAGTTTGTCTACAAAATCTGGGAAACCATGGTGTTTGATTTATGAAGTTGAACTTCCAACACGATCAGAGGCAATGATTTTAGAGCATAAAATAAAAAAAAGAGGAGCGAAAAGATACTTGGTAGATGTAGGTTTCTTTAAATAAATAGTTAGTGGCTCGGATATAGCGTCCCGCAATGGCGGGAAGGCCGCAGGTTCGAATCCTGCCACCCCGACAAAAATCCATTCTGTCTCAACAGAATAGATTTTTTTATTAAAGCATAACAAAAACTGATACTTCCAGTTCTTTATTCCAGCAATAATATCTTATTTTTGCACTGTTAAATCCAAAAAAAACATCACTATGTCTGATACAATCGAAAAAATTAAATGTCTTATTATAGGTTCTGGTCCAGCAGGGTATACTGCCGCTATTTATGCTGCTAGAGCAAATATGAATCCTATTTTATACCAAGGAATGCAACCGGGTGGCCAACTAACGACTACTAACGAAGTAGAAAATTGGCCTGGTAATCCTGAAGGGATAACGGGTCCGGAGATGATGGTAGGATTGCAAGCACAAGCGCAACGTTTTGGTACGGATGTACGTGATGGTTGGGCTACAAAAGTAGATTTTTCAGGAGATATTCATAAAGTTTGGATCAATGATACAATAGAATTGCATTGCGAAACAGTAATTATTTCTACCGGGGCAACCGCTAAATATTTAGGCATGCCATCTGAACAACACTATTTAAAGATGGGTGGCGGAGTTTCGGCATGTGCCGTCTGTGATGGATTTTTCTATAGAAATCAAGAAGTAGTAATCGTGGGTGCAGGAGATTCAGCTTGCGAGGAAGCACACTATTTATCTAAACTTTGTAAAAAAGTAACCATGTTGGTGCGAAGCGAAAAATTCAGAGCATCGAAAATCATGGAAGAGCGCGTTCGCAAAACAGAGAATATCACCATATTGATGAATCATGATACTGTTGAAGTGTTAGGAGATGAGCAGGTTGTTACCGGAGTAAAAGCTTTAAATAAAACAACTAATGAAGTTTTTGATATTCCTGCCACTGGTTTCTTCGTAGCTATTGGTCACAAACCAAATACAGATATCTTCAAAGATTTCATTTCATTAGATGAAACGGGTTATATTATCAACACTCCCGGAACTTCAAAAACGAATGTGGCAGGCGTTTTTGTGGCAGGTGATGCCGCGGATCATGTGTATCGTCAAGCAATAACTGCAGCCGGAACAGGTTGTATGGCCGCTCTTGATGCCGAAAGATATTTGGCCGCTAAATAATCATAGTTAGGAAAGTTAATATTGAAAAAGTCCCATTTGCCATAGCAAGTGGGACTTTTTGTATAACATCAATCCGGTTTTTCTCCCTCTCTTTTGGAGAGGGTTGGGGAGAGGATTATTTCAATTTTTTCGCCAATTGAGCTTCATCAGTAAATTTCCGTATTTCTATTGTTGGGCTACCCAGAAGTTGAATTTCAGATTTGCCAGCGGCATCAATAATTACCGCCGTCTCCACAAATAAACTGCAGTTGGAATAACTTTCAGCTATTATGTCTGCATTTTTTGTATTGAATTTATTTCCGGTGAATGAGGCATTGTTATCCAGTCGAATCCGCATATTTGTGGCATTTCCTTCTAGGGTTGCAGCTGATTTTTGGTACAAATCTACCTTTAAATCAATTGTGGTAACTAAGGCTTTAAGTGTTGCATTTTTGCTTAATTCGACAGTACTGTTTTCAGATTTTAAATTGAGTTCTGTTTTTGATTTGTCATCTGCCTGAAGTAAGAAATCCGTTGCGTTGACATTCACGAATAATTTGGAGGCATCATAGGCTTTTAGTGTAATGGTGTTTAACAAAAGCTCCTGTATCGCATTGACGGTCGATTCATCTTTGGCGGTAATGAGGTTTAATTCATTGGTATAGGTCACTCTTACAATCATTTTTTTATAGTTAACAGCTGATTTTGTTGTATAAATACGCAAGGTGTTGTCTTTTAAATCCAAAGAAATAATACCATGTAAGTTATCATCAGCCTCAATTTTTAGGGCTGTTTTTTCTCCTCTTTCCAGATGGACTTCTAGATTGTCTTCGACCAGCAGCGCTTCAAAATTGCCGACTTCTCTTTGCTCAACAGTCACTGTTTTTGATCCTTTTATTTTTTCTTTTTTCTGAGCAAATAGCAATGTAGTTGATACAAGCAGCAGGAGTATAACAGTATATTTTTTCATGGTCATTTAAATTAGTGTCTACACAAATATAAAAAAATCATCCACTTGTGATGGATGATTTCTTTATATTTTAACAAAAGTATATCTTATTCTTGGCTGATGCTCCCGCCTGAACTGGTATTTTTCTGAATCGATTTTGGCTGTATGTCGTACGTGATGTTTCCTCCGCTGGATGCCTGAGCATTTAAGCTAACGATAGGATGAACGCTAATGGACGCACCGCTGGAAACATCGGCACTAACTTCATTTGTTAATAATTTATCAGCGTTGATTTCACTACCACTTGATGCAGTTGTTTTAATCTGTAGCGCTTTCCCATTAATCGTAATGGTACTTCCGCTACTGGTGTCACAAGTAATATTGTCAGATTCGATGCTTAAATCTATCGATGCTGCACTCGAAGTATTCAATCGGATGTTCTCCCCTTTCAGGGTGTTTTTGCTCGTGATAGTCGAGCCGCTTGTTGCTTCTAATTCATCAATAACAGGCATTTTTACTGTCACTTTTTTTGATTTCATGTTGATGAAAGAATTTTTATCACACGAAATAACAAGTGTTCCATTTTCTACTTTGGTAGTGATGTGTTTTTGTAAATTATCATCTGC
This sequence comes from Flavobacterium sp. LS1R10, assembly GCF_003968825.1. Classification (NCBI taxonomy): domain Bacteria; kingdom Pseudomonadati; phylum Bacteroidota; class Flavobacteriia; order Flavobacteriales; family Flavobacteriaceae; genus Flavobacterium; species Flavobacterium sp. LS1R10. The sequence goes on along the minus strand of NZ_RYDH01000004.1, from coordinate 229,295 downwards.
TTGAACAATTATTTCAATTTTATCAGATTGTTCTATAACGACATCTATGGCATTGTTAACCTCTATGCTTTTGAAAGCACCTTCAACAAGCCGCTTTTCTGTGGTGATATTTCCGCTTCCTTCTATTGCATTGAAATTAATGGAGTGGTTGCACGAACCGAATAACAAGGCTGTTAAGGCAACCAGAATGAACTTTGTAATTAAGGTGATGATTTTCAACATGACTAATTCGTTTTAATGATGATCCCGTCTTTATTTATTTTCAATCCTTTATTGGTTTTGTTTGATTTTAGGGTGTCTTTCTCTATAGTAACGCCATTGTTATTTATGGTAACCGTAACATCCGTGCTATCGTCTCGAGCGGTGCTATATACATCATTATACTCGTTTTCATCAGCGGGACAATTTAAACATTTTATTTGAGAATTTTCTACTTTGTAAATGTAATTATCTGAACTGTAGTGTAAATTGAAAAATTCATCATCAGATCTGTCGTAATTTTGTACAGAGGCATCTGGTTTTAATAACGTTCCTTCAGGTACAAATACTGTTATTTCTATTTCTTGATCTCTGTATTTATTTTTTAAATCAGTAAGTAAATAGTTGTCTAAAATCAATTGATTGCCTATTATTTTATAACCGTATTTAATTTGTTCGGCTCTTCGTTTTGCCTCTGATAACGATTTTCCTCTTGCTTCTTTTTCAATCTGAATATAAGGCAGTTTCTCCTCTGTTTTTTCGATTTTAAAACTAACTTCATTCGAATAAATAATATCTGTTCCGGTAGAATCTTGTGTTACCATGAAATCATTACGGTCTTCCACATTTTTAGCAAAATAATCATTGTGTTTGAATTTAATTAAAAGGGTATCATTTGGATTTAAATTAAGGGTTTCTTTCTTAACCACTCTCCCATCTACGGCAAATGCACTGGCCTGTTTTATTCCAATTGATATTGCTAATGCTACTGCAATTAGCCATAATGCAAACAGCGTATATTTTGCAATATTTCCAATAGACTTCATGTTTGGGGCCAATAGCTTGAACCCTAATAATGCTAAGAAGAAGAACGGGATTCCAACAGCAAAGAACATTAACAATCCAAAAGCCCATATTGGATAATCTGTAAAATTACCTGCTTCTATAAAACCTTGCCAAGGAAAATCAATAAAAATTCCGGAACCTAATGTGAAAATACCTATTAACAAAAAAAACAGTATTGTTATTCCTGTAATAATCAAAATTACCCCTAAAAATTTCGCGAAAATTTTAAAAATAGTCATGATAAAGTCGCTAAAAGAGCTTCCAATTTTCCCGACACCTGTTTTTATCTGGTTGCCATACTTGTCGTAATCCACACTTTTTATTTTGTCTGAAACATTTTCAAATTCTTCTCTAACTTTTTTTTCAATGTTAGAAATCGTAACCGGTTCCCCAGTCATTTCCAGTTTTTCAGTGGTAGTAATCGCTTCCGGAGTTACAATCCAAAGAATGATGTAGGCGAGAATTCCAGTTCCAAATCCAGCAAAAACCAATAAGATAAGAACGATTCTGATCCACACAGCATCTACACCAAAATAATGCCCTAATCCTGCGGCTACTCCGCCAATCATCCCTTTTTCTTTGTCGCGATATAGTTTTTTAGTTCGTCTATTTGAGTGGTCACTAAAACTTTGAGAACCCTTCAAGTCATCTTCAATGATGTAATCTTCCGGTTGTCCCATTACGGCGATAACGGCATCTACATCTTTCAAACCAATAACGTATTTGTCTGTTTTTTGTTTGTCATTTAATAATTCCGAAACACGCATTTCAATATCCTTGATGATTTCATCATGTCCAGACGAATTGGATATAGAACGTTTTATAGCATCAAAATAGCGCGTCAATTTTTGGTATGCATCTTCATCGATGTGAAAGAACATTCCGCCTAGGTTTATATTTACAGTTTTGTTCATGACTATTGTTTTTGGTTGGTTATTAGGTTTACGGCATCGGACAATTCCGTCCAGGTACCATTCAATTCGTTTAAAAAAGTTTGTCCAATTTCGGTCAAGCCATAATATTTTCTTGGAGGTCCTGAAGTGGATTCTTCCCAACGGTAGTTGAGCAATCCATCGTTTTTTAATCGCGTCAGCAGTGGATAAATGGTTCCCTCCACGACTAATAATTTTGCGTTTTTTAATGTGTCCAATATTTCCGATGTGTAGGCTTCTTTTTCTTTTAAAACGGATAGGATGCAAAACTCGAGAACACCTTTACGCATCTGGGCTTTTGTGTTTTCAATGTTCATAATTTCTTTTTTTGATTTTAGTGTTGATTAAACGGTTCATTTTTTGATTGCCGTGCCAGTTCTCCTTTCTGGCTCGGGTGATGATTTGTCATTGCGAGGAACGAAGCAATCTCGTATTGCATGATTCTCTTTTTATTTTTTCGGAGCTTATTCCTGCTTTCCACTTTATCTTTACTTGCTTAAAGAAAGCAAGTAAAGGATGTCGTTTCAATCAGGGCTAGTTTGTTCGCTCTATGTATTACGTCTGTTCTCTTTTAATCTGACTGCTTCCTTATTTAAGGAACGGAATCGTTATTGGATATTTGTATTTTTCTCCGTTTGATGTTTTAATCGAGGCATAAATAATCAAGAAGAATTCAGCCACTTTCAAAAGTCCGAAAATCAGAACGCAAATTAATCCAACCGTTAATAGTGCAATGTTGTCTTCAAGGTTGAAATTCGAAAGTGTAATGTCGTTATGATGTATCAATGATTCGAAAGAAACATTTTTGAAAGCCGAAATAAGAAATGAAGGAATTGCAATCATAATCAGCACCAAAGAGTAGATCAATAAACTCAATTGAAAATTCAACACTTGTTTTCCGTGGTGATCCACAAATTCAGATTCCTCTTTCTTGGTTGTCCAAAGAATAATTGGAAAAATATAATTTCCAAAAGGAATGAAATACTGCGTTAAAGTACTTAAATGCGTAAATGTCGCGATGTTTTTTTCAGTTGTTGTTTCCATGATTAAAAGTATATAGTAATTTCTTATGCAAATATATATCTAAAAGATAGTATCTTGTTACGCATAGTACCAAAAATTAACACAACATTAACAAACAATTTTTGTATGTACGCATAGTATTTTTTTGTAATTTAGCAAAAAACCTAGCGGTAATAAACGCGCCTAAATTCAAAATCCAAAGAATAATACAGAATGGCGACACTCTATTCCCATAAAAACAAACAGTAGCTACCTATGAAACTTACAGCCTCTAAACTTAATAAATTTTTGTTTTTCAAATTACCTTCGGCATTTATCTGTGGCGTACGCGTAAAAACCATAGACGAGAACCAATGTATAGTTTCTGTAAAACACCGTTGGATAAACCAAAATCCATTTAACTCGATGTATTTTGCCGTGCAAGCCATGGCTGCAGAGCTTGCCACGGGTGCTTTAGTAATGTTTCAAATTCAAAAAAGCGGCAAAAAAATCTCGATGCTTGTTGCGAATAACAAAGGAAATTTTACCAAGAAAGCTACCGGTAGAATCACTTTTACCTGTAATGACGGCCATTTAATAGAAAAGGCGATTCAAGAAACCATTGCTACAGGAGACGGACAAACGTTTTGGATGAAATCCATTGGAACCGATGAAAAAGGAATTCAAGTATCCGAAATGGATTTTGAATGGAGTGTGAGGGCCAAATAAATAAATCTTTTTTAAACACTTATTCACAATCGAATCTCTTTCGTGAAGCGACCATTAAGCAGAATTAGAATTTTTGGTTTAAATAGGTTCTTTTTTTTGTGAAATTAGAGTACTGTTTTTTGGCTTTATCTAATAGTTCAAAACCCAGAATAAATTTGAACCCCGGAATGTGTATTTAGCTTTTGATCTGAATGAATTGAATACCCGTAGGCGTTTTAATGCGGGCGTTTATTAAATTGATAGGTACCCCGCTTTTAATTGTATATCAGCGCTATCAAGATTAATAATACAATCTAAAATCGAGTAGCTGACAAAGGGCAAAGTGCTTTTCATGTAATTCGGTAACAATATCTACAACATTATCTTGCTCTTCAAATAAGCTAAAAAAAGCTTTGTCTATGGCACAGCTTGTTAATGTATTGGATGGTGCTCCATATCCGGAAACGGCACGTGCTCCAGTGATATCTAAAAAGTATTGTGCTTCTTCCGGGCTTAAGTCCAATACCTTTGCATTTGCAAAATGTAAAATTTTTCCTTTCATTTTTCCTTCAAAAAGCTCGGCTATTTCCTCTAAACTATAGTAATAGTCATTGAGACAAATGGTGTTTCTTTCGCCTGGCATCACTAAGTAGATTATTTCATAATTTTTAAAATTATGGTCGTCATAAAGCAATGCATTTAAGCTTTCTTCTAACCCCTCAATGGTATCACAGGTTTTGTAAATACTGGTTATACCTTGTTCAAAAGCCAATTGCTCTAAGTTTTTAATCACTTCAGTTGTGGTGGTAATTTCTGTATTAGGAACGGCTTCCAGGCAGAAAATAAAGGTATCAGAATCCATTAAATTCTGGGTGTTCGGATGGTTCATTAGTTACGAATTATTTATTGGTTCCAATAATTGTTAAAACGAGATCCTTTAGTCTATTTTGTTTATAGCTTCTAAAAAATTTGTGATTGTTATTTGCTCAATGTTGTGGGCACAGTTTACAAAACTGCTTTCGATAGCGGATTTTCAATCCGTACCCGTAAATAATATCAAAATAATTCTAATAAAACCACTTCTAATTCACTCTCTAAACTGGCATAATTTCTTGCTGAATCATTCTCTTTTTGGGCTCGGATTGCAAATCCGCCCTATCGTTGTCCGAAAATTAAATATCCGAGTGATTAGGATTAAAAAGTATTCTCATTACATTATTTAAGTTAATGATAAGCTACCGTTTAGAGTTATTTTATCAGCATTAATGACCCCATAGTTTCTATACCATCAAACAAATTTTGGAGTCGAATGTTTTCATTTTCTGCATGCTGGTTGTTGTCATGATTCGCTATTGGAACGGAAATGGTGTTTGTTTTTAGATATTTTTCAAATAAATATAACGGTAGACTTCCTCCCATAGTTGGTTGCAGTACAACTTGGTCTTTTGTTGTGGCTTCAACTGCAGAAATCACCTTTTTGACAATTGCTAAGTCCATGGAGGTGCGTTGCGCATTTATTCCATTTTTATCACGGATGACTTTTATAATTTTAGGGTACAAATTTCTTTCTTCATCTGTAGGTTCGTTGCTTGTGACGAAGTAGCCTTGTTTTATTATATGATCAATTACTTTTTGTTGTTGTCTTTCCCAGTCGTTCCCTAATACTAACCTCAGGTCTATAACAGCGGTAGCAGTAGTTGGAATTTGATTTGAGGCCATTTTGCCTACGTTACCACTTTGCATACCATTTATGTTTAAAGAGGGCAGGTTGATCGATTCGCTTAATGTTTTATCTCGCATTTCAGCACTATTTATACCAAGCTCAGTTTTCATCTGTTCGTCAACAGAAGGAACTGTCAATAATGCTTTATTCTCTGATAGTGTTAATGGTATTACATCATCATAAAACCCCTTTATCGTCACGCGACCATTGTTATCTTTCATTGATGCTAACAGCTGTGCTAGCATCATCGCTGGGTTTGGAGCCCAATTACCATAATGTCCGCTATGTAATGGTCTTTTTGAGGCATATACCGTAAAGTAAAGGTTTGCATCTCCTCTAACACCAAAATAAATTTGCTTTTTCCCAGACTGATGTACCGGTCCGTCGCATATTATCCATAAATCGGATTGTAAAAGGGCTTTGTTCTCTTGTAGGATTTCATCTAGGTGTGTTGAGCCCTTTTCCTCTTCTCCTTCAAAAAAGAATTTAAGATTGTAGCTCGGTTTTAAGCCGCTTTTATTAATGGCGTCGTAAGCATTTATAATAGCATCAACTCCTGCTTTGTCATCGGAAGCACTTCTGGCATATATTCTCCATTCGTTATTGTATTTTCCATCTAAAGGGAAAGGAATGTTACTGCCGTTTTTATCAATAGCTGCCGTATATAACTTTGGGATAAAAGGACTCAGATTTTGATTCCATTGTTCAGGATTTACAGGTTGGCCGTCGTAATGGGCATAGAAAATCAAAGTTGTCTTTGCACCCGGTATAAGAACTTCACCGTAAACGGCTGGCGGAATATTTTTAGTTTTCCCATGTAATAACTGCACATTTTTGATACCTTTTCGATTCATCATTGACATGATGAAATCAGCATTTTTACGAAGGCTTAATGGCTCTGATGCTACGTTAGGGATACTTAAAAATTCTGAGAATTCAGTAATAATTTCGTTTGCGTTCTTTTGTGTGTATTTTTTTATTTTTAAACTTTCTACTGATTGTGCGTTAACTAGTTGTATAGTCAAAATCAAGAGTGGGATAATTAGATTAAGCTTTGTCATATAAAATAGGATTAGTTAAGTATTTAGAATATTAATTTTGCGGGAGGCTGCTACCAAATATATATAAATTTTTCCTGCTTTTGGGTCCCTATAACCAGGATAGGCGGATTTTTAATCCGTGCCCGTAAATAATATCAAAATAATTCTAATAAAACCACTTCTAATTCACTCTCTAAACTAGTATAATTTCTTGCTGAATCATTCTCTTTATGGGCTCGGATTGCAGATCCGTCCGAAGGGTCTGGATTCTCCCGTAATAAGGGGATGGGATGGACTGTGTAAAACGAGTTTCATTGTTAGTGCCACGCCACATAACTCTAACTGTTGAAAGAAGGACTAATTTATTTCATTTATTCTCGTTTTTAGCAACATCTTGTTCCAACTTGAATTGGTGGACATTTCACACTTCCGTAACTACAATATACGCAACAATCTCCTTCTAATGGTCGCAATATTGTTTTACAATTTTTACACTCGTAGAAAAATTCACAAGCATTTGTCGGCATCATTTCGTCTTTTTTGTATCCACATTTCGGACATATGATTGTCGATTTCAATTCAACAGTTTTTCCTTCATATATTCCACAAGTTTTACAATTTACGTATATTTTATTTTGATAATAATTTCCAATTGTTGCGATAAAAAGTCCAAACATTCCTGCATACATTAAATAAGTTGAATTTTCAGATTTACTCAAATAATATCCGGAAAATATAATTATTCCGCTCGAAATTGCAATTAATAATGGATAGAAGTATTTATGTTTTCTATACGAAATATATATTCCGATAATTGAAATCAAAACCATTATTTGAAAAATCCACATTGTCCAACCTCCGAATAATTCTAAACTTCCAAGCCCAAGTGCTGATGCTCCAAATGCAAAAAGAGGAAAACAACAAGGTGAGAAAATTGCAGTTAGAAAAAGTCCAAATGTTCCAAGTTTGTCAATATTATTTATAAGTTTAAATTTCATTTTTTTTATTTTCTTTTTTTGACTTTTCTTTCGGTTTCTCTTTCGGTTTCTCTTTCGGTTTCTCTTTCGGTTTCTCTTTCGCGCAAGTCTTAGTGCCAAGGTCAGTTGTTTTTCCGATGGGTCTGGATAAAAACCTCCAAGCGAACTGTATTTTTGTAGTCACTGAGTGAATATAAGTAAGTCGAAAGTTTAAAAGTCGTAAAGTCAAAAGAATTAACTTTAAGTAAAACAGCTTTAAATCAGATTTTTACATGATTTTATCCTGATTTTAAAATACGACATTATACCATAGTTATTACTTATGTGATTTAAACTACACTAAAAATTCTTTTTTTTAAAACGGACTGTTTATTCATGAAATAAAATAAGTCACACAAAGTATTAAAAAATAACGACCAGCCCATTCTATATTATTTCAACAAACATCTTATGTTGTTATAGCTTTATACTTTGTAGCGATTTTTTGTTATTTGCTTAATGTTGTGGGCACAGTTTACAAAACTGCGCTAACTATTGTGGCATATCAGCGCTATCGGGTAAAAACCTCCAAGCGAACTGTATTTTTGTAGTCACTGAGTGAATATAAGTAAGTCGAAAGTTTAAAAGTCTTAAAGTCAAAAGAATTAACTTTAAGTAAAACAGCTTTAAATCAGATTTTTACATGATTTTATCCTGATTTTAAAATACGACATTATACCATAGTTATTACTTATGTGATTTAAACTACACTAAAAATTCTTTTTTTTAAAACGGACTGTTTATTCATGAAATAAAATAAGTCACACAAAGTATTAAAAAATAACGACCAGCCCATTCTATATTATTTCAACAAACATCTTATGTTGTTATAGCTTTATACTTTGTAGCGATTTTTTGTTATTTGCTTAATGTTGTGGGCACAGTTTACAAAACTGCGCTAACTATTGTGGCATATCAGCGCTATCGGGTTTCTTGCCAAATTATTAAACATGATAGCGCGGATTTTCAATTCGTGCCCGTAAATAATATCATAATAATTCTAATAAAAGAAATTCTAATTCACTCTCTAAACTAGTATAATTTCTTGCTGAATCATTCTCTTTGTGGGCTCGGATTGCAAATCCGCCCTATCGTTGTCCGAAAATTAAATATCCGAGGGATTAATATAATCGTTGTCCGAAAAAATCAGATGTCCGAGCGATCGGGTCCAATTTTCACGCTTTGTTCTAGTACTAAAGCGGGTTTGGGCTTAAATTGCTTATTTAAAATATTTTTAATTACAGAATAGGAATTCCTATCCAATGCATAATAAGCATTATTACAACAGTTATTCCAAAACTGCACAAAGTTAGAATACGCCAATAAACAGACCTTCCATTCCCAAATCTCCAAATTCGTTCACCAGTTTCTTCTCTTTGTGATTTCATAGTTAATTTCCACAATATATATGTTGAAATAATAATAATAAAAATAGCAATTAACCAAAACTTTATCATAATTTATATTTTTTAAAATGTCATTAAATTCTCTCGAATTTCTTAAAATTACCGCCAACTGCTTTGTAAACTTTCTGCGGAAACAACTGCTTATTTTCAAATCGAAATTACCTGCGTAATTTCGGCATAACTAGCCAGTAACATTCCCTTGCTACAAGCGGTTTGGGATTAAAAAAGCCCTGTTTTCGGATTTGCCAAATCTCCCAAATACAAGACCATTTTTAAATTAAGCCAAATGCCCAAATCGCTTGTAGCAAGTGTTGGCGGTTCGGCTTTTTATTTAGTTTTGAAAACAATTGCTTTCATAATCTTTTATGAAGTCAACTAATATTTTTTCGTCTTTAATTTTAATTTCATCATTTTTGATTTTGTCATATGAAATTTTACAATCTTCAATAACGGGCAACATTGCATCTTTTGTTATTAATCTGCTCAATCCCATTGCTGGCATTTGAGCCATATCAATAATGTTAGGCTTTTTGATTACATAAAACCTTACAATATGACCGTGAGATATTCTTTTTAATATTTTGTAGAGTTTAATTTTATTAGAATATAATACTTGTGCAAATACTGATTCTTCAACACTTTCAAATGTTATAGTTTCTTTTTCTAATTCGATTTTAAAAGTTTTCAAATCTTTTGGTAAATATTCAACTTTAGTTCCATTTTGAATTACAGTTATTTTGTCTTCTAACTCAATTAACCGATTGACATTAAATGAAGATGCATTTAGTATTATTTCAACAGATAAAGTTTCATTGTTAAGATTAACTATTTCTCCTTTATAGTTAGTTTGTCCAATTGTTATTGTACAAAAGCTTAATAATAAAAATGTAATTAGAGGTTTGAATGTTTTTTGCATTTTAGTAATTTAAATTATTGTTTGTTTTTCGTTCAGTTCTTCAAGCTGACCGCCAACTTGTATACACTCGCTATAAAATAGCGTCGATACACCCAAAATCAGGTAGATTGTCGCTATTGCTTGTCTTTTTTTATATTCTTTCAAATATATTAAAATTTTCTTACAGTTTTTATACAAAAAAACAAACGTTATAGTTAGTGCGGTTTGCGTGAGGGAGGGAAGTGGCATCCTTTATTTTCTTTCTTTAAGAAAATAAAGATATAGCGTACCGTCCGACCCAAAGTGGCGAGGAGGAACGACAAAGCTGGTGCAGGGTCACGCCCAAAGGAACAACTTCAATCTTGACCACTCACCACTCACTTTTCACGATTCACTTTGTTGTCACTTTCTCCGTCCTTTTTATGAAATTTCCAAAAAAAGTATATCTTTAGCCAATTAAAAACCCAAAACCCAAAACCCAAAACCCAAAACCCAAAACCCAAAAAAACATGGAAGACCATAAACCAGACGATTTTAAAAGAGAATTAGGATTACTCGACGGAACCATGCTTGTGGTGGGTTCTATGATAGGTTCCGGGATATTTATTGTGAGCTCGGATATGGTGCGACAGCTGGGTTCTGCCGGTTGGTTGATTGCCATGTGGGTGCTTACAGGAACGATTACCGTGATTGCTGCCGTGAGTTATGGTGAGTTGAGCGCGATGTTTCCTAAAGCGGGCGGGCAGTATGTGTACATCAAGGAAGCGTATGGGAAACTCGTGGGTTTTTTGTACGGTTGGAGTTTTTTTGCGGTGATACAAACCGGTACCATTGCTGCCGTGGGTGTGGCTTTTGCCAAATTTGCCGCCTATTTATACGCGCCTTTAAGTGATAAGAATATTTTATATGAGATAGGGGATTTTAAACTCAATGCGGCTCAGATTGTGTCTATTTTCACGATAATTTTGTTGAGTTACATCAACAGCCGTGGGGTAAAAAACTCTAAGATTTTACAGACGGTTCTGACGGTTATCAAAATTCTGTCGTTGGCAGGTTTGATTATTTTTGGTTTTATGGCTGCCAAAGCAGAAGTTTGGGACGCGAACTGGAACAATGTCTGGACGTCACAAGCCCTGAATGTGGAAACGGGTTCGTGGTTGCCTATTAGCGGAACGGCGTTGATATCAGGAATTTCGGCAGCACTAGTAGGTTCAATGTTCTCTAGTGTGGCTTGGGAAGGAGTAACTTTTATAGCTGGAGAAATAAAAAATCCAAAACGCAACGTGGGATTGAGTTTGTTTTTAGGAACCTTAATCGTGAGTGTGATTTATATTTTGGCTAACTTGATGTACTTGGCTGTTGTGCCTTTGTATGAAATTGCTACGGCCGAATCAGATCGTGTGGCTGTTGTGGCTTCGCAACGTATTTTTGGTTCGGTGGGAACATTAATAATCGCGGTGATGATTATGATTTCGACTTTTGCCTGTAACAACGGATTGATTATGGCGGGTGCCAGAGTGTATTATACGATGGCGCAAGATGGTGTTTTCTTCAAGAAAGCTGCTGAATTGAATCATGCCAGCGTTCCGGCTTGGTCTATCTGGGCGCAGTGTATCTGGGCTTCGGCGTTGTGTTTGACAGGAAAATATGGGGATTTATTGGATTTTGTGGTTATCATCGTTTTGATATTTTATATTCTGACTATTCTCGGAATATTTATTCTGCGCAAGAAAATGCCAGATGCCGAAAGACCGTATAAAGCTTTTGGATATCCATTTTTACCGGCACTGTATCTAATTATCGCGACAGCAATTTGTATCGCCTTGTTGTATACCAAAACCAGTACAAGCGGTTGGGGTGTTTTGATTATGCTGATTGGTATTCCGGTGTATTATTTGACAAAAGCTAAGGAATAGTATCTTTTTAGTGAAAAGCGAAAAGTGAATAGTAAGTGGTTTTTAGTGCATGGTAGGTGGAATGATATATTGATTTTTAAGTTTGACTATTTTAAAATCAGTGAAAATCTGCTTAATCCGCGTCATCTGCGTGCCAATTCAACACAGTAATAACAAATTAACACACATAAAAAATCCGCGTCATCTGCGTGCCAATTCGGTGTAATAGGAACAAAAAAATCCGTCTCGTTTTTCCTAACGGGACGGATTTTCTATTGAATTCAGGCTGGGTTGCGGTTGTTCCAAATTTAAAACTAAGGGGACTAAAACTAAAACTAAAAAAAAATTACAATCGCAAATCCACAACCTGTAAACGGCAGGCTAGTAATACGTAAAACGCCTTACTTTGGCAATGTATTTAGCCAATCTAATAACTTGATGACTGTAGCCGTATTCGTTGTCGTACCAAATGTACAACACAATATTTTTTCCGTCTTTTGAAACAATGGTGGCGTTGCTGTCATAAATGGCAGGCTGCGATGTGCCGACGATATCCGATGAAACCAATTCGTTATTCATCGAATATTTGATTTGCTCGACTAATTCGCCTTCCAATGCATATTTTTTCATGATAGCATTGATTTCTAACAGTGATGTTTCTCTGGATACTTCCAGATTCAAGACGACCAAAGAGCCATTAGGAACCGGTACCCGAATGGCATTCGACGTTAATTTTCCCTCTAATGAAGGCAATGCTTTTGCAACAGCACTTCCGGCACCCGTTTCGGTAATCACCATATTCAAAGCGGCGGCTCTTCCACGACGGTATTTTTTGTGCATGTTGTCCACAAGATTCTGGTCGTTTGTGTACGCGTGGATGGTCTCCAGATGTCCTTTGACAACGCCCAAAGTATCCTCAACAGCTTTCAAGATTGGCGTGATAGCGTTCGTAGTGCACGATGCAGCCGAAAAAATATTGATTTCATCCGGATTGTATTCGTTGTGGTTTACGCCATGAACAATATTAGGAACTCCTTTTCCGGGAGCGGTAAGCAATACTTTTTCCACACCTTTGGAAACCAAATGGCGGCTTAGTGCTTCGTGTGTGGTAAAAGCACCCGTGTTGTCAATAACCAATGCATTATCAATTCCAAAAAGCGTATAATCAATTTCTTCAGGTCCGTTTGCCGTAATAATGTGTACAGTGGTTCCGTTGATAATCAAAGCATTATTTTCAGGATCAGCCGTTACGGAGCCTTGAAAATCACCATGAATCGAATCGTAACGCAATAAAGAAGCTCTTTTTTCAAGAGAATTAGCATCATTTTTATCGCGTGTTACGATGGCACGCAATCGCAATTGACTTCCTTTTCCGGTTTTCGACATTAATTCTCTGGCTAATAAACGACCAATGCGACCAAAACCATACAGCACCACATCTTTTGGTTGAATCTCCTCTGAGTTTTTGGCATTTTTTAATTTGTCAATGACAAAATACTTGGCGTCAGGATATGTATCTTCTTCTAAACCATATTCGTACGTCAGTTTTCCAATGTCTAATTTTGCAGGCGGTAAATTCAATTCTAAAATCGCTTTTGCAATTTTAACCGAATCAAATACTGAAATGGGTTTGCCTACAAATTCAGCCGCATATTCATGCAGGTTGATAATATCACTAACATTCCTGTCGATTAGCGGGTTTCTAAATAAAACCATCTCAATGGATTTATCGTACCATAAATCGCTGATAATTTTAATCAGTTTTACTCCTGCACGTCGCCTGTCGGCTTGAAAAGAAACTTCCTTTTCGTATAAAGTTGTAGTTGCCATGTTGAAAATTTAATGAAAAATAAAGGATTGTATTTTTTAAATTTGGCGCAAAAATACCCATTTCAATCGATTTCGTAAGCTATTTTTGGATTTATTTTAAAAATAAAAAAGCCACCCTGAAATATCAAGATGGCTTTGTTTTTTTTTTAAACAAGAATGCGCTAGAGAATTACACGCATGACTTCTCCCTTTTTAGTAATCATTTCGATGCGTATGGTTTGGTTTTCCTCTTTTTTACTTAAAAGTTGGGATACCGTTGCAACATCCGTAGCTTTGACATTGTCAATACTCAAGATAATATTTCCCACCAGCTCGTCTTCGTATTGCTTCAGATTTTGACTGCTTATGGATTTGATTCGCACGCCATAATCGATTTTGAATTTCTGCTTGTCAGCAGCCTCAATATTTTCTAATTCGATGCCTTTAAACTCCGCGCTGAAAAATTCATTTTTGCTAAGCACTACAGGAGCTACTCTTGTTTTTCCATCTCTGATATAGGTAACCTGTATTTTGTCATTGGGTCTTTTCGTATTGATGTATCCGGAAAGATCAGCAAAAGTAGCCACCTTTAGTTCGTCTAATTTGATGATGACATCTCCTTTTTCAAGTCCTGATTTTTCAGCTCCTGAATTTTTGGTAACTTTATTAATGTAAAAGCCTTGTGTTTGATTGATTCCCAGTTCTTTAGAAGTCATGCTATTTAGTTCGCCTCCTTCAACACCAAGAATTCCGCGTTGTACATTCCCGTATTCCATGAGATCCTCAATGATTTTTCGGGCAATATTCGAAGGAACCGCAAACGAATAGCCTACATAAGAACCGGTCATGGAGGAAATCATCGTGTTGATTCCGATCAGTTCACCACGCGTGTTCACTAAGGCACCACCACTATTTCCGGGGTTTACCGCAGCATCTGTTTGTATGAAAGACTGAATTCCGCTGGTGCCTAAATCTCTGGCTTTCGCCGAAACAATTCCGGCTGTTACCGTAGAGGTTAAATTATACGGATTTCCGACAGCCAAAACCCATTCACCCACTTTCACCGAATCAGAATTGGCAAAAACAGTATACGGTAATTTTTCATTCGCATCAATTTTCAACAAGGCAATATCCATTTTAGAGTCGGTTCCAATAAGTTTTGCCATGTATGATTTTTTGTTGTTTAAGGTGATTTCAATTTCTGATGCGCCTTTGATGACGTGATTATTGGTCACTATATAACCGTCCTCAGAAATGATTACTCCGGAACCCGTTCCCACTTGTTCCTGGGATTGTCCGCCTTTATACCCATAAAAATATTCTAAAATAGGATTGGTAATCGTTCTGCGGGAGACGTTTTTTACGTGTACCACCGTATGAATTGTTTTTTCTGCAGCCTCGGTAAAATCAAGAATCTCGGGAGACAGTCCGACTTTCGTTTCATACGAATCAGATGCAGCTGTTACCAAGGCATTTTTTTCACTGGAAAAATACCCATTGGTATCAAATAATAATTTGTAAGCGCCAAGTGTGACTCCCCCACTCAACAACGAAACCAAAAAAAGAGTTGAAATTTTTTTCATATGTAGATAATATTTGTTTTTTATAGGAATATGGTATCGCCAGATCTTCATTGGTGTTTGCGACAGCTTCTGTCATGGCGATTTCATAATTAAATTCGTTTATTAAGATATTTACTTGTAAAATTAAAAATAAAATAGCTTCCTAAAATACAGTTTAACGCTCTTTAACAATGATTAACATTTCATTAATAGTTCGTACTTTTGTAGCACACAATAGAAATTAAAATGCAACTACAATTTTATAAATACCAAGGAACAGGAAATGATTTTGTCCTGATTGATAATCGTTCGAATTTTTTCCCAAAAGAGAATACACAACACATTGCGCACTTGTGCGACAGACGTTTTGGAATAGGTGGTGATGGTCTTATTTTATTGGAAAACGACCCTGTAACCGATTTCAAAATGGTTTATTACAATTCCGATGGAAACCAAAGTTCCATGTGTGGCAATGGTGGACGCTGTTTAGTGGCTTTCGCCAAAAAGCTGCAGGTAATTGAGAATAAAGCTACTTTCATAGCCACAGATGGTTTGCATCACGCCACAATTGACGATGACGGATTGGTATCATTACAAATGATTGATGTTGATGCCGTAAAAGTCAGTACAGATCATGTGTTTCTAGATACGGGATCGCCGCATCATGTACAACTGGTAGACGATCTGGAAAATTACAATATCAAGGAAAACGGAGCTGCTATTCGATACGGAGATTTGTACGGGAAAGCAGGAAGTAACATCAATTTTGTCAAACAAATTGACGATGCCACTTTCTCTATGCGAACGTATGAAAGAGGCGTAGAGGATGAAACACTTTCTTGCGGAACAGGCGCAACAGCAGTAGCAATTGCAATGAACGTTATTGGAAAAACAAATGCTACTTCGATCGATTTAAATGTAGAAGGTGGAAAATTAGTCGTTTCTTTTGATAAAGGAGAAGGAAAATTCACTAATGTTTTTCTGAAGGGGCCAGCTGAATTTGTATTTAAAGGAACAATTATTATTTAATTAGGAAGCTAAAGGATTTAATTTTTATTCAGTTAAAAAATAATTTTCACGAACAAAGTAGAAAATATGGTTAAAGCAATTATGATTCCGGATGATATTATCAGCAGTAAAATTTATTTGATAAGAGATCAAAAAGTTATGTTAGATAAAGATTTGTCGGAACTTTATGCGGTAGAAAACAAACAACTCAAGCGGCAGGTTCGTAGGAACATAGAACGCTTTCCAGAAGATTTTATGTTTGAACTTAATCAGTTAGAATTCGATAATTTGAGGAGCCAAATTGGCACCTCAAGTTGGGGAGGAACAAGGTATATGCCTATGGCATTCACAGAACAAGGTGTCGCAATGTTGTCAAGTGTACTTAACAGCACTACTGCTATAAAAGTAAATATTCAAATTATACGTGTTTTCACAAAAATAAGAGCGATGCTTACCGATACTATGAGTATGAAATTAGAAATTGAAGAAATTAAAAAGAAACTCTCCAATCACACTAAAAATATAGAACTTGTGTTTAATTATCTTGATGAACTAATTGACAAAAAAGATAATACCGAACCTAGAAAAAAAATAGGGTATAAAAATAATTAAGTAAAATCTTAATTTTAAAATGAAAACATTAAAAGGAGACAATATCTACATTCGGGCATTAGAGCCCAATGATCTGGAGTTTGTATATGCCATAGAAAACGACCAGAGCATTTGGGAAGTCAGCAATACGCATACGCCATTCAGCCGGTTTTTAGTCAAGCAATATTTAGAAAATGCCCATCAGGATATTTATGAAGCCAAGCAATTGCGATTGGCTATTTGTCAGGATCAGGATTTCCCGGCCCTAGGTTTGATCGATTTATTTGATTTTGATCCAAAGAATAACAGGGCGGGAGTAGGTATTGTCATTCAAAAAAGCAAAAATCGAAAACAGAATATTGGTTCCGAAGCTTTGGAATTATTAATTGAATATGCTTTTTATAATCTAAATTTACACCAGTTATATGCAAATATTGGAACCGAAAATGAAGCTAGTAAAGCACTTTTTACTAAATTTGGATTCAAAATGACAGGCGTCAAAAAGGAGTGGACTTTTGTGAATGGTATTTATAAAGACGAAGCTGTTTTTCAATTGATCAATACTAAATTTTAAAAAATGTAGTTTTAATTCATCATAATTTCAAACTAAAGTTAAAAATACTACTTTTCCAATAAAAATACCATATATGAATTTAAAGAAAATTATTACCATTACCGCTGTTGTTTTAATAGGAATACTGATGCTATACGGATTGGTTATTTTGCGCCAAATTTTTTCTTCTAACACCAAATTCTCAGAGAACGAAGTGTACGTATACGTGCCAACGGATTCCAATTACGAAGAGGTCAAAAAAATAATTGCTCCGTATGTCGAAAACTTGGATCGTTTTGAGATGGTGGCCAATAAACGAGGCTATTCTGATAATGTAATTCCGGGACGTTTTTTATTCAAAAAGGGAATGAACAGTTATGAACTGGTAAAAACATTGCGTCTTAATTCAGCAGTAAAGTTGGCTTTTAATAATCAGGAACGTATTGAGAATTTAGCCGGGCGTGTAGGTTCACAAATTGAAGCGGATAGCTTGTCATTACTGACTTCCTTCAAAGATTCTATTTTCTTGAAAGAAAACGGGTTCAATGAAGAGACTGTTTTGGTACTGTTTATTCCAAATACATACGAGATTTATTGGAACACTACCGCTGAAAAGTTCCGTGATAAAATGATTAAGGAATACCGTAATTTTTGGAACAAGGAAAGAGTTGCCAAAGCGCAAAAACAGGGACTTACACCCATCGAAGCGACTATTCTGGCTTCAATTGTTCACAAAGAATCCGTAAAAAAAGACGAGAGACCAAGAATAGCCGGCGTGTATCTCAATCGGTTGCGAACGGGAATGCCATTGCAGGCAGATCCAACGGTAATATTTGCGATAAAGAAGAAAGCAAACGATTTTGATCAGGTTATCAAAAGGGTTTTCTACAAAGATTTGACAATGGCACATCCGTATAATACCTATATGAACGTAGGACTGCCTCCTGGACCTATCGCTATGCCTGATATTACAGCCATGGAAGCGGTTTTGGATCCTGAGAAAAACAAGTTTATTTATTTTTGTGCCAGCGTGGAACGTTTTGGATACCATGAGTTTGCTGCCACATTAACGGAACACAATAAAAACGCCAAAAAATATTCGGATTGGATCAACAGCCAAGGCGTAAAAAGATAGTTTTGGGATTAAAAAAAGGGATTTTATTTTTATTTTTAGTGGGTTTCCAAATTGTATTTGCCCAAGAGCGTGCGGAATCTTTTTTTAAACCCTCCGATTCTTTGAATAGGAAAAAGCAAAAAGGGGTATTTGTTGCTGAAGGTGCTTTGACCGCAGGAACGCTGATCGGTTTAAACCAACTTTGGTACGCTGATTATCCCAAATCTGATTTTCATTTTATAAATGACAATACTGATTGGCTGCAGATGGACAAATCTGGGCATGTATTTTCTTCGTATCATCTGGGACGTCTTGGTGCCCAAATGCTGCAGTGGAGTGGGGCTTCTAAAAAAAATCAGCTACTATACGGAGCCGGCTTGGGCTTTGCATTTCTTACCGCCGTTGAGGTTCTGGATGGATATTCTGCTGCGTGGGGTGCCTCCTATGGCGATATAATTGCCAATGCTTCCGGGACAGCTTTATACGTTTCTCAGGAATTAATCTGGAATGAACAGCGTATTACCCCTAAGTTCTCTTTTCATACCACCCAATATGCCAATTACAGACCGGAAGTTTTGGGCAGTTCTTTTACAGAGCAAATTCTAAAAGATTATAATGGACAAACCTATTGGCTTTCTGTTAATTTGCACTCTTTTGCAAAACGCTCCAGGATTCCAAAATGGCTAAATGTAGCTTTGGGTTACGGAGCCGAAGGAATGCTGACCGGAAATAGCGATAATAACGCTTTTTCAACCACAAATCCACAAAGATTCCGACAGTTTTATTTGAGTATTGATGTTGATCTGACGAAAATAAAGACGCAGTCCCATTTTTTAAAGACTGTTTTTTCCGTTCTGAACATGGTTAAAATTCCGGCACCTACAATTGAATTCGTGCGTTTTAACGATATAAAATACCACTTCATTTATTTTTAAAAAAGTTTAACTACTTGATTATCAGACTTATTATTTTTGTTGTATCTTTGCGCATAGAAATTTCTTAACGGGACAGCGTTTTGAAGAAAAACAATTTATGATTAAGAAGTGGTCTTTTTACACAGGTCTGACTGTGATTACAGTTTTTTTAAGCTCAGGTTTTAAACCGTTTAACCTAGAAACCAGCCCTTGGTTTCTTATTAATGAAGATGAGGGAGCACACTACTTATTTCCTTCTGAAGAACAAAATGAATACACCAAATTAAACATTCCTTTTACCGGAAATTTCTTTATCGGTTTTAAAGAAGCTATTGGATATAGAGAATCCGAAAGTAAATACAAAAAAGTGAACTCCCTCGGATATATGGGAAAATATCAGTTTGGTATTGAGACACTTAAATCGGTTGGAGTCTATAATCGGTCTGCCTTTTTGAATAGTCCTGAATTACAGGAAAAAGCATTTCTAGCGCTACTGGCGAAAAACAAATGGGAGCTGAAAAGAGAAATTGAAAAATACGATGGCACTATATTAAACGGAATATTCGTTACCGAATCCGGGATATTAGCGGCAGCTCACCTTGGCGGAGCGGGTTCTGTAAAAAAATATTTTAAAAATAAAGGAAAACGAAATTTTAGAGACGCTTATGGTAGCTCTATAAAAAGCTATATGAAAATGTTTGGCGGGTATGATACTTCGTGTATTATTGCGGATAATAATGCAACGGCAAAAAACATTTAATTCCTTTTTTATCTTAAAAAAAGAGGCTGTCATTATTTGACGGCCTCTTTTCTTTTATCCCATAGTCGAATTATTTAGCCTTAAGGATTTCTCTATTGGGACGTACCACTAAATTGATGGTTTCCTTCTATTTTTGATTTTTGCTTTCTCCGTTTCTTGAACATTTGATACTATTGCAATGCTTAAAAGAAGCAAAATAATAAGTGTTTTTGTGGAGTAAAACGGAACAAAGCTTCTCGATACGCTTCGCACTCGAAGTGACGTGTATCGAGAACCGTTTTTAATACTAATTTTCTAGTTCTCGATATAATCCCGCCCAAAAGCGGGATCACTCGAACTGACGAAAATTCCCATAAAAAACTAGTTACACCCAACGGGTTACTTGTAATAAATGACTAAAGGTAAGACGTGTTATTTTTTTTAATATTTAATTTAATGTTTATCAATAAGTAAGTCGAAAGTTTAAAAGTCGTAAAGTCGAAAGAATTAACTTTGAGTAAAACAGCTTTAAATCATATTGTTACATAATTTTATCCTGATTTTAAAATACGACATTATACCATGGTTATTACTTATTTTAAAAAAAATGGTAAAAATTAGTGTAATTCATAGCTAACTTTTTTAGAAATAATTCTGTTTTGTAAACGTAGTCTGTTTAGCGGATAGGCATCTGATTTAAAACAAAAAACACCAGCCTTTCGATTGATGTTCTTAAATTTTGAGTCAAAATAATAGGCTGTGGTTTTAGTCGAAACTGTCCATTAAAATGTCTAATATCTTAATAGCCGCTTCACTGATTTTTGTGCCAGGGCCAAAAACGGCAACCGCACCGGCATCAAATAGAAACTGATAATCTTGTGCCGGAATTACGCCACCTACCACGACCATAATATCTTCTCGATCGTATTTTTTAAGTTCTGCAATAACTTGTGGTACCAGCGTTTTGTGTCCTGCCGCCAGTGAGGAAACTCCCAGGATGTGAACATCATTCTCTATCGCTTGTTTGGCCGCTTCGGCTGGTGTTTGAAAAAGCGGGCCAATGTCAACATCAAAACCTACATCAGCATACCCGGTAGCTACCACTTTAGCGCCACGATCGTGACCATCTTGTCCCATTTTGGCAATCATGATTCTAGGGCGACGTCCTTCTTTTTTTGCAAATTCATCTGCCAGTTGTTTTGCTTTTTCAAAGCTTTTGTCGTCTTTTATTTCTTTGCTATACACACCGCTAAAGGATTTAATTTGTGCTTTGTATCTTCCAAAAACTGTTTCCAGCGCATCGCTGATTTCTCCCAACGTAGTTCTGTTTCGAGCGGCTTCAACCGCTATTTCCAGTAAATTTCCTTCACCAGTTTGCGCACAAAGGATTAATTTTTTCAGCGATTCCTGCACTTTTTCAGTAGCTCTGGTCGCTTTGATTCGGTCTAATTGTTCCAATTGTTGCTTGCGGACCATTTGATTGTCCACATCCAAAATCTGTAAAGGGTCTTCTTTTTCTAATCTATATTTGTTAACGCCCACAATAATATCCTGCCCGCTGTCTATTCTCGCTTGTTTTCTGGCTGCTGCTTCCTCGATTCTAAGTTTCGGAATTCCGGATTCAATAGCTTTGGTCATACCGCCCAGTTCTTCTACCTCTTGAATGAGTTTCCAGGCACTTTCAGCAATTTCATTTGTCAGACTTTCTACATAATAACTACCTGCCCAAGGATCAACCGTTTTAGTAATTTTAGTTTCGTCTTGTAAATAAAGTTGCGTGTTTCTGGCAATTCTGGCCGAGAAATCTGTTGGTAACGCAATTGCTTCATCTAAGGCGTTGGTATGCAAAGATTGTGTGCCTCCAAAAGCTGCTGCTGCTGCTTCAATACAGGTTCTTGCCACATTGTTAAAGGGATCTTGCTCGGTTAAACTCCATCCCGAAGTTTGACAATGGGTTCGTAACGCTAATGATTTATCGTCTTTTGGTTCAAATTGCTTTACTAATTTTGCCCAGATCATTCTTCCTGCGCGCATTTTGGCAATTTCCATAAAATGGTTCATTCCAATCGCCCAGAAAAAGGACAGTCGTGGGGCGAATTCATCAATTTTCATTCCGGTTGCTAATCCAGTTCTGATGTATTCCAATCCATCGGCCAGCGTGTACGCCAGTTCAATATCAGCCGTGGCTCCCGCTTCTTGCATGTGGTAGCCAGAAATGGAAATCGAGTTGAATTTGGGCATTTTTTTGCTGGTAAATTCAAAAATATCAGCAATGATTTTCATCGAAGGCGTTGGCGGATAAATATAGGTATTACGGACCATAAACTCTTTGAGAATATCATTTTGTATTGTACCGGAAAGCAACTCGGGTGCTACGCCTTGTTCTTCGGCGGCGACAATATAGAAAGCCATAATAGGTAAAACAGCGCCATTCATTGTCATAGAAACGGACATTTCATTAAGCGGAATTTGGTCGAATAATACTTTCATGTCTTCCACGGAGTCAATGGCAACTCCTGCTTTTCCCACATCGCCCACTACGCGCTCATGATCGGAATCATAGCCGCGGTGTGTGGGTAAATCAAAAGCAATGGATAGTCCTTTTTGACCCGCAGCCAGATTCCTCCTGTAAAAAGCATTGCTTTCTTCGGCAGTTGAAAATCCGGCATATTGACGCACCGTCCATGGCCGGCGGACGTACATTGTGGTGTATGGGCCGCGTAAATTGGGAGCAAAACCAGCCCCAAAATCAAGATGAGTAAGATTCTTAATATCTTGTTCTGAATACGTAGGTTTTACTTCTATTCCTTCTGCAGTTAGAAATGCATCAGCCACAGCATTTTCATGCCCGACTTTTAGCGCTGTACTTTTTAATTGTATGTGTTGTAAATCTTTTCTTTTCATTTGTTTAGTACAAAGATTATAGTTTTTTGAAATTTTAATTCCTTTCAGTCCATATTTCAGTATTTCTTGAAGTATGAAAAATAGCTGTAATGACAATTGTGTTCTCGTAGCTGTTGAAATGAATTAAGTATGGAAAATTTTCAATTAAAGCTACTCTGGTCTTATCATATATTATTTGAAAAAGTAATGGATTTGACTTAATTATTTTTAAACTTTCCTTGAACGAATTGGAGAACGTATCGCCCAATTTAGGGTGAATGCCTTTGTACCAATCCAAAGCTGTTTTGAAATCAAGTTTAGCTTCCTCTACAATTACAATTTTATAACCCACCGTCAATATCTTTTAGAAAATCATCAATATCTTGAGCTGAAGATGGATTCTTAAGATATTTCTCAGTTCTTTCTCTAACTTGGTCCATTTGCCATTGAGGGATTTCTAAAGTATTCGACTTTGGAAGAATAATCACTTCAACTTCATCAGCATTAAAATCATTCGGCAGTGTGATGCTTATTTTGTGATTTTTCACCTTAACGATTTGTCTTATGGGTTCCATTATTTTATGTTTTTAGCAAAGTAAATATACTCTTTTCCAATGGTATTAAATTAAATAACAGCGTCGGGCTTACTATTCAAGATCCAATCGTTCCTGTTCCGTTTTTTCTGCCAGACGTTTTTCGATTATGGGTGTAATCAAGGTTTTTCTTGGTTTGACTTTTACAAAAGGAAACAATTCTAAATCGTGTTTCATTTTATCCTGTTTGTTAGGATGTTTGTTTGTTCCCAATAAAATTTCTTTCCCAGAATCAAATAGTTCCTGCGCGGTATCCGCACTTTCCTGAATTTTTCTTTTGATGATTCCGTCATTAAGTTGTTTCAGGAAACCGCCATTTGCCTCTATGTCTTTGAATAAAGCCAATGCTTTTTCCGCTAGTTGATTGGTTAGGTTTTCGATATAATAACTGCCGTCTGCCGGATTATTGACTTTGTCAAAATAACTTTCATTTTTGAGGATCAACAATTGGTTTCTCGCTATGCGGTCGCCAAATTCGTTGTCTTTGTGGTACAAAGCATCGTACGGTAAATTAGCAACGGCATCCGCTCCTCCAATAATGGCACTCATACATTCAGTTGTGGTACGCAACATATTTATATTGTAATCGTATAATGTTTTGTTACGTTTGGTAGGCGAAACGATGATGTTGCACGCTAAAGTATGGTTGTATTCCTTGGCGATGAGATTAAAAAGCAACCGCAACGCACGCAGTTTTGCAATTTCAAAAAAGTAATTTGTTCCTACGGCCACTTCAAAAACAATAGGTGTATTTATGGCGTCAATTCTATTGAAATACTCATTGGCTTGTCCCACACTATAAGCAATTTGCTGTACCATAGTGGCACCGGCATTTTGATACAACGCAGCGTTGATACTAAGTAGCGATACCGATGTTGTTGCTGCCGAAAGCAAATTCAGGGTGTCAAAATTGCTTTTTTCTTTCGTTGTAAACCAGTTTCCATCTTTGGCTAATTGTCCTATAGGATCCAGATTACAGAAAATTACAGTGTTGCTTTTCTTGGCGAAAACATCAATTTTTTTGACGAAATCGATTGAAATAAATCCCAGGTTAAAATATACTGTAACGTTCTCTAAAGGCAATTTTTCCAATAGATCGGTAACGTTAATTGATTCGTTTTCTATTGTAAAGCGCAGGCTGTCTGCCCCGCGATTCAGTGTGTCTAATGCCCGTTCTATTGATTTTTCAAGGTCGTAGACAAATATATTTTGGCAAATTCTAAATTCTGTTGCTTTTGTGGAAACGGGGAATACTTTTGTAAACTCCTCTTTGTGGTAAAAAGGTTTTACCTGAATGTCTTCCGGAGAATTCCAAACTACGGTTTCATTGTAATCCGCTCCATTGAGTTCAAATTGGATTTTTTGTTTCCATTGTTTGGAGGAAATGGGGTTGAAATCATCGAAAAGGTTTGTATCCATTTTGTTAGTCATTTTCCTCACTCCAGTCCTCGTCATAGGAGAGGGAACCGAAACTTGGTGTTCTGTTTTTAATAATTACTATAAATTGTACACTCTCTTCCCTTTGGGAATGGTTGGGAATGGGATTTTATTTTTGAATCGTGTCGCCTTCAAATTCGATGATGTAAATGTCTTCACTATCTTTTTTCATATAGTATTTTTCTCGGGCGTATTTTTCTATTTGTTCGAAATTGTTTAATTGTTTGATATTCTCTTTGTCTTTTTTTATTTCGTCTTTGTAATATTCTGCATTGTCTTCCAGATCTTCAATTTGTTTGTCTAAAATGCGATGATCAAAATACGAATAGTTGTCCAGAAAAATCATCCAAGACGAAAAGAACAACAGGACCCAGACATATTTGTTGCTCAGGAATTTAAACCAAGGTTTGTCTTTATATGGATTTGTCATTTTTTTTATTTTTTTTAGCCCCGATTATAGTGGAAATCCTTTTAGTAGGTGATACTGACGAAGGAAGATTCACCTACTAAAAGATTGCAACGGAAAGCGGGAAATAGCTCCTAATACTTATTCTGTTAAAATTACAACTAAATCACAGAATTTTTTGATTTATTACTGCGCGCACCACATCAATGGCTACCGTGTTGTATTTGTCATTTGGAATAATGATGTCCGCAAATGCCTTGGTTGGTTCGATGAACTGCTCGTGCATTGGCTTTAATGTGGTTTGGTATCTGTTAAGGACTTCATTCATATCACGGCCACGTTCCATTATATCGCGTTTCATGCGTCGGATTAATCGTTCGTCAGAATCGGCATGAACGTATATTTTTACATCAAATAATTCTCTTAATTCGGGATTGGCCAAGATTAAAATTCCTTCTACAATCATTACTTTTCTGGGATGAGTAAAAACGGTATCGTCAGACCGGTTGTGGGTTACAAAGGAATAAACGGGTTGGTGAATGTTATTTCCTTCCTTTAATTCTTTGAGGTGGGCCACTAGCAACTCAAAATCAATGGCTCGGGGATGATCAAAATTGATCAATGCTCTTTCATCAAAGGAGAGTCCGTGATTTTCTTTGTAATATGAATCTTGTGAAATAATACCAACTTCTGTCTGTGGTAATTCATTCATAATCTGATGTACAACGGTTGTTTTTCCGCTTCCTGTACCACCTGCAATTCCTATAATGAGCATAAATTTTTTTATTATGTTTTTATTGGAACAAAAATAGGAATTTAATCGAGAGCAGATTTTGTTTTTTGAGGAAATCTTGCTAATTTAATATATTTACGAGTCATTTTTTAAGGGTATTTAGCTATCTTTAAATTCTAAACGAGAAACTATTGTATTCCCAAATTAATAAAAACATAAGTCGTTATGTCACTTTTGAACCCAAAGAATTAGAAATTTTCAATTCTTTGCTGGAATATAAAACCGTTGCTAAGAAAACGGTTTTACTTCAGGAAGGCGAAATGTGCCATTTTGAAGCTTTTGTCATCAAAGGTTGTGTCCGGAAATATTATATTGACGACAATGGTTTTGAAGTTATTCTGCAATTTGCCCTCGAGAATGCGTGGGTGAGCGATATTTCTTTTAGTATATACGAAGATGCACCAAGCCGTGTGTATATCGAAACGTTGGAAGATTGTGATTTTTTGCTGTTCAGCCCGGAAGCAAAAGAAGAATTATTTGCCAAAGCACCAAAGTTTGAACGCGCGTTCCGCATCCTGATGCAGCGCAGTCTGGCCGTTACGCAAGACCGTTTGTTTCATACTATTTCTAAAACAGCGACCCAAAAATACATAGAGTTTCTGGAACAGTATCCCACACTATCGCAGCGCGTTGCCCAGCATTACATTGCTTCTTATCTGGGGATTTCGGCTGAGTTTTTAAGTAAAGTGAGAACCAAAATGACAAAACTTTAAAGTCTCATAATTTTTCATTTCTTGTCCTGGTTCAATGCAAATGCCTTTTTTTTGACGCACCTTTGCATTATATTTTAAAGAATAGGACAATGGAAAATACAGATAAAAATACAGAAGGAGTACTTACGCATTTTGTTTTGCACAAAGGAAACACGCGGGGTCATGCCAATCACGGTTGGCTGGAATCCTATCATACGTTTAGTTTTGCGAATTATCAAAATCCGGAGCGAATGAATTTTGGCGTATTGCGCGTGCTCAATGATGACAGAGTCAATCAGGGGATGGGTTTTGGGAAACATCCGCATGACAATATGGAAATCATTTCTATTCCGCTCGAAGGCGATTTAGAACACCATGACAGTATGGGCAATACTACCGTAATCAAGGAAGGGGATATTCAGGCCATGAGTGCCGGTACCGGAATTTTTCACAGCGAATACAATAAAAATAAAGACCAGCTGGTTAAATTTTTGCAGATTTGGATTTATCCAAATAAAAAAAATGTAACGCCTCGTTATGATCAAGTTACTTTAGATTTAAACGACCGTCACAATAAACTCCAACAAATTCTATCCCCAAATCCTGAGGATGAAGGTGTTTGGATTCATCAAGATGCGTGGTTTCATATAGGGAAATTCGAAAAGGATTTTGCTGCCACGTATGCATTAAAAAAAACCGGAAACGGAATCTACGCTTTTGTTTTGAAAGGCGATTTTGCCATAGGAAACATTGCTTTAAACGAGCGAGACGGAGTAGGAATCTGGGATACCAATGCTATTAAAATTACCGCTAATTCCGCTAGTGCCGAAATCCTGTTGATGGAAGTACCCATGCAATTGTAATTGATTTTTGATGATCATATTCGTCAGTTCGAGTGATCCCGATTTTGGGCGGGATCGTATCGAGAACAAGAAAATTTTGAATTAAAAACGGTTCTCGATACGCTTCGCACTCGAACTGACGTTTGGTATAATTACACATGATGTTCACGAATGTTTCCAGTCAATAAATTGCCACCACCGTAATCCGATTGATAAATGCCATTCCTGCATGGAATGGCGTGGGTGTGTTGCAGGATTCGCAAGCAAAGAAAGTGTTTCTGGAGAACCATTTAAGTGGCGCTACTGTTCCGCACGATTCTGACGCAGCAAAAAAGAATTATGTGAACAAGTTGTTTTTTAAACAATACTTAATGCAAATTATTTATATTTGCTTCGTAAGAATTCAATTGAGTTTAGCAGTAGAAAATTGAGCTTTTTTCGCACGGAAAGAACAACAAAAAGTAGCATTTTAGCATGAACCAATGAACCATTCCGAACAAAAAAACACCACTTGGCTGTTTGAAATAACACCTAAAAATAAATTTTTCTCCCTTAACCTGAAGGAAGTGTGGCAGTATAGAGATTTGCTGCTGCTTTTTGTAAAAAGGGATGTGGTGACCGTCTATAAGCAAACGGTTTTAGGGCCACTTTGGTACCTTATACAACCGCTGTTTACCTCCATTACTTTTACTATTATTTTCAATAATGTTGCGGGCATCAATACCGGAACCGTGCCGCCTTTTTTGTTTAATTTGGCCGGGATTACCGTTTGGAATTACTTCACGGCCTGTCTCAATGGTACCTCGAATACCTTTGGCAGTAATGCAGGTATCTTTGGGAAAGTATATTTCCCTCGCATTATTGTACCGCTGTCTATTGTTGTTTCCAACTTATTGAAGTTTGGAATTCAATTTTTTATATTCATTTGTTTTTACGGCTATTATTATGCCCAAGGAGCTGCCATAGGGATGAATACAGCGACTTTGTTTTTTCCACTACTGATCGTTATGATGGGAGTTTTAGGATTGGGACTGGGAATGTTTATCTCTTCCTTAGTCACTAAATACCGAGATTTTAGTAATTTGGTTGGTTTTGGAGTGCAATTATTGATGTATTTGTCCGCCGTGATGTACCCAATGGCACTCATCAAAGAAAAATTGCCGGATTACGGCTGGCTGATAACCTACAATCCCTTGGCGTATGTGATCGAAACGACACGATACATGCTGCTGGATGTTGGACACATATCTGTTTTGGGATTGGGATATACCTTTTTGATTACGGTACTGGTGTTCTTAGTGGGAGTTTTGATTTTTAACAGAACCGAAAAAAGTTTTATCGATACAGTGTAAAGAACACCGGTCCTGATGAAAGGGTTCATTTTAGGATTGATTTTTTAGCCAGTAAGAAAAGTAAGAAAGTTAAGCTGTTGGGTATAATTAATTTTTGATGATAATTTTCCGTCAGTTCGAGTGATCCCGCTTTTGGGCAGGATCGTATCGAGAACAAGAAAATTTTAAATTAAAAACGATTCTCGATACGCTTCGCACTCGAACTGACGTTTGGTATAATTACACGCAACGGGAATAAAAGTAAGTTTTTAAGGGTAACAAACCGTAATGCCTTACTGGTTCAAAAGGAAATATCCGTTCTTATCAAAAAACAAAAAGACGATACATTTATAGTATGGTACGGTATAGTTAAAATCGGTTTGGTAGGGCTTCTTTTTTAGTCACTGATTTAGGTGATTTTTCATCTGGGTTTAAATGGATTTCGCAAATGGTTTGTATTGATTGCTAGTTATTTGTGTCTTTTTTTATGTTTTCTTGTGTTTCAGAGGAGAAATAAAAAATAAAACGGCAACATATTCTAGTTATATTTGCCTCTATTATCTATGACTTTTTCAGCTCATTAATGTGAGTTGAAGTCGCGAAGCGGTAGGTTAAAATGTACAATTCAATTGTAATTGTTTAAAAAAAAATGAATTCAAGTATAAAAATAGCGGTAATTGGATTAGGGTATGTCGGACTTCCATTGGCTCGATTATTTGCAACTCAATATGCTGTTGTGGGATTTGATATCAATGCCTCTCGGGTAGCATCCTTACAATCAGGCACGGATACTACACTGGAGATTTCGGATGAAGTATTACGCAAGGTATTAGTCTCAAGTTTTGTCTCCTCGAGCGCAGTTGAGAGGCAGAGCGCAGTCGAAAAATCGTCAGCTACAAACGGATTAATAGTATCTTCAGAAAGCACTGCTATTGCGGATTGCAATTATTACATCATCACGGTGCCAACTCCGGTAGACAAAAATAATCGTCCAGACTTAACGCCTTTGTACAAATCTTCTGAAACGGTGGGAAAGGTTTTAAAAAAAGGCGATATCGTTATCTACGAATCCACTGTTTATCCTGGTGTAACTGAGGAAGAATGTGTGCCTGTATTAGAAAAATTTTCAGGATTAAAATTCAATGTTGATTTTTTTGCCGGCTATTCCCCGGAACGAATTAATCCCGGAGACAAAGAACATACGGTCGAGAAAATTCTGAAAGTGACTTCTGGTTCCACGCCCGAGATCGGAATAAAAGTGAATGAATTATACCAATCTGTTATTACGGCAGGAACACATCTGGCTCCTTGTATAAAAGTAGCCGAAGCCGCCAAAGTAATTGAAAACTCACAGCGCGATATCAATATAGCGTTTGTAAACGAATTGGCCAAGATATTTAATTTAATGAATATTGATACGCATGCCGTTTTGGAAGCAGCGAGCACCAAATGGAATTTTCTGCCTTTCAAACCCGGATTAGTGGGCGGACATTGTATTGGGGTAGATCCCTATTATTTGGCACAACGCGCACAAGAATTTGGATATCATCCTGAAATTATATTAGCAGGAAGACGCCTAAATGACAGTATGGGAGAATATGTAGCGTCTCAAATTGTAAAATTGATGATCAAAAAGGGCATTTCTATAAATGGTGCGGCACTTTTAATGCTGGGCATCACCTTTAAAGAAAACTGTCCCGACGTGCGCAATACCAAAATTGTGGATGTAATCACTGCGTTAGCAGATTATGGTATTGTCATCACCATTTATGATCCCTTGGCAAACCCATCAGAAGTACAACACGAATACCAATTAGAAACAACCGCTACAGTGCCCAATAATAAATTTGATGCCATTGTGTTAGGAGTGGCGCATGCTGCCTTTTTAGCGATAGATTTGTCACAGTTACAAAAAGAAACTAGTGTGTTGTATGATGTAAAAGGAGTTTTAGGGGATGCAGTCGATGGGAGATTGTAAATAGTACCGTTCGGACTCAAACCATAATAGTAGAAAACATGAAAATAGGGATAACATTCAGTGCTTTTGATTTGTTGCATGCCGGACATATCAAAATGTTAGAGGAAGCAAAAGGACAGTGTGACTATTTAATTGCGGGACTGCAAACAGATCCTACTATCGATCGTCCTGAAAAAAACAGGCCTACCCAATCTGTGGTTGAACGCTATATTCAACTCAAAGGCTGTAAGCATGTAGATGAAATAGTTCCTTATGCAACAGAGCAAGATCTGGAGGATATTTTACGTGCGTTCAAAATTGATGTCCGCATCGTAGGAGATGAATATAAAGACAAGAATTTTACGGGACGAAACTACTGTGAAGAAAAAGGGATCGTGCTTTTTTTTAATATACGAGACCATCGCTTTTCAAGTAGCAGCTTGCGAAAAGAAGTCACAGAGAAAGAACTGATGAAAGAGAAGTAGTGTTTTTAGTGAATGGTGAAAAGTAAAAAGTGGAGCTATAGAGGTTAGGGGCGTGTTTATGTTCTAAAATTCAAACATTTCATCCTCTCACTGTACTCTAAAGTATTCAAGTCATTACAGCAAAGAAGTTTGCGTTTAGTAGTCTTCATACTAAGTTTTTAAGTCATTAACTCGAAACTTTAAAAAAGAAGCGAAAGAAAAAAAGGGAATTTAATTTGATTCCTGTCTAAATAAAAATATAATTAGAATAGTCGCCAATAGGCTGTTTTGTAAACCCCAAATCGAGGCGTCAAATCACTTATAAGCACTAATTGCACAAAAAACACTATGAAAAAACAGCCTGCAGTAACACATGTAATCCTTACCGGAGGAGTGGGAAGCCGATTGTGGCCGCTATCTCGCAAAAGTCAACCCAAACAATATTTAGATTTATTTGAAGGTAAATCGTTATTTGCAATGACCGTGGAGCGCAATCGTACTTTGGTGGACCAGATTATGGTTGTAGGAAATAGTGATAACTGTCATTTAAGTCGGCACGTTCTAGAAAAATCCAATACTCCATATATCGATATTGTTGAATCTACTCCGCGAAATACGGCTGCAGCCATCGCTTTTGCTGCACTAGCTTCTGATCCGGAGGCTGTTTTAATCGTGACGCCCTCGGATCATATTATAGGCGATATGGAACACTATAATAAGGCGATTCAGGAAGCAGTAGAAAAGGCTTCTAACGGTTTTATTGTTACTTTCGGTATTATTCCGACGAAACCGGAAACGGGATACGGGTATATTGAGCGCAAGGGTGAGGATGTAGTTTCCTTCCGGGAAAAACCAAACCAAGTTACCGCGAGGGAATTTATCTCTAAAGGCAATTTTTTATGGAACAGCGGGATGTTTTGTTTCAAAGCAGGCATTTTTCTGGAGGAATTAAAGGCCTATAATCCGGAAGTCTATGAAAAATCTAAAATTGCATGGGACAACAACAGCAATGGAAATCTAGATTTGGCTTTATCCATGGATATACCGTCCATCAGTATTGATTATGCGGTAATGGAGCGTAGTAAAAAGATAAAAGTGGTCGTGTCTGAATTTTCATGGTCGGACTTGGGTTCTTTTGAATCGGTGTACGACTATTTAGTGGCAACGGGGCATCCTGTTGATCCCAATGGAAATATGGTGATTGGCAATACAAATTATACGGCGTTTGTGGGAATGAAAAACACTATTTTCGTCTATACAGATACTGCTAATTTGATTCTTCAAAAAAATAGTTCTCAAGATGTTAAGAATGTATACAATGCATTGGAACAGGAAAAACCGGAATTATTACAGTAATGGACACCGCCTCAAAAATATATATCGCAGGACACAATGGAATGGTGGGAAGTTCGTGCATCTATCCTAAATTGGCACCACAGCCCTTGAAAGAGGAATACTTGCTCACAGGTCCCTTGGAACCAGCAAACTGGACGGTACACCCAGAAAACTAATGGACATCTCCAAGATGCACGCACTAGGATGGAAACATCAGGTGCAGCTGGAAGAAGGAATCCAGAGAACCTACAATTGGTTTTTGGAGAATGTAAATGCATTTAAGCAAGTTAAGATGTAGGGAAAAGTTTAATCGGTTAAGAAAAGTTTAATCGGTTAGGAAAGGGTTAATCGGTTAAGAAAAGGTTAATCGTTTAATCGATGAGAAAAAAGTTTAATCGATTAAGAAAGGTTTAATCGATTAACGAAATAGTAAACAATTAACCAGTTAAACACTTAACCCATTAACCATTTAAAGAAAAAAGTATAATCGGTTAACGAAATAGTAAACGATTAAGCAGTTAAACGATTAACCATTTAAAAAACCAAGCAAGCAGAAAATAATGCACAACGAAATAGTTATCTATCAGGCAGAAATGCTGTCAAGCCATATTGAGGTTCGCATAGAAGATGAGACTGTATGGCTAACTCAATTACAAATGGTAGATTTATTTCAATCAACAAAACAAAATATTAGTCTCCATATTAATAATGTTTTCAAAGAAGGGGAACTAGACGAATTTTCAACTGTCAAGGAATACTTGACAGTTCAACAAGAAGGTTCTAGGAACATAAAGCGAAGAGTTAAGCTATACAATCTCGATGTGATTATTTCCGTCGGTTATAGAGTGAAGTCAAAAACGGGGACACAATTCAGGATATGGGCAACTAATACTTTGAAATCCTATTTGTTGAAAGGCTATGCGATTCAGAATAGAATTGAAAATATCGAGAAAAAGATTTTTGAGCATGACCAGAAAATTGAAATTTTGTTAAATACCTCTCTTCCCCTAAATCAAGGGATTTTCTATGATGGACAAATTTTCGATGCACATTCCTTTGTTTCCAGACTGATAAAATCTGCAAAAAAATCAATCCTTCTTATTGATAATTTCGTTGACGAAACTGTTTTAATACAGTTGTCAAAGAGAGAAAAAAGGTTAATCGGTTAAAAAAAAGGTTAATCGGTTAACGAAATAGTAAACGATTAACCAGTTAAACGATTAACCCATTAACCATTTAAAAAAAAACCAAGCAAGCAGAAAATAATGAACAACGAAATCATCATTTATCAATCTGAAATTCTGACAAGCCAAATTGAGGTTCGTATTGAAGATGATACGGTGTGGTTAAATCGAATTCAACTCGCTGATTTGTTTGATCGTGATATTAAAACTATAGGCAAGCATATTTCTAATGCACTCAAAGAAGAACTTGAAGGAGTTCAAGTTGTCGCAAAATTTGCGACAACTGCTAGTGATGGTAAAACGTATCAAGTAGAGTTTTATAATTTGGACATGATTATGTCTTTAGGTTATAGAGTGAAATCAAATAGAGGGGTTCAGTTTCGTATTTGGGCAAATAAAATTCTGAAAAACTATCTGCTCAAAGGCTATGCTATTCATCATCGAATGGATGTTTTAGAAAAAAAAGTAGGTTCTTTGGAAAAGAAAAATAATGAATTTGATTTGATTTTAAAAACAAACTTGTCTCCTAATCAAGGGATTTTCTATGATGGACAAATTTTCGATGCACATTCCTTTGTTTCCAGACTGATAAAATCTGCAAAAAAATCGATCCTTCTTATTGATAATTTCGTAGACGAAACTGTTTTAATACAGTTGTCAAAGAGAGAAAAAGGAGTTGGCGTTATTATTTACACAAAAGACATTACTAAACAGTTAAAACTCGATTTAGAGCGGTTCAATTCCCAATACGAACTTGTCGAAATTAAGCAATTTGCCAAATCACATGATCGTTTTTTGATAATCGATGAAACGGAAGTGTATCATATAGGAGCATCACTTAAAGACTTAGGCAAAAAATGGTTTGCTTTCTCAAAATTGAATATTGACCCTGCAACATTGCTTGGAAAATTATACGAGTAGTAGGAAAGGGTTAATCGTTTAAGAAAGGTTTAATCGGTTAAGAAAAGATTAATCGTTTAATCGATGAGAAAAGTTTAATCGTTTAAGAAAGGTTTAATCGGTTAATCGATGAGGAAAAAGTTTAATCGGTTAACGAAATAGTAAACTATTAACCAATTAAACTATCAGTCGTTCCTGCTAAAAAAAAACAGCCTTTTAGGGTAACTATAGTGTGATAAAAATTTGTGTAAAAAGAAAAATAGACGTTAAATAAGTTGAAATAAGTTATCTTTTAAATTAACTTTGCAAGATGAGTAGACAGATAATCTTTTACGAGAATCACTTTCTTGACTTTTATAAAATTCAAGAAGATAAAGTAAAAGCTAAGATTAAAAATATTCTTGAACTGGTAATGCAAGTTGACAGAGTTCCTGAAAAATTTTTAAAACATTTGTCCGGAAGCGATGGAGTTTATGAAATAAGAGTTGAATATCAATCCAATATTTACAGAATATTTTGTTGTTTCGACAAAGGAAACGTAGTTGTATTATTCAATGCCTTTCAAAAGAAAACTCAGAAAACTCCCAATAGCGAATTAGAAAAAGCAATACGATTGAGAAAAGAATATTTTTCAACTAAAACAAATTAGACATGGACAAATATAGCCACATAACTAATTTTGATCAACTTATTGAAGTTGAACACGGAAAAATTGGAACAGAAAGCAGAAATAAATATGAGGAACACACTCAAATGTTTATTATCAGCGAAATGCTGAAGCAAGCAAGAAAAGAAGCAAAAATGACACAGGAACAGCTTGCCGAAAAGACAGGGACTAAAAAAAGTTATATTTCTAAAATTGAAAATGGAAAAGGAAATATTCAAATTTCAACACTGATTCGACTTTTTGAATTAGGATTAAACAAACGAATAGGATTGACATTTTTATAAATCAGTACATCTCACTACAATTTGTTCAGGTCATGCTTTTTAAAGACCGGCTCGAAATTTGGAATCCGGGAAGTTTACCTTATGGATTAACTACTGCCAAACTTAGAAAGCCGCACAGTTCCATTCCAGCCAATCCTTTACTGGCCGAGCCTATGTATCTTGCGGGTTTTATCGAAAGGATGGGAACAGGAACAGGCGACATTATTCGACTTTGTGAAGAGGCAGGTTTGAAAAAAGCTCCCGAGTTTCTACAGGAAGAAATTTTCAAGACCATTCTTTGGCGCAAAAATACTGAGGATAAATATGCCGTTGGAGTAAATGGCGGAGTAAGTGGCGGAGTAAAAGACATTCTGGTACTTATTGAAAGCAATCCCGGCATCAATGTTTCAAACATAAAGTCCCTTTTGAACGTTCCCCAAAGGACTATTGAAAGAGGAATTAATCAATTAAAGAAAGAAAATAAAATCGAATTTAAAGGAGCACCGAAAACAGGAGGCTATTATAGGATTATCGATTTCCTGATGATTTTATGTTTCAACTCAATAAAATAGAATGGCAGGAGCTTATCACAAATTGTGATAACCTACCAGAATCAATAAAGTTTAGCCCTCAAACCCCATTTGCTTTCAGTGAACAAGGAGTTGCAATGCTTAGTACGGTTTTAAAATCTAAAAAAGCAGTTGAAACTAATATCGCCATTATGCGTGCCTTTGTAGAAATCAGAAAAACAATTAGTTTGCAAAGTCATCTTTCTGAACAAATCATGGAATTGAAAAATGATTTGGAACAACGCCTTGGAGAACACGATGTACAATTGATGGAAATTTATACTGTAATGGATCAATTTATTGAAGAAAAAATAGAGCAAAAGAAATGGGAAAATCGAAAAAAACTGGGATATAAATAAACGTTAAAGGAAAAAAGTTTGATCGTTTAAGAAAAGATTAATTGTAAACCTTTTTATTTCTAATGCTATAAAAATTTGCTACTTTTGCGCAAGCCGCACAAAATAACTGTAAAATGGGATTTTGAGCAGCGAAGCTTTTATAAAAATAAAGAATTGGGTGTAGCGGTTCGTTATTAGGTAATAGTGTTCCCCTTTAGAATTTAAAATACTTGAAAAACAATTATGGAAATAATAGGTACTGCCGTAGTGTCCTTTTAATCCTCTTTCATTCTGTCCAGATAAGCGCTCAGGATATATTAAAAACTGCCGATTGGAGTACTCCGCCAGTAGACAATTTATCGGGTGCTGCTCTCGAAAAGAGTAGAGCTTAGTTGAAAAGCAACAATATGACTATTCATCAGGCCGAACCTCTAGCGTTATCGACAGGAATGCCCGCTTCAGAATTTA
Source organism: Flavobacterium sp. LS1R10 (assembly GCF_003968825.1). Taxonomy (NCBI): domain Bacteria; kingdom Pseudomonadati; phylum Bacteroidota; class Flavobacteriia; order Flavobacteriales; family Flavobacteriaceae; genus Flavobacterium; species Flavobacterium sp. LS1R10. The sequence goes on along the minus strand of NZ_RYDH01000004.1, from coordinate 192,222 downwards.
CTAAATTACGCGCTCACTTAATCGTACCGCTTTCAAAAAAATCGAAAAAAGCTCCCTTAACAACGGATACCACTAATTTGATTTTGCAAAAAGAAAGGTCTCATGATGTTAAGAATTTTATAGTCAATTGGAGAGAGAACTCTGATTTATTGTATTAAAAAAATACAAATCGAGATAATTTTAGGATTTAATAAACTAATAATTAAAACTTTTGACACAGATTTGTGGTACAGAATAAAATTAAGATAGAGAAAATAGAACTTCCTACAATAAAAACGATAAAGAGTTGTTTGTTTTATTCTAGTTAACCCCTTGGGGGTAATTCAATTTGTTTAATTTTTTAACCACATAGAAACATAAGTAAGTCGAAAGTTTAAAAGTCGTAAAGTCAAAAGAATTAACTTTAAGTAAAACAGCTTTAAATTATATTGTTACATAATTTTATCTTGATTTTAAAATACGACATTATACCATGGTTATTATTTCTATTTTAAAATTACGTGCTGTGCATCAATTTTTTCTTTAAGATTAATGGAAATTTATTCATTACGCCCAACGGGTTTCTTGTTATTTAAAAAATAGTATAAGTAGCACGAAAAATATATTGTGGCAATTATTAAAAAGAGTTTTCTGCCACAGATTGGATGAATTAAAACGATTTTTAAAGCTGCGTGGCGAATTAATCTGTGCCAATCTTTGAAATTTATGGCAAATAAATTTAGAATTTTAGTAAAACACGACATTAAATTTTAGTTATTACTTATTTAAAAAAATAGTACTTAAAATATTTCGAATTAAAAAAATACACATTTTTACACATTACTTATGAGAAAAATAATTGTTGCTCTTTTATTGTTGTTTGCTTTTTTCCAATCTTCCCACGTACTTGCACAGGACTTGTTAAAAAGTACTGATTTGAGTACTTTAAAAGTGGATAATTTGATCGATAGCGACATCGCAAAAATAAAAACTCAGCTGCAAACAAACAATATGACGATTGAACAAGCAGAACCTATGGCTCTAGCCAAAGGAATGCCCGCATCGGAGTTTGCTAAATTAAGAATTCGAATTGCTGGTCTGTCCTTGCAAACAGGCGTTTCAAACACTAGTAATTCCAGTGATACGGAAGATAGAAAACAAGAAAAAATCGTCAATACGAAAGTAAAAGATACCCTAAATGCTTTAATTTTTGGTTCGGAGCTTTTCGATAATCCTACCTTAAATTTTGAACCCAATTTAAAATTGGCTACGCCTGTAAATTACGTGTTGGGACCCGGCGATGAAGTGCAGGTTAGTGTGTATGGAGTACAAGAATTTAATGCTAGTATTCCGGTATCTACAGAGGGTAAAATAACCATTCAATATGTAGGTCAGATTTCCGTTTCCGGAATGACGATTGAGGCTGCTACCCAAAAAATAAAAGGTGCAATCGCAAGAGTGTATAGTACAGTGGGATCAGGACAATCTCAAGTCGCAGTGACTTTAAGTCGCATCAGAACGATTAGAGTTACTATAATTGGCAGTAAACAACCGGGTAATTATTCGATATCTTCTTTGGCAACGGTTTATAATGCTTTGTTTTTGGGTGGAGGCCCGGGAAAAAACGGCAGTTACAGAAATATTGAATTGTTAAGGGATAATAAAGTATACAAAAACATTGATATTTACCGCTTCCTTGTCAATGGAAATCAATCGGATAATGTGGGATTAAAGGATAATGACGTCATTCGAATTCCGGCCTACAATCAAAGGGTTACCGTCGAGGGACAGGTAAAACGTCCTGGTATTTTTGAAATGAAAAAAGGGGAGACATTTGCAGATTTACTGTCTTTTGCATCAGGATTCAATGAATTGGCGTACACTGCTTCGGTGAATGTATTGCAAAAAACAGCTAAAGAATTTAAAGTTCGAGATGTAAAATTCGCAGAATTTAATACTTATAAACCGTTGTCCGGGGATGTGTTTAGAGTGACTAAAATTCTGAATCGTTTTGAAAACCGTATCAAAATTGACGGTGCCGTTTTTAGACCGGATACGTATTCTTTTTATGAAGGAATGCGTGTTTCCGATTTGATTGCAAAGGCGGAAGGTCTAAAAGAAGATGCGTATAGCAACAGAGCGAGAATCATTCGACTACAATCGGATTTGACCACGGAAATAGTCAATGTAAATTTAGCCAAAGCCTTAGCAGGGGATCTAGAAGCGGATGTTGCATTATTTAAAGAAGACATCGTAACGGTGTATTCAATTTTAGATTTTGTTGAAGACTTTAAAATAACCATTGATGGTGAGATTAAAAAACCAGGTGTTTATCAGTATCATGAAAACTTAACCTTAAATGATCTATTGGTTCAAGCTGGTGGATTAACAGGATCGGCTTCTAAGAGAGTTGAGGTAGCAAGAATGATTCAATCGGAAGAAATAGACGATGCCAATCCGAATAAAGCGGAATTGTTTAATATCGAAATTACGGCTGATAACAATGAACAGTTAAAGAACTTTGATTTGAAGCCTTTTGATGTGGTGAATATCCGTAAAATGGCCGTTTATGATAAACCAGAGATGGTCACTATCAGCGGAGCGGTCCATTATGCCGGAAAATATGTTTTGGCAACTAAAAAAGACAAAGTCTATGATATTGTTGCACGAGCAGGTGGCTTGACATCAGTTGCCAATATACAGGGAGTTAAGATCAAGAGACCCATTCAAGCCGAACAAATAGAAGCATTGGAAAATGTAAATATGAATTTGGGTAAAAAAGACAGTATCCAAAACAAGCTTACTAAAAAACTAAAAGAAGATTTAAAATTTGCCACCATACCAGTGGATTGGAAAGCCATTGTTGAAAATCCAAAAAGCAACACCAATGTAACTTTGTTTCCCGGTGATGAGATTGAAGTGGCTACTTACAATGAAGGTGTAAAAGTGGCAGGTAATGTATTGTTAACTTCGGAGATTCCTTATACAAAAGGAAAAGGATTTAATTATTACTTAGATGCTGTTGGTGGTATCGATGCCAAGGGCTGGAAGAAAAAGGCCTACATTATTTATCCAAATGGTAAAGCAGATGTAGTAAGTTCTTTCTTATTCATAAAAACGTATCCTAAAGTGACTGCAGGTTCTCAAATTATAGTGCCAGAAAAACCGGAAGTTAAAAAAATGAGTGCCGGGGAATGGGTAGGAATAGGAAGTGTAATGTCAAGTTTAGCGTTACTTATTTTGACCGCTTTTAAGTAGGTATCTTTAATTTTTGCTCTAGTCCTAAAGGGAATCGAAAATTCAGCACTTTATATTTTTGAACCAGATCCAAAGGAAAGGAAAAATTAATAATCTACTTCTCGATACAATTTTATGCAACGGCTGTCGCTATTTTATAAAATCACTCGAAGTGACCCCTCGATAAAAACTCGGGGCAGGCTGATTAACAGACAACGGATAACAGAAAACCGAAAAATGAACGAACAAATACCAAACGATGAAATATCGTTAAAAGAACTTATTGAAAAAGGAAGAGAATGGTTTTCCTATTTGCTTGGGCAATGGAAAATTATTGTTTTAGCAGGAGTTATAGGGGCAGCTTTAGGGTTAGCCTATTCTTTTAGTAAAAAACCGGTATATACAGCTACTTTGTCCTTCGCACTAGAAGATGAGAAGTCAGGTGGTGGCTTGGGAGGTGCTTTAGGTTTGGCGAGTTCATTTGGTATAGACCTTGGCGGTGGAGGAGGAAGTATTTTTACCGGATCTAATTTGACCGAGTTGTTCAAGTCCCGTGCTATGGTAGAGCAAACTTTGTTGAGCCCCGTTGTAGTGGATGGAAAAACCATTTCTTTGGCGGAGATGTACATACAAAATCAGGGCTGGAGGGAAAAGTGGAATGACAAACCAAAATTTGCAACCATCCAGTTTTTACCCGATACCAAACGTACCCATTTTACCCGTGTACATGACAGTATCTTGGGTGTGGTATATCAAGATTTGTCTAAAACGGGATTATCCGTAGGACAAAAAGATAAAAAGATCGCAATTATTAACATAGATGTCTCTTCTACTAATGAATTGTTCTCCAAGTATTTTACGGAAGCCTTGGTCAAAGAAGTTTCTGATTTTTATGTGACTACCAAAAGTAAAAAAGCACGCGAGAATATGGATATTCTGGAACGACAAACGGATTCTATACGTGGTGAACTCAACGGAGCGATTACCGGTGTGGCGGTTGCTAATGACAATACTTTTGGATTGAATCCTGCGATGAATGTACGACGAGCTCCTTCTGCTAGAAGACAGGTCGATGTACAAGCTAATACCGCTATACTAACGGAATTAGTCAAACAAACCGAACTAGCTAAAGTAACTTTACGTAAAGAAACGCCATTGATTCAAGTGATTGATCGACCTATTTTGCCTTTGAAGAAAGAAAAGTTTGGGAAAGTAAAAGGGTTGTTGATGGGAGGTTTTTTAGCTGGGTTTTTAGTAGTTTTAATTTTGATTTTGAGACGGATTTTAAAGGAAATTAAATAAGTGTTTGACTTAGCGGTTTTTAGTAGTGTAATGGGGCGAGGAAAACTTTAAAAAATAACTTTAAGAAAATATGAAAATAGTTGTAATTGGGACAGGTTACGTTGGATTAGTGACGGGAACATGTTTTGCAGAAGTTGGTATTGATGTTATTTGTATTGATATTGATGAGAAAAAAATAAATAATTTAAAAAAAGGTATTATTCCGATTTTTGAACCAGGTTTAGATGCTTTAGTAGCCAAAAATGTTGCTAAAGGCAGATTAGAATTTTCGACCTCATTAGAAGAAAGCATTCCGGGAGCAGATATTGCTTTCATTGCAGTAGGTACACCACCAGGTGAAGATGGAAGTGCCGATTTAAAATATGTTATTGCGGTAGCAAGCGCAATCGGACAGTATATGAATAGCTATGGCGTTATCGTAACAAAAAGTACGGTACCCGTTGGAACGGCCAAAAAAGTTCAGGAAGCTATACAGGAGGCGCTCGTTAAAAGAGGGTTAAATATTTCATTTGATGTGGCTTCTAATCCAGAATTTTTAAAAGAAGGCGCTGCGATAGATGATTTTTTAAAACCTGATCGCATTGTAGTTGGAGTATCTAGCCCGAAGGCAGAAGAGGTTGTGCGTAAATTATACAAACCTTTTTTATTAAATGGGCATCCTATTATTTTTATGGATGTGGCTAGTGCAGAAATGACTAAATATGCCGCTAACAGTATGTTGGCTACAAAAATTAGTTTTATGAATGATATTGCTAATTTATGTGAAATTGTTGGTGCCGATGTGAATATGGTACGTAAAGGAATTGGAAGTGATGTAAGAATAGGTAATAAGTTTATATATCCAGGTATTGGTTATGGAGGGTCTTGTTTTCCTAAAGATGTGAAAGCATTAATAAAAACGGCTGCTTCTAATGGTTATCAAATGCAAATATTAGAAGCGGTTGAAGCTGTAAATGAAAAACAGAAATCAGTTTTGTTTAACAAAGTAATGAATCGCTTTCAAGGAGATATAGCTGGTAAAACTTTTGCTATTTGGGGATTGTCTTTTAAGCCCAATACAGACGATATGAGAGAAGCTCCCTCTTTGGTCATAATTGAGCATATTATAAAAGCTGGTGGGAAAGTAAACGCCTATGACCCTATTGCTATTTCAGAAGCACAACATATTTTAGGAAACAAAATAGAATATAGCAACACTGAATATGAAGCGTTAGAAAATGCGGATGCATTATTAATTGTAACCGAATGGACTGATTTTAGAGCTCCTGATTTTGATAAAATAAAAAAAGCACTAAAAAACCCTATTGTTTTTGATGGTAGAAATATATATGATTCTAAAGAATTGAATGCTTTGGGTTTTGAATATTATGGTATTGGAACAAAAAATAATTAAGGTTATGGGTAAAAGAATATTAATTACAGGAGCAGCAGGTTTTTTAGGATCGCATTTATGTGATCGTTTTATAGGCGAAGGTTATAAAGTTGTAGGGATGGACAATTTAATAACTGGAGATTTAAAAAATATAGAACATCTTTTTCCACTTAAGAATTTTGAATTTTATAATCACGATGTCTCAAATTTTGTTCATGTTGCTGGAAATTTAGATTATATTTTGCACTTTGCTTCACCAGCAAGTCCAATAGATTATCTCAAGATACCAATTCAGACCTTAAAAGTAGGGTCTTTAGGAACCCATAATTTATTGGGTTTAGCTAAAGAAAAAAAAGCTAGATTTTTGATAGCTTCAACTTCTGAAGTTTATGGAGATCCTACTGTTCACCCACAGCCAGAAGAATATTGGGGGAATGTTAATCCAATTGGGCCTAGAAGTGTTTATGATGAAGCAAAAAGATTTCAGGAAGCAATCACAATGGCGTATCATACTTATCATGGACTTGAAACAAGAATTGTGAGAATATTTAATACTTATGGACCTCGTATGCGTCTAAATGATGGAAGGGTTCTGCCTGCGTTTATAGGTCAAGCATTAAGAGGTGAGGATTTGACAATTTTTGGCGATGGCTCACAAACAAGAGCATTTTGTTATGTTGACGATTTAGTGGAAGGTATATATAGGCTTTTAATGTCAGATTACGCTTATCCAGTAAATATTGGAAACCCAAATGAGATTACAATGAACGATTTTGCGCAAGAAATTATAAAACTAACAGGAACCTCTCAAAAAATAGTTTATCATCCACTGCCTCAAGATGATCCAAAACAAAGGCAACCCGATATTACAAAAGCTAAACAGCTTTTAGAGTGGGAACCTAAAATTTCTAGACAAGAAGGGTTAAAAAGAACATATATTTTTTTTAAATCATTATCATCAGATGAGATATTAAAACAGCCTAAACAGTTTAATGAAAAATAATTTCAAAGATAATAATGACTAATATAAATTATTTTATAGTAAATAATAAAAGGAATATTAAAACGATTTTAATTTCTCAACTATTTTCTAATTTAACTTCTTTGATTATCCTTTTTTTAGGATTGTTTTATATAAATCCTGATAAATACGTTGGAATACAATTAGTTATGTCCTATTTGGTTTTTAGTGGCTTTATTCACCTAGGATTAATAGATGGAATTGAATTAAGAATTTCGGGCAATCCAATGGATAAAAAACCTTATGGTTTCTATATACTTACTTTATTTATTTTAAGTTCATTACCAAGTATTATATATTTCATATTCTATTATGAAAATTTTGACACAAATATTCTTGTTGCATTTTTAGCTTTTCCATTAATTAATTTGAATGCTTTTTTTGTAGTATTATTGCGTTCTTTTGGTTTTTCATGGATTGCAGCCCGTGGTGTTATATATGAAAAAATTATTGTAATTTTTTATTTGCTATTTACAGCAACTTATACATCAGATTATATAATTTTTTTTATATTCGCAGCTATATCACCATTTTTATATTATGTGATTAAATCATATAAAATTGGAATTAGTTTTGATTTTGGTATTGATATAAATACAATGTTTTCCGACTTAAAAAATGGGTCAACGTTAATGATGTCAAATATACTTTACAGTATAATTAGTTCAGGATCCATTATAATTGCAGCGAAATATTACAATAATAAAGAAGTTTCAAAATTAGCAATAGCAATATCATTTATAAACTTGTTCATTGGATTATCTACTCAATTTTCCAATGTTTTATTCCCTCTATTGTCAAATCAAAAAAAAATAAGTGGAAAAGTAAATCATGATGGGTATATTATAATACTTGAAAAGTATGTTCCATTACTTGTAGTTTTAGCAATTATATGTTTATACTTTGGAGATTTTTTTTTAAAAGATTTATATACAAAAAAAAATATTTTGAAATATGTTTTTTTATTAATACCAATTACCTATTTTGAAATAAAAAATCAGATATTAAATATTATTATAATTAAATTAACAAAGCAAATTAATAATTATTTAATTATTAACTTTTCATCAGCCTTAGTTTGTGTTTTGTCATTACTATTTAGTAACTATTATTTTGATAATGATATTTTAATGTTCTTATATGCATTAATATTCTCGTTTATTTTTAGATTTATTATTTTGAGTTTATATTGTAGAACAATAAGATATTTAGACTATTTATTAATTTTGTTATTTTGTATTTATTTATATATTTTAAAAATATGTTAGGAATTATTATTGTAAATTATAACGATTGGGATAATCTTCGTAATTGTATACAAAGTATAGTGGTTAATATGCCATATAGAATTTATATTGTAGATAATTTATCAAAACCAAATTTATATGCAAATGAATTGACTAAATTAGAGAATGTTACATATATTCAGAGTGCTATTAATGGGGGTTACTCATTTGGTAATAATTTAGGATTAACTTGTGCAGTAAATGATAGGTGTGAATATTTTGTAATATCAAATACTGATATAATATTTGAAAGTAATTCTATTGATAATTTAGTACAGCCACTTCTAAGTAAGTTTTGTGATATTATTGGACCTAGGGTATTCTTACCTAATGGAGATAAACAGGAAGAAATATTAGGGATACGAGTTACACCAATAACTAAAATTAAGTTAATTTTTAATTCAGGATTTAATGGTTTGATATTTAAAAATATTAGAAATAAATTTAATAATGTTGATCGTAATAATTCAGATAGTTATCCAGTATATGGCGTTTCAGGTTGTTGTTTTGCTTTTAATAAATTAACTTTTGAAAAAGTTTTACCTTTTGATGAAAATATTTTTTTGTACAATGAGGAATGGTTATTATCGGAGAAATCATTTAGAAATGGTCTTAGAATAATTATTAATAATAAGTCAAATGTTTTACACATGCATGGTGCAACTACACAGAATATTAAATCGTTTTCTTATTATTGTTTTGTAAAAAGTGAATTTTATGTACTTAGAACACTTTTTCCAAATTATTTTATTTTAAATGTAATTATACTTATAATGAGATTACCAAAATTACTATTTGTATATTTTAATGAAAAGTTAATAAATAAATTATGAATTATTGTATTACAATTTTTGGTTGTAAAAAATATCAAGATATAGCACATGTTTTTGTTAAAGAACTTGAATTTTGGAATAAGAATTTATTATCCAATAGTGTTTTTTTTACTGACGACTTCATCGAAGGCTTAAATATTAAACAAATAGAAATTAAAGAAGATATTTCTTGGTCAATGAGAGTTGCTAAATCTTTAGAAAATATTAAGGAAGATTATATTCTTTTCTTACTTGACGATTATATAATTAAAGAAAAAGTAAATATTAACCATGTAGAAATGATCATTAATAACTCGAAAAGTTTTGGAGTCAAATATTGTCGTTTAATAGACATTCCTTCAGAGAAATCATTTGGCGACATGAGACCAATCAAGGTAGATAATTATGGAATCAATTTACAACCAGCCATATGGGATAGAAAATTTTTAATATCAATTTTAAAAAAAATTGATTCCAATCCTTGGATTACAGAAACTTCTTTACATAACTTCTTTACAATTAATGAAAATAATTATCAAGGGGCTTTTGGCTATAATTTCATTGATTATTATTTAAACGCTGTAATTAAAGGTAAGTGGTCTCGTAAAGTTCCTAGCAATCTTATCGCTTGTTCTGATCGACCCAAAATGAGTAGGTTTGAATGGTTATACTATAGAACAAAAGTTGTAACATATAATTCATTAAACTCAAATACGAGGTTAATTGTCAAAAGCATTTTAAAAAAAATAGGTTTTAATTTTCATTCATAAATAATATAAAACATGGGGATTTTTAAAGGAAAAAATTTACTTATTACTGGAGGAACAGGTAGTTTTGGCCAACAAGTTATCGAGTCATTAATTGATTCAGACATACAATCTATTACTGTTTATTCAAGGGATGAAAGTAAGCAAGAAACATTAAGAAATATGTATTCTTCTGATAAGTTAAGATTCATAATTGGAGATGTACGTGATAAAAGAGCGATTAGTGACGCGTTAGAAAATATAGATTATGTATTTCATGCGGCTGCTTTAAAACAAGTTCCTTCTTGTGAATTCAATCCAGTGGAAGCTGTCAAAACTAATATTTTAGGCACACAAAATGTGTTAGATTCTGCTTGTGAAAAAGGAGTTAAAAAGGTTATTTGTTTATCAACTGATAAATCTGTTCTGCCTGTTAACGCAATGGGTATGAGTAAAGCCTTAATGGAAAAAGTCGCTGTTGCAAAAGCCAGGTCTCAGTCTAAAACTATCATTTCTGTTACCAGATATGGTAATGTATTATACAGTAGAGGAAGCGTGGTTCCGTTATTCAGAGATAAAATATTGAATAACTCTCCACTACCTATAACTGAACCTAGTATGACTAGATTTATTATGACACTTAAAGAAGCGATGGATTTAGTCTTTTTTGCTTTTGAGAATTCTGAGGGGGGTGAGATATTCGTTCAAAAATCACCAGCTTGTAGAATTGATACACTTGCCTTGGCGATGAAAAAATTGTATAAATCTGATGTTAAAATTGAACAAATTGGAATTAGACATGGTGAGAAAATGTTTGAAGCATTATTATCAGCAGAAGAATTTTCTAGGTCAGAAGATATGATTAATTATTTTAAAATATTACCTGATTCTCGTGATTTAAATTATCAAAAGTACTTAACTAATGGCGATCTGTCAATTAGCCAATTTAAAGAGTATAATTCAATTAATACTATAATTTATGATGTAGATGATGTATGTAAGAAGTTACTAGAGGTTGATCAAATTAGAAAAGATTTAGGAATAAAATGATAGTATCTTTAATTGGTCATGGAGGATATGTAGGGCAAAACATTAAAAACGCCTTAAAAAATAATTCGGATGTTGAAATTCTAAATCTAATTGATAGGGATACAAAACATAAAGATATGATAGACTGTCTGTCAAAATCGAATATTTTTATCCATTGTGCAGCTATACAAAGACCATTAGTTAATAGTATTGAAAATTTTTTGCCAAATTTTGAATTAACAAAAAAAATTGTTGATAACTTATCAGAATCAACAAAACTAATATTTATTTCATCCATACATTATAATTCTGATACACCTTTTGGTATTGTCAGGAAAAAGGAAGAAGAATATATTCAGAATAATGTTAAATGTTATACAATTTATCATCTACCTTATACATTTGGACCTTTTGGTAAACCGGATTATAATAATGTTTTTAATACTTACATAATAAATATAATAAAAAATAAAAATATTATTATAAATGAATATATAAATGAATTTCCTCTAATATCCTTAAATAATTTCACTATAAATGTTGTATTAAATCTTAATAAATGTTTATTTATTGTAGATGAATTTAATACTAAAAATTTAACATTGCTGGATTTTTTATATAACTTAGGCAAAATACATAAAAGTACAGATACAGATTCTGATTTTTTAATCGAATTAAAAAATGTTTATGACTGGTATAGGAATCAATGAGTTATATTTTTTAGTGCCCATAAATTTATTTTTACTTATAATATTTTACAAAAGTAAGTTCCCACGTTATATTTTCTTGTTTTTAATCGTTGCCTTATCTTATTCATATATTGATATGGCTGATTATGAGGGGTATTTACAAATGTATGATGCGCCAAAGGGTAATTCATCAGGAGAGTATTTTTTAGATCAGACAGAGATAGGATTTAGATTTTTTGTTTATTTAGGAAATTATTTAAATTTAAAATTTGATTTATTCAAATCTATAATTTATTTGATTTTTAGCATTTTTTTGATTAAAGGATTAGTTAAAATCAGTGATAAATCAGTGAATTTAGTTTTATCGTTGTATCTATTTTATCCTTTAATTTTAGATTTAGTACAGATAAGACATTTTATGGCGATGGCTGCTTTTATTTATGCAATATCTTTTTTTTTAGTGTCAATTCAGAAAAAAGAAGTTAAAATAAAAAATTATATTTTATTTATACCAGCATTATTATTTCATTACTCATTTGTCTATTTAATACTTCTTGTTTTTATTTCCAATAAATTGTTAAGTCTAGAGCGTGGACGAAATTTTGTGTTTAAAAACATATTATTGGTAATTATATCATTTATATCTGTTTCTGTAATATTATTTTTTTTAAATGTTAGTAATCTAACTTATTTTTCAACGGATACCTCTATAAATACAAAACTTTTTTATTTATTCGTTTATTTGTTGTTTTATTTAATTTTTATTTTGGTAAGAAGAGGTATAAAGTCATATAATAATATTTATGATTTTGTTTTAATTTATACCTCACTTTTGATTGGTACAACGCTTCCTATGCTATTTTACCATGTTGAATTTTTCAGATTTTTTAGGGTAGAGTTGCTGATTTTGATAACACTTATGTTTTCAGTAACATTATCATCAACAAAAATTGTGAATCGTTTCTATATAATTTTAATTTTTACATTTCATGTTATTTTATCAATAATTGTATTTTATATTTATTATTTAGAAAATTTAATATTTCCACTTTTGATTATGAATAGTCAATAATAAATTAAAAGTTTTTTTTAATTTATTATTGACTATTCATAATTTATATATTGCAAAACATTCTTTTAAAATAGTGCTAAATTTTGAATGTTTTCTTAATCTAATTAGAAACTAATATATCAATTATGAAGAACATATGGATTATTGATCCTTATAGCGAGAAGCCAAAACCTGGTTGGCGAGATGGTAGGTATTATCTCATTGGCAAAACTCTTAGTGAACATGGGTATAATGTACATTTATTTATATCAAATTTTTCTCATTTAAAAAAAGAAACAGACACTAACTTAGAAGAAATTCAGGTTAATTCTAATTTTAGAATTGTCATTGTTCCTACAATAGGCTATAAAAAACATATTTCTTTTGAAAGAATCAGGTATGAAAAATTATTTGCTAAAAATATTGCTAAAAATAAACAAAACATTCCTTTGCCATCTTTTGTCATTATTAAAGAACCTGCTATTTTTATGTTTGGGAATTTAAAACCTCTTATTAAAGTTTCGAAAGCAAAAGTTATAATTGATATTATGGATTTATGGCCAGAATTATTTGAATTAAAATTACCCGTAAAATTGAGATGGTTAGGTAAATTTATATTTTATCCTTTTTATTATAAAAGAAAAAATATTATTAAATTTGCATCCGCAATAACAGCCGTTGCTCCAGATTATTTAGAAATGGGTTTAAAGATTAATAACAAAGTTCCAAATAAAGTAATTTATTGGGGATGCGACACTGCATCTATAAACTCACTAGTCAATTCCCAGAATGATTATTTATTATCAGAATTAAATCTTCCATCAAAAAATAATGATATATGGGGAATTTATGCTGGTACATTAGGAGAGAGCTATGATATTCCTACTTTAATAAAAGCAGCTAAAATTATGGAAGATGAATTTCCTGAATTAAAATTTTTGATTGCAGGTGCAGGCCCTTTGGAAGAAATGGTAAGTGATTGTGCATCTGCGAATAAGAATGTCTTTTTTTTAGGAAGTCTACCGACAAGTCAACTTTATCAATTATTTAAGTTTTGTGATTTTGGATTTTCTACATATACAGATGCTTCTCCAGTTTCGATGCCAATCAAATGCTATGATTATTTAGCTGCGGGTTTGCCCTTAGTAAATTCATTGAAAAGAAATTTGGGAACTTTAATAGAAGAACATCAATTAGGATATCAATATGATGCTTCGGATTATAATTCCTTAGTTAATACTCTAAAAAAACTTATGAAGGATAAGGAAAGTTTAGTTTTGAAGAAAGAAAGATGTAAATCAATAGGTGTTGAATTTGATGATCATGTCCAGTATAGCAAATTTGTGGGTCTATTAGATGAGTTGACAGCTTAGTAATTTTGTTCATATTTTCACAATAATTTAGGTAATTCTTAAAAATTATAAAAAAATGAATTATAAAATTACAAAATATATCTATGTGTCTTTAAGTAAGACTTTACTCGACAAAATTATTTCTTTAATTATGTTGCTTTTGTTTTTACCAGTATTGATTATATTAACCTTTTTATTAATAATATCTAATAAGGGTAGTGCGTTTTTTATTCAATCTAGACCTGGCAAAAACGGAAAGCTATTCAAAATTATAAAGTTCAAAACTATGAACGATAAAAAGGATGATACCGGGAATTTATTGTCGGATAAGCATAGATTAACTAGGGTAGGTAAATTTGTTAGAAAAACATCACTGGATGAAATTCCACAATTAGTAAACGTTCTAAAAGGAGAAATGAGTTTAATAGGTCCAAGGCCTTTATTGCCACAATACCTACCTTTGTATAATGAGTTTCAAAATAAGAGGCATGATGTGAAGCCGGGTATTACAGGGTGGGCGCAAGTCAATGGTCGTAATGCAATATCATGGAATAAAAAATTTGAACATGATGTATGGTATGTACAGCATGTCAGTTTTGTATTAGATGTTAAAATATTGTTTTTAACAATAAAAAAAGTATTCATTAGCGAGGGTATTAATATGCAAGGTCAGGTTACTACTGAGGCATTTAAAGGAAATTAACAATGAAGAAAATTGCAATTTATGGTGCCGGAGGGTTTGGAAGAGAGATTAAAGTTTTGATTCATCAAATTAATATAGTTTCTAATAAATATGATTTAATTGGTTTTTTTGATGATGATAAAAACAAAGGAGATATTATTGATGGTGTAGTTGTATTAGGAGGTATTTCTGAATTAAATATTCATTCTGGTATTAGTGTTGTTATGGCTATTGGAAATCCTGATGTGAAAAAGATGTTGGTTGAAAAAATATTTAATGAAAAAATACTTTTCCCAAATGTATTTCATCCAAGTGTAGATTTAACTAATTTGTCAAATAAATTTGGTAAAGGGATTGTAATTTGCTCAGGAACTTTTGTTTCATTAAACGTGTCCATTGGAGATTTTGTAAGTATAAATGTAAATTGTACTTTAGGTCATGATTCATCTATTGGTAACTATGCAAGTTTGATGCCAGCTGTAAATATCTCAGGGAATGTTCATATTGGAAATGAAGTTTTTATGGGTGTAGGAGCTGTAACTAATAACGATATTTTGATTCATGATAATGTTACTATTGGTGCAGGTTCAGTAGTTTTAAAATCTATTAATTACCCTTGTGTTGCAATGGGTAACCCTGCAAGAGAAATGATAAAAAAATAAAAAATAATTAAATATAAAATAATGAACTACGAAAAATTAAGAAATTCATTTTCAGAAGCTTTAGATTTAGAAATTGAAGCCATTACGAACGATTTGGCATATCAAAGTATTGTTGAATGGGATTCTATTTCTCATATGATATTGATTAGTCAGATAGAGGAGGATTTTGATATCTCACTAGAAACTGATGATGTCATTGAAATGAGTTCAGTAGAAAAGGCACAAGAGATATTAGCTAAACATGGAATTAAATTCTAAATTATGATTATTGAAAATAAGATTGTATTAATTACTGGTGCATCTAAAGGTATTGGTAAGGCTATAGCTGAACTTTTTGCAAAGGAAGGTGCTAGATTAGTACTTACAGGAAGAGATGTTGATGGTCTTAATAAATTAAAAAATTCATTGCCTTTTCACACTGTAGAGCATCTAAGTTATGAAATGGATGTCACAAAGATTGCAAGTATAAAAAAGGTTTTCGATTCTTTAAACAGTCAAAAAATTTTCATTGATTGTTTGGTGAACAATGCAGGAATAATGAAAGATGCCACTTTACAGATGATTAAACCAGAAGTGATTGAAGAAATTTACAGTACCAATGTTTACGGTACTATTCTTCCTTCGCAATTTGCTTTGAAACCATTAATTCGTAAAAGAGGAGGATCAATTATTAATGTATCTTCTATAATAGGAACTAATGGTAATTTGGGGCAATCTATTTATGGTTCTAGCAAGGCTGCAATTATAGGATTAACAAAATCATTAAGTAAAGAGCTATCAGGTCTTAATATAAGAGTAAATGCAATAGCGCCAGGCTTTATAGATACTGATATGACTAAAGGGATGGATGAGAAATTTTATGAAAAAAATTTAAAGTCTATTGGTATGAGAAGATTAGGTCAACCAGAAGATGTAGCAAAAGTGGCTCTTTTTTTAGCTTCTGATTTATCTAGTTATGTTACAGGACAAATAATAGGAGTTGATGGGGGAATGATAATTTAATTTTATGAAATTTTTCGAACAAGCTTTACAGAATGTAAATTTAGAATTTATAGATAATCAAAATGCTAATGTTTATTCATTAGAGGATATTTCTTCTTTAAATTTTTTAGAAACTAACAAGGTTTTGGTTTTTGCTTATCTTGATAACTCAATAGAAGCAATATCAATTTTTTGGTCTCTCATGAAGAGTAATCATTGTATTGCACTTTTGTCTCCATCTTTAACTAATCATTTTAAAGAAGAGTTGGAGGAACTATATAAACCTGTTTTAATTTTTGATAATGTAAGAATTGAAATTTCAGGATATGATAATTTAAATGAAAAAAGTATAAAATATTTTCAGTTAATTAAAAAGGATATCTTTAGGATTGATGATGAAGTAAAGATTTTGATAAGTACTTCTGGCACAACGGGTTCTCCTAAATTTGTTAAATTATCTGAAGAGAATTTAATTGCTAATGCCGTTTCAATATGTGACTA
Source organism: Flavobacterium sp. LS1R10 (assembly GCF_003968825.1). Lineage (NCBI taxonomy): Bacteria > Pseudomonadati > Bacteroidota > Flavobacteriia > Flavobacteriales > Flavobacteriaceae > Flavobacterium > Flavobacterium sp. LS1R10. Next base: position 175,520 of record NZ_RYDH01000004.1, on the reverse strand, counting down.
TTTACCAATTAATAGTACTGATGTCACGCCTCTAAATTTGCCTATATTTTATTCATATGGGTTATCTATCTTAACTAGTAATGCATTAAAAGGAGGTAGGATTATCTGTACAAATGACGATCCTTTAAAAAAAGAATTTTGGGAAAGTTTTCATAAATATGGATATACTAGCTTTGCTGGTGTTCCGTTTGTTTATGAAATGTTAGACAGAATTGGTTTTACAAAAAAAACTTATAATTCTTTAAAATACTTTACTCAAGCTGGTGGTAAATTGCAAGATGCTTTAGTTAGTAAATATGGCCAATATGCTTATGAGAACGGGCTTAAATTTTATGTAATGTATGGGCAAACGGAAGCTACCGCTAGAATGTCTTTTTTATCACCTGAATTTACATTAGATAAAGTAGGGTCTATAGGTAAACCAATATTAAATGGAAGTTTTTCTATTGATGAGACTACAGGTGAATTAAGTTATATTGGACCTAATGTTTTCGGTGGTTATGTAGAAAAACGTGAAGACCTAAGTTCATTTGTAGCAGAAAAAGTATTAAAAACAGGTGATATAGCTAGGATTGACGAGAATGGGTTTTACTATATTACAGGAAGATTAAAACGCGTAACAAAGATATTTGGTAACAGAATTAATCTCGACGAAGTTGAAACGTTGATATTTAAGCAGTTTGATGTAAGTGTACGATGTGTTGGTTTTAACGACAGTCAGTTGGTTATATTTACAACTGATGGGGAATTAGATTTGAAGGAGTTAAACAAGTTTATTTCAACAGATTTAAAACTTCATATTTCAGTTGTTAAATCTAAATATATAGTAGGAATGCCTATAACTTTAAACGGTAAGATTGATTATAAAGAACTTATAAAAATGTATGGAGCTAAATAATTTAATTAATTTAAAACAATATAGTCTTGAACGTACGGAAAAACGAGATTATATGAACGGTTTGTTAGCTCAACTTAATGACTTTCACTTAAATAATTCGTTAGAGTACAAGCAAATTAAAGAAAAGATTTGGGGTAGGGATCATGTTGTAAAAACATTAGAAGATTTGCCTTTTATTCCTGTTTCGGCTTTTAAAAATCATCAAATAAAAAGCATTGCAGAAGAAGAAATATTTAAAGTTTTGACTTCAAGTGGTACAACAGGGCAACAAGTTAGTAAAATTTATTTGGATAAGGAAACTGCTAAATTACAAACATTTGCTTTGTCTAAAATAATTTCTCATGTAGTCGGAACTTCTCGTCTTCCAATGCTGATAATTGATTCAAAATCAATATTTTCTAATAAATCTTCTTTTTCAGCAAGAGGTGCAGGAGTTTTAGGGGTTTCTATTTTTGGTAAAGATCATACTTATGTGTTAGATGATAAATTTGAACCTGATGAAGAGGTTTTGAAACTTTTTCTTGAAAAGCATAATGGTAAACCGATTTTAATTTTTGGTTTTACTTTTATGGTTTGGCAGTATTTATTTAATGCTAATTTGAAAAATAAATATGATTTGAGTAAGGCTATATTAATACATAGTGGAGGTTGGAAAAAACTAATTGATATAGCTGTTGATAATCCAACTTTTAGAAACTCACTTAAGGAAAAATTTAATCTTAAACATATTTATAATTTTTATGGTATGGTAGAACAGGTTGGGTCTGTTTTTTTAGAGAACAGTGATGGGTATTTGCATTGCCCTAACTTTGCTGATGTAATCATTCGTAACCCATATGATTTCTCAGTTCAGCCACCAGGTAAAGAGGGTTTGATACAGGTGATAAGTGCATTACCTAAAAGCTATCCGGGTCATTCGTTACTAACTGAAGATATTGGTGTTTTAATGGGTGAGGATGATGCTTCTAATGGATGGAAAGGTAAGTATTTTAAAATTATAGGTAGAGCTAAAAGAGCAGAGTTAAGGGGTTGTAGTGATACCTTCAAAACTAAATAAAATAAATGGAAAATTTAGAAGTAAGTCAGTTAAGTCCTAATCATTTAACTAAAGTTTTATTAAAAGATTTAAAAGTATTTGATAATAGCGCTTATTTATTAAAGCCTTTTGATGGTATTACAATAGATTTTTTTGATTCATTTTCAAAAAATATTTTATCAAACAGAACTATTAATCACCTTCCAGAGATTGCAGCTTTAGGATTTTGGTTGAGGAAAGCGAATTTGAACCAGTTAAAAGATGAAAATAATCATTTGTTTTTGGGATCTTCATATAGAACTTCTCCCTTAGGTAAAGTTTTTCACATTTGTCCCGCAAATGTCGATACAATGTTTATCTATAGTCTAACGGTTTCGGTCTTAATGGGGAATAAAAATATTTTGCGCGTTTCTTCAAGGATGGAAGCTCCTCATGTAAAAATGTTGTTTGATGTTTTGAATAGTACTATTCAACAAGAAAAATTTACTATTTTTAAGTCTTATATTAACATCATAAGTTATCCTCATAATGACTCTATAAGTTCATCTATCTCTGAATCAGTAAATGTTCGTGTGATTTGGGGAGGAGATCAAACGATAAAAACTTTTAAGAAATTTAGAACTTCACCAAGAACTAAAGATATTGTCTTCGCTGACAGAGTTTCGATGTTGTGTATAGACTGTAATTCTTATCTTGATCTTGACGAAAAAGAGATTAAAGTAGTTATTCGTAATTTTTATAATGATGCATATACCTTCGATCAGATGGGTTGTTCTTCACCCCAAACAATCTATTTTATAGGTGACGAAAATCAATATAAAAAGTGTGTAATTAAATTTCAAGAAGATGTTTCTGATTATTTGAAAATAAACTACGAAACAGATTTAGCTTCAATCTCTTCGTTAAAGTTAAATAGAATGGTTGATGATGCAATTGAAGATGTCATAGTTTCTCAATCAGGGAATAATTATATTAAATTCTTAGAACTTAATACTAATGTTGACGAATCTACATTACATGGCTGTGGTGGGGGGTATTTTTATGTACGTAATATAATATCTACAACATCTTTGATCAATTTACATACTCCCAAAGTTCAAACAGTTTCTTATTTTGGTTTGAAAGAAAGTGATTTAGAAGCTTTGTTTCAATTATCAAATGGTGAGGGTATTGATAGGATTGTTCCTTTGGGACAAGCATTAAATTTTAATTATATTTGGGATGGTTATAATTTATTTGACGAATTGAGTAAGAAAGTATTTATAAAATAAGCTAAAATGCTCCTAGTACTTTATATTAACAGAAAAAAGTATATGTATAGATAAAGCAAAATACTTCATAAAAATTTAAGCATGAATAATCCAAAAATATGGCTTTCCTCACCACACATGGGAGGAAACGAACAAAAATTTGTACAAGAGGCTTTTGATGCCAATTGGGTAGCGCCGCTAGGACCAAACGTAAACGGTTTGGAACACGATTTAGAATCCTATCTAGGGAATCAATCTCATGTCGGAGCTTTAAGTTCGGGTACGGCAGCGATACATTTGGGATTAATCCTTTTAGGAGTCCAAGCTGGCGATGAAGTACTTTGTCAAAGTATGACTTTTTCGGCTTCGGCTAATCCTATATTGTATCAAGGGGCAATTCCTGTTTTTATTGACAGCGAAACGGACACCTGGAATTTATGCCCGATTGCCTTAGAAGAGGCAATAGTAGACCGAATTGCTACAGGAAAAACGCCTAAAGCGATTATTGCAGTGCATTTGTATGGTGTGCCGTATCAAATTGATGAAATTAGAACAATAGCGGATAAATATGGTATTCCAATTCTAGAGGACAGTGCGGAGGCTTTGGGAAGTTCTTATAAAGGTCAGAAGTGCGGTACTTTTGGGGATATAGGGGTTTTATCTTTTAATGGGAATAAAATCATTACCACTTCTGGAGGTGGTGCTATTGTTACTCGAACGAAGGAGTTGAAAGACAGAGCTGTGTTTTTTGCCACACAGTCGCGAGATGATGCTCCTCATTACCAGCACAGTGAAATAGGCTATAATTACAGAATGAGTAATATTTGTGCCGGTATTGGCCGTGGGCAAATGGAAGTTTTAGACGATCATGTGGCTTTGCGAAGAAAAATGCATGCTTTTTATGTCGATTTATTCAAGGATATTGCAGCAGTAACCGTTTTTGAAGCTCCAAATGATGATTATTTTGCTAATTACTGGCTGAGTTCCATTATGGTGGAACCTGATGCAGTGAAAGGAATTAATAGAGAAGCTTTGCGTTTGGCTTTCGAGCAAGCCAATATTGAATGTCGTCCTTTATGGAAACCAATGCATTTACAGCCTATTTTTGAGAAGTACCCATACTATGGAAGTACAGTTGCTGAAACTTTATTTAAAAAGGGGTTGTGTCTGCCTTCCGGTTCTAATTTGACGAATGAGGACAGGGAGCGGATTGCCGGGGTGGTGAGAAGGGTTTTCGGTTTGTAGTTATCGGTTAGCTATTGTCAGTTCGAAACTGAAAGTTGATAAGTATGCAAATAACGGATATACGATCTTTGTAAAAGTAAACTTTTAAAAATATAGAGTATGACACAACGCCAAGCTTTACAGTTATTTGAAGAAAAAAAAGTGCGCACCCTTTGGGATTCTGAACAAGAGAAATGGTATTTTTCTATAGTGGATGTTATTCTTGTACTAACCGATAGTACAATCCCTAGAAGGTATTGGACGGATTTAAAAAAGAAGTTGTCCAAGGAAGGGAGCCAGTTGTACGAGGATATCGTACAACTGAAAATGCAATCTGCCGATGGAAAGTTTTATAAAACTGATGTGGCAGATACCGAGCAGCTTTTCAGACTGATACAATCGATACCTTCACCAACAGCGGAACCTTTTAAACTTTGGTTGGCACAAATAGCATCAGAACGTTTGGATGAGATGCAAGATCCTGAACTGACGATCGATCGCGCCTTAGAACAGTATTTGCAATTGGGTTATTCGGAAAGTTGGATCAATCAACGACTGAAAAGTATTGAAATCCGAAAAGAACTGACCGATGAATGGAAAAACAAAGGGCTGAAAGAAGGAATTCAGTTTGCAACATTAACCGATATTATTACCAAAGCTTGGTCGGATAAAACTACTAAAGAGTATAAAATTTTGAAGGGATTGAAAAAGGAAAATCTGCGGGACAATATGACTAATACAGAATTGATTTTGAATATGCTAGCGGAGGCTTCTACCAAAGATATTTCGCAAGCCGTAAATCCTAAAAGTTTTGAAGAGAGTCAAAAAGTGGCTCAACAGGGGGGAAACGTTGCTAAAGTAGCTCTTCAAGAATTGGAAGCTAGAACAGGTAAAAAAGTTGTAACAGGATTGAATGCAAAACAGGTTTTGCAAGAGAAAAATAAAAAACAGTAATCGATTTGCAAAAAAGAACGATCGAGAGATGATGCGCCGCATTACCAACACAGTGAAATAGGGTATAATTATAGAATGAGTACTATTTGTGCTGGTATCGGCCGCGGTCAAATGGAAGTTTTAGACGATCATGTGGCTTTGCGAAGAAAAATGCATGCTTTTTATGTTGATTTATTCAAGGATATTGCAGCAGTAACCGTTTTTGAAGCTCCAAATGATGATTATTTTGCTAATTACTGGCTGAGTTCCATTGTGGTGGAACCTAATGCAGCGAAAGGAATTAATAGAGAAGCTTTACGGTTGGCTTTCGAGCAAGCCAATATTGAATGTCGTCCTTTATGGAAACCAATGCATTTACAGCCTATTTTTGAGAAGTACCCATACTATGGTAGTACAGTTGCTGAAACTTTATTTGAAAATGGGTTGTGTCTGCCTTCCGGGTCTAATTTGACGAATGAGGAGAGGGAGCGGATTTCGGCAGTTGTCCATGCTTTTTTTAAACAACGTAACTAATTTCTAAATAAAAATTTCACGCAGATTGGCGCAGATTAAAAAAGTGCAGAGTAGCGCCTATTTTTTAAAGATTTTAAAGAATCTGCGAAAATCGGCGTGGAGCTAGATCAGCGATTATCGGCGTGTAAAAATATCCAGATATCCCCGTAAATAAAACATTGTTAAGTGGTACAATATTGAGTACATTTTTTTGTACATTTGTAAAAAAAATAATAAATTATGAAAGCGATAACAATTTCAGCATTAAGAAAAGGGATGAAAGAATACTTTGATTATGTTTCTCAATCGATGGAAGTAATTGTAGTTCCTAGAAATAAAGAGAATGAAGCGGTTGTCATTATGTCAATTCAAGAATATAATTCACTTTTGGAAACAGAGCATCTGTTATCCACCAAGAGTAATAGGAATAGACTTCAAGAATCTATTGGTCAACTAAAGGAAGGAGAAACAATTCCCTATTCATTAGATTAATAGAATTTACAAAATCATGAAATCGCAATGATTCTAAATCACAAACTGGAATGAAGAATGGCGATTCCTCCCGACAGCTATCGAGAAAGACAAAAACAAATATTATCTTCATATGAATATCGAATTTACAAGTCATGGTTGGGAAGATTTTACCTATTGGATAGAAAATGATGCTGATGTACTTGATAAAATTAAAGAGTTAATAAAATCAATTAAGCAAAATTGTTTTAAAGGGATTGGAAAACCAGAACCTTTAAAGTTTGGGTTAAAAGGATTTTGGTCAAGAAGAATTACAGGTGAACATAGATTAGTTTATTCCATAAAAGGAACAAAAGGGATTGATCAAAAATGTATTATTATTCAATGTAGATTTCATTATGATGACAAATAATACGTTCTATTTGCAACTGCCAATAAAATAATTTCAAAAATAATTATAGGAGGAAATCATTCTGATACTAGAGGTACCCTTCGATTTAATAATTCTTTTGATTCAACGGCTATAAAAAGAATTTATCTCATAGAAAATAGCGAAACCACATTTGTTCGTGGGTGGTAAGGACACCGCACAGAGCAACGGTGGTTTTCTGTTGTACAAGGTAGTTTTAAAATTGAATTGATTGCCATTGATAATTGGGAGAATCCTTCCAAAAGGTTAAAATCACTCTCTTTTATTATAAATAAATGCTGAAACACTTGATATTCTCTATATTCCTCAAGGGTACGTAAGTAGTATTCAAGCACTCAAGGAAGGAGCAAAATTATTGGTCATGGGAGATTATTTGTTAGGAGAAATTCAAGATGAATATCGATTTGATATTGATTGTTTTAAATAGAAAAGTTTCACGCCGATGCGTTAAAAAAATTTCACGCAGATTGGCGCAGATTAAAAAAATCTATACAATTATGGAATTTGATTCCGTAATTGTATAGATTTGTAGAATGATACGTAGAGAAGCAGAAAAAGAAATTATAGCTTTGGCAAAGCAGTTTAAAGCAGTTGCCGTGGTTGGACCGAGACAGTCTGGTAAGACTACCTTGGTACGGTGGATTTTTAAAGACAAGGAGTATGTGAGTTTTGAAAATCCCGACATTCGTTTGTTTGCTATTGAAGACCCAAGAGGCTTTTTGTCAAACTATCCCAATGGAGCAATATTTGATGAGGCGCAAAGAGTTCCAGATATTTTTTCCTATTTGCAACAAATCCTTGATGAATCAGTTGTAAAAGGTTTATTTATTATAACGGGTTCAAATAATTTTTTGTTGCAGGAAAGCATATCTCAGAGCTTAGCAGGAAGAGTGGGTTATCTTAATCTGTTACCACTGACTTTGCACGAAATAGGTGATAAGGAGCGTACTATTAGCCAGACTATTTTTAAAGGTTGCTATCCTTCGTTATATAATGACACTGTTGATACTACGCAGTGGTATTCAAATTATATTAGAACATATATTGAGCGAGACGTTAGGCTGATTAAGAATATAACCAATTTGGTGGTTTTTGAAAAATTCTTGCGATTATGTGCTGGTAGAATTGGTCAGTTGTTGAATATGAATAGTTTGGCGGTAGAAATAGGTGTTGATACAAAGACGATTAGTTCTTGGATTAGTGTTTTGGAAGCTAGTTTTGTAGTGTTCCGTTTACAACCGTATCACTCTAATTTTAACAAAAGAGTTGTAAAAATGCCTAAATTATATTTCTATGATACGGGATTAGCGTCTGCCTTATTGGGAATTCAAAATAGTGAGCAAATTGACGTTCATCCATTTAGAGGTGCGCTTTTTGAAAATTTGATTATTGTTGATTTTCTTAAAAGTAGATTTAATAAAGCCAAGACCAATAACCTTTATTTTTGGAGAGATAATTTAGGGAAAGAAATAGACTTGATTATTGATAATGGGATGGATATAATTCCTATTGAGATAAAATCAGGGCAAACAATAACCATTGATTATTTTAAAGGAGTTGTTTATTGGAATAAACTAGCTCAGAAAGAAGGGGGATATGTGATTTATGGGGGTGACTTGGTTCAAAAAAGGAGCAATTCTATTACGGGAATTCCATTTAGTGCAATAAATTCGATTGAAAATAAACTACTGTAATCTTTTATTGGTTTTAGTAGGATTCGTAATGATATAAAAGAATATCCCACAATGAAAATGGAGTTACCTTTATTGCGAGGTGTTGATTTGGGCTTTGTTCCAAAAATCAAACAATTGTTGGCTATAATCTCTGAATCGGTTCCTTTTATACCTAATGTGAGTAATTTAAGTGATAAAATTGGTATAAATAGAACTACTTTAATGACTTATCTACATTATTTGGAAGAAGTAGGTTTGACCATTAACTTGCAAAAAGAAGCTAAAGGAAGTGTGAAATTGCAAAAACCAGCTAAGATTTATTTAGAAAACACAAATTTAATGTTTACACTTTCTCCTTCAAAAGCTACTATTGGTAAGGCTAGAGAGACCTTTTTTGCAAATCAATTGGGGTATAAAAATAAGTTGAGCCATCACGAAAAAACTGATTTTTTTGTAAGTGATTTATATTCTTTTGAAATTGGAGGAAAGGATAAGTCGATGAAACAAATTGAAGGTATCGAAAATTCCTATATCGCCGCAGACGATATTGAGTATGGTTTTCAAAATAAAATTCCATTGTGGTTGTTTGGCTTTCTGTATTAAGTAATAACCCTGGTATAATGTCGTATTTTAAAATCAGGATAAAATCATGTAAAAATTTGATTTAAAGCTGTTTTACTTAAAGTTAATTCTTTTGACTTTACGACTTTTAAACTTTCGACTTACTTACAATTAAATGATAGAATAAATAAAATTACAATTACAAGATGACCATTGAAAAAACAAATATAAAAGATTTAGTACTTATTTCCCCGACAGTTTTTGAAGACTCGAGGGGTTATTTTTTTGAAGCCTACAATGAGGCTCAATTTCATGAACATGGGATTTTCTATCAATTTATACAGGACAATCAGTCTTTCTCCAAACGTGGGGTGATTCGGGGATTGCATTTGCAGATTAATCCTTTTGCACAAGCTAAATTGGTGCGTGTGTTTGAAGGAGAAATCCTTGATGTGGCGGTCGATTTACGCAAAAACTCATCTACTTATGGACAGCATTTTAGTGTGATTTTAAGTGCAACCAATAAAAAACAATTGATGGTTCCCCACGGTTTTGCCCATGGTTTTTCGGTTTTGAGTGAAACTGCTTCGGTGCTATACAAAGTAGATCAATTGTATCATAAGGAGAGCGAAAGAGGGATTAGGTATGATGATCCTACTTTGGCCATTGATTGGCAAGTGAGTCCTGATGAAGTTATTGTTTCTCAAAAGGATTTGGTTTTGCCGAGTTTTGAGGATATTGATTGGGAGTTTTGAAAAGAGAGTTTAAGGTCATATCGAGAGGCAGTTTTAATCGCAATCCTGATAGTAATCAGGAAGCAAAGACATTAAGTAGTTTTGTTTGTGATTTGAAAATCGACCGGTTGATCATAAATTGACTAACTATAAATGTAAAGTATTGATTTTTAGTATTATAAAATAGATGAATTAAAGCTATTATCTTTGTAGAAGTAAATTTTTAAATTTTTCGTTATGATACAGCGCCAAGCCTTACAGTTATTTGATGATAAAAAAGTACGGACTCTTTGGGATTCCGATCAAGAGAAATGGTACTTTTCTATTGTTGATGTAATTGATATTTTGACAGGCACTCCTAATGCAAGAAAATATTGGAGTGTTTTAAAAATGCGTTTAAAAAAAGAGGGAAGTCAGTTGACTACAAATTGTAGTCAACTGAAAATGCAATCTGTCGATGGGAAATATTATAAGACGGATGTCTTCGATACCGAGCAACTTTTTAGGTTAATACAATCGATACCTTCACCAAAAGCTGAACCATTTAAGCTTTGGTTGGCACAGATAGCTTCGGAACGTTTGGATGAAATGCAAGATCCAGAACTCACGATTGACTTGTGAGAAGTTGAAAGTGAGGAGTGAGAAGAGGAAAAGTGAGGAGTGAAAAATTAAAAAGATAAATGAAGAAAATAGTAGTTACTGGTGCTAATGGGCAATTGGGTTCTGAATTAAAGGTGTTGTCTAAAAACTACCCTCAGTTCGAATGGATTTTTGCAGACAGAACGCAAGTGTCCTTGGATAATTTGTCGATTTTACAAAGTCAATTAGAAGAAATTACTCCAGATTTTATATTAAATTGTGGTGCCTATACAGCCGTTGATAAAGCAGAAACAGAACACGAATTAGCGGATATTGTTAATCATTTAGCGGTCGCCATTATTGCTCAATATACGAAAGATCATTCTGTAAAACTAATTCATATTTCTACTGATTACGTTTTTGACGGGACATCAGCTGTCGCATTGAGCGAGGAGGCCCTAACGCAACCTGTTAATGTGTATGGAGTAACCAAAAGAGCGGGAGAGTTAGCTTGTTTGAAAGCAAATCCCGATGCAATTATCATTAGAACTTCATGGGTGTATAGCAGATTTGGAAACAATTTTGTAAAAACCATGCAACGATTATTACAAGAACGAGATACGATCAGTGTGGTTAACGATCAGATTGGTTCGCCTACTTATGCTGCCGATTTAGCTCAGGCTATGATGACTATTGTAACAGCACCAGACTGGATTGCCGGAATCTATAATTATTCGAATGAAGGAGAAATCAGCTGGTATGACTTTGTCCTGGCAATCCAGGATATTGGTGGGTATACTTGTGAAGTGAAAGGAATTCCCTCAGCGGCTTATCCTACACCTGCCAAACGTCCAGCTTTTTCTTTATTGGATAAAAGCAAGATTAAACGAGTTTATGGTATTGTTGTTCCGGATTATAAAGAGAGTTTAGCTGTTTGTATGAAAGGTGGGTTATGAGTTAGGGGTTGTGTAAAATTTCCGTTTTGCCCCACCCCTAAAGGGAGCCGAAAATCCAAAACGTAATTTAAATAAAGCCTGTTAATTTTAAATCGGATTTTGTGTTTCTTTTTTGCTCCCTTTAGGGACAGGGGGAAACAAAAAAGAAACTAACTAAATTTTATTTTTCGCACGCTCTAGGCGAGGGGGAAACAAAAAAGAAACTGACTAAATTTTATTTTTCGCACGCTCTGGGCCAGGGGGAAACAAAAAATAAATTTCGGGAAGTTTTGTTAAAACGAATTAAAAATAAAATCTAAAAATGAAAAAAATACTAATCACCGGTGGGGCCGGTTTTATTGGGTCCCATGTCGTACGGCTTTTTGTAAAGAAGTATCCGCAATATCAAATTGTTAATTTGGATGCACTCACGTATGCTGGGAATCTCGAAAATATTGTTGATATTGAAAAAGCGCCTAACTATACTTTTATAAAAGGAGATATCGTTGATGCGCCATTCATTGATCAATTGTTTGCGGAGCATCAATTTGATGGTGTTTTGCATTTAGCTGCCGAATCTCATGTGGATCGTTCTATAACCGATCCGTTGTCTTTTGTGAAAACAAATGTTATCGGAACGATGAATTTATTGAATGCGGCTAAGGCTACTTGGCAAGGCAATTACGAAGGAAAACGTTTTTACCACATCAGTACCGATGAGGTTTATGGCAGTTTAGGTGCCGAAGGATTGTTTACGGAGACTACTGCGTATGATCCTAATTCTCCGTACTCGGCTTCAAAAGCCAGTTCGGATCATTTTGTCAGAGCGTATGGAGAAACGTATGGCTTGCCTTATGTGTTGACCAATTGTTCCAATAATTACGGGCCGTTTCATTTTCCTGAAAAATTGATTCCATTATTCATCAATAATATCATTCAAAACAAACCCTTACCCGTTTATGGTGACGGGAAATATACCCGCGATTGGCTTTTTGTAGAAGATCATGCGGTAGCCATTGATTTGGTTTTTCATGAAGGAGTTAACCATGATACGTATAATATTGGTGGATTTAACGAATGGCAAAATATTGATTTGGTTAAATTGCTTTGCAAAATAATGGATGAGAAATTAGGAAGGGCATCCGGAACTTCGGAACAATTAATTTCGTACGTAAAAGACCGTCCCGGACATGATTTGCGTTATGCTATTGATGCCAGTAAGATAAACAGAGAATTGGGATGGAAACCATCGGTTACTTTTGAACAAGGATTGGAAAGGACCGTAAATTGGTATTTGGAAAATCCAACCTGGCTGAATAATATTACTTCGGGGGAGTATGCAAATTATTACGAGAAGCAGTATAATTAGTGATCAGTTGTCCGTTTTTTTAACTGATGTAGATTTAACTATAGAAAAAACTTCCTTTGTAAGGTATTAGTTAAAAAAATAAATTATTTTAGATTAAAAATTATACCTGTGAAATTTAGTGCCTTTGTGGCAAAAAAATAAAAAATATATGAAAGGAATTATATTAGCCGGAGGTTCCGGGACCCGTTTACATCCGTTAACACTGGCCATGAGCAAACAAATGATGCCGGTTTATGACAAACCCATGATTTATTATCCATTGTCTACTTTGATGATGGCGGGAATCAATGAAATATTAATTATTTCAACTCCTCATGATTTGCCTAATTTCAAAAAATTATTAGGCGATGGGTCTTCAATTGGTTGTCAATTTAGTTATGCGGAGCAGGCCATTCCTAATGGATTAGCGCAAGCTTTTGTTATTGGAGAAGAATTTATAGGGAAAGACAGCGTAGCTTTGGTTTTAGGGGATAATATTTTCTTTGGATCCAATATGGATGAATTGTTGCAATCCAATACCAATCCTAAAGGTGGGGTCGTATTTGCGTATCATGTTTCAGACCCGGAACGATACGGTGTAGTCGAATTTGATGCTGATTTTAAAGCGCTTTCTATTGAAGAGAAACCGTTAGAACCCAAATCAAATTATGCGGTACCCGGTTTGTATTTTTATGATAATTCAGTAGTGGAAATTGCCAAGAATATCAAGCCAAGTGCTAGAGGGGAATATGAAATTACTGATGTAAATAAAGTGTACTTGGAAAAAGGGGCTTTGAAAGTAGGAATTTTAAGCAGAGGTACGGCCTGGCTAGATACCGGTACTTTTAATAGCTTAATGCAGGCGGGACAATTTGTTCAGGTTATTGAAGAGCGTCAAGGATTGAAAGTGGGCTGTATTGAAGAAATTGCGTGGAGACAGGGTTTCATTAGTGAGCAACAATTGAAAGATCTAGCCGAGCCTTTGAGAAAATCAGGTTACGGAGAATACCTTTTGGGATTGCTGAAGCATAAGTTGTAAGCATTTCGGGCGCAGTATTTAGACAAATGATGCAGTACGGATAGTTATAGCTACAGTCCAAAAACAAAATTTCCGAATAATTTTGGCAGAGCGAAAATAGATGAAATAAGGAAGTCGAAAGTTTTAAGGTCATAAAGTCAAAAGGAACATTATTGTAAAAAGTAATTTAATATCAATCTGTTGCGTCATTTTGTTTATTTTTAATACACGACAGTATATAATAGTTGTTACTGAGTTTCCTCTTCCCATTCAAAAAATAATCTGTGAAAATTGGTGTAATTTGTGTTAAAAAAGACTCGTTATTTGATTTGCTTCGTCTATTTGAACACAGCTCTTTGGTCTCCTTCCTCTAACATCTATCCAGACAAAACACCTCTATTTTTAATACACGACAGTATATAATAGTTGTNNNACACAGCTCTTTGGTCTCCTTCCTCTAACATCTATCCAGACAAAACACCTCTATTTTTAATACACGACAGTATATAATAGTTGTTACTGAGTTTCCTCTTCCCATTCAAAAAATAATCTGTGAAAATTGGTGTAATCTGTGTTAAAAAAGATTTCTTATGTGATTTACTTAAGCCGTTTGAACACAGTTCTTTGGTCTCCTTCCTCTAACATCTATCCAGACAAAACACCTCTATTTTTATTGATGACACACAAGGAATAGTCTTTTTGTTCGGCTTAAAAAAAATAGTGCGTGTAAGAAAATGTTTTATTTCATATATTTGACGTGAATATCGTTTAAAGCGCATAACCTAAAACCAATCAATTTTGAACCCGGAAACCAACAGAAATGCAACCCGATTTAATTCTAAATTTTTTTCAAGAATAAACCGAAGGCTGAATATGCATAATTTAGGTTATTTGCCCCGATGGATCATCGTATTAATTGATCTTATGGTGCTTACCACCTCCTTTGTGTTTACTTTTCTGATCTTTAAAGGAACAGGAATGGATTATATTATTACCGACCACAGCACAATTTTAATTGCTGGTTTTTTTGCGACTAATTTGTTTTTCTTTTGGCTTTTCAGAACCTATTCCGGGATCATTAGGCACTCTTCTAATATTGATGCGGTCAAGTTGTTATTTTCACAAATGTCCGTACTGATTGTTTTTTTTATTTTTAATTTTCTTTTCCAAATTTTTTTTAAACAAAAAGCATTCTTAAATACAGCCCTTTTTATCAATATTGTACTTTCTTTTTGTGGCCTGTTTTTATACCGAGTGGTCGTGAAGCAAACGTTTGAGTTATATTTTTCAGAAAAGAACGACAGTAAATTGATACGAACCATAATTTATGGAACCGATGCCAATGCGATTTCGGTAGCGAATGCGCTGAAATTTGAAACACCATCCCGCTTTAAAATAGTCGGGTTTGTAGATAAGAACAATCAAAACGCATCTAAGCGCATGCTGGATTTGCCTATTTTAATCCAAAAGAAAAAGTTGCCTACACTAATGCGTTCTATAGGTGCCGAAAGTGTCATTATAGCGGATAAAAGTTTGTCTAAAGAAGAACAGATTGTGATCGTAGACCAGTGTCTGGAGTATAATTATAAGGTATTTACCGTTCCGCTGATCTCCGATTGGGAAAATCAAAAGGAAATTTCCCAAAAAGTAAAAACCATACAAATTGAAGATTTGTTGGAGCGAAAACCAATAGTGCTGGACAATAAAGCCATATCGAAACAATTAAAGGATAAGGTAGTTTTGATTACTGGTGCAGCAGGTTCTATAGGAAGCGAAATCGTCCGACAAATATTGGTGTTTAATCCTAAGAAAATTATTATTCTGGATCAGGCGGAGACCCCATTGCATCATTTAAAACTGGAAACCGAAAACATCAGTACCACAGTAAAAATATGCACGGTAATTGGAGATGTCAGAAACAGACAGGCTATGGATGAAATCTTTAAAGCCTACCGTCCGCAGGTTGTTTATCATGCTGCAGCTTATAAACATGTGCCGCTGATGGAAGAAAATCCCTGTCAGGCTATATTCACCAATATTGAAGGAACTAAAATTCTGGCTGATTTGTCTTGTTTGTACAAAGTCAAAAAGTTTGTGATGGTCTCTACCGATAAAGCGGTAAACCCAAGTAATGTCATGGGAGCCAGCAAACGGATCGCCGAAAAATACGTGCAGTCCTTGCAACTCAGGGATCAGATTGAGAACGGGGAGGAAGCTACAAAGTTCATTACGACGCGTTTTGGTAATGTTTTGGGATCCAATGGATCTGTAGTGCCTTTGTTTACAAAACAAATTGCCGAAGGAGGGCCGCTGACCATCACCCACAAGGACATCATCCGTTATTTTATGACCATACCAGAGGCGTGTCAACTAGTGCTGGAAGCGGGTGCGATGGGGAACGGAGGGGAGATTTATATTTTTGACATGGGGAAACCGGTTAAAATTATTGATTTGGCTCGAAAGATGATTAAGTTAGCGGGATTTATTCCGGATAAAGACATTAAAATACAAATTGTAGGGTTGCGTCCCGGGGAAAAATTATACGAGGAATTGCTCAATGACACGTCTAAGTCGATACCCACACACCATGCTAAAATTATGATTGCACAGGAAATTCAAGAAGAGTTTGAAGCATTACATGCAGATATTGATGAATTAATTTGTATTGCCAGCAGGTTCGGAAATAAGGCTATTGTGACGCAAATGAAAAAGATTGTGCCTGAATTTAAAAGTATGAATTCAGCGTATGAAATATTAGATAAACACGAGGAAGTTGCTGCGGTTCCTTATTTAACAGAACAATAATTATTGTGAACTTCTCAATACGCTTCGCACTCGGAGCGACGTGTTTCGAGAACCGTTTTTAATTCCAAATTTATTACTTCCCATACGATCGCCCAAAATCAAGATCACTCGTACGGATGAAAATTGCATTTAAAACAATCTTCATCCAGCGAGTTTTATATTTGACTTTATGATGTTTAAACTTTGGACTTAATTGGTTCCGAGTAGGGTATGGATTATTTATTTTTCTTTGCTTTAATCAACAGCTCCAGCTGATCCCAAAGTGCTTCCGGTATCGCTTCTAACAGATTGAATTGTCCGGCGCCTTTCAGCCATTCACCACCATCAATCACCACCACTTCACCATTGACATACGCTGAAAAATCAGAGACCAGATAAGCCGCTAAATTAGCCAATTCCTGATGGTCTCCCACGCGTTTTAATGGCACTTTTTTTGCCATATCAAATTTCTCGGCTAAGTCACCGGGTAGTAAACGGTCCCATGCGCCTTTAGTCGGAAAAGGTCCCGGTGCAATTGCATTAGAACGGATTCCGTATTTTGCCCATTCTACAGCAAGACTGCGCGTCATTGCCAGGACACCTGCTTTTGCTGTCGCACTAGGCACCACATAAGCAGAACCGGTCCAGGCATACGTTGTTACGATGTTTAAAATGGTTGCTGATTTTTGTTTGGTGTCAATCCAATGTTTCCCAAAAGCAAGGGTGCAGTTTTTTGTCCCTTTCAAAACAATATCAATCACGGTGTCAAAAGCATTGGCAGAGAGTCTTTCTGTGGGGGAAATGAAATTTCCGGCGGCGTTATTAAGCAGGACATCCACTTTGCCAAAAGTGTTCAAAACCTCTTGCAGCATGTTTTCGACTTCACTATAATGACGTACGTCACATTGAATAGGAAGGCAGGTTCCGCCAGTTAGCGTTTCCAGCTCCGCAGCGGTTTTTTTTAGTTTTTCTAAATCCCTGGAGGTGATGGCGACTTGCGCACCTAATTCCAAGAAATAGTGAGTCATCGCTTTTCCTAAACCACTTCCGCCTCCGGTGACTACAATCACTTTGCCTTTAAGAGCATCGTCCCGTAACATTTTATCTGTATAACTCATGTTTTTTATGTTTTAATGGTAAATATAGCAAAATTAAATAGTATGCATGCATAATAAAATAATAATATATTGAAACGATTTGCCAAAGGACGACTCCATCACACGACGATTCAACAGTTTCTCCCGCGTGTGTGTTGTAATCATTTTTGTTTTTGGAGTGCATGCTTTTTCTATAATCGCCCAATTTGGGGTGTAATGATCGCGTACTATGGGAACTTCATAACAATAAATATACTCGTGCTGCTATTTGGAAGTTTACTCCTAAAAAAAATCATTAATTCTAATCATAAAAATAGGGTTTTATAATTAGAATTAATGATTAGAGGTGTTGTTTTATTAAGTCCAACAATTCAGCGTATTCTGTTGTTTTATTGAATTGTAACTTTGTTAACGGATCTGGTTTACCTTTTTAGTAAAAGGAAAAGAAGTTTAAATTTACATTTTGTGGATGATAAAAATAGTCGGTCGTTTGTGCAAGTCGATGGTTTCTTTTTTCCAGGCCGCAATTTTCTTAGTCTTGATATATTCGGTAGGTAAAGTGATATCCGCAGCAATGCACAAGTGTGTTTCGGGATGCAGTGTTTGTACTAAATCTTTCAATAATTTGTTGTTGCGATACGGCGTTTCTATGAAAATCTGAGATTGATTTTTTTCAAAAGAAACTCTTTCCAAGGTTTTGAAACTGGCTTTTTTTTCGTCTTTTTCAATAGGCAAATAGCCATGAAACGTAAAGCTTTGTCCGTTCATTCCGGAAGCCATCATGGCCAAAAGAATGGAAGAAGGGCCAACCAAAGGAACAACCTGAATGCCTTTTTCATGGGCTAATTTGACAATCACAGCGCCAGGATCAGCCACTCCGGGACAGCCTGCTTCGCTCATTAATCCCATATTTTGCCCTTCCAGCAATGGTTGTATAAAGTCTAAATGTTCTTTGGTTTCAGTGTGTTTGTTTAAAACAAAAAGTTTTAACTCAGATTGTTTCTTCTCAGGACTAACACCTTTGATCGATTTGCGGGCTGTTTTGTCGTTTTCTACAATATAATAATCAAGGAGGTCAATACTTCTTTTTATGGTTTGCGGCAAAACATCCATAGGATCGCAATCGCCCATTGTGGTAGGGATTAGATAGAGTTTTCCTAAAACAGCGTTTGGTTTCATAGGTGTGATTTATGTTCCTTAAAATAGTGTGTTTATAGTATGATCAGTATATTGTTAGGATTCCCAAAATAATTTTATCCGAAAAAACTAGGTGTGTTTGGCGATTAGCTTTTGTGCAAGAACCGTACACGCTTCATCCAGCATGTTGTACACAATTTCAAATCCGTTAGGCAAACCAAAATATGGATCAGGAACATCTACTTTTTCGTTTGGAAATAATTCATTCAAAATCAGTTGTACTTTTTCTATTTGTTCCGGGTGCTCCGCAAGCTGCACTACATCCTCATAATTGGAATTATCCATGACATAGATATAATCAAATGTGTCGAAATCAGCACTGCTGAATTGCCTTCCTTTTTGATTTGAAATGTTGATTTTGTTTATTTTTGCAACAGCAATAGAGCGTTCGTCTGGCGAATGGCCAATGTGCCAGGATCCAGTTCCTGCCGAATCCACTGAGAATTTGTTCTTTGGAAGCTTAGAAGCTAATAGGCCTTCAGCCAATGGGGAACGACAAATGTTTCCCAAACAAACCATTAAAATTTTTATGGACATAAGGTGTCTATAGCGTTAATTTTTTATTGATGTCTTCCACAAATTTTTTGAATTGTTTGTCCGTAGCCACTAAATTATCAACGGTTTTGCAAGCGTGTAATACTGTAGCATGATCGCGATCTCCAATTTGGGAACCAATATTTGCCAAAGAGGCTTTTGTGAATTTCTTTGCAAAAAACATCGCCAGTTGTCGGGCTTGCACCACGTGTCTTTTTCTGGTTTTGGATTGCAGTGTTTCTAAATCCAGCTGGAAATACTCCGAAACAATTTTTTGAATGTAATCAATAGAAATTTCTCGTTTTACATTTTTTACAAATTTTTCAACGACACTTTTAGCCAGTTCCAGCGTTACTTCTTTTTTATTAAAAGACGATTGTGCAATCAATGATATAATGGCTCCTTCTAATTCCCTTACATTCGATTTGATATTACGCGCTACGTATTCGATGATTTCGTCCGGAATTTCAACGCCGTCTCTGTACAATATGTTTTTTAGGATGGAAATTCTGGTTTCATAATCCGGTTGGTGCAATTCAGCACTCAATCCCCATTTGAAACGCGAAAGTAACCGTTGTTCAATATCTTGCATGTCAACAGGCGCCTTGTCCGAAGTTAGGATGACCTGTTTGCCGTTTTGATGTAAATAGTTGAATATGTGAAAAAACACATCCTGAGTTCCTGACTTTCCGGAAAGAAATTGCACGTCATCAATAATTAAAACATCAATTAATTGATAGAAATGGATGAAATCATTTCGGTTATTTTTCTTAACCGAGTCGATGTATTGTTGGGTAAAAATTTCAGCCGAAATGTATAAAACGGTTTTTTCAGGGTATTTGTCTTTTATTTCTACCCCAATGGCATGCGCCAAATGCGTTTTTCCAAGACCAACACCACCAAAAATTAATAACGGATTGAACGAAGTTCCACCCGGTTTATTGGCAACAGCCATACCTGCAGAACGAGCCAATCGATTTGAATCCCCTTCTAAAAAGTTGTCAAAACTATAATTTGCATTCAGCTGTGATTCGATTTTTAAATTTCGGATGCCTGGAATTACAAATGGATTTCTTAATTCGGGGTTTAAGTTTTTAAAAGGAGCATCTACTTCTTGCGGCTTCATAGGAACTCTATTGGCGCTTGGCAACTGTTCCGTAAACGGTTGTTTATTGCCGTAAGTGTTTTCCATTCTGATTTTATAAAGTAACTTAGCATTTTTTCCAAGTTCTTTAGTAAGGGCCACTTTTAACAATTTTACATAGTGCTCCTCGAGCCATTCGTAGAAAAATTTACTAGGTACCTGAATATATAATGCGTTATCGGTAAGTTCAACTGATTTGATTGGTTCGAACCAAGTTTTGTACGCTTGGTCTTGGATGTTGTCTTTTATGAAAGACAAACAGTTTTCCCATACTGATTGAGCAGTTTTGTTCATATATTCTATTAAATTATTTTTAATTGGTAATTTTTATCTTACTAAAAAAAAGAGGTTGTGTGATTATTTATTGGGGTAACAAATATGTGAACAAATTTCTGTAAAAAAAAATATATAGGGCACTAATTTCCCGAATTATTGTTGTAAGGCGCTTTTTTAAATTTAAATTTTTTTAATACATAAGTAATGAAAGATCATCAAATAGAAGTTCGGGTGCGATACTCGGAAACGGATCAAATGGGAGTTGTATACCATGGGAATTACATTCCTTATTTTGAGATAGGAAGGGTGGAATGGCTTAGAAACAAAGGGATCTCCTATAAAAATATGGAGCAAAGCGGAATTGCGCTGCCTATTGTTTCTATGAATATTAATTATAAAAAATCAGCGCGCTATGATGAGTTGTTAACGGTTCATACGATTTTCAAAAGCCAGACTTCGGTGAAGATAGAATTTGATTGTGCTATTTATAATGAATCTGATGAGTTATTAACAACGGCTCAATTTATTTTGGTTTTTGTCTCCTTAAAAACAGGTCGTCCAATGGCTCCTCCAGCGTATATTTTAGAATTGTTAAAAACAATCGAATAAAGTACAAAAGAAGCAATATTGAATGGGAATTAGAGTCGTTTTATACCGATTTCAAACATCGAATTGAAAGTGTCGAATAGTTTTTCGGCATTTTTTTTTCGGGTTTTTAGCTCGATTTTACCTATCGGAAGGGTAGTGATCGCACTTATTTCCATTTCCTGAGATACAATTTCCAATTTTTGTTCCTTGATGACCCGCATTACTTTATTCATATTTTGGTACTCAAAGGCGAGGCTAAAATGACAATCGATTGTTTTCTCTATAATGGCACAGCTTTCCAGAATCAGTTGTGCCGTGGTTTTATAGGCAGTAATCAAGCCGCCAACGCCTAACTTCACGCCGCCAAAAACCCGAACTACGACTAACAGGATATTAGTGACTGAAAACGACTGAATTTGTCCGTAAATAGGCATACCGGCACTATGGCTTGGTTCTCCGTCATCGTTTGCTCTATAGGCCATTGTGCTGGTGCCAATTTGATAGGCATAGCAAAAATGTCCTGCATGAGGATGTTGCTTCCGCAAAATATCGATGAGCGGCTTTACTTCGTCCTCCGATTGAATGGGATAGGCATAGCCAAAAAATTTGCTGTTTTTTTCTTTGAATAGCAGTTCCTCTGAAGAAAATGCAATGGTGTTGTATGTGTCTTTCAATTGAAATTAAAAAAAGGAGTGAAATTTGAAATTTGATATTACTTGAAGCGGTTCTTTCAAATTATTTTTTTGTCCAGTAAATGGATGACATCTTCTGTGCCTACTTGTAAATTCCAAACTTCAAATCCCAATGCGAGTGCGACATCTGTATTTTCTTTTTTATCATCGACAAATAACGTTCGCTTGGGCGCTAATTCATGGTTGCTTATCAAATGATGAAAAGCGTCAGGATTTGGTTTTCTTAAGCCTAGCTCAAATGAAAAATAGACTTTCTCAAAGCATTGGTAAAAATCCCTGTAAAAAGAAATCCCGTTTTTGCGTTCGAACGTTTCTATATGAATAGCATCCGTATTGGATAATAAAAACAAGCGGTATTTTTGCGAAAGCATTTGCAGGAATTCCAATCGATACAACGGGAAATCGAGGAGTATGGCATTCCAAGCGGCTAGAATTTCTTTGGTGGTGGCATTTGGAAGATGTTTTTGAATGCCCAAAAGGAAATTTTCACGGGAAATTTTTCCGGTTTCAAACTGGATGTTCAAATGGTCTAAATCAGCATTCCATTCCTTCAGGCCTAATTTCTGGAACGCAGTAACGGTGGCTTGTTTGTCTAAGTTGATAAAAACATCTCCAAAATCAAAAATGATAGTGTTAATCATGGTTTCTGTGAATTAGAAGTTCGTCTGAACCTATGCATTGTTTTGTGAACTGTTTTTGAACAAGAATAGGCGCCTTGATTCCAGTTTTAAATTGGATATTTCCAACAAATATTCGAGCTTCATCCCAAAGATTAGCATCGATAAAAGTTTGCAGCGTTTGCCTTCCGCCTTCAATGATAACGGATTGAATTTGATGTTTGTACAGGGATTGAACCAAGTGTTCAGCTGTGTTTTTTTCAAAATCGATGCACTCAAAGATAGTATTTTCTTTTTCAACACCCGTTTTAAATCCGGAAAAAAGGATAGTTTTAACGTGATTGTCAAAGATGTGACTGTCTTTTGGGATGCGGTTCTTTTGATCTAAAACCACCCGAATGGGATTGTTTCCATACCAATCGCGCGCATTGAGTTTTGGGTTATCATCAATAACAGTTTGTGTTCCCACCAGTATGGCTTGCTCCTCGGTGCGCCATTTATGAACCAGTTGTCTGGAATAAATAGTGGTGATCCAGACCGGTTTTTTTTCTGATTTTTCTTTTGGCGCAATAAAACCATCTTGACTTTGTGCCCATTTCAAGATAATATACGGCCTTTTCTTTTTGTGAAAGGTAAAAAACCTTTTGTTGAGCTCCTGGCATTCGTCTTCCAGAACGCCTAGGGTTACGTGTACTCCGGCTTCCATGAGCTTTTTGATTCCGTTTCCTGCCACTTTTATATTGGGGTCAACAGTGCCTATAACTACATTTGGAATTTTATTTTTGATAATCAAATCACAACAGGGCGGTGTTTTGCCAAAATGACTGCAGGGCTCTAAACTCACGTAAATAGTTGCTTTATTCAGCAGCGATTTGTCTTTTACGGAATTTATTGCAAGGACTTCTGCGTGCGGTTCTCCTGCTTTTTGATGCCAGCCTTCGCCAATGATGTTGCCGTCACAAACAATTACACTGCCTACTAACGGATTTGGATAGGTGGTTCCCAGACCATTTTTGGCCAGCTCGACGCACCGTTTGATGTATTTTTCATGTATTTTCACTCTACAAAAGTAGTGATTTTTGCGTGTAGCCCCAATCAGGTACCCAAACTTGGGATTGAGGCAGGATTAGTTTTAAAAACTTTAGAGAATAACAACAAACAATTGATACTTTTGTGGCTAAAATTAGTTTCTGAAAAAAAATGGAAAAGTACCGCATTAGAAAAATAAAAAAAGAAGACAATCTCGCAGTTGCAGCATTGATACGAGCAGTTTTTGACGAATTAAAGATTCCAAAAGTAGGAACGGCGTATGAAGATCCGTATTTGGATTTAATGTATGAGGAGTATAATAAGCCAAAATCGGTTTATTATGTGGTGGAAAAGGATGGGAAAATTATAGGTTCTGCCGGGGTTGCCCCACTTGAAAATGAAGCAGAAACCATTTGTGAACTTCAAAAAATGTATTTCCTGCCGGAAACCAGAGGTCTTGGACTTGGAAGTCAGATGATGGCTCAGTGTTTAGAAAGTGCCAAGGATTTTGGTTTTGAAAATTGTTATCTTGAAACCATGCCATTTATGCTTGATGCCCAGAAACTGTATAAGAAAGTAGGTTTTGAATACCTTGAGTCGCCCATGGGAAGCACTGGTCATACCAGTTGTCCGATATGGATGCTCAAAAAATTATAAATCATGAATTTTAAATGAAAAACAGTTCCGTTAAAATTAGAGATTACAGAACCCAATTTATTCAAGAACTGACTCCAATTTATGATGCCGGAGAAGCAGAGAGTTTTTTCTATTTAATAGCAGAAGAAAAGCATCAACTGAAAAGAATAGATCTGGCCTTGCATCCTGATTTGGTTTTTTCGGAAACGGAAAGGGTAGTTTGGAATTCGATTTTGGCACAATTAAAACAGGAAATCCCGATACAATATCTTTTAGGCAAAACGAGTTTTTACGGATTGGATTTTGAAGTCAATGAAAATGTATTGATTCCAAGACCCGAAACCGAAGAACTAGTCGCATGGATTATTAGAAATAATTTAAAGATTGAAAAATTCAAAGATTTAAAGATTCTTGACATAGGCACGGGAAGTGGTTGTATTGCTGTTTCATTGGCAAAACACATTCCGAATGCGCAGGTTTTTGCAATTGATGTGTCTGAAAAAGCGTTGGCTACAGCCCACAATAACGCCCACAATAATGCTGTAAATATTACTTTTATCAATCAGAACATTCTGGAAGTGGTCTCCCTGAGCGCAGTCGAAGGGCTAGATCCACAATTTGATGTTATTGTTTCTAACCCGCCGTATGTTCGCAATTTAGAAAAAGAGGAAATTAAGAAAAATGTATTGGACTATGAACCGCATCTGGCACTTTTTGTAGAAGATAATGACGCATTGATTTTTTATAAAAAAATAGCCAAACTGGCTCAAAAAAATCTGCTGCCAAACGGAAAGTTGTATTTTGAAATTAATCAGTATTTAGGCAAAGAAATGGTCGATTTACTCGAAAAAATGAATTTCAAAAACATCGAATTACGAAAAGATATTTACGGGAATGACCGGATGATTAAAGGAGAAATAAGTAATTAGTATTTATAAGTTGAAAACGGATCAGTTTTTCAAAAGTTTTAGAGACTGACCACTGTAATCTACTCATAACGCAAGGCTTCAATGGGATCCAGGACCGCCGCTTTGATTGCGGGATATAAACCAGAAGCAATCGCTACAATGAAACTGGTAATAAAAGCCGCCATGATAGCGCCCCACGGAATTACAAAGGCAAAGTCCATGGCTGTGGCAATACCAAATCCGATTAAGATTCCAAAAATAATGCCTACTAATCCGCCCATTTGGCCTATCAGTAATGTTTCTATAAAAAACTGAATGGCGATTGTCGTTTTCTTGGCTCCCAAGGCTTTACGGACTCCAATTTCCCGGGTGCGTTCCGTAACGGAGACGATCATGATATTCATCAGGGCTATCGAAGATCCCAGCACGGTGATGATGCCTATAAGCCAGGATGCCAGTCCCAGGTATTTTGTGATTCCTAAAATTCGGTTGATCAAGTCATCGCTGCGCACGACGCCAAAATTACTGTCTTCTACGGGACTCAATTTACGAACCCGGCGCATCGTACTTGTGGCGTTGTCCAGAGCTTGTTCCAGTAATTCTTTTTTGCCCACCATGACACTCACTGTATAATTGATGTTGGGTGCCGTAAACAAGGAGCGCGCTAGTTGAATTGGAATCAAAACCCGTAAATCCTGACTGTTCCCAAACGTGGATCCTTTCTCTTTCAAAACTCCTATGACCTTAAATTTAGCTCCTCGGATGGATATTATTTTATCAATGGGATTTACGTCTTTCAGCAATCCTTTTTCAAAATCAGACCCTACAACACATACATACGCATTGTTGTCAATGTCAAATCCTGTAAAATTGCGACCGGAACTGGTTGCTAATCCGGAATTCGTTATGAAAAATTCGTCAACTCCGAGGATCGCATTTTCGGGATCCGTTTTTGTTGCCTCATATTTTACTTCGGCGGCAGATGTCGCGGTAAAGGAAAGCGACGTTTCTGTAAATGGGTAGTTGTATTTTTTCTTGAAAGCCACAGCCTCCGGATAAGAAATGATGGGATTAATGATTTCTCGCTCGTCCCCGCCACGATTTCGAGTGGTGTTTTCGTACTGTTTAATGTTGAAGGTATTGGCTCCCATGGAGGCAAAATCTGAGGAAATAGTGTTTTCAAGTGCCGAAACAACCGTAAGAATACTGACTAAAGCCGTGATCCCAATAGCGATAATCATCACCGTAAGCACCGTTCGCAACAATTGCGTTCGGATGGAACCAAATGCAATCCGAATATTTTCTTTGAATAATTTTAACATCATATACGTTTGACACGAAATTACAATTTTTGTTACAAATTAAGCTTTCGAAGACAGAATATTTATTTTGAATCAATATATTTGGTGTGAGAAAAATTTAAATTTCCATTTTTAGGAAATATATTTTTTTGAAATTTTTAATTTATAATTATTTGAAATGAATAATATTTTTTTCGCCTTTTTCTGTATTCTTTTTTGTAGCAATATTGGTCACTCCCAGAATTTTAAAATCACTAAAATGATTGCTGATAAAACAACAAAAGTACCTTTAGAAAACGTTAGTATTTATAATGATAAAGATAATTCTACAACAAATCAAGAAGGATTATTTGTATTTATTTCTGGCCGTAATGAAATTAATTTTAATTTGCTGGGCTATAATTCTCTGAAAACTACTTTTGAAAGAATAGAAAGGCACGACACCATTTTTATGGAAGCCAAAGCCTTTGAACTAAAGGAGGTTGTTGTGGCTAATAATGAATCGTTTATCAAAAAAGTATATGATAAAATGGTCGACAATTATAGTGCAAAGTATACTTCAAACTTCTTTTTAAGAAATGTACTCAAAAAAGGCAACAGCATCGTCGTGTTGCAGGATATTCACGCCAAAAGAGGTAAAAATTCATTTCCCAAAAATTTTAGTGAGATCGAAGTTTTAAATATGAGGAAAACTAGTTTTTTTGAAAAAAAGAAGCAGATTGATTTTGCCTTTCCAGATTTTACAGAGTTTTTTGGTGGATTCTATCCAGCGTTGGATCAAAATATTTTTACCGAGGTGGATTATAATGATTTTGATTTTAGAAAATTTTTATTTGAAGCCAAACAAAAAAATGTTTGGGGGCAAATTAGTAAAGGGTATTTTATTATTAATAGAAATGATTACGCAATTGTCGAATTTTTTGTGTCAATCTATGATAATCCTGAAGTAATACCTTTTAAAAAATTTAAGCTTTCAAGTACGCAATATAGGACCACACGATACGAAAAACTCGTCACCTACAATAAAAACAGTACAGTAAATAAATACTATCTCAATTTAGCAAAACTGAATGCACAGGTAGAAGTATTAGCTGATAAAAATAGCGATGGGTCATTTAAATACAACTTAACAATGGATTATTTTACAACCAATTCTGTTACTAATGAAAAAGTAGAATCCAATTTTGCTGTTGACAAAGATGTTTTTAAAGCTAAATTTCCTTATTCGGCAACCTTTTGGAACACTCAAAATCAACTGCCTTTAACGAATGAGCTTAAAGATTTTTTGAAACGAGTTTCTGATAACAAAGACCAAAAGAAGGAATTTGAGATAATTGGAAATTTCTAATTTTTTTTATTTAAAAATCAGGATATTTGCAGAGAGAATTAGGATTTTCAATGTAGCCATTACGATTTTGAAGAAATCGATTTTGTTTTTTGTAATTCGTATTTCGTAATTTGTAATTAATTAAAATGGCATCAAAACCTAGTATTCCAAAAGGAACCAGAGATTTCTCACCAACCGAGGTGGCAAAACGGCACTATATCATCCAAATCATAAAAAACAATTTCGAGAAATTTGGTTTTCAACCCATAGAAACCCCTTCATTTGAAAATTCCGAAACCCTAATGGGAAAATACGGAGAAGAAGGCGACCGTTTGATTTTTAAGATTTTGAATTCCGGAGACTATTTGGCGAAAGCCAATGCCACGCATCTCGAAAATAAAGACAGTACAAAACTGACAGCGAGCATTTCGGAGAAAGCGTTGCGGTATGACTTAACCGTTCCATTTGCCCGGTATGTGGTACAGCACCAAAACGAGATTGAATTCCCGTTCAAAAGATACCAAATCCAACCCGTTTGGAGAGCGGATCGCCCCCAAAAAGGCCGTTTCAGAGAGTTTTTTCAATGTGATGCGGATGTGGTAGGGTCTAAATCATTGTGGCAAGAAGTAGAATTAGTGCAATTATATGACACTGTTTTTTCAGCTTTGGGATTAGAAGGGGTAACCATCAAAATCAATAACCGAAAAATATTATCCGGTATTGCAGACGTGATTGGAGCATCGGATAAACTGATCGATTTCACAGTGGCACTCGATAAACTGGACAAAATTGGCGAAGACGGGGTCAAAAAAGAAATGATGGAGAAAGGAATTTCAGCAGCAGCAATTCTGAAAGTCCAGCCGTTATTCCATTTTACAGGAACCATTTCTGAAAAAATAAGCCAACTTTCAGTCTTGCTTGCTGAGTCAGAGGAAGGAATGAAAGGCGTGGAAGAATTGCGTTTCATTTGTGATAATGTGATGAAATTAGGTTTGAGCAATTCGACTTTAGACCTGGATGTAACTCTGGCTAGGGGATTGAATTATTATACCGGTGCCATTTTTGAAGTGGCGCCGCCAAAAGCTGTTGCAATGGGCTCCATTGGCGGCGGCGGACGATACGATGATTTGACCGGAATTTTTGGATTGAAAAACATGAGTGGTGTGGGGATTTCTTTTGGACTGGACCGCATTTACCTGGTGATTGAAGAATTGAATTTGTTTCCGGAAACCGTAACAGCAACTTCAAAAGCATTGTTTATTAATTATGGTGATGCTGAAGCTTTTTATGGATTGCAAGCCATTCAGAAGCTTAGAGCTGCAGGAATTAAAGTGGAATTGTATCCGGATAATGCTAAAGTGGCCAAGCAGTTTCAGCATGCGGACAAACGAGGAATTCCTTTTGCCGTAATTGCAGGAGAACAGGAAATAGCGTCGGATACGTTTGTGCTCAAAAATTTAATATCGGGGGAACAGCGTACAGTGGATTTTGAGAGTCTAAAACAAGATTTGTTACGGTCTTAAACACATAAAAAAAGCTCCGTTTTAGTACACGAAGCTTTTTTTTACTATTAGGTAATGGTGAATTAATAATTGTTTAGAATAAAATCGTGAGTTTTTACTTTCTAAAAGTGTTCTAAATAAAAAATTTTAACAAAGCTAAAGAAACAATAGCAAGATAATCTTAAAATAATCTTAAAATTTTGAGTACTCAGGTGTTATATTGAAAAGAAAAGCGAAATCAATAAAAAGATGACAATTTGACATTTTAAAAGAATTGGCAGTACTTTTGCAATCCCAAAAAGAATAAAAATGAAGTTTAAGAATATTTTTAAAAATACGAGTACTATGACTACCGAAAATACAGAAATCGATCAAGAATTAGAGGAGGTGACATTAGAAAATAATGCCAATGAAGAGCAAATCATTGTTGAGGAATTAAGTGTAGAAGAGCAATTAACGCAAGACTTAGCTAAAGAGAAAGATAAATATTTACGCTTATTTGCTGAATTTGAAAATTACAAACGCAGAACAACCAAAGAGCGTATTGAATTATTCAAAACGGCTAATCAAGAAGTGTTATTAGCGATGCTGCCTGTATTGGATGATTTTGACAGGGCTTTGGTTGAAATAAACAAATCGGATGACGAATTGTTGACAAAGGGAGTGGAGCTTATTCATGAGAAATTAAAAAGCACTTTGATTTCTAAAGGATTAGAGCAAGTTGAGGTTAAAGCTGGAGATGTTTTTGATGCGGATTTTGCAGAGGCAATTACTCAGATTCCAGCTCCAAAGATGAAGGGGAAAATTGTTGATGTTCTTGAAAAAGGATATAAATTAGGAGACAAGATCATTCGTTTTCCAAAAGTGGTTATCGGTCAGTAGAGATGCGATTTATTGCGTCTTAATTAAATAGACAAAGACGAGATACATTGCGTCTGTACTGTATAAAAAAATAAAAATGAAAAAAGATTTTTACGAAATATTAGGCATTTCCAAAAGTGCTGATGCTGCTGAAATTAAAAAAGCATATAGAAAAAACGCTTTACAGTACCATCCTGACAAAAATCCTGGAGACAAATCGGCAGAAGATAAATTCAAACTAGCTGCTGAAGCTTACGAAGTATTGAGCGACCCTCAGAAAAAAGCCAAATACGACCAATACGGCCATCAAGCTTTTGATGGATCGGGTGGTTTCAGTGGCGGAGGTGGTCACGGAGGTATGAATATGGATGATATTTTCAGTCAGTTTGGGGATATTTTTGGTGGCGGTTTTGGTGGTTTCAACAGCGGTGGAGGCGGTGTTCGTCGCGCTAAAGGAAGCAACCTGCGCATCAAAGTAAAATTGACGTTGGAAGAAATTGCCAACGGCGTGGAGAAAAAAGTAAAAGTAAAACGTAAAGTTCAGGCCCCTGGAGTTAGTTATAAAACGTGTTCAACCTGTAACGGTCAAGGACAAGTAATGCGTGTTACGAATACCATTTTGGGCAGAATGCAATCGGCTTCTACCTGTCCTACCTGTGGTGGTTCCGGACAAATTCTAGATAAAAAACCAGCCGAAGCAGACGCGCAAGGAATGATTCTTGAAGATGAAACTGTTTCTATAAAAATACCTGCGGGTGTGGTAGACGGCATGCAATTGAAAGTGTCTAATAAAGGGAACGATGCTCCGGGAAACAGTATTCCGGGAGATTTAATTGTGGCAATTGAAGAGTTAGAGCATGAATTCTTGAAACGCGAAGGAGAGAATTTACACTACGATTTATACATTAGTTTTGCTGAAGCGGTTCTAGGAATTTCCAAAGACATTGAAGCTATAAACGGAAAAGTGAGAATCAAACTAGAAGAAGGAATCCAATCCGGTAAAATTTTGAGATTAAAAGGAAAAGGAATTCCGAGTATCAATGGGTATGGAAACGGCGATTTACTGGTTCATGTCAATGTTTGGACGCCAAAAACGCTGGATAAAGATCAAAAACAGTTTTTCGAAAAAAATCTTACGGATGAGAATTTTATTCCAAATCCGGAAAAATCAGACAAATCCTTTTTTGAGAAAGTAAAAGACATGTTTTCATAAAAAAAAAGTTAGACTCGAGTTATCGATTCGATTAAAAAAATACATTACCCATCCTTGTTATAATAA
Organism: Flavobacterium sp. LS1R10; assembly: GCF_003968825.1. Taxonomy (NCBI): domain Bacteria; kingdom Pseudomonadati; phylum Bacteroidota; class Flavobacteriia; order Flavobacteriales; family Flavobacteriaceae; genus Flavobacterium; species Flavobacterium sp. LS1R10. The sequence goes on along the minus strand of NZ_RYDH01000004.1, from coordinate 144,145 downwards.
GGATGGGTTTTTTATGAAATCGCCATTAACAATTTGTTTGCGTACAAACAGCAATAAATACAAAGCGATAACATAGATGACCGCTGAATATTAAATGCTACATATAGGAAACAATTCTTAGTATTTTGGCACGAATTATTTACTTTTACACCAATTAAAAAATAAGCATGAGTAATATTCTTGAAGTGAATAAAGTTGTCAAGCAATACGGTGATTATGTTGCGCTTAACCAGGTTTCATTAACGGTTCCTAAAGGAAGTATCTACGGACTTTTAGGTCCAAACGGAGCCGGAAAAACATCACTTATCCGAATAATAAACCAAATTACATTGCCGGACCGTGGCGAAATTATTCTTGATGGCGAAAAACTGCAACCCAAACACGTTCAATATATAGGATATTTACCGGAAGAAAGAGGCTTGTACAACACGATGAAAGTAGGAGAACAATGCTTGTATTTAGCCCAGATGAAAGGGCTTTCTAAAGCTGAAGCCAAAAAACAACTGGAGTATTGGTTTGAAAAGTTTGAAATACAAGGCTGGTGGAACAAGAAAATCCAAGAACTTTCTAAGGGAATGGCTCAGAAAATTCAGTTCGTCGTGTGTGTGTTGCACAAACCAAAACTATTGATATTTGATGAACCTTTTTCTGGTTTTGATCCCGTGAATGCCACTATTATCAAAGAAGAAATTCTGGCGTTGCGAGAAGAAGGAGCCACCATAATTTTTTCGACACACCGCATGGAAAGCGTAGAAGAATTATGTGATCACATCGCTTTGATTCACAAATCAGATAAACTGATTGAAGGAAAACTGGACGATGTTAAAAGACAATTTAAAACCAATAGTTTTGAAGTGGGTATTTTATCGGATAATGCAGCGGGATTGATGTCTGCTATTACACAGAAATTTAGCGTTGCTCCGGCACATTTTAAATCACTGAATAACGAGTTAAAACTGGAAATCCAACTCGGAAATGCTACGCCAAATGAATTATTGAATATCCTTACACAATGTGGACAAGTAACACATTTTGTAGAAAAAATTCCTAGTGTAAATGATATTTTCATTCAAACAGTAACACAATAGATGGTTAGACTTCTTAGATTGTCAGACTTTTTACAGTTTCCTAATCTAATTGTTCTAAAAAAATCTAAGTAATTTAAAAATTTAAGCAGTCTAAAAAATGAGTATCATTTCATTAATCATAAAAAGAGAATTTATTACTAAAGTGCGTAATAAATCTTTTGTTGTAATGACTTTTTTAAGTCCGTTGTTATTTGTTGGGATAGCAGCATTTATAGGCTATTTAAGTTCCATGAAAGCGGATACCAAACGCATCGCCATTCATGATGAATCAGGTTTGTTCGTTAAAGAATTTATACTTAAAAACAACAAAAACAGCCAATACAAATACCTCGATTTATCTCTTGTAGATTTAAAATTTTTGAAAGACAGCATCGCTGACGAGCGCTATGAAGGACTATTATATATTCCAAAGTCAGAACACACAAAGGATTTCGAAAATAAAATACAGTTTATTTCAAACAACAGTCCCAGTATTTCTTTTATAGAAAAAGTTCAGGATGTGATTGCTAATAAATTGACGAAAAACAATTTAGAAAAAGCACATTTAGATACGCTTGCCATAAAAAAAGCCCAGGCCCAAGTCAATATTAGTTTGACAAAAGCATCGGGTGAAGAGAGTGTCAAAGGACTTAACGAAATCAAAATTGGGATTGGTGGCGCATTTGGATACCTCATAATGATGTTCATAATCATCTACGGAAACATGGTGATGCGAAGTGTGATCGAAGAGAAAACCAGCCGAATTGTAGAGATTATTATATCCTCGGTCAAACCGTTTCAACTGATGATGGGCAAAATCATTGGAACTGCGCTAGCCGGATTGCTGCAGTTCCTTATTTGGGCTATCATTGGACTCTCATTAATGTTTGCAGCCTCAGTCTTTTTTGGGGTAAATGTGGGTCCAAGCGCCAGCGTTTCGCCTGAATTGATGCAAGCTGCACAGCAGGAAATGACTGGAACTGCCCAAATGTATATTAAGGAATTATGGAATCTGCCCATTGCAAATATCTTGATTGGATTCGTGATTTATTTCATCGGCGGTTATTTTTTGTACAGTTCGTTTTACGCAGCCATTGGTGCCGCAGTAGACAATCAGACGGACTCACAACAATTCCTTTTACCTATCATTATGCCATTGATGCTGAGTGTTTACGTTGGTTTTTTTACGGTTATCAATGATCCACACGGAACAATTGCCGTTATTTTTTCAATGATTCCGCTTACATCACCAATTGTTATGCTGATGCGAATTCCGTTTGGCGTACCTTTGTGGCAAATCGCCATTTCAGTAACGCTGCTATTTGGCACCTTCTTTTCTGTAGTTTGGTTTGCCGCAAAAATATACCGAATAGGAATACTAATGTATGGCAAGAAACCCACTTGGAGGGAATTATATAAATGGTTGAAATACTAATAGAAGTTTAATCGGTTATTTGGTTAACTGATTAACCCAATAAAGAAAAGAGATGTCAAAAATACTAATCATAGAAGATGAGGCCGCCATTCGAAGAGTACTTACAAAAATACTTTCGGAAGAAAATGATACTTATCAGGTGGAAGAAGCCGAAGATGGTCTTGCAGGTCTTGAAAAAATAAAAAATAACGATTACGATTTGGTTTTGTGCGACATCAAAATGCCTAAAATGGATGGTGTTGAGGTACTGGAAGCTGTCAAAAAAATCAAGCCCGAAATTCCTATGGTGATGATTTCTGGTCATGGCGATATGGAAACGGCTATCAATACAATGCGTTTGGGAGCCTTTGATTACATCTCAAAACCGCCCGATTTAAACCGATTGTTGAATACAGTTCGAAATGCTTTGGACAAAAAACAACTTGTAGTAGAGAACAAATTTCTGAAGAAAAAAGTCAGCAAAAACTACGAAATGATTGGCGAAAGCGACGCCATCAATCACATTAAAGTGATGATTGAGAAAGTAGCCCAAACCGAAGCCAGAGTTTTAATTACGGGACCCAACGGAACCGGAAAAGAACTGGTTGCACATCAATTACATGAAAAAAGTGAGAGAGCTAACTTCCCTTTAATCGAAGTGAATTGTGCGGCTATACCATCGGAATTGATTGAAAGCGAATTATTTGGTCACGTAAAAGGAGCGTTTACCTCCGCAGTGAAAGACCGCGCAGGAAAATTTGAAGCGGCAGATAAAGGCACTATTTTCTTGGATGAAATTGGAGATATGAGTCTTTCGGCGCAAGCTAAAGTATTGCGTGCTTTACAGGAAAGTATGATTACCAGAGTGGGAGCGGACAAAGATATCAAAGTCGATGTTCGTGTAGTTGCGGCAACCAATAAAGATTTGAAAGTCGAAATTGCCGAAGGACGTTTCCGGGAAGATTTATACCATCGTTTGGCCGTGATTTTGATAAAAGTTCCGGGATTGAACGAAAGACGGGATGATATCCCGATGTTGATTGCTCATTTTGCCGAAAAAATTGCTTTGGAGCAAGGAAATGCGGTAAAAAAATTCTCTTCAGCAGCGATTCATTTATTGCAGGATTATGATTGGACAGGAAATATTCGGGAATTACGAAATGTAGTGGAGCGTTTGATTATCCTTGGCGGAAACGAAATTTCTGAGAATGATGTGAAGTTATTCGCATCTAAATAAAATTAATTTAATGATTTAAAAATTTAATGATTTAAAGATTTGGCAATAGCTTTAATCTTTTAATTTTTTAATTTTTAATCTTTCAATCTAAAATAAATGAAACTAAAAAAAATAAACCAAGCGTTACAACAAGCCCTGATTGAAAACGGTTTGACTGAGGCCAATGCAATTCAAAAAGAAACATTTTCGACACTAAAAAGTGGTTCGGATTGTATTATTATTGCACCAAAAGGAAGCGGGAAATCAACTACAATCGTGCTAAATGTAATTCAGAGATTGACAGGAGCAACCGAAGAATCGCCAAGGGCTTTGATAATTGTTGAAGACAAAGCGAAAGTATTGGAAATGGAATCCCTATTTGAAAAATATGGGAAGTATTCTAATTTAGAAGTCTATGGTGTTCATGACAAAGGAGATATGGAATACGATAAGAATTATATTTCCAGCGGAATTGATGTGTTGATAGGGACTCCAAATAAACTAAGTGAAATGTTTACTACGGCTGGTTATAATGTAAACCGATTAAAAATGCTTGTTCTTGATGATGCAGATCCAATTTTGAAATTGCGTCATGAGACAAAAATCATGCGTATTTCGAATAGCATTGTCAAAACTCAACGTATTATTTTGTCGGAACAATTCACCGAGCGAATAGAGGTTCTTGCTGAAAAAATGCTGGTGGAGCCTTTTGAATTCGATTTTGATGGAGGAGAGGAAGAGGAAGAGGAGGAAGATTTAGAACCTGAAGTTGGAGATGACTTCCATAGCTAGAATAATTTATACTCCTTATGCTCCGCAAAGTTTTTAACTTTGAGGAGGTGTAGTTCAGTCTATGCTCCGCAAAGTTTTAACTTTGAGGAGGTGTGGTTCAGTCTCAGACTGAAGTAATAATGATATGAAAGAAGGCTAGATTACTTGCTCCTCAAAGTTTTTAACTTTGAGGAGGTGTAGTCAAGTCTCAGACTGAAATAATAACGATATGAAAGAAGGCTACATTATCCGAGACCAATCAAAACCTCATTTTATTACGGCAACAGTTGTAGATTGGGTAGATGTGTTTTCTAGAAAAAATTACAAAGATTGCATTATTGAAAGCTTGGATTTTTGCATAAAAAACAAAGGGATGATTTTGTATGGATTTGTAATTATGTCCAATCATATTCATTTGATTATTCAATCCGAAGAAAGTAAATTATCTGATTTGATTAGAGATTTCAAAAAGTTTACGGCAAAGACTATTTTGAATAAAATAGAAAACGGACCAGAAAGTCGCGCAGACTGGATGTTAAAACGATTTGAATTTGCTTGTAAAAGTCATACGCGTAATGAAAAATATCAGTTTTGGCAATATGGCAGCCATCCCGAAGAAATCTTTTCTGAAAAATTTATGTGGTCTAAATTAGATTATATCCACATGAACCCAATACGAGCGGGAATAGTTATTAAAGCGTCACATTATTACTATTCAAGTGCATCGAATTATGTAAATGATGAAGGAATCATAGCAATTACAAAAGTTGACAATCCAGTAATAGATGTTTTAAAACCGTCTTCAATAACGAATAATTTTATTTGGTAACGAGGTCAAAATAAAATAGGGAAAACTATTAGATTATAAATAACAAGGTCAGGAGATCTTTAACGCATCCTCAAAGTTGGAAACTTTGCGGAGCTGGTGTAGTCAAGTCTCAGACTGAAATAATAACGATATGAAAGAAGGCTACATTATCCGAGACCAATCAAAACCTCATTTTATTACGGCAACAGTTGTAGATTGGGTAGATGTGTTTTCTAGAAAAAATTACAAAGATTGCATTATTGAAAGCTTGGATTTTTGCATAAAAAACAAAGGGATGATTTTGTATGGATTTGTAATTATGTCCAATCATATTCATTTGATTATTCAATCCGAAGAAAGTAAATTATCTGATTTGATTAGAGATTTCAAAAAGTTTACCGCAAAGACTATTTTGAATAAAATAGAAAACGGACCGGAAAGTCGCGCAGACTGGATGTTAAAGCGATTTGAATTTGCTTGTAAAAGTCATACGCGTAATGAAAAATATCAGTTTTGGCAATATGGCAGCCATCCCGAAGAAATCTTTTCTGAAAAATTTATGTGGTCTAAATTAGATTATATCCACATGAACCCAATACGAGCGGGAATAGTTATTAAAGCGTCACATTATTACTATTCAAGTGCATCGAATTATGTAAATGATGAAGGAATCATAGCAATTACAAAAGTTGACAATCCAGTAATAGATGTTTTAAAACCGTCTTCAATAACGAATAATTTTATTTGGTAACGAGGTCAAAATAAAATAGGGAAAACTATTAGATTATAAATATTAAGGTCAGGAGACCTTTAACGCATCCTCAAAGTTGGAAAGTTTGCGGAGCTAAGAACAGATATTACATTGAAAATAACAAGGTCAGGAGACCTTTTACGCATCCTCAAAGTTGGAAATTTTGCGGAGCTAAGAACAGATATTACATTAAAAATAATAAGGTCAGGAGATCTTTAACGCATCCTCAAAGTTGGGAATTTTGCGGAGCTAATCAAAATAAAATAGGGAAACTATTAAATTATAAATAATAAGGTCAGGAGACATTTAACGCATCCTCAAAGTTGGAAACTTTGCGGAGCTAAACAATTAAATAAAGAGTAAAATGGGATTAATGAAAGTGTTTTCGGGAAGTGAAATTTTAGCAATGGCGTTACAAGAAAAAATCGAAGCGATTGGTGTAAATGTAGTAGTGAAAAACAATATACAATCGGCTCGATTGGGAGGATTTGGAAATTCAGATTTAGCGGTTGAATTGTTTGTTCAGGAAACCGAGTTTGCAAAAGTAAACCCCGTTATTGAAGAATTCAGAATGAGTATTTAAATTAGTATATTTGCTATTCAAATACGGCTATAAGACGGATATAACTGCGAAAAAAAATAGAATTGATGGATTGATTACTTCACATCGATCATGAACGTAAACTGAGAAAATAATAGTGTTTAAATCTGTTTTAGACCAGAAATTTGTTGCTCATACTATAGCTGTTATACAGTTTATAAAGAAGCTGATAGATGAATTTTATCAGAAAAACATACAACTATTGAGGATTTAGAGAAAGAAATGGAGAAATGGTAATATGCAAAAGCCAATTACCATACTTTAGTATAATGAAGCGAAAGCCGATTTAAAATTAATAGTTGAATTGATTAAATTAAAATCTCTTCAAGGAGCGAGAAATGGTATCAGAGATATTGTAATTCAAAGTAAAAATATTCATTTTGTGGAACAATATCAACTTGATGAATTCTTGGGAGAACCATACAGAAGAATGATTATTCTAACGTATAAAATTATTTATAAAATTCATTCTGAAATGAAAATTCGTATTCTTCAAATTTTTGACAATCGTCAGAATTCAATCAAATTGAAAAAGTAATTTGTGAATCCGCAGTAATTGAAACTACTACGTTTAAAAAATAAAAATGAAATATAAAATGTTGGTTTTGGACATGGACGACACATTGTTGAACGATGATCATACCATTTCAGACGAGAATAAAGGGATGTTGGCTAAGGCGCAGGAATTAGGGGTTTATGTTATTCTGGCTTCTGGACGACCTACACCTGCAATGATTGCCTACGCCAAAGAGCTACAATTGGATAATTCCTACATGATATCCTACAACGGGGCAGTAATTACCGATTTAAAGGAAGATAAAATTATTTTTGAGCAAATGTTGACACAAAAACAAATCCATGAATTGTACGATTATAGTATAAAAAGTAAGACACATATTATTACCTATATTAATGGTAAAATTGTAAGTGAAACGGATTCTGAATACATAGAAATTGAAAAGAAAATTACCGGTTTAGCCCATAATAAAGTGGTGAGTTTTAAAGAGGAAGTGCAGTCTTCAGCTGTAAAATGTATTTTATTGCAAGAGCCAAGTTATCTTAAAGAAGTAGAAAAAGACCTAAAAATCGCTATGCCGCATCTAAGTGTCAGCATGTCTAAGCCGTTTTTTCTGGAAGTAGCACAAAATGGAATTGATAAAGGAGCCAGTATTGAATTTTTAGCCAAAAAATTAAATATTCTGCAAAGTGAAATTATTGCTGTTGGAAATGCAGGGAATGATTTAACCATGATTGAATATGCTGGATTGGGTATTTGGGTGGATAATGTGGATCCTGAATTAAGACACAGAGGAGATTTTATCGTGGCATCAAATAATAATCATGGAGTGGCTGAGGTGGTGAGACGGTTTATATTGAACTAAGATTTTTTTTAAGAGTTTTACAACTAATATAAAAATCAAGGTATTGTTGTAATCTTTGTAGGAGACCTGTTCGAATTTCTAAAAGCTTTTCTCTTTTTGTCTCAGTTCAGTAGTTTTTGAAGCAATTGCATATTCCTTCTTGTATTGTTTCTGAACGGCGTTAAAAAGCACTTGTAAAAGGTGGTGTCAGAAAAAAATCCTTTTGGGTTGTAAATTTATTTTTAGCAATTTTATGCATAGAGTACAGATAAATTAAATTCATGCTGAGCAAAATTCACTAAATGGTTTGCTGTATTAGTTTTAATTGCAATAATGGATGCCGTAGCACTTTTGAATTAAAATCCTTGGTAAACAGGAACTCAATATTGCTCATTTGAAACGCAAAATCAGGACTGGAAGCGTTATGAATACTATTGATTTTATATTCCCAATTTGAGTAGCGCTAGATTGAAAATCGGAAAGCTGCATTTGGTACTTATCATGCCATTCAACAATGTTTTGAGCATTTGCTTGAATTGCATTAAAAAGGAATATAATTAAAATTATTTCTTTCATCTTTTGAGTCTAAAGTAGTCTACTTCACGATGCTAGTATATAGAAAATTATTGATTTCATTTTCCAGAATATTGTTCGTAAATTTGCACTCTTAATTTTTTGACAACGATTTCATTAATTGAGTTATCTTATGGAAAACAGAAAAAAAGTTGCTTTTTATACACTAGGTTGTAAACTGAATTTTTCAGAAACGTCAACAATTGCCCGTACCCTGCAAGACGAGGGTTTTGATCGGGTAGGTTTTGAGGAAGTGGCTGATATGTATGTGATTAATACCTGTTCCGTTACGGAAAACGCGGATAAGCAGTTCAAGCAAGTTGTGCGAAAAGCGATGAAATTGAACAATAAAGCCTTTGTAGCGGCGGTGGGTTGCTATGCGCAATTGAAACCGGAAGAATTAGCGGCTGTTGATGGTGTGGATTTAGTTCTTGGTGCTACCGAAAAGTTTAAATTGACCGATTATATCAATGATTTGTCCAAAAATGATTTTGGTGAAGTACACTCCTGCGAGATTTCCGAAGCTGATTTTTATGTGGGAAGTTACTCGATTGGGGATAGAACCCGTGCGTTTTTGAAAGTACAGGACGGTTGTGATTACAAATGTACTTATTGCACAATTCCATTAGCAAGAGGGATTTCCAGAAGTGATGAACTGGAAAATGTATTGAAAAATGCAGCCGAAATTTCGAAACAAAACATCAAGGAAATTGTGCTTACCGGCGTAAATATTGGTGATTACGGAAAGGGGGAATTTGGTAATAAAAAACACGAACATACTTTCCTGGAATTGGTTCGGGAATTAGACAAAGTAGAAGGAATAGAAAGATTGCGAATATCCTCTATTGAACCGAATTTATTGAAAAATGAAACGATTGAATTTGTATCAAAAAGCAGAACTTTTGTGCCGCATTTTCATATTCCGTTGCAGTCTGGAAGCAATGATATTTTGAAATTAATGAAGCGTCGGTACCAACGTGAAATTTATACTGAAAGGGTAAATAAAATTCGGGAAGTGATGCCGCATGCTTGCATTGGCGTGGATGTGATTGTGGGTTTCCCTGGAGAAACAGACGAGCATTTCCTGGAAACCTATCATTTCGTGAATGATATGGATATTTCGTATTTGCACGTTTTTACCTATTCTGAACGTGATAATACTGAGGCAGCAACCATGGCAGGTATTGTTCCTGCTAATGTTCGGGCTAAACGCAGTAAAATGATGCGCAGTTTATCCGTCAAAAAACGCCGTGCTTTTTATGAAAGTCAGTTGGGAACTAATAGAACCGTTTTGTTCGAAAGTGAAAATAAAGAAGGTTATATTCACGGGTTTACGGAAAACTATGTGAAAGTAAAAACCCCTTGGAATCCGGAATTAGTAAATACATTACAAAAAATCAATTTGACAAAAATTGATGAAGACGGTAGTGTCCGAATGGAATTTGTTACAACTTTGGTTTAATTAGTTTTTAAACATATAAGTCATATAAGCAAAAGATTAAAAACCATTAAGGGATTAAGTTCATTAAGTTTTATGCTTAATTTTCTTAATCCCTTAATGCTTTTTTTTACTAGATATTGGTCATTCGACTTTAAGACTTTTGACTTCCGACTACTTTTAAGGATTTGTAGACCAAATACTGCTGTTTTTAATGAAAACGCGTCGGTTAAGTTTGAGTTGTGCGATGATTAACTCTGCCATATCTTCTGCTTGCATGACTTTTTCCGGATTCCCGTCGGTCAGTTTTAAATCTTTGGCCATTTCCGTGGCAACCGTACTTGGGGTTAAGGCCGTTACACGAATATTGTGTTTACGCACTTCCTGCATCAACGATTCCGTTAATCCTAAAACGGCAAATTTTGAGGCACTGTAAGCGCTTGTCAATGCATTGCCACTTAATCCGGCTGTGGAAGAAATGTTGATGATGTCCCCGGTTTGTCTTTCGATCATATTGGGTAAAACGGCGCGAGTTACATAATAGGTTCCCATTAAGTTTACCTGAATGATGCGTTCCCAATCCGTAGGTTCTAATTCTAAAAATTTTCCAAAAGCGGCTATTCCGGCATTGTTGATTAGAATATCAATGGTTCCAAATTCAGCCAATGCTTGCTCAACGGCAGCGTTTACCGAGTTGATATCAGCAACATCAGCAGTTATTGCAAGTGCTTTTACGCGCAACGAACGCACTTTTGCCGCTACGCTGTCTATTTCATCCTGTGTTCTGGCAATCAAAATTACATTAACACCTTCTTTGGCTAGGGCCAAAGCGATTGCTTTACCAATTCCTTTTCCTGCGCCGGTGATCAGGGCATTTTTATTTTTTAAATCTGTCATTTGGAGAATTATTTTAGGCCAATAAAAGGCTAAGTTTACTGTAAAAGTAGTCCGTTTTACATTTGAAATCTATTTTGATTTTCTATTTAATCTAAATTTAACGTTCTGTTATTTTGACAGCAACGAACATTTTTTAATCAAATGGACTTTATTTTTTGTCCAATGTCAGTTTGTAAATTTCGGTTTCTAAAACCTCGGTATCTTTGTCTTCACAGAGCAGGAATTCTATTTTTTCTTTTGAATTGGCGTATAAAGTCAACCCCTCGAATTTATGGGTGCTGCTAATTTTTTGTGTGAAATCGATTTTCATGGTTGTCAGGTTGATGCTTCCAATAAGACTTCCTAAAATTTCGCCATCCTCATAAGTAGATTTGGTATCTTCGGCTGTGGCCAAAAAATAAATGCTGTTGTCGACTAAAACGGCATCGGTAAAACTACTTCGTACTCCTTGTATTTTTGGGAGTTTGTAGTTGTTTGAAAGAATAGCGAAATCAGTAGTGAGGTTTTTTCCTTCGATGGTAAAAAGGACATTCTTATTGGCGCTTCCGTTGCCACGATTCACTAAAAACCAACTTTTGCCATTGTAGATGGCACCTTCAATGTTGAAATCTTCGGCTTTTATTTCCCCGAAACTTTGCAGCGCTGCATATAAATTAGTGATATCATTTGTGGCAGTTACTCTTTTATGGCTGGAGTTGATTTGAATCATTTTGTTTCTTTTTTCGGTGGAACCGGAGCCAAAAACATACACGCTGTCTTCAAAATGGGTTATGGCTTCAAAATCAGCTTTGTCTTTTTTTGGCGTGTTCTCTGTAGGATTTTCCAGTAGCGGATAGCGTTTTAAATCCTTGGAATCGATGTGATATTCGTAAAGAAAGCCGCTGTTGTCGCCAATAATCAGTAGCGAATTGTCTTTGTAAACAAGTCCTGATGCGGAACCAATGCCGATAATTTGAAACAGTAATTCGAGTGTGAATTTTTCCATTGTATGTGTTTTGAAAACAACCGCCTAGCCCAGATAATAGTGGAAATCCTTTTATTATTTTCCTTTAAAATAATAAAAGATTGCAACGAATAGCTGGAATATGCTCCTGATATTCATCAGGATTAATCCTTATAGTTTGTTACATTTGAGTTGCAAAGATAAATTATTTGTTATGAAATCTATAAATCCCAATGATTTTAAAGTGATTGGCAAAATGGAGCGAGTTGCAGGATGTGATGCATGCGCACAACAGGTTCGGGTTTTGATTTGTTTGCAAGGCATGGATACATCGTTAAGTGTAGCCTGATTCGGGAAGTTTGCAGTTTTTAACCGAATGCAAAATAACATTATAGTTTGAAACCATAAGCCACACGAACGCCAACTTGTCCTACACCTTCTCCTAGAGTTCCATTGTTATTCACTCTAGGAAAATCAGAATAGTGCTCATATCGCAAAGAGATATCAATGTATTTTGTAGCGTAACCAATACTTGGCGCTACGATTAATGAGGTTTCATTATAACCGTTAGTCACTGCAAAAGCAGCACCGGCTTCTCCCATTACATAAAATTGATCGTCCCATATAAAAGCTTTAAAACCTGCTTTTGCCGGAATAAACCCTAGATCAGATCCATCAGCTTTACTTACAAATAAGTTGTTGAAACCAGTTGTTACGGTTACAGAATATCGTTTTGATAAATCATATTGTAATCTGGCATCGGCTCCTAAAGTTAATTTGTATGGATCATTTACGGAATATCCACCATTTACACCAACTCCTAAACGGAATCCTTGATCATAGTGCTCTACTTTGGTTGTTTCTTGAGCTTGTACATTATTTGCAAACATCATTACGATGGTACATGCAAATGCGATTTTCATTTTTTCTGTGATTTTCATAATTGTATTTTTTAAATTTATATTCTGTTTTGTAGGTTAAACTGCCCCCAAAACAACATATCAAAAGTAACAGTACCAATGCTGAAAAAGTTATACAATTATTTCGTTTTGTTATAGAATTTATAACTTGCAGCCTGTTTTACTAAAAAAGTAGTGATATATATCAAATAGTAGTGATGCAATTGAAAGCTTCTAATTATATTTGCCATCAAAAAAGCAAAAAGTGAATTTATCCCAATACTTCAAAGAGTTTTCTTATAATACAAGATTAGCGTATCCCATAATTTTAGGAATGTTGGGACATACCTTAATAGGGATTGTTGACAATTTCATGGTAGGAAAATTAGGGTCTACGGAGCTGGCGGCGGTATCACTGGGAAACAGTTTCATCTTTATTGCGTTATCGATAGGAATAGGATTTTCAACAGCAATTACTCCTTTAGTTGCAGAAGCTGATGCGGAAAAAGAGGAGGATAAAATCCGTTCTATTTTTCACCATGGATTGCTTTTATGTACAGTTCTTGGAGTCGCTTTATTTATTCTGACCGTTTTGTCCAAACAAATTATGTACTTGATGCACCAACCCAAAGAAGTGGCTGACATGGCTGCTCCGTACATTGACTGGGTTGCTTTTTCTTTGATTCCGGTAATAATATACCAGGGATACAAACAATTTGCGGATGGTTTAGCAAAAACTAAATATTCTATGTATGCCATACTTATGGCTAATGTGGTGCATATTTTTTTTAACTATGTTCTTATTTATGGCATTTGGATTTTTCCTAAATTAGGTATTCTTGGGGCGGCTTTAGGAACTGTCATTTCAAGAATTATGATGGTCGTTTTTATGCATTATTTAATAAAAAGAAATGCAGCATTAAAACGATATTTCAAAAATTTCAGTTTCAAGGAAATACGAAAATCAGTGTTGAAAAAAATCATCAATCTTGGGTTGCCTTCAGCCATGCAAATGCTGTTTGAAGTAGCATTGTTTACCGCTGCTATTTGGCTTTCAGGTTCGATTGGAAAAAACAGTCAGGCCGCCAATCAAATAGCCCTCATCCTGTCATCATCAACATTTATGGTCGCTATGGGATTGAGTGTTGCCGCTATGATCCGCGTGAGTCATACCAAGGGAATGAATGATTACAAAGAATTGATTGTTGTAGCCCGTTCTATCTTTTTACTGGCTATAATTTTAGAAACATTTTTTGCCATTATTTTTGTGGCGTTTCATCAATACTTGCCACATTTATTTTTGAATATGTCTGATTCGGCTCAAATGATTGATAATTCTGAAATTATCACTATCACATCAAAATTACTGTTAGTAGCCGCTGTTTTTCAAATTTCAGATGGAATTCAAGTTGTTGTTCTTGGTGCTTTACGTGGCTTGCAAGATGTGAAAATCCCCATGTATATTACCTTTGTGTCCTATTGGGTTATTGGTTTTCCAATTTCCTACTATCTGGGAAACTATACCAATCTAAAAGCAGTTGGAATTTGGATCGGGCTTTTGGCAGGATTGACGGCAGCCGCTTTATTTTTGTATATTCGCTTTGCGAGATTGACAAGAAAGTTGGTAATGCAAAGCGAGAATAAATAAAACAATAAATACTTAACTATTAAATTCATGGAATTACCAAAATTTTTACTGGGCGACAACACCGATTTTCCTGAAGATATTTTTATCATTCATTTGGATTATCCCCGATTTATTATCAATCTGAAAGATGATGAAGTCGAATTTATCGAAGAAGCCGAAGATCTGGATGAAGGCGAACTAAATGCAGAAATGGAAGGATTAATTATTCTTGCCAATGAGTTTTACGATAGAGAAATCAAACTTTACGAGGAGTAAATCTATTTTTTAAAATAGGTTTCTAATAATTTTTGAGCGGCTGCAAAGGGTGAAATTTCATCATTTTGCACCGCTTTTTTAGTTGCATTCATTGATACTTGAATTTCCGGATTATTGTAAAAATTAGTTTTTAATTGTTCGTTGATGGTTTCTAACATCCAATATTGGTTTTGTTCTTTCCGTTTTTCAAAGAAATAATTATTGACTTTAGTAAGTTCCAGAAATTTATGAATGGTTTCCCAAACTTCCGCTATTCCTTCGTGACTTATGGAGCTACAGGTAGAAGTGGTAGGGATCCAGCCTGATTTTTTAGCCGGAAAAAGATGCAGAGCTCTCTTGAATTCCAGTTTGGCTAATTGAGCTTTTCGGATATTGTCTCCATCGGCTTTATTAATTACGATAGCATCAGCCATTTCCATAATACCGCGTTTTATTCCTTGTAAATCATCACCAGCCCCGGTAATTTTTAACAACAAAAAGAAATCTACCATGCTGTGTACTGCGGTTTCACTTTGACCAACACCCACCGTTTCGATCAATATAGTGTCAAAACCGCAGGCTTCACAAAGCGTGATGGTTTCCCTGGTTTTTCGGGCTACTCCACCTAGGGTTTCCCCAGAAGCAGATGGTCTGATGTATGCATTTTTGTCTTTAACCAATTCCTCCATTCGGGTTTTATCACCTAAAATACTTCCGTGCGAAATGGTACTGCTCGGATCTACTGCCAAAACAGCTACTTTCTTTCCTAAACTGGTCAAGTGCAAACCAAAGGCTTCAATAAAAGTGCTTTTTCCTACTCCGGGAACCCCTGTTATTCCTATTCTGACGGATTTATTGGCGTGAGGCAAACAAGCATTTATGACTTCATTGGCTTTCGCTAAATGGTTGGTGTTTGTACTTTCTACTAACGTAATGGCACGACTCAAAGCTGTGATATTTCCCGCTAATATACCGCTAAAGAGTTCGTTAGATGAAGGCTGTATTTTTCTAAATTGCTGGATATGTTCCACCGCTGCAGCACTGATAGCTTCAGGAGAAGAAACCCCAGGTTTTTCGTTAAGGGCAGAATGAAGTAGTTTTTTATTTGACAAAGCAGCTTTTTTTAAAAGTAAAATTAATAAAAAAGGATGGTGAATGAATGGTGATTTGCATAAAATATCAGATTGATCGTGATCACGCTTTTGATGCACAGCTAAATCAATAATTTTATTTTTTGAATTGAGTTTATAAAGGATTTGTCAATATCTTTGCACCATTATGAATAATTTTATCTTGATTTTTGTTTTTTTATTCCTCGGTATTGTGCTGCAAAATATAAAAGCATTCCCTGTTATTAGTGTTTACAAGCTGTTAAATAAGCTTGTTATTTATATTTGCCTTCCGGCTCTGGCCTTGTATTATATTCCAAAAATAGACTGGAGTCCTGAATTGTTATTCCCTATTGGGGTAGCCTGGATTGGATTTGTAGTTTCCTATTTGTTTTTTAGTTTTTTAGGAAACAAATTTGGCTGGTCTAAGAAACTCACTGGGTGTTTAATTATCACGGCTGGTTTAGGGAACACATCTTTTTTAGGTTTTCCAATAATTGAAGCATTATACGGTGAAGAAGGTTTGAAAACGGCTATTTTAGTAGATCAGCCCGGTTCTTTTGTAGTGCTTTCGACCTTAGGGATTCTGGTGGCAACAGTATACTCTACCGGAAGTCCAAATGGTGTTCAAATTGCCAAGAAGATTCTGTTTTTTCCACCTTTTATAACTTTTTTAGTAGCCTGTTTGATGAATGTTTGTAATGTGGATTTCCATGAGTACATCCAAGTTTTATTTCAAAAAATGGGAAGTGCAGTAACTCCTTTGGCTTTGCTATCGGTTGGTTTGCAATTGCGTTTTGAACGGAAAAGCCAGCACTGGAAGTTTTTAGGATTGGGCCTTTTGTATAAATTAATTTTGACCCCGGCTCTTATTTATGTGTTGTATGTGTTGATTTTGCAACAGCATTCTAAAATTATTCAAGTTGCTATTTTAGAGTCGGCTATGGCCCCAATGATTACAGCTTGTATTTTAGCTTCTACGCACGGTTTAAAACCTCGATTGAGCAGTATGATGATTGGTTTTGGAATACCACTATCTTTTATCACGTTGTTGTTTTGGTATTTTTTGGTTCAATTGGTGTAATTTCTCGGTTGCTAAAGAAAAACGAAAAACCAGTCTCACTTACTTCATTCCAATATCGGAAAGGATGGTGATACGTTGGTATAGGACTATGATTTCGCACTGCTTTGAAAGAAAAAAAGTTGATTTTAGTTTGAAATCCAGAAAAAGGAATGTGCCGTACTATTATATGGGAGCAGCGTACTCCTATTTATTTTGAATAAAAAAAGCTCGCCTGGATTAAAATCTTTAGCGAGCCTTTTAAAAAATAAAAAACAAACAAACTTATTTTTGATTCTCCAAGCGGTAGGAAGTTGTTTCAGTGTAGGTTTTTCCAAATTGATCTGTGGCTTTAATCTCGATCGTATGTACGCCTATTTCCAGATTCGTAGGAATTTTTCCTTTCCAAAGATGTTTGCTTTCTATAGGATTAGACGAGCGTCTGCCAGGAATTAATTCTTCGGTTAGATCCCATTCATAAACCTCAGTGGCATACGAAGGATCTATTTCCTTTACATAGTCCATTGCTTTCCATTCGCCTTGGTCTACGCGGTATTCGAGGTTGTCGTTTTTACTTCCCATAAAGAAATTCACATAAATTCCGGATCGGGTAGGACGGCCTTTTTCCACTACTTTGGGTGCAAAAACTTCCATTTGATAGGTTTTGGGTTTGCCCGCCACTTTATAATCCAGACTGTATTTATTTCCTTTAAAATTAATAAAGGCGTATCCTTTTGGTGTTCCATCACGCATGGTCGAAACCGGAACGCCTTCGGAATTCAGTTTTCCGGAATACCAATCTCCGGAAGTGGTTCCTACATTGTAATGATGGTGTGGTTTTTCCTGCAACCAGCCATCGGTTTTGCCAAAGTAATCCTGGCGTTGAATGTGGGTATGGGCAGAAAGAGAAAGTGTGTTTGGGAAATCTTTTAAAAGTTCGAATAACTGATCCCGATCTGCATTTCTGAAAGTATCTTCATCGGTAGGCTCACTTATTGGAATATGAAAAGCCAGCACTATTAAATGTTCTTTTGAAACCAATTTCAAATCATTGGCTATAAACTGCAACTGTTTTGGTGTAAAACCGCCCCAATATCCTTTTTGATTTCGGGGATCAGGATAGAGCACATTATCCATGACGATAAAATGGACTTTACCATAATTGAAGACATAATTTGCTGGGCCAAAATGGGCTTCGTAGGTTTCATCGGCCATTTCATCTGTGGTGGCATCAAAATTAAGATCGTGATTTCCCAATAAATTGTACCACGGAATCCCCGCTTTTTGTACCGCTTTAATGTAAGGATTAAAAAGAGCAAGGTCATTTCCTACTAGATCTCCCAGGCTCAATCCGAAAGGAACATTTTTAATTCCTTCTACTTCGGCTACAATCCCTTTGGCAAAAAAGTCAACTTCAGCCTGGGTATAAGGTTGCGGATCACCAAAAATAAGAGCTGTGAACTCTTGATTTTCCTGTTGGGGAACCAAACCAAAATCGATTGATTTAGGCAATTTTCCCGTGGGGTCTACTCCTTTGAATTTTAATTGAGGAGAGCCATTGGGTTTGTGATTGTAAAAAAACTGAGGCAGATTATTTTCATCCACGCCTACTTTATAATTGGTGGGTTTAATTACGGCTATAATTGCATCGTCGCTAATAGGCAGGATGTATTTACCTTTTTCATCGGTAAGGACCACTTCCAGACCATTGGTTACGGAAACATTAGCAATTCCTTTTTCATTTCGTTCTTTTTTGCCGTTCTGATTGTGGTCTTCAAAAACACAACCTTGAACGTTGGTTTGTGCCATAATTCCTATTGAAAACAGCAAGGCACAAATGGAGAATGTTGATTTTTTCATTGTTTATTTATTTTAAATTAAGATTTTATTTGTCCCACCAAACTTTAGTGTTAATATCATCTGTACCCAACATTTCAACTGCTTTGAGGTAATTTTGCTGGTTGTTGATTTGAATGCTCGTTGGATAATAAAAACGGGAAGGCATAATTCCATTATTTTCCATGGCAGTCGTTTTTGGAAGAATTGGGAATCCAGTTCTGCGGTATTCAAACCACTGTTGGTAATCGATAAAATAAAGGGCATAATATTTTTGAAGCATGATTCTTTCTAAAGTACCATCATAAGCTGCTAATGAATTATCAAAATAAGTACTGGGTATTGTGGCTCCCAATTGCTCCATGGCGGCCTTAACTCCTTTTTTATAATGCGTTTCGGCATCCGTAGTGAATCCTCTTTGTGCCATTTCGGCTTTTATAAAGGCTACTTCGGCATACGTCATCAAGAAAATATTCATGGGATTTGTTATCTGAGTTGCATTAAACGTAGAAGCATTGTAAGCAAACTGAGATTCAGCTCCTGCATAGGCACTGGGAATTCCTTTGTAGCCTATGGAAACATTGTTCAAGTCTCTTGCAACACCGGCAATAAAAGATCTTCGGGGATCGGCCATGGTGTTTAGATTGTCTATAAAAAAAGAGGCTATTTTTACGTTTAAACTAAAATCCTGCGGTCTTCCCCAAGGAGAAACATTAGGGGTTACCCCAGTTACTTTCAGGATGGCAGATTCGGATGTGTTTTCAAAAACAGGGTATTGTGTTGGATTTTGAATCATCGTTGCCAACTTTTGAAAAGCATTGGTTTCGGTACGGTTGGATATTCTCAACAACAAACGCATTTGAAGGGAATTAGTGAATTTTCTCCATTTTGTGACATTGTTTTGAAAGAGGATGTCACTGGCATAAATCATAGGTGTAGCGGAATTATAAAGGGCATTTGCTCGTTCTAAATCGGCTAAAATAGTGGTGTAAATTAATTCCTGAGAATCAAATGCGGGATAAAGGTTGCCTTCCTCACCGTTTACAGCTTCGGTCATGGGAACCGGTCCAAAAATATCCGTAAGATTGGCATACACCCAAGCATTTAGTGTCAGTGCAATGGCTTCATAATTGCGATCCTCTGCCCGTATCGCCGCAGTTTTCATTTCCTTGATATTATTGAGCCATTTGTAATAATTAGCCCAGGACGAATAGCCTATTTCCTGACTTAAATCATAACGGTGAAGCCCTCCGGAAACGCTGGGAAAGGGGAGCGATACCTGCATCAAATCGAACGTGACACCCGCACTTCGGGTCGCGTTGTGTGTAGCCAGACCATAAATAATAGGATTAATTAATGTTCCCGGACTTATCTGGGCAATCCGGTTAGGGTCTTCATTGAGCTCGCTAAAATCGCCCGTGCAAGCAAAGTTTAGCAGTATTAGAACTAAAGTTGTAGTAAAAATTTGTATTTTTTTCATCTTTAAATAATAGTTTAGAAATTCACTTTTAAATTAAAACCATAGGTAGCAGGGGTGGGCATTTGACCCATTTCGATACCGGGTAAAATAGTATCTCCATTTAAGGCTGCCGTTTCCGGATCGAAAATAGGAAAGTCAGAAAGAACCGCTAAGTCTCTACCGAAAACCGATACATCTAAACTTGTAATGCCGGTATTCTTAAGCCATATTGGAGAGAAACTGTATTGCAGACTTACTTCTCTCAATTTTACATAAGAAGCTTCAAAAGAGTTGGACTCGACATTGGCTCTGCGGTAATACCTGGCGTACCAGTCCGGAGTCAGTGCCTCAGTAGTGTTTTGAGAATACGTACCATCGGAATTTAATACAACTCCTTCGCCTACAATCACTCCTTCTTCGCGTCCTTTTATGGTAGATCTGATTTTACCCATTTCAGATAGTTTATGATGGGTTTGGGAATAGATGATACCGCCAAGTTGACCATCCAACATGACATTTAAACCTATGTTTCCAAATTTAAAACTGTTGTATAATCCGGCTCTCCAATCCGGAGTGGCATCGCCTATGTATTGAATTTCATCCGGATAGGCCGGTAAACCCGCATTGTCATATACAATCTGACCGTCAGGAGATCGTACAAAACCGTAGCCGTATATTGCGGTTGTTGTGCCACCCTCTTTGGCAATCAATGTGGCTGAACCTCCTGAACCAATGGTTTGTTGTCCCTGAATACCATCGGCAAGTTCCATGACGCGATTCCAGTTTTTGGACCAAGTTAAAGTGGTTGACCACTTAAATTTATCCATATTGACAATTTTTCCGGTTAGGGTGAGTTCAACTCCTCGATTTCGAACTTCGCCAGAATTCATGATGCCGGAACTGAATCCCGTTGTGATGTCTAAGGGAACAGAAATAATTTGGTTTTTAGTCGTTGTCTGATAGACCGTCGCGTCAAAATTGATTCTGTTTTTGAATAATCGCCCTTCAAAACCGGTTTCAATACTGGTGGTGATTTCCGGTTTAAAATTGGCATTATACAAGGTTGATGGCGCTACTGCTGAACTTGCAAAGGCAGATTGATCGTAGTATTTACTGGTTCTATACGGATCAGTATCATTACCCACTTGGGCAAGAGACAATCGGTATTTAAAATATTCCAGTGATTTGGGTAAGTTGAATATTTCAGAAAGAATAAAACTGGTATTTACAGAAGGGTAAAAGAAAGAATTGTTTTGTACTGGTAAAGTACTGGACCAGTCGTTTCTGCCCGTAACATCTAAGAAAATCTGATCTTTAAAAGAAAGGGAGAACAGTCCGTACAAGCTATTGACTTTTTTATAACTGTCATTTACACTTATGATTGGATTGCTGATCCCATTTGCCAATTTATAAACATCAGGAACGACCAAGCCTTCCACAGCAGCATCCATCCTTTGGTATTTATAGCTCATCGCATTTCCACCTGCTGACGCAGAAAAGGAAAAATCGTTTGACAGCTTATTCTTGTAAGTCAATAAAAAATCAGAATTTACTTCCTGCATAAATACATCCTGTGTTCTAAAAAATCCTTTAGCATACCGGTTGATACTGTAGGGTCTTTTTTGCTCCCGATCCTGATGGTAGGTGTTTAAAGCAGTTCTCAATAAAAGATCTAAATTGGGAGCCAACTGGATTGTGGCGTTCAGATTTCCCACGATTTGGTTACTCGCTAAGGAATTTGTAGCTTCATTGGCAATTAAATAGGGATTATCAATATAACTACTGAAGGGTTGCAGCTGTTGGATTTGGTTTTGACCTTGTCTCCAAATAGGGCGGTACCAATCGAGATCTACATTTGGATTTTGGAAAATCGTAAAGTAGGCGATAGAGCCATTATTGTAACCGGTACTCGGTAAATTGTCACTGTCTCTGTTGTTGTAATTGATCACCGAAGCAATTTTAATTTTATCCGATATTTTATAATCCGCATTCACAGAGGCTGTAATTCTTTCAAATCCGGTATTAGGCATGATCCATTCATTTTTAGAATGACCAATAGACATTCTCATGGAACCATTTTTGTCCCCGCCTTGAAGCGTGAGGTTGTTGTTTATAGTAATTCCGGTACGCCAGAAATCTTTAATATTATTCTTGTAGGGAATCCAAGGGGTTCTTTCGGTTCCTTGAGTCTGCGTTACAGGATCGTATTGAAAATAGGATTGTCCGTCAAATTTTGGTCCCCAGGCGCTACTGGTGGAACCCGTATTGTTTCCATCGGAAGAACTTAAATAGGAATAATATGGATTTCCATTTCGATCAAATGATTTTCCGGTACCCTGACCATATTCATATTGGTAATCTGGCCAACGTTGAATGACGTCAAAAGTGACTCCTGTATTATAGCTAATCCCAAGGCCTTTGTTCTTTTTACCGGATTTGGTAGTGATAATTAACGCACCATTTGCGGCACGACTTCCATAAAGTGCAGTGGCTCCGGGTCCTTTTAAGACTGTTACGTTTTCGATATCATCAAGGTTAAGGTCTGAAATACCGTTACCAAAATCAACTGGAGAATCGCGGCCCATATACGCACTGTCAGATCCTGAGCTGGTTATTTTACTGTTTAAGGGAACACCATCTACAATAATTAAGGCATTATTCCCATTGGGATTCAACGAATTATTTCCTCTTAAGGTAATTTGTTGGGAATTTAGAGGCCCGGATCCTGAGGAAACGATATTTAAACCGGCCACTTTTCCTTTTAGGCCTGAAGACCAGTTATTTGGAGCAGTTTGTGCCAGATTATCAGCATTGATGGTTTGTTGCGAAAAACCCAATTGTTTTTCCTGTCTTTTAATTCCTAAAGCGGTTACCACAACCTCGTTCAGCGCATTAGTGTTCGCTGTTAAGCGGATTACCAGTGGCGCAGAATTATTTGCGGATACTTCTTTGTCATCAAAACCCATATAGGAAACTACTAAAATTGCATTAGCCGTGGAGGTGGTCAGACTAAATTTTCCGTCAAAATCAGTTGTGGTGCTGTTTGTAGTTCCTTTTTCTAAAACGCTTGCTCCAGGTAAAGGCAAGCCTTGAGAATCATTTACTGTGCCGCGGGTGAGCTGCTGGATTGAAGGAGATTTGGTTACAGAAATGGTATTGTTGATGCGGCGAAATTGAAAGCCAGTTTGGGCGGTAATTTTATTTAAAATAGTATGTATGCTTTCCTTGTTTACCACTAAAGTCAAACGTTGTTTTGAAGAGGCGATTGCTTCGTCAAAAACAAAGGTGTAAGGAGTCTTTTTTTCTAAGATATCAAAGACTTCCCTGATTTGGATTTCTTTGATGTCGATGGAGAAGTTTTTCTCCTCGGTAGTTATAGTTGTATAAGGCATTGCAGCCATTTCAGAAAATATGAAGAGGAAACTGAACAGGTACAGGTATTTTTTTAATTTTAGGGGAAAAAGAAATTGGATTTTCAAATTCATTTTAATAGGTTTTAAATATTTATTTTGTTTTAATGGGATCTCAATTCGAATGCCACTTAAGTATTGGTTTTAATAGCGAATTCCAGCATTTACTTCTTTGGTTTTTCTCGTATAAAAATGGTGTTTTGGTTTTGAACGTGAATTTCTAATTGTTTTACCTCGGCAATACTGTTGAGGATAGTAGTGATATTTTCGTTTTTAAATTTTCCGGTAATCCGGAGTTGTTCTAATTCCGGATGCTCAAAAAGAATGGTCACATTAAATTTATTTTTCAAAATTGCGGCTGTTTCGCCAAGGCTTGTATTTTCGAGTACTATAATATTTTTAGTCCAAGCCAAGAAATCTTCCCGGGTATTGTTTGTGAGCAGTGGAAGCTGTGATGTATGAAAACGCAGTTGTTGATTTTTAGTTAGCAATACGTTGTGATTGGGATTTTCTTTAGAATTCACGGTTACTTTTCCGGATAGCACACGGATGGTATTGGGGTAATTTTCATACGCGCTAATGGTAAAAGAAGTTCCTAAAACTTTGATTTTGAATTGAGGGGTTTCTACTGTAAAAGGACTTTTTGGATTGCGAACTACTTTGAAATAAGCTTCTCCTTTAAGGTCTAGTTTTCGGTTGTTTTTGAAATTGGTTGCGTAAGTAACGCTGCTGTTGCCATTTAAAACCAGCTGACTGCCATCAGGCAAAAAGAGTGTTTTTATTTCCCCTTTGGCAGCGGATTGTGTGATGCGATTTGTACTGGTAGATTGGGTTATTACGAAAGAAATTCCGATAAAAAGAATTGCAATGGCAGCTATTTTGCCCATATTCGAATAGCGTTTTTGCAGCTTTCCTTTGGGCTTGTTAATGGTAGTATTTATTTTATGCAGGATTGCATTTCTTTTCTCTTGGGTTAAAGAAAGGATTATGATGTTTTGTTCTTTCTCTGTTTGTTTAAAGAAGAAGGTTTCTACAGCCTCTTTTTCGGATAGCGTGCATTTATTTTGAACATATTTTTGGGCTAATGTGAGGAAGTCTTCTTTTTGCAAAACGGGTCTTTTTACTATAAGTACCCGCTGGTATTGTTTTTACGTAGTGGGAAATTCAGTCTTAAAGATTTGGTAACAGAAGGGGGAGTGGATTAACATTGCAGCAACATTCCCGTAATAAAAATCGAGAATTGGCAGGGGTCAATCTTCATTTTAAGCAATTTCAATCCATCACTGATGTGCTTTTCTACGGTGCGGACTGAAATGTTTAATTTTTGGGCAATTTCAATATTGGTGTAATGTTCCAATCGGCTCAGGATTATGACTTCTTGGCTTCTGGGAGGGAGTTTCTTTATTTGCTTAAAAATTTCAGATTCAAATTCTTGGTATACTAAATGCTTGTCGGTTCCGGAAGGATTCGGGATGTTTTGGAGTATTTCAAGATGCCCGGAATCAAATTTTAAATCCCGAATGTGATTGGCAACTTTGTATTTGACGGCTCGGAGTAAATAACCTTCTAAATTTTCAATAAATGTATTGGCTGATTTTTCCCAGAGACTAATAAATATTTCCTGAACAATATCTTCGCAAATGGCTTCCTCTTTGTAGATTTTAAAAGCATAGGTATACAATCTTTTCCAATAACGGTCAAATAAGATGCCAAAGGCAAGCTGATCCTGGTGCTGCAATCTTGTTTGTAATTCCGTATCGGATAATAGCAGTAGTGTTGTTTTCATGCTGTAGTAGTTGCTACAAATGAAATCAATTTTAACAAGCTGGGATTCGAAAGGAGTTTAAGCTATGGTTAACGAATGTCGATGATTTATCCCCAACGGTGTTAAACATTTTTTTTTCTGGTTATTAAAAAGAAAAACGGCGCTGAAATAAGCGTCGTTTTTTATAAAGTGAAAATGGAAGGTTTTAGTTTAGCATTTTTTTCCGCTGACTTTTGCCATTGTTGCCGCACACTTTTTTCCTTCGGCTTTGCATTTTGTTTTGCATGTTTCAACTTCTGCGGCAGTCATTGCTTTGGAGTCTTTTTTGGCACAACAGGATTCTTTTTTAGCTTTTGCGACAGCTTTTACTTCTTGCGCACTAAGAGCAGTAGTAAAGAATGCAATTGCAACAAATGTTAGTATTTTTTTCATGTTATAAATTTTAAAGTTGGTTTATTTACTTTGGATATTGGTCCAAATATAGATAATAATGCGAATCAATTTTAAAATTCAGAGTACTATTAAAAATATAAGTAAGTTTTATTTTTTATAAATATACTTTTTAAGTATTTCTCTAAATAAGTTTTGCTGTTCTGCCATTAATAGGATTATTTTACAGGACTGTCCGTAACTAATACCACTTAATTATTCCAGCCACGAATTACCCGAATTACGCGGAATTTTTATTTTAATTTTAAAAAAAAAATTGCTGAAAATTAATGTGATTCGGTGCTAACTTTTTTAGG
Source organism: Flavobacterium sp. LS1R10 (assembly GCF_003968825.1). NCBI lineage: Bacteria > Pseudomonadati > Bacteroidota > Flavobacteriia > Flavobacteriales > Flavobacteriaceae > Flavobacterium > Flavobacterium sp. LS1R10. Next base: position 118,139 of record NZ_RYDH01000004.1, on the reverse strand, counting down.
AATAGTTCTCTTTTGTAAATATAGTCCACTTAGTCGAGAGTCCTTTTGTTTTTTAGCAACTGTCATTTTACAGAATTATCCAAACGCTATAATTTAACTGTTCAAATATAAAATATTTTTTAGTAAAACACTCTTTTTTACCGTTTAAAAGCTATTATTACCGTTTAAACGCATAAAAATGTATTTTTTCTGCTTTTTTTGTAAAAAAAATAGGCAAGGCAGTACTGAGTTTCTACAAATAGAGGCGTAATAATTTCTAAAAACACTTAAACAGGATTTTAATTTACTGTAATAACAAATCGTGCTTGTTTTAATTTTTTTTCCATCTTTTTTACGGATTAAAACGCAATTTTTAACTAATTTTAGCACCTTATTCAGAGTATACAGCTAGGTCAAAAAGGAGTCAAAAGCATCTTAAATAGTATGGCTTTCAGTCTTTTGTTTTTAATTAATTTAAAGGTTTAGGCTGCTTTTTGCTACTCCTTATTCGCGTTAATAATACAGTTTTATTAAAAAATATGAATTCATCTTCTGATAATGCAACACAAATTGACACTGCCGTTATTGCACAGCAAACCGTGTATCCTGTCCTGTTTTCTATTGCATTTGCTCATTTGCTCAATGATTTATTACAGGCCGTTATTCCGGCCGCGTACCCTATTTTAAAAGAAAATTTTAATTTGACCTTCACCCAAATCGGGTTAATTACCTTGGCCTATCAATTAGCGGCTTCCATTTTGCAACCGATCGTGGGACTCTACACGGACAAAAGACCAAAACCATTTTCCCAAATTTTCGGAATGCTTTTTACCTTATCCGGAATTGTGGGTTTGTCCTATGCGTCCAGTTTTTCAATGATCATAGTGTCGGTTGTATTGGTCGGGATCGGTTCGTCTATTTTTCATCCTGAAGCATCCCGAATCTCCTTTTTGGCCTCTGGAGGAAAACGGGGTTTGGCACAATCCATTTTTCAGTTGGGGGGCAATGCCGGAACGGCGATCGGGCCTTTACTGGTTGCCTTAATTGTGGTTCCTAATTCCCAATATTACATCATTTGGTTCGTCGCCGTCGCCCTTATTGGATTGGTTGTTTTGAGTAGGATTGCCCTGTGGTATCAAAATCATTTGAGTTTAAGGAGCGCTAAAAAAACGGTAATCAATTTGCCTAATTTGTCCCAAAAAACGATCGCAATCTCCGTGGGAATTTTGATGGTTTTGATATTTTCAAAATTCTTTTACATGGCCAGTATGTCCAGTTATTTTACCTTTTATTTAATCGAAAAATTTGGATTATCAGTACAGGATGCCCAGTTTCACTTGGTTCTGTTTTTAGCCTCTTGTGCAATAGGAACTTTAATTGGCGGGCCTTTGGGCGATAAATACGGCAGGAAATACGTCATTTGGTTCTCTGTCTTGGGAGCCGCGCCTTTTACCTTACTGTTGCCGTTTGTCGATTTATTTTGGACCGGAGTCCTTTCCGTCCTCATTGGAACTATAATGTCCTCAGCCTTTCCGGCTATTCTGGTTTTTGCACAGGAACTACTGCCTAAAAAACTCGGAATGGTTTCTGGACTTTTCTATGGTTTCGCCTTCGGAATGGGAGGTTTAGGCTCTGCTTTACTCGGAAATCTAGCAGATCACACCAGCATCACTTATGTCTATTACCTGTGTGCCTATTTGCCGCTGATCGGAATTATTGCTTTCTTTTTGCCTAATTTAAAGAAAAAATAATACTTTTTCGTAGCTATATTTACTTCGTCAGTTCGCTTCGCTCGTATCCTGCTCTGTACTTGTATTCCAAGGTAATAAAAACTACAGCTGAAAAAGCCTCGTTTTTCTAAATCGGGAGATGCTGTTGCGATCAGAGCTCTAGGTATTTGGTTTCCTAATGGCATTATTTTTTAAAGGGCTTCGTTCTGGTTTTTATAAAAATTAGTAGAATTTTAAGAGTTGTTTTCCCTCTATAGTGTGTTTATTTCGATACCTTACAGTGTTACTAATTATTAAAATAAACAAGTATGGCAACAGTACGATTAGGCGATATTGCTCCTGATTTTGAAGCAGAAACGTCACAAGGAAAAATAGAATTTCATCAATGGCTAGGAGATTCTTGGGGTATTTTGTTCTCACATCCCGCTGATTTTACACCGGTTTGCACCACTGAGTTAGGAACAGCAGCACTGTATTATCCTGAATTTAAAAAACGAAATGTCAAGGTAATCGCATTGAGCGTAGATGGCGTCGATTCACACATGGAATGGATTAAAGACATCAATGAAACTCAAAATACTACTGTAGATTTCCCTATAATAGCCGATGAAGGCAAGCATATCGCGGAACTATATGACATGATTCATCCCAACGCAAGTGAGAGTTTCACTGTTCGTTCCGTTTTTATAATAGGACCAGACAAAAAAATAAAATTGACATTGACCTATCCGGCATCAACCGGTAGAAATTTTGATGAATTATTGCGTGTCATCGATAGTCTGCAATTGACAGCTAATTACAGCGTGGCCACACCAGCCAATTGGAAAGATGGAGATAGCGTTGTAATTTCGCCTGCGGTTAAAGATGAAGATATCCCGACTAAATTTCCAAAAGGCTACGAAAGGGTCAAACCGTATTTGCGTATGACTCCGCAGCCCAATAAATAATATTTTTTAGAAAACCGTATAAACATGAAAGCAGAATGAAAATAAATTCATTCTGCTTTTCTATTTTGTCAAAAATTAAAAATTACTTCTTATTGGTGATTAATAAACCAGAAACAATGATGCCCATACTAATAATTTGTATCAATCCAATTGCTTGATTTAGGAAAAAGTAAGCAAGAATACCGCTGAATATTGGGATTAAATAATAGATTAGAGCTGTTTTAGATGTGCCTATCAATCGTATGGCTTCGTTCCACAAATAGAAAGAAACCAGCGAAGCAAAAATGCCAACATAGGAGGTAATCAGTATCGTTTTAGTGTCAAAAACAACTTTTTTGTAAAGCAAATGTTCACAAAGATAAAAAGGAAAAAGGAGCAGTGTGCCTATTACAAAAACACTAAACAAAAATACTTTTGGTGTTAATTCAGGTGGTTTTTTACGCACTAAAATAGTGTAATACGCAAAAAAGAAGCAAGCCACAAGCATCAATAAATCCCCAATGGTAAAGTTTATTTTTAGCAAGGCCTGAAGCGAACCTTTGGTAATTAGCACTAGAACCCCTGTGATTATAGTTACAATTCCTATGATTTTTAGATTAGAAACGGTCTCTTTAAAAATAATTCTGGAGATTACAACAATAAATAACGGAATCGAAATGGCGATTAGCGATAAATTCACAGCACTCGTTGTTTTTCCTGCAATGTAAATTAACGTGTTGAAAATAGTGATTCCCAATACCGCCGTAAACACAAGATACCGGAGGTGTTTTTTAACAATTGTGAAATTTCTAGTAGTGCTTTTTAAAGCAAATGGAGCCAAAACGAGACATGCAATTGTCCAGCGCCAAAAGGCCAGTCCTATAGGAGGAATGTGGTCTTTTATGCCACTGGCGATGACCATATTTACGGACCATAACAAGGTAGCAAATAAGGCAAATAGAACTCCTTTAGTGGGATTACTCATTAAACCAAATTATGAATTTTAGCATACTGTAGTAACATAATAGTCTTGGCATCCTGCATTTGACCAGATTCAATCATGGCATACGCTTCTTCAAAAGACATTTCAATCACATCTATATTTTCTTCCTCATGTGCTACTCCGCCACCGTCACTTACTTTCAAAGATTCATCGTACTCGCCAACAAATAAATACAATATTTCAGTTACAGCTCCTGGCGACATATATGTTTCCATGACTTTTTTGACTGTAGAAATACGATATCCTGTTTCTTCTTCGGTTTCTCTAATGATGCATTGCTCCGGATTGTCTTGATCCAAAAGGCCGGCACAAACCTCAATCATCATTCCTGATTTATTTCCGTTAAGATAGGTTGGCAAGCGAAACTGGCGTGTAAGAATAACGGTTTTTTGTAAAGTGTTATAAAGTAAAATGGCGGCTCCGTTTCCTCTATCATAGACTTCTCTTTTTTGGGTAATCCAGGAGTCGTCTTTTTTTTGATAGTCAAAAGTGACTTTGTTTAAAAGGTACCAATTGTCTGAGAGCAATTCGGTTTTTTGTATTTTAATGGTTGGGTTTTTCATTCGTAGGAATTGATTTTTAAACTAAAAAAAACGTCCCGATTTATCGGGACGTTTCATAATCTTATTTCAGAATCGTTTGCTTTCTGTCTGGACCTACAGAAACAATTTTGATAGGCACTTCTACTTCTTTTTCGATGAATTCAATGTATTCTTTTAATTCGATTGGTAACTCATCATATGTGGTCATACCAGTCAAATCTTGTTTCCATCCTTTGAAATCCTGATACACTGGAGTTACATTTTCCGGTTCAATGTTGTATGGGAAATGTGAAATATTTTCTCCTTTATAATTGTATTCCGTACATACTTTCAACGTTTCAAATCCTGAAAGGACATCCCCTTTCATCATCATCAGTTGGGTTACACCATTCACCTGAACCGCATATTTCAGTGCTACTAAGTCTAACCAGCCACAACGTCTTTGTCTGCCGGTTACTGATCCAAATTCATTTCCAACACGGGCCATAGTTGCACCATCTTCGTCAAAAAGTTCAGTAGGGAACGGGCCACTTCCAACGCGTGTTACATAGGCTTTGAAGATTCCGTATACTTCCTTGATTTTATTTGGAGCAATCCCTAAACCGGTACAAGCGCCTGCGGCAGTTGTATTAGAGGAAGTCACAAATGGATAGGTTCCAAAATCAACATCTAATAACGAACCTTGGGCTCCTTCACATAATATTGATTTACCTGCTTTTTGCGCTTGGTGTAAATATTCTTCGCTATCAATAAAGTCTAATTTTTTTAGCTCTTCGATAGCTTCAAAAAATTCTTTTTCTAATTCTTCTAAATTGTATTGTATCGCAACATCATAGAATTTTATCATGGCTTCGTGCTTGTCAGCCAAAGCTCTGTAACGATCTGTAAAATCTTCTAATTCAATATCACCCACACGGATTCCGTTTCTTCCGGTTTTGTCCATATAAGTAGGGCCAATTCCTTTTAAAGTAGAACCAATTTTTGCTTTTCCTTTAGATGCTTCTGATGCGGCATCTAACAAGCGGTGCGTTGGCAAAATTAAATGCGCTTTTCTTGAAATGATTAATTTGTTTTTGATGTCTAAATTAAATTTTTCAAGGCCTTCAATTTCTTTTTGAAAAACTACAGGATCAATTACAACTCCGTTTCCAATGATGTTTACAGCAGTTTTATGAAAAATACCGGAAGGAATAGTTCTAAGAACATGTTTTATTCCATCAAATTCTAAAGTGTGTCCTGCATTTGGACCTCCTTGAAAACGTGCAATAATGTCATATTTCGAAGTAAGAACATCCACAATTTTTCCTTTTCCTTCATCTCCCCATTGCAACCCTAGTAATAAATCTACCGTCATTCTATATGTTATTTGTAGTTAATTTTTATATTTAGGAACGATCTTGTTCGTCCAGAGTATTCTTTTCCTTTTTTACACCGTAAAGGTATAAGGAGTGATTTGTAATTTCTATATCGAAAATTTCCTCAATTGTTTTTTTGATGCTTTGGATTCTAGGGTCACAAAACTCGATTACTTCACCGGTATCAGTCATGATAATGTGATCGTGCTGTTTGTCAAAATATGATTTTTCGTAATGTGCCTGATTCTGTCCAAATTGGTGTTTGCGCACTAAAGCACAGTCCAATAATAATTCGATAGTATTGTAAAGGGTTGCCCTACTAACCCGATAGTTTTTATTTTTCATTTTGATGTAGAGATTCTCTACGTCAAAATGTTCTTCACTATCGTAAATTTCCTGAAGAATAGCATAACGTTCTGGCGTTTTGCGATGTCCTTTTTTTTCAAGATACATTGTAAAAACATTTTTTACAATTTCTTGATTCTTGTTGTTATCTGTGGAAATGAGTGTCATATGCTGGCAAAGATAAATTTTTTAGTTTAAAGATTAAAATTTCCGGTTTGTTTAGTTTCAAGTTTGTTCCGTTTCAGGTATGAAAAGCTACATTATGTAAAAAACCAGCAACTTTTCTAGGTTTTATAAACTCGGGTTACCTTATCTATTCCATCAATCTTTTTGATATTATTGATTAATTTTTTTAAGATTGTATTGTTCTGAACAATTACGGCCACCTGCCCATGAAAGATACCTGCCTCTGTGCTCAAAGAAATACTCTGGATGTTCACATGCATATTATTCGAAATCACTTTTGTTAGCTGGTTGGTAAGTCCTAAAACATCCATTCCGGTTATGTTTATGATGGCTTTGAATTCTTCTTGGGAAGAGTCAATCCATTTGGCCGTCATGATCCGGTAGGCATAGTTGGATTGCATTCCAATCGCGTTTGGGCAATCTTTTTTATGCACTTTTATCCCTTCATTTATCGTGACAAACCCAAACACGTCATCCCCGGGAATTGGGTTGCAACACGGGGATAATTTATAATCCAGTTTGTCATGTTCTTTGCCAAATACGAGCATGTCATAATTGCTGCTTATTATTGGTTTATGAATGTCCTCATCAGCTGTGCTGGCGGTTCGTTTTATTTTATTCTTGAAAAAATTAATAAAAGTATTGCTTTTTTGGGCGGCATAATCTTTGAGTTGTTGGTTTTCTATAGCGCCAATCCCGACTCTGTAAAATAAATCTAAGCTTGTTTTTAACTTAAAAAAATTGACTAGCTCATTTACAACAGATTCATTTAAAGTTATTTTTAAATGCTTTAGTTTACGCGTCAGCAGTTCTTTTCCTTCTTCTCCAATTTTCTTGGTGTTCTCGTTTAAAACATTTTTTATCTTAGTTTTGGCTCTTGAAGTGGTCACATAATCCAGCCAGTTGATCGTTGGTTTTTGATGTTGTGACGTGATTACTTCAATTTGATCACCACTTTTTAATTCAAAATTCAACGGGACTAATTTTCCGTTTACACGTGTTCCCCTGGTGCGAATGCCTATTTCGGAGTGAATGCTGAAAGCAAAATCAAGCGATGTAGCACCTTTGGGCAAGGATTTTATTTCTCCCTTTGGGGTAAAAACAAAAATTTCTTTTGAATATAAATTCATCTTGAAATCCTCCACAAAATTTACTGCATTTGTCTCAGAATTCTCTAAGGCTTCTTTTAGTAAATTGAGCCAGACATCCAAACCACTTTCTTCGGTAGCGCCATTTTTATATTTGTAGTGCGCAGCATATCCTTTTTCGGCAATTTCATCCATGCGTTCGCTGCGTACCTGAACTTCAATCCAGCGCCCTTTGGGTCCCATTACGGTAATATGCAAGGCTTCGTAGCCAGTAGATTTTGGAGACGAAATCCAATCGCGCAACCTACTCGGGCTGGGCCTGTAGTGGTCCGTTACAATGGAGTATATTTTCCAAGCGATGAATTTTTCGTCATGGGGAGTTGATTTGTAAACAATTCGGAGTGCAAATTTATCATACACTTCGTCAAAACTTACATTTTGAGCCTGCATCTTTCTCCGGATGGAGTAGATTGATTTTGGACGGCCTTTTATGATATAATCAATTCCTTCAGTATCTAAGGATGTTTTTAAAATATTTGAAATAGCCTCAATATACGCATCCTGCTCCTCTTTAGTTTCTTTTATTTTACTTACGATTTCATTGTATACTGCTGGTTCCGTATATTTTAATCCTAAATCTTCCAGTTTTGTCTTGATATTGTACAAACCCAATCGATGGGCCAGTGGCGCATAAATGTACAAGGTTTCAGATGCAATTTTAGTCTGCTTGTCCTCTTGCATCGAATCCATGGTTTGCATGTTGTGCAGGCGATCAGCAAGTTTAATCAGGATTACGCGCACATCATCATTTAGCGTCAAAATCATCTTGCGAAAATTTTCGGCTTGCATTGAAACGTTTAGGTCTCTTTGCACCATAGATATTTTTGTTAATCCTTCAACAATTTGGGCTACTTTAGGATTAAATAAGCGCTCGATGTCCTGAATTGTAGTGGGTGTATCCTCGACCACATCGTGCAATAATGCACCTGCAATAGAGGTTGCTCCCAAACCTATTTCTGAAGCAACAATTTTTGCTACAGCGATAGGATGAAAAATGTAGGCTTCACCGGACTTTCTGCGTTGCTCTTTATGGGCTTCTACAGATACATCAAAGGCTTTTCGGATGAGTTTTTTGTCCTCATCACTCAAGGTTTGGTAGCTTATTCGAAGTAACTCTTTGTACTCCTGAGCTATAGCTTTATTTTCTTTTTCTAAATCTATTTCGATCATAACGGCATGGTTCATTTCTTAAAAATAGCAATAAGTTAGCAGATATGCAATTTTATTTAAGCACGATATTACAGGATTTTTTTAAACGCTAAATTTTGAAAGTCATAACTGAAATCAGTCCGTCCGGAAATGGGTTTTATTGTGATTCAGACTGCTTTTCAATTGCCCCACATTCTAAAAATAAATACACATCAGCATGAAAATAGGTATTATTCCATTTTACCACACAATTACTGTCTTTGCAGAAAAAATAGCACCATAAAGTTGTGGGAACGTTTGGAAGCAAAATAAAATTTCTCTTTTACTTGAAAGTTGCACTTCTCTAAACCAATTGTCTTTAGGTGTGCCAATGAAAATTTTGAAATCTCCTATCAAAAAAGCATTCATCTTCAGTCTAAAATCCCCGTTGTCTTTTGGCTTCAAAGATCAAGATGGCTGCTGCAACGGAAACATTCATAGAATCGATTTCGCCCTGCATTGGAATAATAATATTTCGCGTGGCTTCTTCTCGCCATGCTGCTGTCAAGCCAGTTGCCTCTGTTCCTACTACTAAAGCCGTTGGTGTGGTGTAATCTTGGGTATGATAGGAAGTGGAGTTTTGTAGCGTTGCACAATAAAAATTGATTTTTCGTTCCTTCAAAAAAGCAATAATTTCTGCTGTAGTTCCGGTTGCAATTTGGTTGGTAAACAAACAACCTACGCTGGAACGCACAATATTTGGGTTGTATAAATCGCTTTTTGGGTTGGCAATAATCACGGCATCCAGATTAGCAGCATCCGCAGTGCGCAACAAAGCGCCAATGTTTCCCGGTTTTTCAGGTGCTTCAGCAACTAGAATCAATGGGTTTTCGGATAATTCTAAATCGGATAATCGCAATGATTTGGTTTTGGCTATAGCCAAAATACCCTCGGTGGTATCGCGATAAGCCAGTTTCTGGTAGACTTCTTTGTTGATTTCGATCAATTCTGCATTTTCAGAAAATTGATGCGCTTCAGTTTCGGAACAAAGTTCAGATAAAAACAATAAAGTTTCTATTTCGTAACCGCCTTTGATGGCAATTGAAATTTCCCGTTTTCCCTCTATCAAAAAAGTACCGGATTGTTTGCGCGCTTTTGCTTTTTCCTGCAATTGCACTAAGGATTTTATGTGCGGATTTTGTATCGAAGTAATTTGTTTCAAGGCTTTCCTCTATTTAATTAAACACGACAAAGATACACAGAGAAAATCCAGTTTTCTAATCTGATCCGAATATTTATTTGGAAGCAATAGCAGCATTAATGCCAGTTGCTTTGGTTATTTTTACGAGTATTTTCTTTATTTTTGTAGAAATTCCATATTTAAAAAATTTCAATCTAAATGTTTTACTTTCTAGACTTTGTCGGTACGATTGCTTTTACCATGTCAGGCGCATTGACCGCTATGAGTAAAAAACTCGATCCTTTTGGGGTGTTCATCATTGCGTTTGTAACGGCTGTTGGCGGCGGAACCTTACGAGATGTTATGATTGGTAGGACGCCCGTGGGCTGGATGCTAGACCTGAATTACGTGTATGTGATTTTTTTTGGGTTTGTTTTGTCGATTATTTTCAGGAAAAAATTTGATCGTTTGCGCACTTCTTTGTTTTTATTTGATACCGTCGGGCTGGGCGTTTTTACATTAATTGGTCTTGAAAAAGGAATAAATATTGGTTTGCATCCTGTTATATGCATTGCATTAGGAACGATCACAGCTTGTTTTGGAGGGGTTATTCGGGATATTTTATGCAACGATATTCCGGTGATTTTCAGACGGGAAATTTACGCCACGATTTGTATTCTGGGCGGAATGCTATTTTTTATGCTTCGGGAATTTAATTTGGATAAGGATATTTTATACATAACAACGTCAATTTTTATTATTATAATTCGGTTGATGGCCGTAAAATTCAAATGGTATCTGCCCACTTTAGAACCTAAATAAAAAATGATTACTTTCACAAAGTCTAAAACCAAAGCGTGAAAAATTATACCGTCAAACGATATCAAAAAAGCGATTATGCCCATTGGAATTCCTTTATTGGTCAAGCCAAAAATGCAACCTTTTTGTTTCACCGTGATTTTATGGAATACCATGAGGATCGCTTTGAAGATTTTTCAGTACTGATTTATGACAAACAAAAACTGGTAGCAGTTTTGCCAGCTAATAAATTGGAAAACAGCATTTTTTCACATCAGGGTTTGACCTATGGCGGCTTGGTTTTTTCAGCTATAATAAAAGCAGAGATAGTAGCGGAACTTGTAGACTGTGTTTTGTCTTTTTTTAAAGACCATAGCATCCAATCCTTTTATTTGAAACAAATCCCTTTTTTTTATTTTTCAAAAGGAAATGCTGAAATGGAGTTTTTCTTGCTTAAAAAAGGCGCTTTTCTGGAGAAGAAAGAAATGAATTTGGCCATTAATTTAGCAATGCCACTGACTGTTTCTAAAAGTAAATTGAAGCATTTGAGAAAAATGGAAGCACTCGACTTGCAACTTGTCGAGGAAGCGGAGCCGGACTCTTTCTGGGAATTGGTTTTAGAACCAAGATTGCGTGAAAAATACAATGCAAAACCAGTTCATACCTTGCAAGAAATCACAAAATTAAAGGCATTGTTCCCTCAAAACATCAAACAATTTTCAGTGTATTATGACGATGTAATAGTTGCCGGAGTGACACTGTTTGAAACCGAAACGGTGGTGAAATCACAATATGGAGCCACCACTAAAAAAGGCGAGGAGTTGCGCGCATTGGATTTTGCATTTATTACCTTAATAGAAAAATACAAAAAACAAGGCATGCTTTTTTTTGATATGGGTATTGTTAATGATACTAATGAAAGCGGATTTCATGCCGGACTTTTGAAACAAAAAGAAGAATTAGGCTGTACGGTATATGGCCAAGACTTTTATAAAATGAATCTAGTATGATACCATTTTTAGATTTAAAAAAAACAAACAAGCCCTATGAAACCGCTTTTCAGGAAAAATTAAAAGGGTTTTTAGCGAATGGTTGGTATATTTTAGGGAATGAAGTCAGCGAGTTTGAAACCAATTTTGCGGCTTATTGCGGAACAAAATACTGTATTGGGACGGGAAATGGTTTTGATGCTTTAGTGCTCGTTTTTAAAGCCTATATCGTGTTAGGAAAACTGCAAAAAGGGGACGAAGTCATTGTGCCAGCAAACACGTACATTGCCAGTATTCTCGCTATTTTGCAAGCAGATTTAATTCCGGTTCTGAGCGAGCCAAAATTAGAAACCTATAACATGGATCCCGATTTAATTACAGCAAAAATCACTTCTAAAACGGGAGCGATTCTAGTGGTTCATCTCTACGGACAGCTGGCAGAAATGGAGAAAATAAATGAAATTGCTGTAGCAAACAATTTATTAGTAGTAGAAGATGCGGCTCAGGCTCACGGGGCTTCCTTTGAAGATGAAAGTGCGAAGACCCAAAACCAAAAGCCAAAAAACCAAGCCTATAGTTTTTATCCTGGGAAAAATCTAGGGGCATTAGGCGATGCCGGTGCCGTTACGACTAATGATTCTGAATTAGCCAGGGTTATTCAGTCGCTTCGAAATTACGGATCGGAAACCAAGTATTATAATGACTATGTAGGGATAAACTCCAGATTAGACGAATTGCAAGCTGCTTTTTTAAATGTGAAATTACCGTTTTTAAATGCTGAGAATGACCGCCGAAGAACAATTGCCAATCGCTATTTATCAGAAATAAAAAACGATAAAATAATACTTCCATTTTGGGATTTGTCAAACAATCATGTCTTTCATTTATTTGTCATTCGAACTCAGGATAGAACGGATTTACAAGAATATTTACGTCAAAACGGAATTCAAACGGTTATCCATTATCCAGTTTCGCCCCACCGTCAAAAAGCTTTCTCTTCTGAGACTGCGGGATGGAATATGTTGTCCTTTCCAATTACTGAAAAAATTCATGAAGAAGTTTTGAGTTTGCCCATAAGTCCTGCCTTGACACCGGAGGAGGTTCGTCATATTATTGCAATTTTAAATACATATTAAAAAGTGTCCGATAGTAAAACGTCATATCATCGCATTGTAAAAACGACTTCGCTTTTTGGAGGTGTTCAGTTTTTTATGATTATTATTGGGGTTATCCGGACTAAGTGTATTGCTGTTTTTATTGGGCCTGAGGGAATGGGGATTATTTCTTTGTTGAACTCGGCGATGAATCTTGTGGGCGGTGTTACTGGTTTAGGGATTGAAACCAGTGGTGTAAAACACCTTTCCAGTAGCTACAAAAACGACAATTTAAGTACGATTGCATCTGTAGCAGCACTTATAAAAAAGCTCGCAGTACTAACCGGGATTTTAGGATGCGTTCTTGTGATCCTGTTTTCTAGTTGGCTGAGCCAAATTACTTTTGGGAATTCGAATCATACTTTTACCTTTGTTTTTATTTCGATCACCTTGTTGTTCCGGCAATTAATGATTGGCCAGCTGGTTGTTTTGCAGGGTTTAAGAAAAATGCGGTTTTTAGCCAAAGCTAATTTTTATGGAAATGGATTGGGGTTGTTAGTTTCAATTCCGTTGTATTATTATTACCGGATTGATGCCATTGTCCCCACCATCATAGTTGCTTCTTTAGCCTCACTATTGGTTTCTTTTTATTATTCGAAAAAAATACCATTTGAAAAAAATGTGTTTTCTAAAGAACAAGGAAATGCCGAAGGAAAAAGTATTATTAGACTAGGTATTTTATTGACATTAAGTGGTTTGCTGACCTTGTTATCAACGTATTTGATTCAAATTTTTGTTGGAAAATGGGGTGGTTTAGAACAAGTTGGGTTTTACAATGCCGGTTTCACCTTGTTGAATTCCTATGTGGGAGTAATTTTTACGGTCATGAGTACCGATTATTTTCCAAGATTAGCGTTCATTAATGCGGATAATGAAAAAGTAAGAACCAGTGTTGTTCAGCAATCGTTTGTTTCAATATTGATTATTACACCGGTAATCATTTTGTTTTTAACGTGCATTCCGTTGATTGTGAAAATTATATTTACACCGGAATTCAACGCCATTATTCCAATGGTTTGTTTTGGAATAATAGCAATGTTGTTTCGGGCCGTTTCGTGGTCAATGGGCTATATTTTGATTGCCAAAGGCGATTCGAAAATGTTTATGCGAACTGCTGTTGGATTTAATAGCATTTCGCTTATTTTGAATGTTTTAGGGTATTATTATTATGGTTTGGAAGGTCTTGGATTTAGTTTTTTGCTCTATTATTTCATTCATTTTTTGGGTTTAAAAATAATCACCAAAAAAAGATATGGGTTTTATTTTGAAAGCGATTTTTATAACACTTATTTAATTTGCATCTTGCTGTGTGTGGCAACTTTTTTGTTCAGACACCTTCCAAATCCAATTTTAAAGTATGGCTTAATGTCACTAATGGTAGTAGTGTCGATTGTTTTTGTTTTATTTGAAATGAACAAAAAGACCGCATTAAAAGAATTGTTCAATGCTATAATTAAGAAAAAGAATGATTGAAATACTTAAGAATGTTTACAGAAAAGTAAGATTTTTTTATCATCGGTTACAACTGTATTATTCCGTAAACTGGACCAAAACACTGTACTTTAATTTTAAAAAATTCCCGTATCCTATTGCTAAGCAGCTCCCTGTATTTTTTTATGGAAAAGTAAAATTTACTTCAATAACGGGTGCAATCAAAATTGAGGGAGTTGTAAAAAAGGGAATGATTGGTTTTGGACAACCTTATGAAATGAATACGCTTCACAAAGGAATTGCCGAAATTACTATTTTGGGAACGCTCATTTTAAAAGGTCACATACAATTGGGTAAAGATTATTTTATTTATGTTGGTGACGGTGGATTGTGCGAATTGGGACACATGGCTTCATTGGCCTCAAATGCAAAGTTGATTTGTATGGAACATGTTGTATTGGGGGATTATGCCCGTTTTGGTTCGGAATCACAAATTATGGACACTAATTTCCATCAGATGATGGATACTACAACGGGTGAAAAGTTTAAAATGACAGCGCCAATTAGAATAGGAAATTACAACTATGCAGCCAGCAGGGTTACGGTACTGCAAAATACGACTACCCCTGATTTTTGTACGATAGGCTCCAGTAGTGTGTGTACTGCGGATTATACGTCATTTGGTTCAAATATTTTGATTGGTGGTATTCCGGCAAAATTTATAAAAAACGCCATTTCCAGAGATTGGGAAGGAGAGAAAGCCTTGCTGGACGAGTATTTGATAGTGTAGTTTATGAAGCTAACAAATGAAATCGCAACTTAATTTCCATAATAATATAGCGCAGTAACAACGTATTATGAGCAGTTTTATAGGTGAGAATCATCTCAAAATGAATGCGTTTTAAAATTGCTTTATCCTCTTTTTTTGTTCTATTGAGCCCAATTGCTTTTTTAAGGATCAAATATGTACTCTGATTAATTTTTCTGGCTCTGGCATCTTTTTTCTTAAAAAAATGAGTGCCTAGGGAGTGGTGTACAATTCTTTTTTGAACCAGAATAGCATCAATAAAGTCAAATTCGTACGTTCGAGAAGCCCGAATCCAAAAATCCAAATCCTCGTACGCCAGCGTTTCATCATAGCCGTTCAAAGCATCGAACAGTGATTTTTTGACCATTGATGAAACGGAGCAAATACAGTCACCACCAGAAAGAACGGATTCATAAATATCTCCCGTTGTTCTTTCCTTGACTACCTTTTGAAAGCTATCAACAGGGAAATAATAAGATTCGTGTTTGCCTTTTTCAGTGATTAATTCGACGTTTCCATATACAATTCCAAGATTTTTAAAAGTTGTGTTGTTGAAAGCATTTATTTGTGAAGTGATGCAATTGGGCAATAATACATCATCAGCAGCCAAGTCAATAATATAATCCCCTTTTGCTGTTTTTAAGGCATTATTGAAAGACTTAGTATTCCCTAAATTAGTGTCATTGGCTATAAATGGAATTTGTGGATAATCCAGAAGCCATTTCTCAATTACGGATTTAGAATTATCAGTACTGCAATCGTCTACGATAATCAACTCAATAGTATCGTAATGTTGGTTTAATACGGACATTAAGCTCTCTATTACATAATCTTTATGATTGTAACACAAACAAATAACGGTGACTAGTGGATTATCTTGCATGTTTTTTTAAAAGCGTTATATTTGAGACGAAAATAACAAATTGAGAATGATAATACCCAATAAAAAATATAAAATCGCATTAATAGGGTACCGATTAAGTGATGGAGGTGCTGAAAAAGTGATGGCTGTTTTATCCTTTTTTTTTGAAAAACAGGGCATAGAAGTTCATACTATTATTGTCCTGGATGCCGTTTCCTATTCTTATGCCGGAAAATTAGTCAATTTGGGTAAAATGAAAAACAAAACCAACGGTTTTTCAAATAAATTCAGTCGGTTTTTATTTTTGAAGAACTATTTGAAAGAGCATGAATTTGATTTTATTATTGATTTCCGATTTAGGATAAAACCCATTCAAGAATTATTAATTTCAAAATGGCTTTATAAAACCAATACTATTTTCACCGTGCACAGTTATTTGATTAATCATTATATGCCCAATTGGTCGGTGCTTACCCGATACATGTATGGAAATTGTTATAAAGTGGTTAGTGTTTCTAATCAATCGAAAGAGTTAATAGCGCGAAAGCACCAGCTGAAAAACGCAATTACCATTTACAACCCTATAGATATTGAGGAAATTGTCAGGAAGAGTGAAGAACCTGTTTCACTTAACTTCAAGTATATTATTGGGATAGGTCAAATGGAAACTAATATCAAGCAATTTGATAAATTAATTGAAGCGTATGCCCATTCGACTTTATCCCAAAAAGGGATACATTTGGTTTTATTAGGGGAAGGCAAAAGAAAAAATATTCTTTTAAAGTTAGTAAAAGAAAAAAAGCTGGGGGATAAAGTTCATTTTTTAGGGTTTAAACAGAATCCGTTTAAGTACCTGAAAAATGCTAAATTTTTTGTTTTGAGTAGCTTGAATGAAGGATTGTCAAATGTTCTACTAGAATCATTAGCCAGTAATACGCCGGTAATATCCTTTGACTGCTTAGCCGGTCCAAGTGAAATAATTGTAAATAAAGAAAATGGTTTATTAGTTGAAAATCAAAATGGTAGTAAAATGACGGAAGCGATGAATTTATTCATTGAAGACGAAGTATTGTATCAGCATTGTAAACAAAATGCATTGGCAAGCGTACAATCCTTCTCAATTGAAAATATAGGCATGCAATGGTTAGATGTAATGAAAATTAGCAGAAAATGACAACAGTAGAAAACGTACAAGTATTAAAAATTCCTGTAATAGACGATGTTCGTGGAAACTTAGCCTACATTCAAAGTGGTGTAATTCCATTTGAATTCAAACGAATTTACTATCTCTTTGATGTGCCTAGTACTGCTTTTAGAGGTGGTCATTCCCATATTCAGCAACAAGAAATTTTAATTGCATTGAGCGGTAGTTTTGAGGTGGTTGTTCATGACGGTATCGAGAAAAAAAGCTACCTATTAAATAAACCAAACGTAGGTTTACTCATTACAACAGGAATTTGGAGAGAACTGCAAAACTTTTCTTCGGGATCAGTTTGCTTGGTTTTAGCCTCAGATATGTTTAAAGAAGAAGATTATATCAGAGATTATGACGAATTTTTGAAATCAAAAAAATGAAGTTGCTATTTGTAGTTCCTAACATTAATAACGCCGGAGGTGTGGCAAGAGTTATTGCTGTCAAAGCCAATTATCTGGTTGAACAATTAGGCTATGAAGTTGTTATTCTGACTCAAAACGGAGGTGATTCTCCTTTGTTTTATTCTTTTAATAAGAAGATCACTTTTCACGATATGATTTTAAAAGGAAAAAATCTTTCTTTTTTGAAAGCGTATTGTAAGAAACTAAACAGTTGTATTAAGACTGTAAACCCGGATATTATACTTGTTTGTGATAATGGTCTAAAGGCATATTTAATTCCTTTTATTATAAAATATAAAATTCCTCTGGTGCTAGAAATGCATAGTTCCAGGTTTATTGAAGAAAGTGAAATTGTGACAAACAGTTTTACTAAATTGTTCTCGAATCTTGTTTTACAACTGAAAAAAAACGGAATAAAAAAATACAATCGATTTGTTGTTGAAACAAACGAGAGTATTTCAGAATGGAACATAAAAAACACACTGGTTATTGCGAATCCTTTATGGTTTGTAACGGAAAAATCTGGTGAATTAACAAACAAAAAAGTAATTGCGGTAGGGCGACATACGTACGAAAAAGGTTTTGACAGCATGTTGCACATCTGGAAAAAAGTGGTTTTAAAACATCCAGATTGGATATTGGAAATTTATGGAAAATCTAATAAAAATATCGATTTAAAACAACTTGCCCAAAAATTGGATGTTTCAAATAATATAGTTTTTTATGAACCTGTTCAGAATATTAACGAAAAATATTTAGATGCTTCATTTTATCTGATGACGTCTCGATATGAAGGTTTTGGAATGGTGTTAATTGAGGCAATGGCTTCCGGATTACCCTGTATTGCTTACGATTGTCCTTGCGGACCAAGAGCAATAATCACGCATAAAGAAGATGGATTTTTGATTGAAAACGGGAACGAATCGGATTATGTAGCGGCTATAGAAATTTTAATCGAAAACGAGGTGTTACGAAGTGAAATGGCAAAAAAGGCAAAATTATCGAGTAAAAAATATCACATCGATGCCATTATGCAAACTTGGCATCAATTGTTTATTGGACTCAAAAATGAAGTTTAGGTTCTACTCTTAAAGTCAATGGAGCATAAATAACCTGCTCTGAACAAATTGAAAATCAGTATATTAGGATTGTTTCCGTTCAGGTTTTTAAATAATAATTTTTCAAAAACGGCATTTATTTTTGAAATAATAAAAGTTGATTTGGTTGTTTTTAAAAAATGATACAGTTGTAATAATCGTACAAATTCAATGTCAATTTTTTTCTTCTGATACAATAAATTTAAATTTTCTAAAGACTCTTTGGTCTTGTTCAAATACACTAGATTAGTGTCTAAATCGCCATGTTCAACAGGGTTTTCTATATGGCTTACTTTGGATTTTAATTTGCTTAGTTGAAACGAGAGTTGGGTGTCATCGTGACCGTATTTTTTTATGGTTTTGTCAAATTGTACCGTGTCAAAACAGACTTTTTTAATTATGGTATTATTAAAAAGTAGTGAGTGGTAGGGTTTTGTCTTTCTGTTTGCAGCAGATTTATCTTCAATGAATCTTCCGTACTTCCAGCGTAGTTTTTGATTATCAGAAGGACATTTTTCTGGATGCAAGCGTCCTCCATAAACCACATCAAAATCAAATAAATTTGATAAATATCTTTTGATATAATCAGAATTCACAATAGTAGAATCCCCGTCTATAAAAAGTAAATACTCGAATTTTGCTTTTTCGGCAAGTGAATTCCTGTTTTCTCTGTGGGCAATGTTTTCTTTTAATGAAACAAAACTGCAGTGAGAAAGCAAATTTATTTTTTCATTAAAAATATTTAGGGAAGAATCAGAAGCATCATCTTGGCATAAAATCTCAAAATCAATATTGCATTCCAAACATTGTTTGCGCAGCTCCAATGCTAAAGGATACACATTATAATTGTATATTGGAATAAGAATAGAAAGCATTACACGGCTCTCTGTTGCACTACTTCAAAAATTCGTTCGTCTTCACATTTTAATGTTTTCGAAGGGAATTTCATTAGCAACGCATAATCATGAGTGGCCATAATGACTGTTTTTCCATTGGCATTGATGCTTTTTAATACTTCCAAGACCTCAGCACTGGTTTGTGGATCCAGATTCCCGGTAGGTTCATCGGCAAGTATAAGTTCAGGATCGTTAAGTAAAGCTCTGGCAATGGCAACACGTTGTTGCTCACCACCTGAAATTTGGTGTGGCATTTTGTTGCCAAACTCTTTCATTGCTACTTTGTCCAGCACCTCATCAATTTTTCGCTGCATTTCATCAGCATCAGTCCAGCCTGTAGCTTTCAGGACAAATAACATATTGTCTTTAATGGTTCTGTCCGGCAGTAATTTGAAATCCTGAAAAACGATTCCAATTTTTCTTCTCAAAAACGGAATATCATCTTCTTTTAAGGTGGCTAAATCAAAGTCAACAATACTTCCTTCACCTTCTTTTAAAGCCAAATCACCATACAAGGTCTTCATTAAGCTGCTTTTTCCGGAACCTGTTTTTCCTATAATATACAGGAATTCACCATGTTTTACCTCCAAATTTACATGAGCTAAAATAGTTTTTTGTTCTTGGAAAATAGTAACGTTTTTTAAAGACAGGACAGATTGTGACATAATACAGTTTGTTTATGGGGTAAAAGTAACAAGATAACGGTTCTATTCAAAATAAATTCTATTCTATTCAACGGATTTTCAAAAAACAGGTATAAACAAGGGAAAGTCCGAATTTTATTTAAAGCCAATTTATCCGCACTTTATTGCTGCTTGAAGTTCCTATTTTAGCATAAAAAAAGAGTAGAAAATGAAGGTTTTCTACTCTTTTAATGAAATATAATTTGTTAAGGACCTTTTCAGTAGCCTCACCCAAACAGGATAGTTTTGTTGCTTTAAGGAACAAATGAAATCAAGACGGAAGTTCTTATTTTTTAAAGCGCAATCCTCTATCGGGATAATCCGTTATGATGCCATCAACTCCCCAACCTAGAACCGTTTTCATCCGACTTGCTTCATTAATAGTCCAAGGAATAACTTTCATTCCTTTGGCCTGTAATTCCGCTACAATTTCGGCAGTCAATAGCGTATGTTCTGGACTGTAGCTGTCTGGGATAAATCCCAAAGCATCTAAATTTGTTTTGACACTATCTTTGTACACCAGAGCCGCTAGTTTGTAATCAGGGTAGGCTTGATGGATATAGCGCAGTACTCTAAAATCAAAACTCTGGATAGTTAGTCTTTCCATAGGGATACGCCCTTGGATTGTTTTAATAAATAAATCTGTAAAAACCTGAGGTGTTGGATGGTATTTATTGTCCCCTTCTGGAGTACTTTTTATTTCAATATTATAGAAGATCTTTTGGTCAGATAAAAGTTCAGACTGCGCAATTACATCCAGAAGTAATGGTTTTGAAATCGTACTATTAGTCTGCTCAGGAAATTGTGGATGTTTGATGCTACCACAATCATATTGACGTATTTGTGAATAAGTAGTCTGATAGATATTTAAGTTTAATTCGTCCTCCTTGTTAATAGTGTTTCCTAAACTATCCAAACAAATTATGTGGTTGAAAAAAGGATCATGTGATACCAGTATTTGGTCGTCCTTTGTAACAACTACGTCTAGCTCTAAGGTGTTTACTCCCAATTTGATTGCGTTTTCAAAGGCAACTAACGAATTTTCGGGGTAGAGTCCTCTTGCTCCACGATGCCCCTGTAAATCAAAATTAAAGTGAGTTTGAATTTCACCAGGAAGTAATTGGACTGTTTGTTTTTCTTGTTTAGCCTTGCAGCCTAGCAGGCACAATACTAAAACTACTGTGATTAAAATTTTATTCATGTTTTTATTGTAAAATTGTTTGGTTTAAAAAGTCTACCGTAGCCTGATAAACACCTTGCCAATCCTTTGAACGTAAATCACAAGCAATAACATGATCCCCACTTTCTGGAAAGGCTATTTTTGTTTTTTTGTTTTCAGGCGTTCCTAAAGAGTTGTACATTGTATGCATGGCAGAAACGGAAACGACTTGGTCCTGTTCTTTTTCGTTTTTGTAATAATAGCCTAAGAAAACCGGACACTTGACCTTTGTAAATGTAGTTTCAGTCATGTTTTGCTTAAGCATAGTGATTAAGGAAACATAGCCATTGACGTGGTAATTGGTAGACCAGTACTTAGCTTGTTCCTCTGGGCGGTTTTGTGTTTGCATATCGCCACCGATGTTTGCTTTGAATTTCTCTCTACCACCAGGCAGAATAATACCCGCCATAGCAGGATTAAATAAATCGACAAAAGGCGAATAGAGGATCAATCCCGAGATGCTAGGATCTTCGGATGCCAATTTCAAGCTTAAAGTTCCCCCTGTGGAGGTGCTGACCAAAATTACTTTTTCTCCCAGTTTTTTCCCAATTTCTAATGCTAGTTTTGCAGAGGCAATATAGTTTTCAGGCGTAAGAAATTCAAAGGTATTTTTACGATAAATACCATGTTCCTCTAAACGCGAGAGGTAGATGTTGGCTTTGTATTGTGTAGAAAGCATTTTTAAAACCGGTTCTCCTTCACGGTGACTAGCGCCAAAACCATGCAAATAAACAAAAGCAACAGCTGTTTTTTTGTTTTCATACCCATCAGCCCATATTGTTTTAGCCGCATTGTTTGGCTTGATTCCAATTACTTTGGCCTCTGTAGTAGCGAGATAGGAATCTAAGCTGGATATTTCTACTGTGCTTATTCCTTCTTGGCTAAAAATAGAAGTGCAAAAAAAGAGTGCTGCAAGTAGTGTGTTTATTGTTTTTTTCATTTTTGTTAAAATTTAACAGCCATTTGTACACCATAGAACTGAGGTGCACCAGCTATAAAAGTTGGTATTCCAAAAGCACCACCGGTATTTCCGGCATCAATAATATACTTTTTGTCAAAAAGATTAGTCATGAATAATCCTATTTCGTATTTTTTTCTAATGGTTAATCCTGTTCTGATATTCAAAAGACCATATCCCGCTTGTGAAATATTAGGTAAGTTTGTTTCTTCAAAAAACACTTTCGATTTGTATGTATAGCTTGGTCTAAGGTAAAGGTCTAAGATAGTGTTTACAGATGGATTGTAATTAAATCCAACAGAAAAGGAATGTTTTGGAGTCAATCGGAAAGTATTTCCCGCCAATTGTTGTTGGTTCCCGTCTGAATCCGTTTCATCAAAGGCAGCATCGATGTACGCATAATTGACAAAGAAAGAACTGTTTTTTGTAAACTGATATTGCAAGGCCGTTTCAAAACCAAAAGTTGAGGCAGAACCGCTGTCATTTGGCTGAATCACTAAACCATCCTGTTCGTCTAATCGTGCGATAGTCGTTTGAAAATTGCTGTAATCGTATATAAAAGCATTGATGTCAAATTGCAATCGGTTGTTTAGGAAGAGAGATTTGGCGCCAAATTCATAAGACCATACCGTTTCATCCGATAATACATTAACAGTTTTCGCGGTAACATTAATTACGTTAGGTCTTCGGCCTCTGGCAACATTCCCAAAAAGAGTAATGTGGTCCGTTATATCATAATTTATAGCAAATCGTCCAACAGCAGAGGTGAAGGTTTCGCTGGCAGTACGTTTTCCATTTGTAGGAGCAAATAAGTTGTTAGGAAAAACTCCTAAAAAATTACCCAATACACCAGGCTGATCTGCATTTTGAACCTCTAAACCGGCATTACTATTTTCTAAAGTAGCTCTTACACCCAAAGTAAAAGTCAATTTATCAGTTAAATCATAAGAGGCATCTGCGAAGATATCTCCAGAATAATTCTCTCCAAAATTGGTTGATTTTTCTTTGTTGAAAGCTAAAAGCGGAGCTCCTGCCAATGGACCAAAAGCAGGGTCGTTTGGAATATTTGGGTATAAGGTAGGAACGCCATTAACGATTAGTGTGTTTCTAGCTGCCAATAAGGCAAAATAACTTTGTTCATTTACTTCAAAAGGAACCGCTTGAGATCCTTTTTCATAAAAAACATTTGCTCCAAAGAAACCGGATAATTTATTTTTATCATTAAAATTAAATCTCATTTCTTGGCTGAATTGTTTTCCTTCGGCAATTTCTCTAAAGTAAAGCACTGGAGCTGCCGTACCATCGGCATCAAAAGCTTCATCTGATTTAAATTCTCTGTAAGCTGTGGTGGCGGTCATATCCCAATTAGGATTGATTTCAGATTTCAATATCGCTGTAAGACCATAAACTTTTCTGTCGATCCCCAATTCGGTTCCTCTTTCTAAGTCCGCAAATGTATTTGGGTTGGTTGTTCCACCTAAAGGGGCATAAGTTCCGCTTTTGAAACCCGTTCCCGGTGGGGTATCCTGTTGCCAGTTTGCAATTAAATCTAAACTGGTTTTATCACTCATTAAATATTTTAAGGAAGTTCTAAAAGCTAGTGTTTCTTTACCATTCAAGTTGCCTCCAGATCTGTTTTCTATAAAACCATCCCTTTTACTCAGGATTCCGGCTACTCTTACAAATAGTTTGTCCTTAATAAGGGAAGTGTTTACAAACCCATTCATTGAGAACTGGTTGTAATTACCCGTTCCTATTTTTAGTTCTCCTGAATTTTCGTTTTTAGCTTTGTTTTGAATAATATGCATGGCACCAATTTGTGCACCTCTGCCAAAAAGAGTTCCCTGAGGACCTTTTAGAACTTCAACGCGTTCAATGTCAAATAACTCTACTACAGATCCTCTGGATTTACTGATGGAAACGCCATCTTGAAAAATTGAAACGCGTGGTTCTACTCGAGAATCCCCACTATCACTGGTAATCCCTCTAATAACGATACCAGGATTATTTACACTTTGAATCTGGATTTGTAATCCAGGAACATAATCTGAAAAAGCATCATATTCTGAAATCCCTAAATTTTCAATAAATTTCCCCCCATAAGAGGTAATGGCGATGGGAACATCTTTATTTAATTGTTCTCTTTTTTGGGCGGTAACAATAATACCATCTAATTGAAAGGAACTTTCTTTTAAAATAAAATTTTGTGTTGTTTCGGATTGGTTTAAAGAGATTGAAATTTTTTGGCTTTCGTAACCAAGATAGGCCACTTGAATTGTGTAAGTGCCGAATTTTATATTTTGCAATTGGTAACTTCCAGCAATATCAGTTATCGTGTTCTTAGATGTGGTATTAATGTTGATTGATGCACCAATAAGAGGTTTGCCTGATTCGTCTGTAATAATTCCATTTAAAGTGCTGTTTTCTTGTGCTTTAATAGTAAAAAACCATAGTGTACTCAATAAAATAAAATAGTAATTAACTTTCATTTTTTTTATATGTTTATGTTTAAATTTATTAAAGTAAAGATATTTTTAAGGTGTTAAGTCAAAACTCGTTGTCCGTTACTATTGTGTTAACGGATCCGGTGATCAGGTTATTAAAAGGTATAATAATTGGTCAGTCTGTTTTAAGAAGGTTAAATTATAAACGGTTAAAAAAAAATATTCATAATAAAAACCAATCGCAATTCGTTATAAAGATCAGAATGCAATACATTTGAATTATTAAAATAAAACCACAATGCGTAAAATTTCTTGGCTTTTCTGTAGTTTCTTCATTAGTAGCACTATCAGTATTTCGGCACAAAAATCAACTATTTATACCCACGATTTAAAGGATTTCAACAAAGCGGTTTCGTTGTTTAACGAAGAACAATATGCATCGGCACAAATTATTTTTAATAAAGTAAAAGAATCCGCCGGCACCGATGAATTAAAATCAGATTGTGCCTATTATGTGGCAAATTGCGCCATTCGTACTAATCAAGCCAATGCAGATCAGATGATGGAACGCTTTGTTTCGGATTATCCTACGAGTGTCAAACAAAATCAAGCGTATATCGAGGTGGCACAGTATCATTTTAGTTTGGGAAATTATCCCCAAGCCCTGCAATGGTTTGACAAAGTGGATGAAAGGAATCTGAGCAGAAAGGAACAAGACCAGTTTAATTTTCAAAAAGGGTATAGTTTTTTTAATGCCAAAAAGAAAAAAGAGGCAACTGTTTATTTTAATAAAGTGGTGAATGCTCCTGAATATGGTTCGCAAGCTAAATATTACTTGGGATTTATGGCCTATGAAGGAGATGATTATAAGCAAGCGACAAAATATTTTGACGCCGTTTCCGGAGAAGAAAAATACAAGGAAAAACTGTCTTATTATCAGGCGGATATGAATTTTAAATTAGGAAATTTCCAAAACGCAATTGATTTAGGGGAAAAAGCAATGGCCAAATCAAATCCTTTAGAAAAATCGGAACTTAATAAAATCATTGGCGAAAGCTATTTTAATTTAAAAAAATACGATACCGCAATTCCCTATTTAGTTGCTTATCAAGGTAAAAAAGGAAGATGGAATAATACGGATTTTTACCAATTAGGATATGCGTATTACAAACAAAAAGACTACGAAAATGCCATTTCTCAGTTCAATAAAATCATAGGTGGGAAAGATTTTGTTGCACAAAACGCCTATTATCATTTGGGGGAAAGTTACCTCAATACAAACAAGAAACAGCAAGCTTTAAATGCTTTCAAAAATGCGTCGGAAATGTCATTTGACGAAGCAATACAGGAAGATGCGGGTTTGAATTACGCTAAATTAAGCTATGAACTTGGAAATTCCTATCAAAGTGTGCCTGCAATTTTGCATGCTTTTTTGAAGAAATACCCCAATAATGCCAACCGTTCAGAAATAGAAAGACTCTTGATTGATTCTTATATTTCTTCTAAAAACTATAAAGAGGCCTTAGTAATATTGGAAAAAAACAGATCCCCTGAAAACAAATTAGCGTACCAGAAAGTTACTTTTTTCAATGGGTTAGAATTGTATACAGACGGTGATTATCCGGAAGCCTTGACTATGTTTACGCAGTCTATGAACGAACAGAAAGATCCGTATTTTACTGCCAGAGCGGCTTTCTGGAAAGCAGAAACAGAATATGTTTTGAATGATTTTAAAAATGCGTTGTTGAGTTTCAAACAATTTGCAGGCTTTGCACAAGCCTCAAAAACTCCTGAATATAAAAATCACAATTACACGATTGCGTATGCTTATTTCAAATTGAAAGAGTATGATCAGGCAGGAAATTATTTCGAAAATCAGATTGAAAAAGCACCAGAGGATAAAGTGCGTTTGAATGATTCGTATTTGCGTTTGGCAGATTGTCGTTTTGTAACCTCAAAATACGGTCCCGCAATGGATGCGTACTCTAAAGTGATAGCCTCTAAAAGTGTCGATGCGGATTATGCGTATTTTCAAAAAGCAATTTCCTATGGATTTATGGATAAAAACGATAAAAAAATAGAAGAATTGAATGCTTTTTTACAATTGTATCCAAAATCGGGTTACCGAGATGATACTTTATTTGAACTAGGGAATACGTATGTTGCCGAAAATAAAAATGATTTGGCTTTAAAAGCGTATGAGCAACTGAATACAGAATTCAAAAAGAGTTCTTTTGCCTCAAAATCTATTTTGCGCCAGGGATTAATTTATTTTAATTCAGACAGGAATGATCAGGCAGTAGTGAAGTTTAAGAAAGTAGCGGCTGAATTTCCTCGGTCTCCGGAGGCATTAGAAGCAGTAGCTGCAGCCCGATTAATTTACGTAGATATGGGCAGAGTAGATGAATATGCAACTTGGGTACGTACCCTAGATTTTGTGGCTGTCACGGATGCAGAGCTGGATAATGATACATTTGAAGCTGCCGAAAAACAATTTCAACAAAACAATACCAAACAGGCAATTACAGGTTTTAGTGGGTATTTAAGTCAATTTTCCCCAGGAATACACGCCTTGAAGGCTAATTATTACCTGGCGCAATTGTATTTTTCTGAAGGATCTGAAAGCAAATCAATTCCTAATTATGAATTTGTAATAGCCCAATCCAGAAGTGAATTTACGGAGCCATCTTTAGTGCGTTTGGCACAGTTTTTTCTGAAAAATAAGGAATATGACAAAGCAATTCCGGTATTGTCCCGTCTAGAAAACGAAGCAGATGTTTCTCAGAATAAAACATTTGCACAATCCAATCTGATGAAATGTTTTTATGAAAATAAGGACTATCCAAATTCAGTAGTGTACGCGGAGAAAGTCTTAATGAATCCAAAGACTGATGATAATGTCAAAAGTGATGCGCAAATTATCATTGCACGCGCAGCAATGCAAACTGGTGATGAAGCCATAGCACGCGCGGCTTATGCCAAAGTAATGACAATTGCTAAGGGGGAATTAGCGGCCGAAGCCCTGTACTACGATGCTTATTTTAAAAATAAAGAAGAAAATTTTGAAGCTTCTAATGTTGCCGTTCAAAAATTAGCCGAAAATTATGCGAGCTATAAGTATTTTGGAGCCAAAGGATTAGTCTTAATGGCGAAAAATTTTTACGGACTCAAAGACAGCTATCAGGCGACTTACATTTTAGAAAACGTCATTCAGAATTTTACTGATTTTCAGGATGTAGTTTCAGAGGCACAAACTGAATTAGACAGAATTAAAGCGGAAGAGTCCAAAACAAATGCATCGATAACTAAATAAAGCTGTGAGTGGAAGTTAGAAAAACAACCAAAATCAACGCGAAAAAATAACTGAAAACCAAAAAAACATACGGAATGAATCTACCTTTTTACATCGTTGATGTTTTTGCAGAGAATAAATATACAGGCAATCAACTCGCGGTTTTTTTAGGTGCTGATTCCTTGAGCGACCAGCAGCTGCAGACAATTGCCCGCGAAATCAACTTTGCCGAAAGCACCTTTATTACTAAGCTTCAACCGGAGAATAAAACTGCTGCGATTAGGATTTTCACACCAGACCACGAAATGCAGTTTGCAGGCCATCCAATCATAGGAACATCATGGGTTTTGATGCATAAAATATTTGAGAATAAACCTGAAAAGATTTCGCTGTCGGTTCCAATTGGTGAAATTCCGGTACATCAATCGGGAGATTTGGTTTGGCTACAGGCGGCTCAACCGGAGTT
The DNA here is from genome assembly GCF_003968825.1 of Flavobacterium sp. LS1R10. Lineage (NCBI taxonomy): Bacteria > Pseudomonadati > Bacteroidota > Flavobacteriia > Flavobacteriales > Flavobacteriaceae > Flavobacterium > Flavobacterium sp. LS1R10. The sequence goes on along the minus strand of NZ_RYDH01000004.1, from coordinate 89,924 downwards.
TTTGAATACTTTTTTAACGGAAGATTTTTTATCCTTCAGCAATTTAAGCAGAGCTGATTTTGAGGATGAATTTCCCATTCAGGAAGTGACTACAGGAAGCGCTTTTGTGATTGTTCCTATTAAAAGTAAAAAGGCACTAGAGCATTTGATTCTTGATAAGGATAAAATGAACGAATGGCTGCATGCACACTGCAAAACCAGTCATAGAGCGTTGTATTTTTATTGTTTGGTAGAAAAAAAGCTGAGTAGCAGGATGTTTTGTATTGAAGCAAATCAGCTTATAGAAGACGCGGCTACGGGAAGTGCGAGCACGTGTTTACAGGCTTTTCTTTTAAAATATCACTCGCCGGAAATTCAAATGATTAATCATCAGGGCGATTTTATAAACAGAGCCTCTCAGATTTATTTCGATGGAAAATTAGCTGAAAATCAGTTTGATATTAAAATTGGGGGAAAAACACAATACCTCGCAAAAGGAGAATGGGAAGTGTAACGTACCGGTTAAAAATGCAGTAGTAAAAAAAGTAGCAGTAGGAAGTTAGCAGTAAAAAAATAAAACATGACATTTAAAAACAAAGTAATATCGGTTATAAATAATAGCGTAACGTTTTCGGATCCGTTCCCTTTGGGGAGCGTTGGGTTGGGGATTTTATTTCTTTTCGTTTCTCAAGTTTCATTTGCACAAAAGAAAGAGCAAATAGGTACCGAGACCGTAAATGTAGTCAAGCCATTCACACCAACCATATTAGATGCTTTCAAAGTGAAGGAAACACCGTTGCTGGACGAAGAAGATAACACAAAAAAGGAAACCGTAAAGTATACTATTTTCTCTTTCCCGGTAGCATCAACTTTCACGCCGTCTAAAGGAAAAGCAGCAGGCGTAGAGAAAGAAAAAGAAGCCGTTTTGTTTCAAAACTACGCCACATTTGGTGTAGGGAATTACGGAACCTTTGTAGGGGAATTATATGTGAATCATGACCTTAATGCTACGGATTATATTGGTGGCATGTTTCGGCATCACTCCTCCCAAGGGGGTATTGAAAAGGTGATTCTGGACGATCGTTTTTATGACACTTCGATTGATTTGATGTATGGATCAAATCGAAAAGAAGTTTCATGGAATCTGGATTTAGGATATCAAAACCAAACGTACAATTGGTATGGATTACCGGCTGATTTTGGTACTACGCTGGCGCCTCAGGACAGAGCAATCTTGATCAGTGGAATCAGGCCGCAGCAATCCTACAGTACGCTGACGTTAGGAGGGAATGTAGCTTTTAACGAAAGTTTTTTTAATAAAATGAGTCTAAAATTTAATCATTTTTCTGATATTTTTGATTCTTCAGAAAATAGGTTTTACGCCAAGCCAACTGTAGAATTTGATGTGATAGATAGTGCTGTAAAAACTGACTTAATCATAGATTATGTTGGTGGAAGTTTCAATAATAATTATTTAAATACCAATACAGAACCAATCAAATACGGTTTTACAAATCTGGGAATTGCACCTAGTTTTGTGATGCAGGAGGAGGATTGGACACTGAATATTGGTGCCGCTATTTTTTATAGTCTGGACAATCAAAACAGCAATAATAAATTTTTTGTGTATCCAAAATTTAACGCTTCCTATAATGTTGTTGGTGATTTGATGATTTTTTATGCGGGAGCCGAAGGAAATTTAAAACAAAACTCGTACCAGGACTTTGTAGATGAAAATCCTTTTTTGTCACCAACACTCGCTATTGCACCTACGGATCAGCAGTATGATGTTTTTGCAGGATTAAAAGGGAAATTGACTAATAATATGAGTTATAATATAAGAGGTTCCTATATTAATGAGCGCAACAAGGCTTTGTTTAAAAGCAATAATTACAATGAAAATGCAACCAATCAGGACTATGCTTTTGGGAATTCTTTTCAAGTGGTGTATGACGATATGAGAACGTTGAATTTTTATGGAGAAGTAAAAGCTGATTTTTCTAAGAACGTGACTTTTGGAATCAACGGAAGCTTTAGCAGTTTTACAAATGATTTTCAACAAGAAGCGTGGAATTTGCCGGCTATAAAATTAAATTCAAGCTTGGATGTTAACATAACAGAGAAGTGGTTTGCTGGTACAAATGTGTTCTATGTGGGCGAGCGAAAAGATTTTCAGGTTAATACCAATGTGGTGACTAACGCTGCTCCTGTAACTTTGAAGTCTTATTTTGATGTCAATGCAAATGTTGGTTACAAATATAGCGACCGATTGACTGCTTTTGCCAGAGCCAATAATATCACTAATAATGCCTACCAAAAATGGCAAAATTATCCAGTGCAGGGATTTCAGGTGATTTTAGGCGTGAACTATAAATTTGATTTTTAATCCCTACTCCAGCCCTACCCGAAGGAGAAGGAGCCGAAAAGTAAAACAATCTTCGCTTTTTTTATTTAAAAACTTTGAATGCCCGACAGGGTTTTGAACCCTGTCAGGCATGTAAATCTACTTATGACTTTCAAACAAAAAATACATACCCATTACCTGCAATTAGTTCAGGATCGAATCGATGTTTTCAAAGACATGATTGTGGCACTTACCGAAGATTCTAAAAACGATGCTAAAGGTTCAGCCGGAGATAAACATGAAACCGCTTTGTCTATGATGCACATTGAGCAGGAAAAACTCAATCGTAAATTGAGAGAAGTACTGGATCAAAAAATAGTTTTGGATAAAATTGATGCTGGCACAGTTGCCGAAACGATTATTGTGGGGAGCTTGGTAAGAGCGAACGGAATCTATTTGTACCTGAGTGTGGCACTTCCTAAAATCAATGTCGAAGGAATCAATATTATCGCATTATCACCACAATCTCCTTTGGGAAATAAACTCATGGGAAATCAAGAAGGATTTACTTTTGAGATAAATGGTACGAAGTATTTGGTTGAGGATATTAAATAAAAATCTGTTGTAATCAGTGTTGCTTGCATCCGTTTTTCAGCGTTCTGTCCCTGATTTTGAAGATATGTTTTTCAGCCTTTAACCATTGTCATAAAAACAGCTAATACAATCACGATTATTATAAAAGCGAATATTTTACCGAAAACATTTTTGGTATTTTTAAGCAAATAAAAAATTATTGCAAATACAATTATTGAGATTACTATACCCATAATGTTTGTTTTTTAAAATTTAAAAACGTGAAAAGAGTTCTTTTGCTACTTTCTTTAAATTAAAATAAAGAAGACCTGAAATCATTAATGTAAAACCCAAAAAGAGTAAATATGAAATTACACCTAATATTTGAAGAAACCACTCATTGACCAAACTTTCATAATTTTCTTCAAAATAATAAATAGTAAACCGTCCCCAACCATATATAATTAAGCTTAATATTATAATATTAAGAAGGATAATTATTATTAATTCTATGCTGTGCTTTTTCCTCGGAAAATATGCGCTAGGGTATTTATTTACTTCAATTCTGTTTAAACAAAAACTATAACTTGCAATTACAGTAAAAAATTGCAATATCATTAGAGGAGAAGTATGAATATTGGCTAATGTAAAAATGATAATTATTATCGTTAATATATTCAAATACCAAATTCCTTTATAACCAGCATAGGTCATTAATAAAAAAATTCCTATTTGAAATAATATTACTGCTATTGAAATGCCCATAATGTCTGTTTTTTTTAATTTGTAAACCAATAAAAGAAAGTTTCTAATTATTGATTTTTCGTGACAAATTTAAAATAATTGAATCTTTTTTAGTTAAAGCATCTTGCATTCTGCTAATTTTTAAATCTTTTTCTTTGATAGATTCCAATGCTTTTTCAATGTTTTCAGCTCCTTTTGTAGTCAATATGGTCATATCTTTAGACTGGGAAATAAATTGCTTATATTGATTTTTTAATGTATTGATTTCTTGTAAAAGCTCCTGATTGTATGAGGCACAAGCAATAAATTCATTTTGTACTTTAGTACAATCAGATTCTATGTTATTTGCCGAATTTTCTAAAGTAGTTACTTTGTCATTAGAAGTATCAACTAAATCTTTATTCATTTGAAAAATACTACCATCATCCTCAATTATTCGGACTTGCATTCTATCGGTTAAAAGCATTTCAATAAAGCATTTTTTATTTATTTCATTTAGATACTCACTCTGAACATAAGTAACTCCCTCAGGCGTTTTAAGTCTTTTGCTCGGTGTATCAGTTCTCCTATATAAAGAAGGAATCCCATCCATTTCGAATGTAACATTACCGCCCTCAAGTGTCACAGAAGAGCTTCGATTAACCCAAATAGGAGCATCTTTAGTTTTACCTTCCCATTCCATATGAATTGATTTAAAATGAAGGACAACTTTTTTTTCTTGCGAGTAAGAAATACTCATAAAAAGACACATAGTTCCTAACACGAAAATATTTTTTAAAAAATTCATAATCGTTTGGATTATTTTTTTTAATGTTGATTTATCTTTCAATCATTATAAAATTACTATCTTTAATACAGGCCCATACTATTTTTTTTCCTTTAGAAGTTTTCCATTCAAATCTGATGAACGCTTCTTCGGATTTAAATGCAGAACTTAATAAAGTATAATTTTTAAAATCAATTCCCTCAGGCAATATCATTTCTTTGTAAGTCTTATCCTTAAGTTTAAGATTATAAAAAGAGAGAACTTTTTCTATTTCATAAGAACAGTTCATAACACCAACAGGAGTTTGTTTGTACATAATAGATTCTGTTATTTTTGAGCCTACTTTGTTTACAAACCATTCTCCAAAAACCGAATTTTCAAGTGTTTCAAGTTTTACGTTTGAATTGTATTCTGATTTTTGACCAAAACTCACTACGCTATGTAATGAGATAGTAATAATCGCGACTAGCAATAGTTTTTTCATTTCAAATTTTTTTATTGATGGTTTAAAATACTTAGCAAACTTAAAAACTTAAAAAATCGATTCCTTACGGTTTTCCTCATTTGAGCGTTTTTTTTACTTATTCAACCAAATGTAATTAAAAAATACATTTAAAACACAAATATGTGTCCTGATAATTTTTTAGATGGTAGCATTTTTACTGTGTGAAAGAAGTAGACGAGATAGAACTAATAAAATCTGTTGGAAATAAAATCAGAGACGCTAGAATTCTGAAAGGATTTTCTCAAGCGACCTTGTCTTATGATGCAAATATTCCTAAAAACCAAGTTGGTAGAATAGAAAGAGGAGAGATAAGTACTTCAATAACTACTCTTTTTAAAATATGTAAAGCTTTAAATATTCAGATGCAAGAATTGTTTATTATTCAGGAAATTAAATAAAAATCCGTTATTTACATCCGTCTCATTTGCGTCCCATTTTACAATCCGCAACTTCAATTCTATTTTTAGCACCTTTCCATTACGGTTTAAACGTAAATTCTATTTTTTAGTTATAAATTATAACTAAAAAGAGTATTTGCGTTTTTCAATTAGAACTATAACTCCATCTTTGCCCTATCAAAATGAACAAAGCAGGTTTCTTTCATAACTTGACTCGAGAGTTTTACTCGAACAGGCGAAGCAAACCTTAAACTTTAAACAAAAAAATTATGTGCGGAATAGTATGTGCCTTTGATTTAAAACAAAAAGCGGAAGTTTTAAGACCGCAAGTATTAGAAATGTCTAAAATTATCCGTCATCGTGGACCGGACTGGAGTGGAATTTTTAGTAATGAAAAAGCCATTTTGTCTCACGAACGACTGGCAATCGTTGATCCTGCTTCAGGGAAACAACCGTTGTTCAGTGAAGACAAACAACTTGTTTTAGCAGCAAATGGTGAAATTTACAACCACAGAGAATTACGTAAACAATTTGAGGGTAAATATAACTTTCAAACCGAAAGTGACTGCGAAGTAATTCTAGCACTTTACAAAGAAAAAGGGCCTCATTTTATAGATGAAATGAATGGGATTTTTGGATTTGCTATTTATGATGTCGAAAAAGACGAGTATTTTGTTGCTCGGGATCACATGGGAATTATTCCATTATACATAGGTTGGGATGAACACGGAACTTTTTATGTGGCTTCTGAATTGAAAGCATTAGAAGGCTATTGTACTAAAATTCAATTGTTTCCTCCAGGACATTATATGTCAAGTAAAGATGGCGAATTTGTACAATGGTATAAAAGAGAATGGACAGATTATGATGCTGTAAAAGACAACGTAACCAGCATTGATGAAATCAAAGTGGCTTTAGAAGCTGCTGTTCACAGACAATTGATGAGTGATGTACCTTATGGTGTCTTGCTTTCTGGAGGTTTAGATTCTTCTATTACTTCGGCTGTCGCCAAAAAATATGCGCAAAAACGTATTGAATCCGGAGATGTTGCTGATGCTTGGTATCCGCAATTGCACTCTTTCTCGGTAGGATTAGATGGTTCTCCAGATTTAGCGGCGGCGCAAATAGTTGCGGATCATATTGGAACCATTCACCACGAAATTAAATTCACTATTCAAGAAGGGTTAGATGCAATTAAAGATGTAATTTACAACTTGGAGACTTACGATGTGACTACGATTAGAGCATCAACACCAATGTGGTTGATGGCAAGAGTTATTAAATCTATGGGTATCAAAATGGTGTTATCAGGTGAAGGAGCAGATGAACTTTTTGGAGGATATTTGTATTTCCACAAAGCGCCAAACGCGAGAGAATTTCACGAAGAAAACGTACGTAAATTAGGTAAATTGCACATGTACGATTGTTTACGAGCGAACAAAAGTTTAGCAGCATGGGGAATTGAAGGACGTGTGCCATTTTTAGATAAAGAATTTATGGATGTGGCGATGCGCGTTAATCCACAAGATAAAATGATCAATGCAGAACATCCTATGGAAAAGTGGGTGGTTCGTAAAGCTTTTGAAGAGATGTTGCCGCCAAGTGTAGCTTGGAGACAAAAAGAACAATTTAGTGATGGTGTAGGTTATGGGTGGATTGATACATTAAAAGAAGTTGTAGCTGTTGAAATTTCGGATGAACAATTAGCAAATGCTAAATATAAATTTCCGTTGCAAACTCCTACTTCAAAAGAGGAATATTATTACCGTTCTATTTTTCATGAGCATTTTCCAAGTGATGCAGCTGCTTTGTGTGTGCCGCAAGAAGCAAGTGTGGCGTGTAGTACAAAAATTGCATTGGAATGGGATGAAGCGTTCAAAAACATGAATGATCCGTCAGGAAGAGCGGTGGCAAGTGTGCATGATGATGCGTATGCAAAAGCATAAATACAATTAATTAAGATTTTATAAATAGATAAAACGCTCTCCATTTTGAGAGCGTTTTTTATGAGAAATATATTTCGAGAGCAGTTTAGAATTTGAAAAAACATTATAATTACACATTGTCTAAAATAATTAGGAGGAGTTCTTTATATTAGCAAAACTAAAATGTTTATTATGAGATATATTACTTTATTCTTTGTTTTATTTTTATTGATTTCGTGTGATCAAAAAAATAAGATTTCCGTTGATACCATTATTACCGGTGCCACTATTTACACGGTCAATAACTCCTTTGAGAAAGCTTCGGCTATGGCAATCGATGAAGGTAAAATTATCGCTATTGGGACTAATGGTAAAATTTCAAAACAATATGAATCCAAGAATACGATAGATGCGGAAGGCAAATTCATTTATCCAGGCCTGATTGATGCACATTGCCATTTTTATAGCTATGGATTGAGCTTGCAGGAATCGGATTTGCGCGGTACCAAAAGCATGAACGAAATAATTTCCCGTTTAAAGGCTTTTCAAAAAGATAAAAATCCAACCTTTATTGTGGGTAATGGTTGGGATCAAAACGATTGGAAAGTCAAAAAGTATCCAACAAAAGCAGATTTAGATGTTGCGTTTCCTGATATTCCTGTAGTTTTAAATCGAATCGACGGTCATGCCATTATTGTGAATAGTAAAGCTTTGAAGTTAGCAGGAATCACAAAGGATACAAAAGCTGTTGGTGGTCAGATTGAAATTGCAAACGGGGAGCCAACGGGAATTTTAGTAGACAATCCAATGGAATTAGTGTTCAAAATAATTCCAAAACCAACCCGTAAAACACAAATAGCCGCTTTGCTTGATGCCGAAAAAGTGATGTTTGATTACGGATTGACGACCGTAAATGATGCAGGATTGGATCCGGACATTATTCACTTGATGGATAGTTTGCAAAAGGCAAAAGTGATGAAGCTTAATGTATATGCAATGATCACTGCAAATCAAAAAAACATTGATTTATACTTAAAAAAAGGAATTTATAAAACAGATAATCTAAATGTGCGTTCCTTTAAAATGTATGGTGATGGTGCCTTGGGTTCGCGTGGCGCGTGCATGCACAAACCGTATTCCGACAAGCCAGGCGAATATGGCGCTTTGTTGGCACCAATTTCTGGATTAAGCGATGTAGCTAGACAAATTGCAGCTTCAAATTTTCAGTTGAATACACATGCCATTGGCGATTCAGCAAATACGGTGATTTTGAAAATTTACAGAGAAGTTTTGACAGGCACAAAAGACCGAAGATGGAAAATTGAGCACGCTCAAGTTTTGCGTGAAGCGGATTTTGACTATTTCAAATTTGGAATTATTCCTTCGGTTCAACCCACGCATGCCACATCTGATATGTATTGGGCTGAAGACAGATTGGGAAAAGCAAGATTGAAAAATGCCTATGCTTATAAAAAATTACTTCAAAAAGCTGGAATGGTAGCTCTTGGAACTGATTTCCCAGTAGAGGAAGTGAATCCGATGCTTACTTTTCATGCTGCTGTAGCCAGAAAAGACAGTAAGGAATATCCAAAAGGTGGTTTCCAAATGGAAAATGCGTTGACCAGAGCCGAAACGTTAAGAGGAATGACTATTTGGGCCGCCTATTCTAATTTTGAAGAAAAAGAAAAAGGAAGTCTGGAAGTAGGAAAATGGGCTGATTTTGTGATGTTTGACCAGGATTTAATTATGGTGAAAGAGAATATGATAGTAAAAATGAAACCAAGTAATACCTATTTAAAAGGTCAAAAAGTCAAATAATTAAACGGATGCGTTTATGAGTTATAGTTATTATAGTAGGTTTGGTTTTTCTGATAATTAAATTACATTTTTGATGTTAAACGTATTTTTTTGTTTTAAATAGTAACTAAATATCATAATTGTGTTTTGTATTTGTAACTGCTATTGCATATTTGTCGACTTAGAATTGGGAAAAAATAAAAATATAGAGTTATGTGCGGAATATTAGCCATTATCGGAAGAGGAAAAGAGGAACAATTGTTTGGAGCACTTTCAAAAAGAATGACGCATCGTGGTCCGGATGAAAGTGATTTACATGTTACTGAAAAAGGGCATATTTTAAGTCACGAACGGTTGTCTATAATTGATTTACATTCTGGAAAACAACCGATACAAGGCACAAAAACGGCCTATATGGTTCATAATGGCGAAATATACAATCATCAGGAATTGAGAGATGGTGTGTTGAAAAGGCATGCTTTTAGAACCAAATCAGATTCAGAGGTTATTGTGCATTTGTACGAAGAGTTTGGATACGATTTTTGCAATATGCTGGATGGCGACTGGGCTTTTGTGGTAGTAGATGGCGATGATTTTATTGCCGGCAGAGATCCAATGGGAGTGAAACCGTTGTATTATGGTTTGGACGAAAGAGGAAGGATCTATTTTTCCTCCGAAATGAAACCTATTGCGGATCAGTGTAAAACATTTTCTACTTTTCCTCCGGGACATTATTATACTCAAAAAACAGGTTTTGTGAAATATTACAAACCGGAATATGAAGATTATTTAAAAGCCGACCAAGAATTAGATTTGGATTTAATCAGGGAAACGTTGACTGAAGCAACTCGTAAGCGTTTAATGAGCGATGTACCCATTGGAGTGTTGCTTTCAGGAGGATTGGATTCTTCATTAACATCAGCAATTGCTTCTAGGTTATTGGCGGAAAGCGGCAAAAAATTACAATCATTTTCTATTGGATTAAATGCGGATGCGCCAGATGCTGCGGCTGCCAGAAAAGTAGCGGAATTTTTAGGGACTGAACATCATGAAATTCATTTTACTGTTGCAGAAGGAATAAAAATCTTAGATAAATTAATCTGGCATTTAGAAACGTATGACGTGACTTCGGTTAGAGCAAGTACACCAATGTATTTCTTGTCGAAAGCAATTACGGATTTAGGTGTAAAAGTGGTGCTCTCAGGCGAAGGAGCCGATGAGATTTTTGGGGGATATTTGTATTTTAGAAATGCACCTTCGGCGGAGGATTTCCAAAAGGAAACTATTGAAAGAGTACAGAAATTGTTTACCGCCGATTTGTTAAGAGCGGACAAATCAACGATGGCGCACGGATTAGAAACCAGAGTTCCGTTTTTAGACAAAGCGTTTTTGGATGTGTCAATTCGCATCAAAGCAGAAGAAAAGATGCCTAAAACGTACGATGGAAAAGAAAAATACATTTTAAGAAAAGCATTTGATACGCCAGACAATCCGTATCTGCCTGAAGAGGTTTTGTGGAGACAAAAAGAACAATTTTCGGATGGAGTAGGATACAATTGGATTGATGAATTAATTGATTATTGTGCTACGCAAGTTACGGATGAGCAATTAGCTGGAGCTGTAGCTGAATTTCCGTATAATTCTCCTACAACTAAAGAAGCGTATTTTTACAGGTCGGTATTTAATAAATATTATCCGCAAGTAAGTGCGGCACAAACGGTTAGGAAGTGGATTCCAAAATGGCAGGAAAACCTTGATCCAAGCGGAAGAGCGAATGCGGCACACGTTCAGGCAGATACTGAAATTGCCAAAATAGGAGTTGTAGTTTGAAACAATAATTTAAATTTTTTATAAATGAAGAACGCTCTCAATTTTGAGAGCGTTTTTTTGTAATTATATGAACAAATGTTAATAACTTAAGGGCTTTAAAAGGGAATTTAACGGTTATATAATTTGCGTTTTTATATATTTGCGTGTTAGACAAAAAGTACATTTTTTTTAGAATAAAATATATATGAGCGAAGAAATCAAGAAGGACAGTTATTCAGCAGATAGTATTCAGGCATTAGAAGGAATGGAACACGTAAGGATGCGTCCTTCGATGTATATTGGAGATGTGGGAGTTCGAGGTCTGCATCATTTAGTGTATGAGGTTGTGGATAACTCTATTGATGAGGCAATGGGAGGCCATTGTGATACCATAATAGTTGATATTAATGAAGATGGATCCGTTTCTGTTGAAGATAATGGGCGTGGTATTCCGGTAGGAATTCATAAAAAAGAAGGGGTTTCAGCATTAGAGGTTGTAATGACCAAGATTGGTGCCGGAGGAAAATTTGACAAAGATTCGTATAAAGTTTCCGGTGGTCTTCACGGTGTAGGGGTTTCGGTGGTAAATGCATTGTCAAACCATTTGAGAGCTACAGTTCACAGTAGTGATGGTAAAATATACGAACAAGAATACGAAAAAGGGAAAGCATTATACCCGGTTAAGCAAATTGGAGAAACGACTAAGAGAGGGACAATTGTTACTTTTTATCCGGATCCAAGCATATTTACCCAAACTATTGAGTATTCGTATGATACTTTATCGGCTCGTATGCGTGAATTATCTTATTTGAATAAAGGAATCACGATTACATTTACGGATAAAAGAGAATTTGATAAAGACGGAAATTTTGTTTCAGAAGTATTTCATTCTGACGAAGGTTTAAAAGAATACATCCGTTACTTAGATGGGAACCGTGAGCCAATTATTGCGCACGTAATTTCTATGGATCATGAAAAAGGAGAAATTCCGGTAGAGGTGGCGTTAATTTACAATACCAGCTATACGGAAAATATTTTCTCGTATGTGAATAATATCAATACGCATGAGGGAGGAACGCATTTGCAAGGTTTTAGAACCGGTCTTACAAGATCGTTAAAGAAATACGCGGATGCTTCTGGAATGTTAGACAAATTGAAATTTGATATTTCAGGAGACGATTTCCGGGAAGGATTGACCGCTATTATTTCGGTAAAAGTGCAGGAGCCACAATTTGAAGGACAAACGAAAACGAAACTTGGGAACAGAGAAGTTGTTTCTCCTGTAAGTCAAGCGGTAAGTGAGATGATTGAAAACTATTTGGAAGAAAATCCAAATGATGCCCGTATCATTGTTCAAAAAGTTATTCTTGCAGCACAAGCACGTCACGCAGCCAAAAAAGCACGTGAAATGGTACAACGCAAAACCGTAATGGGTGGCGGTGGATTGCCAGGAAAATTATCAGATTGTTCAGAACAGGATCCAGCAAAATGTGAAGTATACCTTGTCGAGGGAGATTCGGCGGGAGGAACCGCAAAACAAGGTCGTGATCGTGCGTTTCAAGCTATTTTACCTTTGCGTGGTAAGATTTTGAACGTAGAAAAAGCAATGCATCACAAGGTTTTTGAAAACGAAGAGATTCGAAATATATTTACTGCGCTAGGCGTTACAATAGGAACTGCCGAAGACAGCAAAGCATTGAATATCGAAAAATTACGCTACCACAAAGTAATCATTATGTGTGATGCCGATGTCGATGGTAGTCATATTTCTACTTTAATCTTGACGTTCTTCTTTAGATTTATGAAAGAATTAATCGAACAAGGGCACGTATATATTGCCGCACCGCCTTTGTATTTAGTTAAAAAAGGAAACAAAAAAGAATATGCATGGAATGATTTGCAACGTGATCAGGCAAATGAAAGAATGGGCGGAAGTGCAGGAATTCAACGTTATAAAGGTCTTGGAGAGATGAACGCAGAGCAATTATGGGAAACTACAATGGATCCAAGTTTTAGAACATTGCGTCAGGTAACTATTGACAGTTTGGCGGAAGCCGATAGAGTTTTCTCAATGTTAATGGGTGATGAAGTACCGCCACGAAGAGAATTTATTGAGAAAAATGCAGTTTACGCAAATATTGATGCGTAACGTAACGTAATCATCCGTTTTTATTCTAATAGAATAACGCAAAAAAAGTAACCAAATTAACAAATAACCGAATAAACTTTAAAATATGAAAGTTACCATTGTAGGAGCAGGAAATGTAGGAGCAACATGTGCGGACGTGATTTCTTATAGAGGAATTGCCAGCGAAGTAGTACTATTGGATATTAGAGAAGGTTTTGCTGAAGGAAAAGCGTTAGATATCATGCAATGTGCTACCAATACTGGTTTTAATACCAAAGTATCAGGTGTTACCAATGATTATGCTAAAACAGCAGGAAGTGATGTAGTGGTAATTACATCTGGAATTCCAAGAAAACCAGGAATGACTCGGGAAGAATTAATAGGAATTAATGCAGGAATCGTGAAAACGGTTGCTGAAAATGTATTGAAGCATTCACCGGATACTATTATAGTGGTCGTTTCTAATCCTATGGATACCATGACATATTTGGCATTGAAATCTACGGGATTACCAAAAAACAGAATTATTGGGATGGGTGGAGCGTTAGACAGTTCTCGTTTTAGAACGTATTTGTCTTTGGCTTTAGACAAACCGGCCAATGATATTTCAGCAATGGTTATTGGGGGACACGGAGATACTACTATGATTCCTTTGACACGATTAGCATCTTATAACGGAATTCCGGTTTCACAATTTCTATCGGAAGAGGAATTGCAAAAAGTAGCTGCCGATACAATGGTTGGTGGAGCTACACTTACAGGACTGCTTGGAACATCGGCATGGTATGCTCCCGGAGCTTCCGTTGCTTTCTTGGTGGATAGTATTTTAAATGATCAAAAGAAAATGATTGCATGTTCTGTTTTCGTTGAAGGAGAATATGGTCAGGATGATATCTGTATTGGTGTTCCGTGTATTATTGGTAAAAATGGAGTAGAAGAAATTCTTGACATTAAACTAAATGATGCTGAAAAAGCCTTATTTGCTAAAAGTGCAGACGCTGTCAGACAAATGAATGACGCTTTAAAATCGATTTTGGTATAAAAATTTACATATAAAAAAGAGAAGACTGCATCTTTGCAGTCTTTTTCTTGAGATTAATCTATAAATAAATTGGTTAATCTTACCGTTAATTATATATTTGCTCGGTTTAAAAAAAATGAAGTAGCTCGATATATTCTTTTATAATATAAAAAACGAATGTAAAGTGTTCTTTCATAAGGTTTAAAGCAAAAATAAATAAATATAAAATAATTAATTTTTAGTAATAATGCAGAATAAAGGACTTATTAAATTTTTCGCAATTCTATTTGCATTGGTAAGTATTTACCAACTTTCGTTCACTTTTGTCGCGAGCAAAATTAAAAATGATGCGAAATCTTTTGCGGGTGGAAACCCTGATAAAGAAGCTAAATATTTAGATTCTATTGGTAAAGAAAAAGTATTTAGCCTTGGGTTTACTAATTTTACTTATAACGAAGTAAGTGATAAGCAAATCAACAAAGGTCTTGACTTAGAAGGAGGTATTAATGTAATACTTCAAATATCTGTTAAAGACATATTGAAAGGTTTATCGAATAACTCAAAAAATCCGGTTTTTAATAAATCTTTGGCTGATGCAACAGCAAATCTAAAAGGAAATCAAACCTATTTAGATGCATTTTTCAATGCTTTTGAAGCGAATTCAAAAGGAACCGTAAAATTAGCTTCTCCTGATATTTTTGCAAACAGAAGTTTGCAAGGTGAAGGTGGAGTCGATTTTCAAATGACCGATGCTGAGGTCGAAAAAGTAATCAAAAGAAAAGTAGATGAGTCTGTAGAAAGTGCTTTTGGTGTATTGAGAGAGCGTATAGACAAATTTGGTGTTACCCAACCTAACATTCAAAAATTAGGGGAGACGGGAAGAATTCTTGTAGAACTTCCTGGGGCTAAAGATGTAGACAGAATTAAAAGATTATTACAAAGTACCGCTCAACTAGAGTTTTGGGAAACATATAAAATAGAAGAAATTGGTAATTTTTTGATGGCAGCTAACGAGTCATTGAAGAAAACTGAAATCAATATTGCCGAAGTTAAACCTGTTGTGAAAGATTCTTTGAGCGCTTTGCTTTCGGATGGTAAAGATTCAGCTGATGCAAAAAAAGGAAATAATCCTTTATTTGATAAAATCATTGGGCAAGGTGGAGGTCCAGTTTTGGGACTTTTCTCTCCAAAAGATACGGCTGTTGTAAACGGATATTTAAAAAGAGCGGATATTAGAGTTTTATTGGCTGCAGACCAGCGGTATGTGAAATTTGTTTGGGGAAAACCTTTGACTATTAAAGACGATAAAGCAAAAGCTGTTGAAGCAGTAGAATTATATGCTTTAAAAGGAAATAGAGACAATGTACCTGCAATGGCTGGTGGTGTGGTTACAGATGCAAGTGATACCTTTGACCAATCAGGTAAACCAGCAGTTTCAATGCAAATGAACGGACAAGGTGCAAAAGCATGGGAAGAATTAACAGGTAGAGCATACACTCAAAAAAGTAATATTGCTATTGTTCTTGATGATGTGGTGTATTCTGCACCAGGAGTTTCAACAGGTCCAATTTCAGGAGGTAGATCTGAAATTTCAGGAGCTTTTGATGTTACAGAAACTAAAGATTTAGCAAATGTATTGAGAGCAGGTAAATTACCAGCTGCCGCAGATATTGTTCAGTCAGAAGTGGTAGGGCCATCCTTAGGTCAGGAAGCAATTGATCACGGTACTAGCTCCGCTTTGATAGGATTGCTTTTAGTGTCACTCTGGATGATGATTTATTACGGCAGGGCAGGTTGGTATGCTAATATTGCATTAGCGGTTAACTTACTTTTCTTATTCGGAATTTTAGCAAGTATTGGTGCAGTTTTAACATTGCCAGGTATTGCAGGTATCGTATTGACAATGGGAACAGCTGTTGATGCGAATATCATTATCTATGAAAGAGCAAAAGAAGAGTTGCGTGCGGGTAAAACACTAGAAGAAGCGGTTAAAACTTCCTACAGCTGGAGAGGAGCAATGTCCTCTATTACGGATGCCAATGTAACGCATATTTTGACCGGAGCTGTATTGTTCATTTTTGGTTCAGGGCCAATTAAGGGGTTTGCTACTACGTTATTAATCGGTATTATAACCTCATTGTTTACTTCAATTTTTATTGCACGAATCTTTATTGACTGGAACATTAGTAAAAAGAACAATTTGACGTTTGTTACTAATTTCTCTAAAAATATGTTTGTCAATTTTAATTTTAATTTCTTAGGAGTTAAAAAATGGACGTATTTATTTTCTAGTATTATTGTTATCATCAGTTTTACGTCATTAGCTATTAATGGTCTTGATGAAGGAGTCGACTTTGTAGGAGGACGAACTTTTCAGGTGCGTTTTGAAAAAGCAATTGAAACTGAAACAGTAAAAGCAGAGCTAGCGGAAGTTTTTGATGGTAGTGCCGAAGTAAAAGTTTTTGGTAGTGATAATCAATTGAAAATTACCACTAAATACAAAGTGGAAGAGCCAGGAATCAAAGCAGACGAAGAAGTAAATAAATTATTGTTTACTACTTTAAAACAACATTTTTCAGCTGATATGACGTATGATAAATTTGTTAATGCTTATGATGGTAAAAAACTCGGTATTTTACAAGCGTCTAAAGTAGGGCCAACAGTTGCTGAAGATATTAAAACCAATGCTTATTGGGCGGTTCTTGGAGCAATGGCAATCGTGTTTTTATATTTGATGATCAGTTATAGAAAATGGCAATACAGTTTAGGAGCGATTGCTGCTGTTGCCCACGATGTTATTTTTGTGCTAGGAATTTATTCATTGTGCTATAAATTTATGCCTTTTGGTATGGAAATCGATCAGCATTTTATTGCTGCGATTCTAACCGTTATTGGGTATTCTATGAATGATACAGTTATTGTATTTGACAGGGTTCGTGAATATTTAGCCGGAAAAACTAAAGGTTCTTTCTCTGAAATCGTAAATCAATCTATTAATACAACGATGTCAAGAACTATCAATACCTCTTTGACGATGATTGTGGTGTTGTTGATCATGTTTATTTTTGGAGGAGAATCTATCAGAGGATTTATATTTGCTATGTTAGTTGGTATCATTGTAGGGACATACTCTTCATTGTTTATTGCAACACCAGTACTTGTAGACACCATCTCAAAAGAAGATAAAGACAGAGTCGAAAAGGCGCATCTAGAAAACTAGAAACAGCTTTTATATCAATCAAAAAAAGAGATTCAGCGTAAGTTGAATCTCTTTTTTTATTTGTAACTCCAAACATAATTTTAATTCCTTTTTTGAAAACTGTATAATCAGATAAACGAAAATACTAGTAGTTATGCGGATGAAAGTATTAGTTATTTTAGTTTTAGTCCTTTGTACAATTCCATTTTATGCCCAAGAAAAGGCAAGTAAAGTTGATTTGGGTTTTTCGTATGGAATAGGAAATGAATTTAAAAACAGAAATTATACCTTTACAAATAAGTCTTATAAGGTGCAAATTTATTATGTTGTAAAACAAACGAAGAATTTTAAATACGCACTAGTGCTTCAGCCAGAAATTAATTTTGCAAGCCATCAACTCCTAAATATTTATTTTGTGGAGCCTGATGATCCGGATTATATTGCAAAACGGGAGCGCTATACAAAGCTAAAAGATGTAAAAGAATACGTTCTTAATCTTGGCTTTTTAGTGCGAAAACCAGTCTTTAAATCGGCGAGTATTTATGTTTTAGGGAGCATAGGTCCAATGATTATAGATACAGAAACGGAACGACTATCCAAAGGTTTTGCCTTTTCAGATGTTTTAGCGGTAGGATTTACTTTTAGGTTTAAGGGTGTGACTTTAGACGTAAGACCAAATATTCGTCATGTGTCTAATGGGGGATTACAGAAAACCAATGCGGGATATACGACTAAAAACATTGACTTTGGGTTCTCCTTTTCGTTATAAAGAAAGCGTTAGCTACTAAGATGCAGCTAACGCTTTTTTTTGTTGTAACGTATTGTTATTTAGTTTGTTATTTCTTTTTCTGACGTAAGAATAAAATACAGTCCTATAAGAATAAAGGGGATACTAAGCCATTGTCCGGTTGAAAATAAACCTAAAGCACTTTCAAAACCGCCTTGACTTTCCTTAACAGATTCTACTATAAAACGGACTGTAAATAAAAGAACCAGGAACATACCAAATATAAATCCGGTATACCTTCTTTTTTCGGTTTTCCAATACAGGAAAAATAAGACTGCAAAAACAAAAATATAACAGAATGCCTCGTACAATTGAGTAGGATGTCTTACCGGAACTTGTTCCAGTAAAGAGACAAATTTAGGGTCGTTCGCAATGGCTGAGTACGCAGCTTGAGGATTGGGTATTTGAGTCGCATTGACCGCGTCCATAGCACTAAAATGGTCTTTCAAGAATTTTATTCCAAAGTCAGAAGTCGTTTTATGACCAATAATCTCCGAATTAAAAAAGTTACCCAATCTGACGAAAATAGCACCGCTTGCAACAGGAATAACCACCCGGTCCAAAATCCATAACTGGGGTTTTTTCAATATATTTTTACTGTAAAAATACATAGCAATAATTATTGATATGGCAGCACCATGACTTGCTAAACCTTGAAAACCTGTGAATTCCCATCCTTTTATAATGTATAAAATCGTTTCGTTTGGATTTTCTCGTATTGGCATAAAAATTTCCAATAAATGATTGCGATAATACTCCCAATCGTAAAAGAAAACGTGACCCAAACGTGCACCAAGTAAGGTCGCTAATACAGTCCAGATAAATAACGAATCTAATTTTTCTATTGATTCCCCTTCACGATCAAAGATATTTTTCATAATATACCAGCCTAATCCAAAAGCAATTACAAACATTAAACTGTAATAACGAATGATAAAAAAGCCTAAATCAATTCCTTCTGATGGATTCCAAACGATGTTTAAAGCGTGTGTCATGTATTGTATTTTATATGTTTGACGTAAAAATAGAGATTAAATGTAAAATTCGTATTAAAAAAGAGAATCTTTATGCGTACATGATTTTTTGGGAACCGGATCATAGCCGGTTTTTCCCCAAGGATGGCAACTAAAAACACGTTTTATACCTAAAAACCCGCCATAAAACAAACCGTGGGTTTGTAAAGCTTCAATCATATACGAGGAGCACGTGGGTTCAAATCTACAAGCCGCAGGTGTAAAGGGTGAAATGGCCACTTGATAGAAACGAACCAATAGTAAAAATGGGTAAATGATGATTTTTGATAACATGATTTTAAAATTAAAATTTCTCTGTTGTTATTCAAAATTATTTTTCAGGTGTAATCGATTTCGGTATTTAGCGGACTAGATACTAAACGAAGTTCCTTCTTTACCATCTTTTAACTGAATTCCTAATACAATCAATTGATCCCTTATTTGGTCAGAAAGTGCAAAATTCTTATTGTCGCGAGCTTGTTTTCTCATTTCAATAAGCATATTGACCGTTCCTTCTAACTTATCGTTATTGCTGTCCGAGACTTTTTCGTCTTCTAATCCTAATACGTCAAACACAAATGCATGCATTGTTTTTGCAAAATGGTTTAAATCTTCCGCATTCAAGGTCTCTTTTTCATCCTTTAATAAATTGATAAAACGTACACCTTCAAACAACTGTGCAATCAAAATTGGCGTGTTAAAATCGTCATTCATTGCATCATAACAGGTTTGCTTCCAAGCCGGAATGTCAACGGTGCTTTTTGTGTGAACAGTGATTTCTTTCAACGAATTCATCGCTTCCATCAATCGTTTGTATCCTTTTTCGGCAGCAACAATGGCATCATCAGAAAAATCAAGAATACTTCTGTAATGCGCCTGGAGCATAAAAAATCGTGCTACTGATGCTGAAAAAGCTTTACTTAAAACGGTGTTTTCTCCAGTCAATATTTCTCTTGGCAAAATATTATTTCCCGTAGATTTTGCCATTTTTTTTCCGTTCAAAGTCAACATATTGGCGTGGAGCCAATAATTAACCGGAGTTTGACCGGTACAGGCTTCGTTTTGTGCAATTTCACACTCATGATGCGGGAACTTTAAATCCATTCCGCCACCGTGAATGTCAAAATGATTGCCTAAGTATTTAGTGCTCATTGCAGTACATTCTAAATGCCATCCAGGAAATCCATCACTCCAAGGCGAAGGCCAACGCATAATATGTTGAGTTTCCGCTTTTTTCCAAAGCGCAAAATCCTGTGGATTTCTCTTGTCACTTTGCCCGTCAAGATCGCGGGTATTGGCTAGCATATCCTCAATGTTTCGGCCACTTAATCTGCCGTAATGATTGGTTTCATTAAATTTTACCACATCAAAATAAACAGAGCCATTGGCTTCATAACCAATTCCTTTTTCAATTATGGTTTTGATAATTTCAATTTGCTCAATAATATGTCCCGTTGCAGTAGGTTCGATACTTGGTGACAAAAAGTTAAAAGCATTCAGAATTTCATGAAAATCAACCGTATAGCGTTGCACTACTTCCATTGGTTCGAGTTGTTCCAGACGTGCTTTTTTGGCAATTTTATCCTCACCTTCATCCACATCGTCCACAATATGCCCCACATCCGTAATGTTTCTAACGTAGCGTACTTTGTATTCTAAATGCAAAAAATACCTAAAAATCACGTCAAAAGACATAAAGGTACGCACATTTCCAAGATGTACATTGCTGTAAACTGTAGGTCCACAAACATACATTCCTACATTTCCTTCATGAATAGGTTTGAAAACTTCTTTTTCTCCTGAAAGAGAATTGTATATTTTTAGATTTTGGCTATTGTATAATGGCATTGTAGATTATTGTTTTCCCCACCCCACCCCTCCCAAAGGGAAAGGAGTTGAGACGTGAATGCGTTATTAATAATTGTTGTAATCTTGTTCTGATCTTACCAAGCTGTGCTCCCTCTCCTTTGCAGAGGGTCGGGGAGAGGACTAGAACTTAGTTTCTAATTTAATGTAATCTAAAAACTCTCTGCGAGTGACACTATCTTTAAATTTTCCGCCAAATTCAGAGGTTACGGTACTACTTTCAATATCACTGATTCCTCTTGAATTTACACAAAGGTGCTTGGCATCGATTACACAGGCTACATCTTCTGTACCTAATGCGATTTGTAATTCCTGAACAATTTGCATGGTTAAGCGCTCCTGAACCTGAGGTCTTTTAGCATAATATTCTACGATACGGTTCATTTTAGACAAACCAATAACTCTGCCGTTTGAAATATAAGCCACATGCGCTCTTCCTATAATTGGTAATAAATGATGTTCACAGGTAGAATATACGATGATATTTTTTTCAACTAACATTTCACCGTACTTGTAATTATTGTCAAATGTAGATGCTTTTGGTTTTTTAGCAGGATTTAAACCGCCAAAAATTTCCTTTACAAACATTTTGGCAACACGATTGGGCGTGCCTTTTAAACTATCATCGGTCAAGTCCATTCCAAGTGTGATTAGAATGCTCTCCACGTCCTTTTTTATTTTTTCAATTTTTTCCTCATCAGAAATGACAAAAGCATCATCTCGTACTGGATTTTTTGCGGATAAACTAATATGGTTTTCTCCTATTTCGTCTTGAAATTCTTCGTTTTTTATCATTAAAAGCAACTATTATTGTTGGTGTAAATATTTAAGGGGTAAAGGTAAATAATAAAAATTAAAAAATTTCTATCGCTCCTACTATTTAAGACTACTTTATCGGTTCAGCCGCCCGTTATACTCTCTTTTTTGGATCTAAAAAGAAAAGGCAATAACGAACTCGTTACTGCCTTTTATAAAATAGTTCCGGTTCCCTAAAGGGGATGTCTACCAAAATGTGTTTGATTATACTTTCGTTAGTGTCGCATTATAAACAGGAATCGCTGCTTTCAGGATTCGTACTGCGCTAATTAAATCTTCTTTCTTTAAAACATAAGCAATTCGAACCTGATTTAATCCCATTCCCGTAGTAGAGTAAAAACCGGCTGCTGGCGCTACCATTACTGTTTCTCCATTTAGGTCATAACTTTCTAATAGCCATTGCGCAAAAGCATCGGCATTAGCAACTGGTAGTTGCGCAATACAATAAAAAGCCCCTTTTGGTTTGCTTACAATAACGCCATCTATTTTATTTAATTCTTCAATCAAAGTGTCTCTGCGTTCTCTATATTCTGAAATTACTTCGTCAAAATAACTTTGTGGAGTGTCAAGAGCAGCTTCGCTTGCAATCTGTTCAATCGTTGGTGGACTTAATCTTGCTTGTGCAAATTTCATTGCAGTAGCCATCAGTTCCTTGTTTTTAGAAACAATGCATCCTATTCTGGCACCGCACATGCTGTATCTTTTTGAAACAGAATCAATCATGATTGCATGTTCTTCAAGCCCGGGAACATTCATTACTGAATAATGGACATCACCATCATAAGTAAATTCACGATATACTTCATCAGAAATTAGAAATAAATCATGTTTTTTGACTAAGGCAGCCAGTTGCATGATTTCTTCTTTTGAATATAAATAACCCGTTGGATTTCCTGGATTACAAATCAGGATCGCTTTTGTTTTTGGCGTAATCAGCTTTTCAAAATCAGCTACGGCCGGTAATGCAAAACCGGTTTCAATACTCGAGATTACTGGAACTACAGAAACTCCTGATGCGGTTGAAAATCCATTATAATTTGCATAAAATGGTTCCGGAATAATGATCTCATCACCATGATCCATCGTGCTGCCTATAGCAAACATCAAGGCTTCAGATCCTCCGGTGGAGATTATAATATCTTCAATATGTACAGGAATTCCTTGATTTGTATAATAGGCAGCTAATTTTTTTCTATAGCTTTCATTCCCGGCGGAATGGCTGTATTCTAAAATAGTTAAATCTATATTTTTAACCGCATTCATAGCAACTTCAGGAGTTCTGATATCGGGTTGGCCAATGTTTAAATGGTATACTTTGTGGCCTTTATTTTTCGCTATTTCAGAGTAGGGAACCAATTTTCGTATTGGTGATTCAGGCATTTGTTTGCCTTTATTTGATATTGTTGGCATAGTTTTAAATTATTGAATTGCAAATTTGCGATTTTTTTTTCGAATTTATCACAATTTATGCCCGGATATATCATATAAAACAAGGTTTTGTTTTATATTTTTAGTATTTTTATAGAAAGCTAGCACAATGAAAAGAACGCTAAATTTATTTTTTTTAATCTTCTCGATATACAGTGTTTTGGCGCAGCAAGGATTTCAGTTTGAAAAAAATGGAGACAAAATTAGTGTGCCTTTCAAGTTGATCAATAATTTAGTGCTTTTGCCTATAAAAGTGAATGGAGTTGAATTGAATTTTTTATTGGATTCCGGTGTAGAAGAGACCATATTATTTAGTTTGGAAGAAAAAAAAGAAGTTCGTTTTTTTAACGCTGAAAAAGTACTATTAAGAGGATTAGGCAGTCAAGAGGCGGTCGAGGGATTGAAATCGACCAATAATATATTGCAATTCGGCAGCATGTTGTATGCGGATCATATGGTTTATATTGTTTTGAATCAGGATTTTAATTTATCCTCTCATATTGGGATTCCTGTAAACGGAATTATAGGATTTCAGTTTTTTAGAAATAATCTGGTTGAAATTAATTACTCTAAAAAGAGAGTTATAGTCTATAGCGATACCGCTAAAAATAGAAAAAAAATAGTTAGAAAGTTCAAAACTATTCCTATCGCTATCGAGAAATCAAAGCCGTATTTAAAAGGTACGGTGTTGTTGAATAATAAGGAACTGGTGATCAAGTTGCTGATTGATATAGGAAATAGTGATGCAATATGGTTGTTTCAGGATCGCTCCGAATTTCTTAAAGTTCCCCCGAAAAATTTTGCTGATTTTTTGGGCAGAGGATTTAGTGGTGATGTTGAAGGAAAAAGAGCCAGAATTCAAAAATTCGCAATGAATCAGTTTGTATTTAATAATCCAATAGTAGCTTTCCCGGACTCTACTTCAATTAGGAATGTTACTATGGTTCCTGATCGGATGGGATCAGTAGGAGGAGAGATTATGAAAAGATTTACCGTTATTTTTAATTACCCTAAAAAAGAAATGTATGTAAAAAAAAATAGTCTTTACAACGATCCTTTTGCATACAATAAAAGCGGAGTAGAGATCCAGCACAACGGATTACAGTGGGTTCAGGAAACTGTTCGGATGGAAACCGTCCCTTTGTTACCAAAATATAATGAGTCAGGCGAAACTAAAGTACTCAATGACTTTAAATATAAATTCCAATTAAAGCCTATTTATGAGATTGCAAATGTTAGAAATAATTCGCCTGCAGCAAATTCAGGAGTACAAAAAGGCGATATTATTATTTTAATCAATAACGCTCCTGCTTATAGATATTCGTTGCAAAAAGTTAATTCTCTCTTTAGATCTGAGGAGGAAAAATGGATAACATTGGAAGTGGAAAGAAACAGTCAGATTCTGAAATTTAGATTTCAGTTACAGGATTTTCTCTAACAAAAAACGCCTCCAGAGGGTTTCAGGAAGCGTATTGATGTGTACACATGGAATTTAAATCCATCAAGTAGGTCGGGTAAAAATCAAATAGGACACATTGGATTTAGAGGAATAGTGTTTTTGTCCATTGGCTCCTTAACGCGAAAGTCTGAGAAAACAGGGTATCTCCTTGTTTTAAATAAATCACAATTGCGTGATTTAATTTGCAACTACTTCCCCTTTTATTTTTAAAGCGACTCTCCCGGAATCGTAATTCACGGCATTCGATTCAACAGTTATTGTTTTTCTAATTGGTCCGGGAGCCATATTGTATTTTATGGATATTTTTCCTGTTTTTCCCGGCATAATTGGCTCGGTTGGTTTTGTTGGAATGGTGCACCCACAAGTAGAAAGTACATTTGTAATAAGTAATGGCGCATTTCCAGTGTTCGTAAAAATAAAATTACGGGTTCCATTATCATTTTTGGTAACCCTCCCATAATCGATTGTATTGTCTTTTGCAGCAAATTCAATTTTAGGGCCATTTTGAGCAAATCCTACGGTGCTAATTAATGTGAATGCAAATAAAATTAGTATTTTTTTCATTTTCATTTTTTTAAATTCATTAAAGTAAATATACTTTGTTTTAATTAACGCACAAATTTTTATTTCCCTTTTTATAGTCTACTTAATTATTTACTTTTGTGCCCTATCAGAATTACAAATATCAGACCAAAGTCTACAAGGGTATTTGTTGATCTGGTTATTGGTTTAACGGAACCAACAAACAATTGAATTTAACGATTAAATGACCCACAATAAAATGATTATTCCTGCACAATTTGACGCTAAAACTATTGAGAATAAGTGGTATGACTACTGGATGAAAAACAATTATTTTCACTCAGAGCCGGATCATAGAACACCATATACTATCGTAATTCCACCGCCTAATGTGACTGGAGTTTTACACATGGGACACATGTTGAACAATACTATTCAAGATGTATTAATAAGAAGAGCGCGTCTTAAAGGGTTCAATGCGTGCTGGGTTCCGGGAACGGATCATGCCTCAATAGCTACAGAAGCTAAGGTGGTAGCCAAATTAAAAGCTGAAGGAATCCATAAAAATGATTTAACACGTGAAGAATTTTTGGCGCATGCCTGGGAATGGACGGATAAATATGGCGGTGTAATTCTGGAACAACTCAAACAATTGGGCTGTTCATGTGATTGGGATCGAACAAAATTCACCATGGATCCTGATATGTCAGCCTCAGTGATTCGTTCTTTTGTAGATTTATACAACAAAGGTTTGATTTACCGTGGGTATCGAATGGTCAACTGGGATCCGGAAGCCAAAACGACTTTGTCTGATGAAGAAGTGATTTTTGAAGAACAACAGGGAAAATTATATTATATACAGTATAAAATCCTCACCCCAGCCCTCTCCGAAGGAGAGGGAGCTGAAACTTTTAACTCCCCTCCTTCGGAGGGTTTGGGGGAGGAATTTCTGACAATAGCAACCACGCGTCCGGAAACTATTTTTGGAGATAGCGCCATTTGTATTAATCCAAATGACGAACGTTTTGCTCATTTGAAAGGCAAAAAAGCGATTGTGCCTATTTGCGGAAGAGTGATTCCGATTATCGAAGATGACTATGTAGATATAGAATTTGGTACTGGTTGTTTGAAAGTGACCCCGGCTCACGACATGAATGACAAGGCATTGGGAGAAAAGCATAATTTGGAGATTATTGATATTTTCAACGAAGATGCAACGATGAATAGTTTTGGTTTGCATTACCAAGGGAAAGATCGTTTTGTGGTTCGTGAAGAAATTGCAAAAGAACTAGGGACTATAGGTGCTTTAGCAAAAACAGAAACACACTTAAATAAAGTAGGTACTTCGGAAAGAACCAAAGCAGTTATCGAGCCTCGTTTATCAGACCAATGGTTCTTGAAAATGGAAGATTTGGTAAAACCGGCAATTCAATCCGTATTGGTTGATGGCGAAATTAAATTGCATCCAGCACGTTTTAACAATACGTACGCCCATTGGCTAAACAACATTCGCGATTGGAATATTTCTCGTCAATTGTGGTGGGGACAACAAATTCCGGCCTATTTCTATGGCGACGGAAAAGAGGATTTCGTGGTCGCTGAAAATATTGAAGACGCTCTAAAGTTAGCGAGAGAGAAAACTTTAAACCTTAAACTTGAAACAAAAGATTTAAAGCAAGATGTTGACGCTCTTGACACTTGGTTCTCGTCTTGGCTATGGCCAATGTCCGTTTTTGGAGGTATAATGAATCCGGAAAGTGAAGACTTTAAATACTATTATCCAACCAATGATTTAGTAACTGGTCCGGATATTTTGTTTTTCTGGGTAGCGAGAATGATTATTGCAGGATATGAGTACACAGGAAAAAAACCTTTTACAAATGTTTATTTGACTGGTTTAGTTCGTGACAAACAAAGACGTAAAATGTCTAAATCATTAGGGAATTCACCGGATCCTTTAGACTTAATAGAAAAATTTGGTGCCGATGGTGTTCGGGTTGGATTGCTTTTGAGCGCTTCTGCCGGAAATGACATTATGTTTGACGAAGAATTGTGCAACCAAGGAAAAGCATTCACCAATAAAATTTGGAATGCCTTTAAATTGATCAAAGGTTGGGAAGTTTCGGAAACGATTCCACAACCGGAATCTTCAAAAGTAGCAATCGAGTGGTATGAAGCCAAGTTGCAACAAACACTTCTAGAAATCGAAGATAATTTCGAAAAATACAGAATTTCCGAAGCTTTAATGGGAATTTACAAACTGGTTTGGGATGATTTCTGCTCTTGGTTCCTGGAAATGATAAAACCGGCGTACCAACAGCCAATCGACAGCGTTACTTTGGCGAAAGCCATAGCAATGCTTGAAAATAATTTAAAATTATTGCATCCGTTTATGCCGTTCCTGACAGAGGAAATTTGGCAAATTCTTGCCGAAAGAACTACAGATGAAGCATTAATCGTTTCGACTTGGCCAGAAATAAAACCGTTTGATTCCCGTTTAATTGCTGATTTTGAAAACACAATGGAGGTTATTTCCGGAATTCGTACGATCCGTAAAGACAAGAATATTCCGTTTAAAGATGCGATTGAATTTAAAATTGTCAATAATGACAATACTTCGGATTATTTTGATTCGGTGGTGACTAAATTAGGAAACTTGACTTCCTTAGAATATGTTTTGGATAAAGTGGATGGCGCCTTGTCTTTCCGTGTCAAATCGAATGAATATTTCATCCCAATCACCGGAAATATTGACGTACAAGCTGAAATTGCTAAACTGACGGCGGAGTTAGTCTATACGCAAGGTTTCTTGAAATCAGTACAAAATAAACTAGCCAACGAGAAATTTGTGGCTGGTGCACCGGAGAAAGTTTTAGCCAACGAAAGACAAAAAGAAGCAGATGCTCTGGCAAAAATGGAAACTATCGAGCACAGTTTGGCGGGTTTAAAATAGACATAGTCAAAATATATAAACCCGACCCATTTTCAATATGGGTCGGGTTCTTTTTTAAGTCAACTTAGTTTAGCAGGATTGAAGCAGAAATTTAGCCAAATAAAAACAAGAATAATAACGGAAATATAATTCCGGCAACGGCCAGTTTCCAACCCCTGTTTTTCCAACTGAATTTTCCGGCTTTAATCATAACCGTTCCTGTTAAGGCAATAATGATTAAGCTGATCGCAAAAATATCAGAATAATAAATCCAAAAATTAGAGGTGTTTTTATGCAATTTCATCGTTTGGCTGATAATTGGCGTTTTAGAGAAGGAAACAATTTCTCCTTTTCCAGTTTTCAGTTCAATTTCGACATCGTGCTTTTCAAAAGAAATTTTAAAGGTTCCTTTTTTTACCATTTGACGTCTCATTTTATCATCGATGCCCAATTGTTTGCCTAAATCTTCAGCAAATTTTTCGTTAATTTCATTTTCAGCAAAAACTTTTACTTGGATAGCCTTGGTTTCGGTAGTGTATTTTTCCGGATGCCAGTATTCTCTGTGGTTCATCATAAGTCCTGAGAGGGCAAAAGAAACAATTAATCCGATATAGAAATACCCTAAATCACGGTGTAAATTTCTTGCTTTTATTTTCATCATGGGTTTGAATTTTAGGTTTTGAATTATTAATCAGACTTTTTATTTGGCAAAAGGTTTAATTAGAATTTATATTTTAAGCTGGTCATCACTTGACGAGGTGCTGTTGGGTTTACACTGTAATTTTCATGTACGGTATAATTCAAAACATTTGTAATATTTGACAATCTGCATAATAGAGAGAATTTCTCCCAGTTGTATCCTACTGAAACATCAATTGTGGTGTATCCTTTTATTGGAATTTCTCGGTCATAAATCCCGTTAGGCAAGGATTGGTCAATTTGATTATTCCATCCGCCTACTCTTTTTCCAATATAATTCCCTAAAGCTCCAACAGATACTCCTTTTAATATTCCGGAAGGCAGCGTATAAAAAAAGCTTAGATTAGCTGTATTAGCCGGAGTTCTGGCCAAACGATCTCCTTCTATAAAGCTTCCTTTTATACCGGATGTTTTAGTATAGCGCATGTCATTATAACTGTAACCGGCTATGATATTTAAGCCTTCTATGGGTTTTGCAATAATGTCAAATTCGACCCCTTTGCTGGTGGTTTCGCCGCTTAAAATTTTTATCGATGTATCGATATTGCTGGAACCATCGGCTTTGAATTCAGCAGTTTGTGCTAAGTTGCTATTGGTAATTTGGTACACCGTTACGTTTGTGCTTAGTATTCCTCTCCAGAAATCCTTTTTGATTCCAACTTCATACTGGTCTATGATAGACGGTTCAATGGCTTTTAAATCTACTGTAGTTCCGGTGTTTGGTGTAAATGAATTGGAGTAACTTGCAAAAAGGGACATGTTTTTTGTAGGTTGAAATACAAGTCCTAGTTTTGGGGTGAAAGCAACATCTTTGCGTTTTGGAGCTTCGGTAACTGTGGTTTTAAGGACATCCGTTGTCGCTACTTGAGCTTCTTGCCAAGACCACCTAATTCCTGCTAAAACTTTAAATTTATCGGTTAGTGAAATTAAATCTTGGGCGTATATCCCAAAACGGTTGGTGTCTGTTTTTACGATTCTGGTTGTAGTTGCATCCGGTATGGCACCGCCTTGATTGAAATTTTCAAAATCAAAAATGTTTCCACTGCCATAGGTTGTAGGGCTGAATGCAAAAGCATAGGCTTGTGTAAATGCATTTTCCATATCAACTCCCGTGAATAGTTGGTGTTTTACCTTTCCAGTTTTAAAGTTACCTTGTATGCTGAATTGTTCTCCAATGATTTGTTCCAGATTTTTGTTTTGTCCTAAGGGTCTTTTCCAGTCACCGTTTGTTGCCGGTTGAATGCGTTCCGTTCCTTTTGAAGTTCGGTCGTAGTTTTGAAAAGAGGTATTGAAGTTTAATTTCCAATTGCTGTTAAAATCATGTTTTACTAAGGTAGATACGGTGGCTTGTTTTGTTTGTCCATTAGACCAATTTGCCCCTAAATAAGTATTTCGAGGAAGTTCAACAATTTCTTTTCCGATGATTCCAGTACCAAAATCCGGAGTCCAGTCATCGTGCAGATAATCTCCTTGTACTATGATTTCAGTCTTGGCACTCACTGTAAAAAGGAAAGAAGGATTGATGTAATACCGTTCTTTGGTCACATTATCTCTGAAGCTTTCAGAGTTTTCATAAGAGCCGGTGAATCGATAGGCAATATTATCATTTAAGGGACCGTAAATATCGATGGAAGGTTTGTAAAAAGAATAGCTGCCCATTTGCATCGCAATTTCTCCTCCTTTTTTAAAGGAAGGGATTTTGGTCACCATATTCAATATTCCTCCGGGTGCTACATTTCCAAACAATAAAGCGGCACTTCCTTTTAGGACTTCTACTTTCTCTAACGAAGAAACTTCCGGGATTGAACCACTGTTAAAACGGAATCCATTTTTAAACATATTGTTGGCAGACATGTCATACCCTCTTGAAAAGAAGGATTCCTGTGCACTGCCACGAGCGGAACCCACATAGACTCCATTTACGTTTTTGATGACATCACTTAATCTGATTGCCTGTTGCTGTTCGATGATTTCATTTCCTATCACTTGTATGCTTTGGGGAATATCCATTGGTTCCAAACCGGATCGTACTGCTGATAGTGGTTTTTTATGCTGATTTGGAGTTACAATTACTTCTTTAAGAATTTCTCCTTTTTTGTTTTTTATGGTGTCTAAAACGCTATCAAATGTTTCCGTGTCTGCGGTATTTTCAATTGCTTGTGCTGTTTCTTGTGCAAAGCCACTTATGCTGAATAACAAAACTAAAACGGGTATTAAAATGTTTCTCATGGTTGTTTATTTGGAATGATTAAAAATAACGATGCAAATATAGAATCTGAATTTGATTTAACAAAACTTATTTAGATTAAATATGGATAATAATTTAAATGTTTTTTAATGTATTGTAATGCAGTTTTTTAAATAAAAAAAATCCTTGCTTTTAGACAAGGATTTTTAATTTTAGCGTGAAATGTTAAATTTTAACATTTGATTTTCGGTTTCTTCCCCACCAAATATAGCATCCGGTTATAGGAAGACTCGCAATAAGTAAACTGATTAAAAAGGCAAATATTTTTCCGGCTATTCCAAAAACGGCACCCGTATGAATGTCGTAATTCAAGAGCAGCAGTTTGTCGGCAATTTTAGCTTCTTTATACCTTCCGTAAAGGTGATCTACTTTTTGTTCTTCTAGGTTGTATTGGTCAAAATAACGGTAGTCTATTTTCCAATAGGTGCCTTCCTCAGGATTTGCATTTGCAGCAATAGAAGAATTGGCACTTTCCGGTGGATGCACTTCTATAGATTTTGCTTTTGGATATTCTTTTTGCATCAAAGTCCAAATTTGATCCAGCGGTTTATCTACTTTTTTTGTTTTTATAGTCGAAATTGGATCTTCATAAACCAATGATTTTTCTCCACCAAGAACCGTATAATAAGAATAAGCAAACCATTGGAAACCCCAGACTAAACCCGTAATTGCAAAAATAAGGGCAATTATAAGCACGTATAAGCCAGTAATATTATGCAAGTCATAGTTTTTGCGTTTCCATTTTAATCCTTTTTTCCATTTAAACCAAAAACGTTGTTTGGCAGCATTTTTATTTTTTGGATACCAAAGAATCATTCCCGTAATCAGCAGAATCAAAAACACTAAAGTTGCCGATGCCGTAACGGTTTGTCCGATTTCATGAGGCAGCCAAAGATAAAAATGACCGTCAAGAATAAAGTTAAAAAACCCATCTTCCATATTGGTTTTTTCAAGGACTTCACCTGTATACGGATTGAGGTACACAATATAATGATAGGAAGGTTCGTAATGGAAAAATATAGCTTCCACTGATTTGACAGAACCATTGTATTTTATGGCATGTAACACTTTGTTTGGAATTTCTTTTCGGGCAATTTCTTCCAATTGCGTAGGTAATAGAAATGGTTTTTCCTGTTTTGTAACAAACCTGTACTCATCGGTGTAATCTTGTATTTCTTCCTGAAAGGCATACAAACTTCCCGTGATGGCAATTATGAAAACAAGTACGCCTGAGGATAAGCCAAGCCAAAGATGGATTTTTAGGATTGCTTTTTTTAAGGTGTTATTTTTCATTATAAATGGATTAAACTCCTCCAGGAAAAGAGGAGTTTAGTTAGACAAAACGAATTAGGAATCTTAAAATTTATATGTCAAACCGGCAGTTACACTTCTTAATCGCTGTGGAGTTACAGTAGACCAACCTGAATAATATTTTTCGTTTAATATATTATTTAATTTTAAAGCTAAATTGAATTTATCATTTGAATACGACAAAGCCGAATTTAATATGGTATAACTTGGTAAGGCAAACGTTCCGATATTCGCTCTGTTCAACGTTTTATATTCACTGGCATGGTTTCCGCCAAATCCAAGACCGAATCCTTTTAATTTCCCGGAAGTCAACGTGTAATTTGCCCAAAAATTTACTAGCGTTTCTGGTCCGGCTTCTTCAGGTCTTAATCCTAAATATCCATCACCGGGATTGTCTTTTGTAACTTCACTTTTGTTATTACTGAATCCAGCAATCACATTAAATCCTTTCATTGGGTTTGCCGTAAAACTGATTTCAACTCCTTTACTGTTGACTTCACCGCCCTGAATTGCGTTGTTAATATTGTTTGGATCCGTCATTAATCGGTTTTTTACATCAATGTTGTAGTAGCTAATCGATGCCGAAATGATGTCTTTGTATAAGTTTGTTTTTAATCCAAATTCATATTGATTAGCTTGCTCCGGATCAAAAGATTCCATTCTTGGATTAGAACCATCCACTTCAGAAACTTCTCGTGGCGTTACATTTACAAAGCCATTCATATAATTTGAAAAAACCGAAACTTTATCTTTAATCAACATATAAACCAGACCGAATTTTGGAGAAACGGCTGCTTGGCTGTTTTCTTCGGTCGCTGTTTTCGATTTGAAATGATCGACGCGCAAACTAATCATTGCCGATAATTTATCGGTAACATTCAACACATCTGAGGCGTACGCACTAATAACCTCAATTTCAGCAGTTGAATTTCCGTCAAACGAATCTACTAAAAGATTATCAACTCCCGCTTGGGTCAAATCTCCAGTATCTGATCCATCGATTAAGGAGACAATTCCGTTTCCAACCCAACCGGTACTCCCGTTTATAATATTTGATTTATAATAATCGACACCAGCAACCAATCGGTTTCTTAAGTTTCCAATTTTAAAGTCTCCAATAAAATTTTGTTGAATATCCGTTGCTAAAGTTTCTCCGTTTCTTTTAGAAATGAATCGTGTAAAATCATTTCCGTTTGATGCATCAAATAAATAGGAATAATACCCATTTGTTTTACTGTTGCTTCTGGATAATACCGTTTGTGAAGTCCACTGATCCGATATTTTATAAAACATTTGAGCCTGTAAATTATAAGTAGGATTGCTGATGGACAGCTCGTTTGAAGTGAATGATTTATTATAGTTTTTTTCGAATAATTCCATCGAATCAAATGATAGAGCGGAATTTCTGTTCAAGAAAAGCATCGGGGCATTTGATGAATTTCGGTTTGTAAATTCAGTATTGATCAAGAACGAAAGTTTATCACTAACTTTATAACTCAAGGAAGGCGCAAAGAAAAAGGATTTGCCAAAACCGGCATCCTGAAACGAATTTTCTTTTTGGTAGGCTGTATTGATTCGTACGGAAACATCTGTGTTTAGTGGGATATTTACATCTGCAGTAAGGCGATCCATACCATACGATCCGGCATTATAACTGATTTCTCCACCAAATCTTGAATAAGGTTTTTTAGTTACAATATTTATTAAACCTCCGTATGAAATCAAACTACTGCCAAATAATGTTCCTGAAGGTCCTTTGATCACTTCAATATTGTCCACGTTGGCCGGATCAATACTTCCATTGTTGATTCCGGGAAGCCCGTTGATCATTGTTGGCTGAACTGAAAAACCTCTCATGGAAAAATATTCAGCACCATCGCCGCCACGCCCGGTTGATTCCCAAAGACGCGTGATTCCAGTTGCATTTTTTAGCGCATCACTAAAGTTAGTAACCACTTGTTCTTTCATTAACTCGCTGGTAACGGTATTGTACACCTGTGGATTTTCAATATTATTCAAAGGCATTTTAGAGACTGTGGTGCTTTTTTCTCTTTTATACCTGTATTTGTTGGTGTTTATAATCACTTCTTTCAATGTTTTTAAGGTATCTTTTTCTTGCTCTTTCTTTTCTTGAGCAGTAACCGTTATTCCAAAAAGCAAAACGAACAGGTAAAAGGCAGGTATCTTTTTCATTTATTTAGATTAATTAAAAATAAGTTGCAAATATAAGAGTGCTTTTGCTCTTAACAAAACTTATTTAGACTAATTACAGATAATATTTAAAATTAATTTTTATTCCACTGCAAAACAGTTTTTTAACGGTATAAAAAAACCTTGCTTATTTCGAGCAAGGTTTTGATTGGAACTAAAATGTTAAAATTTTAGTTGATTTTTTTCATTGAATATTGTTCGGAACTAGGTTTTCCTTGCTGGATTCCTGAAATTTTTGTCACCATACTGTCTGGATTGATTTGACTATAAATAATTTTTTGAGGATAATCATATTTCGGGTTTTCAAAAACCAGTTGTTTCTCAGTTGTCGTTGTCAACTTGAATGCGACTGCTTTATCCTCGTTTTGTCCTTTTACCATAGTTGAATACGTTAATTCTTCTCCTTTTTGTTGCAAAATAATAGATTCAAAATGCAAAGTGTCTTTTTCTTTGATAAAATAGGATTGCGCTTCAAAAGTACTGTCGTTTACTTTTTTCCAAGTTTCAGAAAGATTTCCATCAACGGACTTATTTTCCCAATTTCCTAAAATCCAATTGGCGGCTTTCATTTTTTCTAATTCATTTGCATCCGATTCTTTGCAGGAAAAAATGGTTAACAAAAGTAATATAAGAGTTGTTTTTTGAAACATTGGTGTAAATATTTGGTTTTATTTTGAACTGCTAAATTAAGAAAAAATAGAATAACGTCGCTTTTTTAGTTTTGGAATCACAGGTTCACCATATAAGTCATATAAGTTTTTAATTTGAATAGAATAAAGGAAAAAAACAGTTCATTTAAGGAAAGTCGCATAGTTCATAAAGAATGTTTTAACTTACGTTCTCTTCAGCCAATGTGACAAATAAACTAACTTTCTTAACCCGTTGGGTGCAATTAATTTTTGATGATAATTTTCGTCAGTTCGAGTGATCCCGCTTTTGGGCGGGATTATATCGAGAACTAGAAAATTAGTATTAAAAACGGTTCTCGATACACGTCACTTCGAGTGCGAAGCGTATCGAGAAGTTTGTTCCGTTTTACTACACAAAAAACACTCGAACTGACGTTTTGAATAATTGCACCCAACGGGTTTTCTTATATAACTTAAGTAATGACTAAAATTTAATGTCGTATTTTAATAAAGCACTAAATTTCTTTGCCACAGATTTCACAGATTAGCACAGATTAATTCGTTATGTAATTTTAAAAATCTTTTTAATCCTTACAATCTGTGGCAAAAACTCTTTTTAATAATTGCGACAATATATCTTTCTTGCTACTTATATGGTTAAAACAAAATTTAATCACTTTCATTCAAAATAATATAAACCAATTCTTTAGTTGGTTTTTGATCTTTCAGTTTTGCTCTGACCACATCAAAAGGCACTTTGAAATCACAGCCTGATTTATAATCGCTGCAGCCATAAGCCATTTTTCCTTTTAGCACCGTTCCTTTCTTGCATTTCGGACAGGCTAATTCGTCCGGAATGACTTTTTTTAAAGCTTTCTTGGCTTCTAATTGAAGTTGGAAATTTTCGTCAAAACGAAGCAAACCTTCCACAGTGCCGATATCAGTTTTAAAATCTTTCATGTTTACAGTAGATCCTTTTTGTAGTAATCGCAAGTATTGGTTCTCGGATATTTTTTTCTCTGCAAAAGTGTAAGGCAATAGGAACGTGCAACCTGCTTTATAATTGGTACATCCAAATGAAGATTTTCCTTTGATAAGTGTTCCTTTTCTGCATTTTGGACAGGCTTCCGCCAAAATTCCTGCGGCTTTCTTTTTCTCGACTTTGACAACTTCTTTTTGAATGCTTCCCACATGCGAGATATTGGCACGTCTGGTTTCACTTCGCACTTCATAGACCAAAGCTTCTACCATGTTTTTCATGTTCTTAATAAACGCAGCAGCGGTAAAAGTTCCTTTTTCAATATCTTTCAACTGCTTTTCCCAAGAGCCGGTGAGTTCAGCTGATTTCACCAAATCATTTTGAATGGTGTCAATAAGCTGAATTCCCGTAGGTGTTGGCAATACCTGTTTTTTGTTCCTAATGATGTATTGGCGTTTAAACAGCGTTTCAATAATATTGGCTCGCGTGGAGGGAC
The DNA here is from genome assembly GCF_003968825.1 of Flavobacterium sp. LS1R10. Classification (NCBI taxonomy): domain Bacteria; kingdom Pseudomonadati; phylum Bacteroidota; class Flavobacteriia; order Flavobacteriales; family Flavobacteriaceae; genus Flavobacterium; species Flavobacterium sp. LS1R10. The sequence goes on along the minus strand of NZ_RYDH01000004.1, from coordinate 53,340 downwards.
GCCCAATACCGTTTTCTTTCATCAATTCGCGTAAATCTTCATCATCCACTTGCTTGCCTGCGGTTTCCATGGCGCGCAATAAAGTAGCTTCGGTGAACTGATTCGGTGGTTTGGTTTCCTTTTCTAAAAACGAGGGTTCATGTGGCCCTTTTTCACCTACAACAAAACTCGGTAAAATATCGGCTTCTTTTTCTTTGGCGTTTGGATCTTCAAAGACTACGCGAAATCCCTTTTTCAGGATTTCTTTTCCTGTCGTTTTGAAGGCTACATCTGCTGCTTTCCCAATAACGATGGTATTGGCAACCAAACAATCGTCATAAAACACGGCTATAAATCGCTTGGTAATTATGTCATATACTTGCTGCTGATTGTATTGCAAGTTGGATTGAATCCCCGTTGGAATAATCGCATGGTGATCCGTAACTTTTTTATCGTTGAAAACTTTGGTCGATTTTTTTATCTTTTTTTCCAAAAGCGGTTGCGTCAATGCAGCATAATTCGTCAAGTTTTTCAGAATCCCAGCCACTTTTGGATAGATATCATTGGGCAAAAACGTCGTATCAACTCTGGGATACGTAACTACTTTTTGTTCGTACAAAGTCTGCACAATTTTGAGCGTTTCATCTGCCGTAAAACCAAATTTGGTATTGCAATACACCTGTAATCCTGTTAAATCAAATAGTTTAGGTGCAAACTCATTGCCATTCTTTTTTTCGACCGAAACTATTTCGAACTCACTTTCCTTGACCTTATTGGCCAAGAGTTCGCCATCTTCTTTTTTCAAAAAGCGCCCTTCTTCATAGCTGAAAAGCGTTTCTCTGTATAAAGTTTGCAACTCCCAATACGGTTGCGGTTTGAAATTCTCGATTTCCTTGAATCGGTCCACAACCATTGCCAATGTTGGGGTTTGTACCCTGCCAATAGACAAAACTTGTTTGTATCCGCCATGTTTTACGGTGTACAAACGCGTGGCATTCATGCCCAGTAACCAGTCGCCAATGGCTCTGGAAAACCCTGCATAGTATAAATTATCATAGTTGGCAGATGGTTTCAAGTTCTGGAAACCCTCTTTGATGGCTTCGGTGGTTAGGGAAGAAATCCACAAGCGTTGCACCTCGCCTTTATAATTGGCTTCGTTCATCACCCAACGCTGAATAAGTTCACCCTCTTGCCCGGCATCCCCGCAGTTAATGACCAACTCGGCTTTGTCGAAAAGGCTTTTTATGATTCGGAATTGCTTTTGGATCCCCGAATTCTCGACCACTTTGGTTTCGAATTTGTCGGGAAGCATGGGCAGATTGTTCAAATCCCAACTTTTCCAATGGGGCTTGTAATCGTTCGGTTCTTTTAAGGTACATAAATGCCCAAAAGTGTAGGTGACCTGATAACCATTGCCTTCATAATATCCGTCATGCTTGGTATTAGCTCCCAAAACGGATGCGATTTCGCGGGCGACACTTGGTTTTTCGGCAATACAGACCTTCATTTTTTCCTACTGATTTAAGGGTGCAAATTAGGAATTTAGAAATTGGTATTAAAAATAAATTTTATGGAGTTATGAACTGGTATGTGATTCATTGCGAGGAACGAAGCAATCCCATTCAGTTGGTCTATTATTTATTTGCTTATCGTTATGGGCACAGAATACAATTCTGCGCTAACGATTGTGGATATTCGAGCGATCGGTAATACAGACCTTCATTTTTGCTACTTATTTTGAGGGCGCAAATTAGGAATTTACAAATTGGTATTAAAAAGAAATTTTGTGGAGTTATGAACGGTTAGGACGTGCTGTTTTTAGGAGCAGAACGACTGTTTTTCTCAACGAAGAACCGTCCTGCTGTCTGCTGTATTCCCGATTAATAAAATCTACGACTGAAAAAGCCTTGTTTTTCTATATCGGGAGATGCCGCTTCCATCAGGGCTATTGATTACGTCTCATTTTCATAATAACGAAAGAGAAAATGCCGTAGATTACTTCATATATTCTCATTTACTGTTAGCGCAGAATTGCATTCTGTGCCCACTCCAATTGACACCCAAACTAATTTACAAAATTACTTCTAAATCAGCTTTAAAAATTAAAAAAAAAGCTAATATCGTTTTTCGGACATAGCTTTCTGACTTGTTTTACCTGTCCTCGTTTGTGGGCACAGAATGCAATTCTGCGCTAACGATTGTGGATATCTGAGCGATCGGGGTTAAGTCATTGCGAGGAACGAAGCAATCGCATCTAGTTAGTCTATTATTTTATTTGCTCATCGTTCTGGGCACAGTTTGCAAAACTGCGCTAACGATTGTGGATATCCGAGCGATCGGGTGTTAAACATTAAAAAAAAGCTAATATCGTTTTACTGACATAGCTTTCTGACTTGTTTTTTCCTGCCCTCGTTTGTGGGCACAGAATGCAATTCTGCGCTAACGATTGTGGATATCTGAGCGATCGGGGTTTATTGTTCGGCTTGCAGCCGCTACGGAACCCTAACTGTTATACCACGTTTTTTTTTAAGATTTTTAAGATTATGAAAATTGTAGTTTTAGAAAAAAAATGCAAAACTTTTTTGTTTTCGGCATACATTACAAATTTAGGAGAATATTTGTAATACTTACTGATAAAAATTCTGCCTAAAAAATGTAGTTGTAGATTTTGGTCTCTAAAACGTCTAAGGACTAATACGTCAGGATGTTCGTAATTTTTGTATACCATTGTTGCAATGTAGCATCCTTCCTTTTGTTTTTTTGCAATTGCTTCTTTTTCTAATTGAAGTTTAACTCTTTCTCTTTGATATTGATTGAAAAGAGTATTTATCGTTGTAATATTTGAATAATTAGATTTTAATTCATTAAACTCTTTAACTGTAATTGATGTATTAACACTTGAAAGACTGATTTTTGAAATGTCAAATTTGAAAGATTTAATATTTTGGTAAAAATCTTTATATTTATAATCAAAATCACTTAAAAAGAAATAATTCAAATTTTCATTCTTTTCTGTTCTGTCAATTTTAAATTTTTTAATAAGTGAATAATTGGCAATTGAATATCTATGAACAATCAAATCAACATTTGCGGTATTACTATATCTATCATACTTTATATAAGTTGATTCTCTAACATAGTCATTAGTTGTATTAATCTCTAAAATTGGATATTCAATAAAATCAATATAATCTTCATTTGTTTTGTAATAATAGTTATCAAATTGCGTCGCTATAACAACTTCATTATTTTTATTTAATAATCCACGAATAAATTTTGAATTTTGATAATGTGATATAATAAAAACATCGTTATTAATAATTTCATTGATGTCGTATTTAGTGAAGGTCTGCTTTAAGTTTTTATCAATAAAATAAGGTTCCCAACCGTTTCCTTGGATTTTCATTAAGTATAAATCACTTGATAACTTATTGGTATATCTATATTTTTCAGATGTTGGTTGTCCAGCTTTATCTATTGAGTAGATATAATACCTATCATAACCAGAATTATAGTTCTTATTTTTATGTTCCTCAATAACATATTTTTCATTTAGAAATTCGGCTACGTTATTCTTATCAACATTATTTAAATGCACATAATTAAATCTTATGGGTAATGAAATTTTTTGTTGTTTTATTTTTAGTATTTTATTGATTGAATATTTAGTATGCAATAAAAAATAATACCACAGGAAATTTTTTTCCCCTTCGTGATTATTCAGCAAATAAACATAACCCTTGATATTTGTAAATAAGTTCTCTTTTGATGGTTTAAAATTGATTAAATCAATGAAATAAGGAAATTTGTATTTAGGCCAATTTGAATAATAATTTTCAAATTCGTAATCTATATTTTCTAAATTCGATAGAGAATACTCAAAATGAGAATCAATACTTTTACAATTCGAGGCTAACTTTTCAAACTCGTCATTAAATTTATTTGCAAGAGAAAAATTGTTATAACTTATCTGAATATTTTCATCGTTCGAATTTGCATTTAAAGTCCAGTTATATGAACCATTCAAAACAGTTTTGTTATCAATTATACAGAATTTGTTATGCATTAATTTTTTTGAAAGATAAATTTGGGCTTTGTTATAATAAAGTTGCTCAAATAAATCTTTTTGATTTACACGATCATCATAAATAATAATTGAAACATCGACGCCTTTTTCAATTAAATGATTTACTTCGGAAATTATTTTTTTGTCGGTAAACCATGCTACAGCAATTTTTAAATCAGAATCACATTCCTTTAAATGCTTAATTATTTCATTTCTAATATTTGTAAAAAAAACTTCTTGATTCATTTTAAGTGCACGGTTTTATAAAATGTGGTATAACTCGTATGTAGGCGAAGTTTTCTTTCGCTAATCTAACCAAATTAATATGTATATACGAAGTTAAATCCCGCATTTGTTGTTTCAAATATATAACTTAATACCGAAAATACTGATAAAAATATTTCAATTTTAAATCTCCACCCAAAACTAACTCCTTTTGTTTCAAGAACTTTACGGGAAACCGTAAAACGTTTCTTTTTTTATAGCTTCAGAACGATTATAACTTTTCACAGGCTTCTAGATACGATTTTTAGTTGTAAAGCTGTCGCATTACTACTAAAAATCACTCGAACGGACGGTACAAGAAATTGATTTATTCGAATAAAATATATTGAGTAGTACAAATGCCATAGCCCTGATGGAAGGGAAAATCCTTTATTGATAAAACGCGGAGCAAGTTTTATCAATAAAGATTGGAATGACAGCAGGAATCAGCTCCTCGAAAAAAATGTGAAATCTGCAATCCAAAATGTGAAATCTTTTCACTAAATAATGTGAAATATTTCACTAAATTTGCACCCTAAATAAAGGACTAAGAAAATGTTAGATAGACTTCAAATAGTAAAACAACGTTTCGATGAGATTTCGGATTTGATTATTCAGCCGGATGTTATTATGGATCAGAAGCGTTATGTGCAATTGAATCAAGAGTACAAAAGTTTAAAAGCTTTGGCTGAAAAACGCGATGAATATGTTGTTTTGATGGCAAACATCGACGAAGCAAACGAAATAATTGCCGATAACAGTGATGCGGATATGACCGAAATGGCCAAAATGCAACTGGACGAAGCTAAGGAAAGATTGCCGGAACTGGAGGATGAAATCAAATTTATGTTGATTCCTAAAGATCCCGAAGATGCTAAAAATGTTATGGTGGAGATTCGTGCCGGAACGGGTGGGGATGAAGCGAGTATTTTTGCCGGGGATTTGTTCCGTATGTACACGAAATATTGTGAGAACAGAGGTTGGAGAACGTCGGTAGTGGATATGAATGAGGGAACTTCGGGTGGTTTCAAAGAGGTGATTTTTGAAGTTACCGGTGAGGATGTTTACGGAACCTTGAAGTTTGAAGCGGGTGTTCACCGTGTACAACGGGTACCGCAAACGGAAACACAAGGACGTGTTCACACATCAGCGGCGACTGTTATGGTATTGCCGGAAGCAGAGGAATTTGATGTGCAAATTGATATGAATGATGTGCGTGTGGATTTCTTCTGTTCGTCAGGACCTGGTGGACAATCGGTAAATACAACTAAATCAGCGGTTCGGTTGACGCACATTCCAACTGGATTGGTGGCGCAATGTCAGGATCAGAAATCACAACACAAGAATAAAGATAAAGCTTTTGGCGTTTTGCGTTCCCGTTTGTACGAACAGGAATTAGCCAAAAAACAAGCGGAAGATGCTACAACGCGTACGTCTCAGGTAAGTTCTGGTGACCGTTCTGCAAAAATCCGTACCTATAATTATGCACAAGGCCGTGTAACGGATCACCGTGTAGGTTTGACGTTGTACGATTTGGGAAATATCATGAATGGTGATATTCAGAAAATTGTAGATGAGTTGGCGTTAGTCAACAACATGGAAAAACTGAAAGAAGCCAGCGAGGTTTTTTAAATAGGTTTTGGGCGCCGGGTTTTAGGTCTTAGTAGGTTATAGGTTTTTGTAAAACTAAAATATATGAGAAACTTTAGGGATTTAGAAGTTTGGCAAAGTTCTGTTTTGCTTGTTAAAAAAATTTATATTATTACTGGTTCGTTTCCCAAAGAAGAAAAATTTGGACTGGTTTCTCAAATCAATAGATGTGCAGTTTCAATTCCTTCGAACATAGCGGAAGGTTGTTCCAGAACTTCTCAAAAGGATTTTTCTAGATTTTTACAGATAAGTTTAGGTTCGGCCTTTGAATTAGAGACTCAAATTGAAATAGCTAAAGAGATAGGTTTTGTGGATGTGTTTTTACACTTAGAAATTATTTCCGAGCTTAACATAATTCAAAAAAGAATTCAATCCTTAAAAAAGTATGTTGATTCCAAGGTTTAAAACCAACACCCAACATCTAAGAACCCACCACCTAAAAAATGACTACACAACAACTTATTGACCAAATCAGAAGCAAGAAATCATTCCTAGCAGTAGGACTCGATGTCGATTTGACTAAAATTCCACAGCATCTATTAGAATTGGAAGATCCCATTTTCGAATTCAATAAAGCGATAATCGATGCAACGCATGATTTGGCTGTGGCTTATAAACCAAATGTTGCTTTTTATGAAGCGTATGGTTTGAAAGGATGGACGTCTCTACAAAAAACAATTAATTACATCAACTCAACGTATCCGGATATTTTTACTATTGCCGATGCCAAACGCGGTGATATAGGCAATACGTCTGCCATGTATGCCAAAGCTTTTTTTGAAGATTTGAATTTTGACAGTATTACCGTTGCTCCTTATATGGGAAAAGATTCAGTGGAGCCTTTTCTGGCTTTCAAAAGTAAACATACGATTATGTTGGCTTTGACTTCTAACGAAGGTGCTTTTGATTTTCAGACTTTAAACTTAAACGGAAAAGAATTGTATAAACAAGTTTTGGAAATATCTAAAAACTGGAAAAACAGCGAAAACCTGATGTATGTTGTAGGTGCAACAAAAGCTGAATATTTCACTGAAATTCGCAAAATTGTTCCTGACAGTTTCTTGCTTGTTCCCGGAGTAGGAGCACAAGGCGGAAGTCTGGCTGAAGTTTGTAAATACGGAATGAATGCGAATGTTGGATTACTAATCAATTCTTCCAGAGCGATTATTTATGCTTCAAACGGAACTGATTTTGCCGATAAAGCAAGAACCGAAGCGTTGAAAATGCAACAGGAAATGGAGCAAATTATGCGTTTGAAGTTTAACGTTTAACGTTTTTGGGTTTTTATAAAATATTTTGAATTCAATCATTCTTCATTTTAAACCATTAAGAAATTAAGTTTTATTACCCTTGCGCTAAGATTTGAATCAAAAATTTTAGCGCTAAACTTTTTAAGCCTTAATTTTTCTAAATTTCTTAATGGTTTAAAAATATAATTTTTGATTAGATTTACTAAACATTAAACATTAAACTTGAGACAAAAAACTTTAATCGATCAACTCGGAATAACACATTCTTTTGAAACTTCGCCAAAACGCATTATATCATTGGTTCCCTCACAAACGGAATTGCTGTATGATTTAGGTTTGGAAGACCGAATTATAGGAATTACAAAATTCTGTGTGCATCCGTATCATTTTAAGTCGACCAAGAAAATAGTTGGTGGTACCAAAAAAGTGCATTACGAAAAAATCAGATTGTTGCAACCGGATATTGTCATTTGTAACAAAGAGGAAAATACCGCTGAAATTGTGGAAGAGTTGCGTAAAATTTGTCCGGTTTGGGTGACCAATATCATCACGATTGAAGATAATTTTCAGATGATTGCCGACTTTGGTCAACTTTTCAATTGCAGAACCGAAGCCCAGAAATGGAACGATAAATTGGCTTTTGCCCTGAGCGATTTTAAAAACTTTATAAAAGATAAGCCGCAACAAAAAGTAGTATATTTCATTTGGAAAAATCCTTTTATGGTTGCCGGTTCTAATAATTTTATCAATGAATTACTGAAACTAAACCATTTTCAAAACATATATGCAGGCAATGCCGAGACTTCTGGACGTTACCCGGAAATTGAACTCAAAAAAATGCGTTTAGAAGGGGATCCGGATTTGGTTTTTCTTTCATCAGAGCCGTATCCTTTCAAAGAGGAAGATGCTTTCGAAATAGGAAGGCATACACACCACGCAAAAACGGTATTTGTAGATGGTGAAATGTTTTCCTGGTATGGAAGCCGATTGCTAAAAGCGTTTGACTATTTTAAAAAAATGCATCAAAAATTATAATTCGCATTCTTCTAAAATCAATTTTTCTGTTATCACGATCGATTTAACAGAAGAATTTTCGATATGGAAATTTAGTTCTGAGAACTTTTGGTACTCTTTTTTAAGCTTTTCTATTTCACTTTTCTCTTGCAATAATCCTTTCATGGGTGATGATTTTATGCAAATTTACATTTTACGATCTTAAAAGAAGCATTATTATTTGTTAAGATTGGGATTTAAAATTAATGTGCTATTTTTACAAAAAAAAGACGTGATCAATTATACCATTTACGAAAATAAAAACAGCGACCAATGGGTAACTTTTGTTCACGGTGCTGGTGGAAGTTCGTCTATATGGTTCAAACAAATACGGGATTTTAAGAAACAGCATAGTGTTTTATTATTGGATTTACGCGGTCACGGGGAATCAAAACCTACGCTGAAAACAGCTTTCAAACAAAAATATACTTTTTCGGCTTTGGCCAATGATATTCTGGAAGTCTTAAACCATCTCAAAATTGAAAAATCACATTTTGTCGGAATTTCATTGGGAACCATACTCATCAGACAATTGGCTGAAATGTATCCGGAACGCGTGCAAAGCATGATCCTTGGCGGTGCGATATTGAAAATGAATTTCCGTTCTCAAGTATTGATGCGATTGGGTAATTTGTTTAAATATGTACTGCCTTATTTGGTTTTATATCAGTTTTTTGCCTTTGTCATCATGCCAAAAAAAAGTCACAAACAGTCTCGGGTGCTTTTTATCAACGAGGCCAAGAAATTATACCAAAAAGAATTTATCAAATGGTTTAAACTCACCGCCGAAATAAATCCGGTACTCAAATGGTTCCGTCAGGTCGAGTTAAATATTCCTACGCTTTATGTGATGGGCGAAGAGGATTATATGTTTTTACCATCAGTTAAAAAAGTGGTAGAAAATCATTACAAATCGTCCACGTTGTTTGTAATACAAAACTGTGGACATGTAGTCAATGTGGAACAGCCTAATGTTTTTAACGATGCTGTTCTTTCTTTTATAAACACTGCTAAATAAAAATTGCCTGCATTTTTTATGCAGGCAATTCTTTAACTAACCAAAACCAAAATAATAAATAACCAGTTTATTACTCTGCAAAGATCACACTTACAGAGGCGTTTTGCTGTTAAGATTTTGTTATTACTTTGTTGTACATACGTTAAGTTTTTTTTTACTTTGTTTCAATGCATACTTTTTGTTCACTCGGTAGCAAGTTACACGATGGACTGTCTCAGGTTTTAATTTTGAGTTATCTTTTTGTTTAAGACCTGGATTTTAAAGGGTAATAAGTCTATAGAAATACTATCGTTTTATTGTCATATACTATTGTTTTTCTCTCGGCATGCAGTTTTATGGCTCTTGCCAAAACCGTACGTTCCAGATCACGTCCTTTCATGATGAAATTTTCAATAGAATGACTGTGTGTAACTCGGGTAATATCCTGCTCGATAATTGGACCTTCATCCAATTCCTCAGTCACATAATGACTGGTAGCGCCTATGATTTTAACACCTCTCATGAAAGCTGAGTGATAGGGTTTTGCCCCGGGAAACGCAGGGAGAAAGGAATGATGAATGTTGATGATTTGATTCGGGTATTGCGCAATCAATTTAGGGGTGATAATCTGCATGTAGCGAGCCAAAACAATAAAGTCAATAGTATACTGCTTCAGTAAATCCAGTTGTTTTTGCTCGCCTTCGGCTTTTGTATCTTTGGTAAAAGGTACATAATGAAACGGAATATTAAAACGGTCTGCTACTGGTTTCAAATCCTCATGGTTGCTTATTATCAAAGGAATTTCTAGTGGCAATTCACCAGCGCTGTGGCGTCCTAAAATATCATACAAACAATGGTCGTATTTTGAAACAAATAATGCCATTTTTGGTTTTTCATCTTGGGTGTACATTGCCCAGGACATATTAAACGGTGAAGCCAACGTTGCTTGAAAATCATTTTTAATAGCTTCAATATTCCAATTTTTGGTATTGAATTCACATTCTAAACGCATGAAAAACACATTCTCATTAGCATCAACGTGTTGGTCTAGGTAGATTATATTGCCATCAATGAAGGCAATATAATTTGTAACGGAGGCAATAATTGCTTTTTGATCTTTGCAATGGATTAGGATTGTAATTTTTTGCATTAGCATTTTGTTTTTAGCTTTGTTTTTTAGTAATGATTAGTGTTTTTCAAAACTAAATGTATCTGTGTTTATAAAAAAGTTAGATTGGGTTGTTTTATGTTTAAAAAAATAGCCCAATTTTAATCTATTTGTTGTCCTGCATGGCATAAACTTTATTATTTATTAATAACCAACAGTAACAACGGATAATTTTTAAAATAAAATTGTAAATTGCAGTCTTAAATTATCATATTCATAAAATGGAACAACAAAAACCATATATCCCTAACAATAAAGTAAGAATTGTTACCGCAGCTGCGCTTTTTGACGGTCACGATGCTGCAATCAATATTATGCGTAGAATCATTCAGTCTACAGGCGTTGAGGTAATCCATTTGGGTCACGATCGCAGTGTGGAAGAAGTGGTCAATACCGCGATTCAGGAAGATGCGAATGCTATTGCGATAACTTCGTATCAAGGCGGACACAACGAATATTTCAAATACATGTATGACTTGCTTCAGGAAAAAGGAGCTGGGCAAATCAAGATATTTGGTGGGGGAGGAGGAGTAATCCTGCCTTCTGAAATTGCCGAATTGCAAGCGTACGGAATCACCCGTATTTATGCGCCGGATGACGGTCGCGCGATGGGATTGCAGGGAATGATTAATGATTTAGTACAACAATCTGATTATCCCGTTGGAGATAAACTGACGGATGAAATAAAACATTTGGAAGAAAAAAATCCAAAAGCAATTGCCAGAATTATTTCATCAGCAGAGAATTTCCCAGACATAGCGGCCAAAACTCTGGAAGTTATCCAAAAAAAGAATCAGGGTTGTAAAACTCCGGTTCTTGGAATCACAGGAACAGGTGGAGCAGGAAAATCTTCTTTGGTGGATGAATTAGTGCGTCGTTTTCTAATCGATTTCCCGGAAAAAACTATCGGATTAATATCCGTCGATCCATCAAAAAGAAAAACCGGCGGTGCCTTGTTAGGTGATAGAATCCGAATGAACGCTATTAATAACCCTCGAGTTTACATGCGTTCTTTGGCCACACGCCAATCGAATTTGGCTTTGTCTAAATATGTTGCCGATGCAATCCAAGTGATTAAAGCAGCAAATTATGATATCATAATCCTGGAAACCTCAGGTATAGGACAATCCGATACAGAAATCATGGATCACTCTGATGTATCCTTATATGTAATGACGCCTGAATTTGGCGCTGCAACTCAATTGGAAAAAATCGACATGCTTGATTTTGCTGATTTGGTAGCGATAAACAAATTTGACAAACGCGGATCTCTGGATGCATTGAGAGACGTGAAAAAACAATACCAACGCAACCATAATTTATGGGATGCGAATTTAGATACGCTTCCGGTTTTTGGGACTATTGCTTCGCAGTTCAACGATCCGGGAATGAATACGCTGTACAAAGCGATAATGGATAAAGTCCATGAAAAAACGAATTCTGATTTGAAATCAACATTCCAAATCACTCGTGAAATGAGCGAGAAGATTTTCGTTATTCCGCCACACAGAACCCGTTATTTGTCTGAAATTGCCGAGAGCAACCGGAAGTATGATGTTACGGCCGTTAGCCAAGAGCAAGTGGCTCAGAAATTGTACGGGATTTTTAAAACGATTGAATCGGTTACTAGAAAAATCCCTGAATTGAATAAAACAGGAATTAATGACGATTCGGTTTTGCCAAGTGCTTTAGAATCTGAAAAACCGGGTGCTGCTGAGGACAAAATATTTTTAAATCTTTTACTAAATCAATTTGATAAAATAAAAATGGATTTGGATCCATACAACTGGGAAATCATTTTGACTTGGGACGAGAAAGTAAACAAGTACAAGAATCCGGTGTATACGTTCAAAGTTCGGGATAGAGAAATCAAAATGGCCACGCACACGGAGTCCCTTTCACATTCTCAAATTCCGAAAATTGCATTGCCAAAGTACAAAGCTTGGGGTGATATTTTACGTTGGTGTTTGCAGGAAAACGTTCCTGGAGAATTTCCCTTTACCGCAGGTTTATATCCTTTTAAACGTGAAGGAGAAGATCCATCTCGTATGTTTGCCGGAGAAGGCGGACCGGAAAGAACGAACAAACGTTTTCATTATGTAAGTGCGGGATTACCGGCAAAACGATTATCAACGGCTTTTGACAGTGTGACTTTATACGGAAACGATCCACATGTACGCCCTGATATTTATGGAAAAATAGGTAATGCCGGAGTTTCTATTTGTTGTTTGGATGATGCTAAGAAATTATATTCTGGTTTTGATTTGGTTCATGCAATGACTTCGGTGAGTATGACTATTAATGGACCGGCACCTATGTTATTAGGGTTTTTCATGAATGCAGCGATTGACCAACAATGTGAGTTTTACATCAAAGAAAATGGCCTTGAAAAAGAAGTTGAGGTAAAAATCAACAAAATATATGCAGCAAAAGGAGTTGAAAGACCGCATTATCAAGGGGATTTGCCCCAAGGGAATAACGGTTTAGGGTTGCTGCTTTTGGGTGTAACCGGAGATCAGGTTTTACCTTTGGAAGTGTATAACGAAATAAAAGCAAGAACGTTATCTCAAGTTCGTGGAACCGTTCAGGCCGATATTCTTAAAGAAGATCAAGCGCAAAATACCTGTATTTTCTCTACTGAATTTGCGTTGCGATTAATGGGTGACGTACAGGAATATTTTATTACTAAGAATGTAAGGAACTTTTATTCGGTTTCTATTTCAGGGTATCATATTGCCGAAGCGGGAGCAAATCCAATTACACAATTGGCTTTCACACTTTCTAATGGGTTCACGTATGTAGAATATTATTTGAGTCGTGGTATGAATATTAACGATTTTGGACCCAACTTATCGTTTTTCTTTTCGAATGGTGTAGATCCTGAATATGCCGTTATCGGTCGTGTGGCACGTAAAATTTGGGCGAAAGCCATGAAAAATAAATATGGCGCTAACGAGCGTGCGCAAATGTTGAAATACCACATTCAGACTTCGGGGCGTTCTTTGCACGCACAGGAAATAGATTTCAATGATATTCGTACTACTTTGCAAGCGTTGTATGCCATTTATGACAACTGTAATTCCTTGCATACCAATGCGTATGATGAAGCAATTACAACACCTACAGAAGAATCTGTGCGTCGTGCGATGGCAATTCAGTTGATTATCAATAAAGAATTAGGACTGGCCAAAAATGAAAATCCAATTCAAGGTGCTTTCATTATTGAAGAGTTAACGGATTTAGTCGAAGCGGCAGTTTTATTAGAATTTGACCGAATTACAGAACGTGGTGGCGTGCTTGGAGCTATGGAAACCATGTACCAAAGAAGTAAAATTCAAGAAGAAAGTTTGTATTATGAGACTTTGAAACATACAGGTGAATTTCCTATCATTGGTGTGAATACGTTTTTGAGTTCCAAAGGTTCTCCAACAGTAATCCCCGCCGAAGTAATTCGCGCCACAGAGGAAGAAAAACAATACCAAATTGATATGTTGAACCATTTGCATCAATCCAATCAGGATGTAGTGAAGGATCATTTAAATACGCTTCAGGAAGCAGCCATTAAAAACGAAAATTTATTCGAGCATTTAATGGAAGCGACCAAGGTTTGTTCCTTGGGACAAATAACAGCTGCTTTATTTGAAGTAGGTGGACAATACAGAAGAAATATGTAAGCAGAGAACCACTTTTTGCATCGCAAAAAGTGTGTGAATCGCTTATCCCGCTTTTGGGCGGGATCTTAGGTAATCAGTATTGAATTGCATCGCAAAAAGTGTGTGAATCGCTTATCCCGCTTTCGGGCGGGCATGATCTTTTTTTTTAAGACCTTACAGTAATGAGAGGTCTTTTTTTGTTCATGTAATTATTGCGACTTTATTACATTTATTCTAAAGTAGCTGTTGGGTGTAATCCAATGCGTTTAATTTTTTAACCACATAGAAACATAGATTTTAAAATTATGTAAGTCGTTTCACTTTTTTGGAGAAAATCATAGCTATATGAAGCCAAAAATTGGGCTGTCCAACTCTTTTTTTCTATGTTTCTATGTGGTTCATTTTTTTAGTTAAGATTAATTGAAATTTTCATTAATTACACCCAACGAGTTAAAGTACTATATTTACATTTTACCTTAAAACCGAATAGTATGAAAAAACTTCAAATTGTATTCTTATTTTTTCTTCTTGGTCATACTGTAGTTTCTTATGCAGCAAAAGCCGATACATTGCAAATTCCTAGTATGGCAATGAATAAAACGTATAAAGCTGCGGTAGTATTACCAAGTTCGTATGCAAAAAGCAAGATTAATTATCCCGTGCTTTATCTGTTGCATGGCGCTTATGGTCATTTTAATGATTGGTTGTCTAAAACTCCGGATAAGAATTTATTGCACAATTTAGCAGATCAGTATAATATCATAATCGTAATGCCGGAAGGAGAAACATTCAGTTTTTATCTGGATAGTCCTGTGAATAAGGGAAGTCAGTTTGAAACGTATATTACAAAAGAAGTAATTCAGAAAGTAGACAACACTTATCGGACAATAAACAACAGAAAAGGACGTGTAATTACGGGACTTTCTATGGGAGGTCACGGAGCATTGTATCTTTCGGCAAGACATCCAGAACTATTTTGTGCAGCAGGAAGTATGAGCGGCGCTGTTGATATGGGAAGCATGATTAATCCGGAATCTAAGGAAAGAGTTACTAAATTAATGGAACCTGTTTTTGGGATTGAAGGAGCGCCACAGGAAGTATATGCCTCCAGTGCAGTTTTGAATATGGTGGATAAAATAAAAAGTAACAAACTGGAATTGATTATAGATTGCGGTGTAGATGATTTTTTGATTGAATCCAATAGAGAATTACACCGAAGGCTTGTTTATAATAAAGTTGCTCACGATTATACGGAACGGCCAGGAGCGCATACGTGGGAATATTGGGAAAATGCGTTACCTTCTCATGTGTTGTTTTTTAGCAAAATTTTAAACAATAATGGCGTGGCTGTTGTGGAGAAATAATAACCGAATAGTAATAAAATTTTAAAAAAGCCTTTCATCTGAGAGGCTTTTTTAGTTCCTTTTAAGCCCAGGATTATTAGGTATAATTTAAGTTTTTTTTTCCATAATTGAAAAGCACTTTTTTTTGAAAATAAAGTTTGGCACAATTCATGAATAGAGTTTTTTAATATAAATTATAAAACGATAACGAATGAAAAAAATTACCTTATTTTTAGTTTTCATCGGGATGATGACTCTACAAAGTTGTGAAGTGACAGAACTATATGATACCGTTGATAACGGTCCTCGAACTGAAGTGTATGAAGTTACAACTTCGTTCAACTCCAATAATAATTATAGCAGCTTGGTTGTATTTGATCCGCCAATTTATTCTTCGGATTCTGTTTTAGTATACCATTTGTATGATACGGTAAATGGAGCAGATATTTGGAAATTAATGCCTCAAACGTATTATCTGAATAATGGTGGTGAATTAGATTTTAATTTTGATTATTCCAGGTTTGATGTTAAAATTTTTCTTGCGGCTAATTTCAATCTGAATACTTTAGATTCCAGTTGGACACAAAATCAAACTTTTAGAATAGTAATTGTACCAGCAAATTTTGCCTCTACAATAAACAAAAATAATATGGATGCAGTTATGTCCTCATTGAAGGTTAGTAAAAGTGAAATTCAAAAAATAAATTTATAATTTCAGAGAAGTCAAAAAAAAAGGAAATCGAAAGATTTCCTTTTTTTATAGACCTTAAAATTAGGAGACAAACTCTTTGCTGTTTTTTCTAAGTGAAACTACAATTCCCACTATAAGAGCCACCGCTATAAAAGCCAGTGACATCCATTCCGGAATTTCATAATTGTATTTTTTTAGTATGTCATGGGTTAACATTTTCACACCAACAAAACTTAAAATAGCGATTAGACTGTATTCCAGATAACTAAATTTAGCTAACATATTAGCCAGAAAGAAATACATGGATCGCAATCCTAGAATGGCAAAAATATTAGAACTGAAAACTAAAAAGGGGTCATTAGTAATGGCTAAAATAGCAGGAACACTATCAATGGCAAAAACCACATCCATGACTTCAATAACCACAAGAGCTACAAATAGAGGGGTTGCGGCAGTAATGTGTCTTCTTTTGACAAAGAAATGCTCCTCATCCATATGATTAGATATGGGCATTATTTTTTTTAGGCTTTTATAGACGAATGATTTTTTAGGTTCAAATTTTTCATTTTCATTTCCAAACAACATTTTCATGGCAGTATAGATCAGGAAAGCACCAAAAATATACGTCATCCAAGAAAATTTATTGATTAGCATAACGCCAAAAAAGATCATTAGGCCTCTAAAGAATATTGCCCCTAATATTCCCCAAAATAAAACACGATGCTGGTATTGTGGCGGAATTTTAAAAGCAGAAAAAATTATGGCTATGACAAAGATGTTGTCAATGCTTAATGATAATTCAATTAAATATCCGGTAATGAACTTTATGGATGCTGTTGTGGGAGTTAATTGATCCGGATTTGCGATATAATTATTGTTGTAGAGCCAATAAATAACGCCGGAAAACAGGAATGATAAAGTAACCCATATTGCAGTCCACTTACCCGCTTCTTTTGAACTTATAATATGTGGCGTTTTGTTGAAAACACCTAAATCAAGAGCCAAGAAAATCATTACGGCTACTAAGAAAGAAATCCAGACAATCATATATCATATATTTAAAAAGTTGCACAAAGATACTTTTAGATTGTTTAACTTCAATAAATATTTAATCGAAAGTTTGCTGTTGTTTGTGATTGTCTATGTTTATTTTATTTTATGAAAATATCAGTAAAAATAAATAGGGGTGTTTAAATTGCTAAGTTGTTATTATAATTAATATTTTTTGTTAATTTAATAAATTTGACGTGGTTACCCATAAAAAACAGAGGTAATATTTTATAAAAGTAATTATTAAATTATATTTGCATCAAAATAATAGGGGGTTTAATTAATTAAAACAAAATTGTATGTCATCATTACGTTTTCAAGCTTTGAAAGAAGCATCAAACAGAGTTCCAGTAAAATTTGAAGAGACTGATAGAAAATCAACTATTTTTGGTTCAAATGTCTTTAATGACAAAGCAATGAAACAGTTTTTAACTTCAGATGCTTTTAAAGGAGTGCGCGATGCAGTTCAACATGGAACTAAAATAGACAGAAAATTAGCGGATTATATCGCAATGGGAATGAAAGAGTGGGCCTTGGCTAAAGGGGTGACTCATTATACACACTGGTTTCAGCCACTTACAGGAACAACCGCTGAAAAACATGATGCTTTCTTTGAAACTTCGTATGATGGCAGTGATCCAGTAGAGAAATTTGGTGGCGCTCAATTAGTACAACAAGAACCGGATGCATCTAGTTTTCCAAATGGTGGAATCAGAAATACATTTGAAGCTAGAGGGTATACAGCTTGGGATCCAACATCTCCAGCATTTATTTTTGGAACTACTTTGTGTATTCCAACGGTTTTTATTTCCTATACGGGGGAAGCTTTAGACTATAAAACACCTTTGTTGAGAGCTTTGACCGCTATGGATGACGCTGCTACCGAAGTATGTAAATATTTTGATAAAAATGTAAAAAAGGTAACTGCAACTTTAGGTTGGGAACAAGAATATTTCTTGATTGATAGATCTTTAGCAAATTCGCGTCCTGATCTCATGATGACCGGTAGGACTTTGTTAGGACATACATCGGCTAAGGGGCAACAATTAGATGACCATTATTTTGGGTCTATACCTACTCGTGCCTTAATGTATATGAGAGACTTGGAACAAGAATGCATGTTGTTAGGAATTCCTGTGAAAACACGTCATAATGAAGTAGCACCAAATCAATTTGAATTGGCTCCTATTTTTGAAGAAACAAATCTTGCTGTTGATCATAACTGCTTGTTGATGGATGTGATGCAAAAAGTAGGAGAACGCCATGATTTGAAAGTGTTGTTTCATGAAAAACCTTTCAAAGGAGTGAACGGTTCCGGAAAGCATAATAACTGGTCCTTGGCAACAGATACAGGAGTGAATTTATTGAGCCCTAGTAAAACTCCAATGAGTAATTTACAGTTTCTGACTTTCTTTATCAATACAATAAAAGCAGTAAATGATTACGAGTCTTTATTAAGAGGTGCAATTGCTACTGCAAGTAATGATCATAGACTAGGGGCAAATGAAGCACCACCAGCAATTATATCCGTATTTATTGGGGCGCAGTTGACTAAAGTTCTAGCAGAATTAGAAGGTGTAACTGCAGGGAAACTATCTCCAGAAGAAAAAACAGACTTAAAACTAAATGTAGTAGGGAAAATTCCAGATGTTCTTTTGGACAATACAGATAGAAATAGAACATCACCATTCGCTTTTACAGGAAATAAGTTTGAGTTCAGAGCAGTAGGATCATCAGCTAACTGTTCTAATTCAATGACGACTTTGAATACTATTGTAGCAAAACAATTAAAAGATTTCAAAATTGAAGTAGATGCGCTGATAGAATCTAAAGACATGAAAAAAGATGATGCTATTTTCAATGTTTTGAGAGAGTACATCAAAGTTTCTAAGAAAATCCTTTTTGAAGGTGACGGATACAGTGAAGCATGGGAAATTGAAGCGGGTAAAAGAGGGTTAAGTAACTTTAAAACAACTCCTGAAGCACTAAAAGCAAGAGCTTCTAAGCAAGCTTTAGATTTGTTTTCTGAAATGGGTATCATGAATCATATTGAAGTGGAGGCACGTTATGAAATAGAATTAGAGGAGTATACTAAGAAAATTCAAATTGAAGGTAGAGTTTTAGGTGATCTTTCTCAAAACCATGTTATTCCAACAGCCATTCGCTACCAAAACACTTTGATTGAAAATGTGAAGGGACTAAAAGAGATTTTTGGTGCTGATTTTGAAAAAATTGCAAAAGAACAAATCATTTTAATCAAAGAAATTTCCGGACATATTGAGGGGATCAATTCTAAAGTTCATGAAATGACCGAAGCTAGAAAGAAAGCCAATGCAATTACTGATGCACATGAAATGGCTCTAGCTTATTGTGATAAAGTAAAACCATTTTTTGAAGAAATTAGAAGCCATTGTGATAAACTGGAGCTGTTAGTGGATGATGAGATTTGGACACTAACAAAATACAGAGAATTGTTATTTACGAAGTAATCTACTTATTAACACATCGAGTGTCATTATAAGTCAAATAATATCTGGATTTACCGGTGCTCTAGGGTAGTATTATTTTTTGACGCATGCATGCTTGATTGGGAGTAATTTATTGCGCCATTGAAATTTAATAAAAATGTCTATCTGTTTCAGGTAGACATTTTTTTGATGTTTTGCACCTTGAAAGGCTAAATTGAAGGGTGTAAACAAATATTCTTAGTATGACAATTTTAGCAAGAAACACTTCTGATGACTCGATAGGCAAAACCCAAAAAAATAATTACCTTTGCCGCACAACTACCTGCATAAAAGCAGACTTCACAACTAGACTACATGAGTTCAGATACTTCAAAAAGATATGCGCTTCGCGGTGTTTCGGCATCCAAAGAAGATGTTCATAATGCGATAAAAAATATTGATAAAGGATTATATCCACAAGCTTTCTGTAAAATTGTCCCTGATTATTTAACTCAAGACGAAGAATATTGTCTGATCATGCATGCTGACGGAGCGGGAACTAAATCCTCTTTGGCCTACATGTATTGGAAAGAAACAGGCGATATTTCTGTTTGGAAAGGCATTGCCCAAGATGCTTTAATCATGAATATTGACGATTTATTGTGCGTGGGTGCAACGGATAATATTCTGCTTTCATCAACCATTGGAAGAAATAAAAATTTGATTACCGCTGAAGTAATTTCAGCAATTATTAACGGAACCGAAGAACTGATTAAAGAACTGGAATCTTTTGGGGTGACCATTCATTCAACAGGTGGAGAAACTGCTGATGTAGGCGATATTGTTCGAACTATAATTGTAGATTCAACAGTAACTGCTCGTATGAAACGCAGCAAAGTAATTGATAATGCTAATATTAAAGCCGGTGATGTAATTGTAGGATTGGCTTCTTTTGGCCAGGCTACCTACGAGAAAAACTATAATGGCGGAATGGGAAGCAACGGGTTAACATCGGCGCGTCATGATGTTTTCGGGAAATATTTGGCAACCAAATATCCGGAGAGTTTCGATGCTTTAGTTCCTGAAGAATTAATCTATTCTGGACAAGTAAAATTGACAGACGCCGTTGAAAATTCACCAATCGATGCCGGACAATTAGTGCTTTCGCCAACCAGAACGTATGCACCAATCATTAAGAAAATTTTAGACCAATATTCTTCCAATCAAATTCACGGAATGGTGCATTGCAGTGGAGGAGCCCAAACTAAAATTTTACACTTTGTAGAAAACCTACACATTATAAAAGACAATTTATTTCCAGTTCCGCCATTATTTCAGTTAATTCAAGAACAATCTAAAACGGATTGGAAAGAAATGTACCAAGTTTTCAATTGCGGTCACCGTATGGAAATTTATGTTCCGGAAGCTGTTGCACAAGACATTATTGCGATTTCAAAATCATTTAATGTTGATGCGCAAATCGTAGGTAGAGTAGAAGCTGCTACTTCAAAAAAACTGACTATTACCAGTGAATACGGAACTTTTGAATATTAAAAAGCTTCAATTGAAGTTCATTTTTCAATCTTTCAATTCTTTAATCTTTTAATTTTTTATCTATGTACGAATTGGTTTTTTGGAAATATCTGGAGGGGATTTATCTCAACCATCACGAAGTTTATGAAGCTGTTTCAGAAGAACAAGCTGAAATTGAAGGTCTTGAAGAACTTCCGGTACAAGTCATTTTGAACAGAATTGCTTCTGTATTCTCCAAATGGGAAAAAGTAGACGAGAACAGTTGGAAAAATAACTATGGTGCAGGTGCTTTTCATATCAGGATGACGCCCCAAAGTGTAAAAATTGATTGTTATGGCACTGAAGGAAAAACAATGGATACTTTAGTGAATATAATGGATGAATTCAAATGTTCGCTGTATGATCCCCAAGTTCCGGAGCGATATGATGAAATGAGTGAATAAAATTTTCACATCTATCGCGGCTATGAGAATCAGTGATGTAAGTAAGTCGAAAGTTTAAAAGTCGTAAAGTCAAAAGAATTAACTTTAAGTAAAACAGCTTTAAATCATATTGTTACATAATTTTATCCTGATTTTAAAATACGACATTATACCATGGTTATTACTTATAACCCAAATTAGTTTTAAATCAGCTTATTTACCGCTGGTGTATTCAGAAGAATTGGCGTTCCATAACCAATTTTCTTCAGCTTTTTTAACTGCGTTTCAGCATCACCTACCACTAAATAGATCATTTTATCAGCATTCAAATACTTTTCTGAAAGCTTTTTTATGGAGCCAATAGTAATTTTGTTTGGTATTAATAACCAAATCTTTGACCTATCCCTCCACATTGGTTTACTTGTAATGATTGTCTGTTTCTGTAAAAAAAAAATCAGAAAATTCTATTTTAGTTAATATGGATCATTACTTAGTTTTTTCCTTCAAGGTTAAATAGAGGAATGGTATAGGATCAGAATTAAATTTGGCTGACAAAATCTAAAAAAACTTTTTTGTGAAGTTCTAAATCCATGGTAGGAGAAAGTGCTACACGTACGATGTAATCTTTGTCACCCTCTTTAGTCGTCCCTTGAGTTGATGTTGCCGGAATAGTCCAGTAACATCCTTTTAACTGCCCATAACTCACACAAAACTTGCTTTCATTAGGTATTTCTCTAATCATTAAATTTATTAACCTAAGATTTAACTCTCTTTTATGAGCTTCTTTTTCTTCCGTTGTGTTCCCTTTACTGGGAAGGTCTAATGAAAACACAGAGGGGGTAAATCCTTGGTCTGCCAATGCTGACGAAACAAAATTAATTTTCGCCGCTGGTAAAGTTTTGTTTATGAAGTTTACAAATTCATGTGTATTATGATATGCATCCTTTATTCTTTGATTCATAGAAGGCAATTGTTTTGCCAAAATCTCCATTTGAAGATTGGTAGCCTCATTATCGCAAAGTTTTAGATGAAATTCTATTTTTTTCATCAACCCTTCCGTTTTTTTATTTCCCACACAATAGCCCGCAGTACATTGCCCGCCACTTGGAAATTTAGATCCGCTTACATATGAAATGGTCCTAATTGGTGATAATATATCCTCTTCACCTAAAAAGTGTACATTTGGACAAAAGGTTTGATCTAAAACAAAAATAGGATCTGTAGCAATTTTACCAGTTGCAGTTTTTCGCTGTTTACTCAAAGTAGCGCTTAATTTGAAAAGATCCGGAACTTCAACTCTGGGATTTGTTGGAATTTCAGCAATTATGATTGGAATAGCATCCTCGTCAGCAATTTTATCTAAAAGAAGCGCAATACTTTCAACCATATCTTTACCACCGTCAACCAGTAAATCCAGTATTTCAACAGAGTCAATGCAAGCAGCAACTCGTCTGGCTTGGTCGTTTGTACCACCGTAACAATTGGGGGGAACAATAATTTTGATCGCCTTTCCTTTATGGTTTTCCTTCGCATCATGAATTAATCCCATGACAACCGCATATTGAATTGATAGTCCACTGGAAGCAATTAGTGCTTTTGTCTTGCTTCCGGTAATGGTCGCAATCGAATCTAAAACCATTGCTTTGTTTGTCTCGATAGTATTCTCTTTTGGTTCTAAAGAAGATTGTGCTGTCAGAATTTTCAACATAGCAAGACAATTGGCTGGCGTCATTGCAATGGTCTCTCTTCTTCTGACATGCTGAATTTCGGGGATATAACTTTCGTTTTGGTCTCCATTTACAACTAAAATACTTCCAAAGTCAGAATGAACATTGATAAAAAAGTCAATGTTTTTGGTAAAATCAAAAGTGCTAATTTCATCTTGCTGCGTAATGAAAATGGTACTCCCGTCAAACTTGGAAATGGCTGTTTCTTTTTCAATCTTCTTTAAATCAAATGTATAGCCATAAATGTGCTGAAGTACTTCAACATCAAAAAATTCTGGTAATTCACCAGTGTAAATAATTTGAGTGTTTTTGCCAGCTAATAAATTTTTCCTTAGTACTGCCAAAATTGGAGTCGTCTTTGAGGAAAAACTAATTACATTTTCTGGTTTTAAATGATGTAAGTGGGCAATCACCCATTCTAATATACAAGATAATGGATGCCCTAATCGAATATAGTCATAAGCAGTGGGTAACTCTCCTAATGCCTTTGATTCAGAATTATTGCTATTAAATAAAATTTCAAACTGTTCTAAGAATTGAGTTTTCGCCAATTTTTCGTCATAAATATCTAGTCTGTGAGTTGTTAGATTCAACCAGCCAGTTGGCTTATTTTCTAACACGTCTTTAATATAACGTAATATTTTATTGTCTTTCATAATTTCCACCTTTAGATAAGATGGTAATATACAGTAATTAGATTTATTTAAAAGTGTTACAAGAGGTTTTATTATTACAGATCTGTTGTCAGTGTTGTGAAAGTGTCAGGAATAAATCCTCTAGGAGTGCTCTTTTTGGTTAGTCAGTAAATAAATATATGGCATAGAAACTTCAATCAGAATTCTTTAACAAAAATTATTTCGTCGGTCTTAAAAAAGATATTATTAAAAAAAAATAGTTTACCCGTAATTAAAAAATCCCTAAACGAATGCTCGGAGTGCTTACTCGCACCGGAGTGTTTATTATAGTACGATTTGGTCTTCTCTGATAGTTGTGTCTGTTGTCGTATTGGTAATAATAAAACTGGGCATTGCTATAAAAATAATCGCTATGGTGATCGTGATTGCAATGTTGGTGATGTTCTGCGTATGCCTCTTTTTTTCCTTGTATGTAGGCGCGATAAGCTTTTTTGTTGTTTTTCTTTAATTGTTTTTCGTATTTTTTTTGTTCTTTCCAAAAAGCTTTGTCTTCGCTGTTGTTTTGAGCAGTAAACTCCTGCTCATATTTTGCATCCTCTGCAGCGCGTTGTTGGTAATAAGTTACCGTAGCTTGTTTTGTGTTTTTTTTTGGTTCATCGGTACTATTGGCTTCTTGCGCATTTATATTTATGGCAAAACCAATAGTGATCAAAATGAGTAAGGCTTTAAATGTGTTCATAATTTTTATTTTAGTGATTATTGAGTGCTTCTTTATTGATAGCATTCTCAAGTAAGACAACTCTAAAGCAATTTACCCTACCAAGGGTTCATAATGTTTGTGACCCAACATACGTTGTATTTCTAATGCCGAAAAACTCTTTTGTGACAGCATCACGAGTTCAATACAGAGCATCCAATATTGGAAAAGGCAAATTAGTATTCTCCATAACGGTGCCTGAACGAAGACTGACACGACTACCGCATTTTTTGCATTGAAATTTTAAATCTGCCTTACGAAAGTAATGTTCGGTGTGTTGACACTTTTTACATACAATTACCATTTCAAGTAGTTTAGCTTTGAATCCCTTATTACGTGTGGCTTAATCAGGGTATTTCTCTAAAAATTCAGGTAGGTTCATAGCTCGTATTTAATAGGTTGATGACTCAAAAACAAGCTATTTTTAGCATTGGTACAAGTGACGGATAGTCATATTAAATTAATACCATTCAGCAGGGCTAATACAAATTAGGTTCTCTACAAACCAAATTAGGGTTACAAAAACTAAATAAGCGATCAGGGCGATCGGTGCTTATTTTGAAAACTAACCCTATAGCTTGTATAATTACTAAGCTGGTTTTGTATAAACAATAAAAAACAGTAGTTTAGCTAATAATTTTTTATTTATAAAATCCGTAATCTGCAAACCTAATAAATATGTCACAAGAAACTACTTCTGGAAGCCTAAAAAAAGGAAAAGTTGTGAATGTCATTCCGTTAAAAACAGCCCAAAGATGGGCAAAACGATGGTCTAAACGAGAAGGGGATTATAACAAACACCATCATTTAAATGCTTTTTTGATCCCTAAAATTGATTTAGTAGAAGTCCTCAAAGAAGGGGTCGATGCAGTGAGAGCATACATAGGAGTTGATGATGATGGAGTAGAAAAATTAATGATTGTGGGAACAAAATATGATCCCCTAACTCAAATTTATGTTGATATGATCACTCAAGACAATGGTGACGCTGGTGCAACGGAAGATGATATTTATGATTTTACGTCTCCTTGTCCATCTACTTGTGATCCTGAAACTCTAATGCTGCAATAGATGTTAAATGTATTTATATATGTAGGTCTCTTGGTTTTATTTTTGAATTTTGTTTTATTTATCCGGTGCTTTTCTCTTCAGGATAAAGTATTTAAGATTTTTACAGGATATTTAGGGTTGGTTTTAGTTATCCAAATAATTTCGAATGTCTTGGCAAGAGTTAATATTAATAACCTTTATTTGTCTCATTTTTATTTTGTGGGTCAGTTTATAATACTCAGTTTTTTTTACAAAGTTTTATTAAAAGAGACGTATCAAAAAAAGATTGTTACAGTGGGTTTGTATGCTGGTTTAGCAGTCATTGGAATTCAATACGTACTAGATCCGAGTTTGTTTTTTAAATTCAATTTATTCGAAATATTCATTACCTCTTTTTTAATAGTTAGCTACGCAACCCTACATCTTTACAACATATTAAATGAGAAAAAAGAGTATTATTATATCAATATGGGTATTTTACTCTATTTATTTGGAAGCACCATTTTATTTATAGTAGGAAATTTGACAAATATATTGAGACTGGAATACACAAAAATACCTTGGGTATTGAACTCAGGACTCTATATAGTCTACCAATTATTCATTTTACTAGAGTGGAAAAAAAGTTTTTCCAAAAAGTAATTAAATAAATATTTATGAAGGCAGAATTAATAAATGAAAGTGATATAATCGAAATAATTATTTATTCCTGTGTTGCTTTTCTTTTGATGGGATTCGTCTTAATCTTGTTTTTCTATTTTTCGAGAAAAAAAATTATCCAGAAAGAATTAGAAAAAAAAGATCTGGAAATCCAGTATCAAAAAGAGCTATTGAGTGCCGTAATTATTACGCAAGAAGAAGAGCGCAAGCGTATTGCCCAAGATTTACATGACGACATCAGTTCTCAGCTTAATATTGTGTCTTTGAACAGTCATTTGTTAAATACTCCAAATTTGACCAAAGATGAGGTAGGAACAATTACCGAGAATATCATCAATCTGACTGCCAAAGCGCTGGATAGTTCCAGGAAAATCGCACACGGTTTGTTACCTCCGGTTTTAGATAAATTTGGACTAGATGCAGGAGTGGGAGAATTATGCATGGAATGCAATAGTTCTCAAGTTGTCACGGTAAATTATGAAAATACAACCTTCTTTGATATTAAAGATAATATGAAGCATTTACACGTATTTAGAATCTTGCAAGAGTTGATCAATAATTCCATTCGGCACGGTAAGGCAACTGTCATATCTATTCTTTTTGAGGACAATTACGGACTCAAAAAATGCTCTTATTCTGATAATGGAATTGGTTTTGATATGAAAAATAAAGACAAGCAAAAAGGTCTTGGGATGAAAAATATTAATAGTAGAGTCGCTTTTTTAAACAGCACTATTGTCATTAATTCAGCTGTAAATAAAGGGATTACGGTCACTTTTAATTTTTAAATAATGAATGATGTTATTCAAATAATTTTAGTAGATGATGAAATTCTTTTTAGAAAAGGAATCTCTTTTTTGCTGGAACGGGAAACAAATATTGAGATTGTTTTTGAAGCCTCCAATGGGGATGAATTGATTTCCTACCTTCGCAGTACTAAAAATCATCCCGATATTATTATCATGGATCTGAAAATGCCAATTTTAAATGGAGTCGAAGCCACTAAGATCATCCATAAAGAATTCCCTGAAATAAAAATTATAGCGCTAACCAGCTATGATTCTAAATCTTTTGTGGCGAATATGATTGATGTTGGTGCTGTTTCCTATGTGATAAAAAATGCGACACCACAAGAATTGCTTACAACCGTAAATGAAGTGGCTTTAAAAGGATTTTACTATACGGAATATGTCATGAAAATTATTCAAACCAATATTTTGAACACTAGAAAAACGAAAAGTAACTTTGATAGTGGATTTTTGAGTGTACGTGAATTGGAAGTACTCAAACTTATTTGCTATCAAAAAAGCACCTTAGAAATTGCAGAGCAACTTTTTATAAGTCCAAGAACGGTGGAAGGACATCGAAATAACTTGTTGCTTAAAACAGAATCCAGGAATATTGCAGGATTGGTTGTGTATGCGGTTCAAAATGAAATTATGCCGTTTGAAGATTAATCAGAACCCATTTGTACTAAAAGCAATGCTGGATGCACTTTTTTTTGCAAAAAAAGAGAAGATTTTTTTAAAATTTTAAACAACTTAAATTCAGGTTTTAAGATAAGGGATTCCTTTAACAAATGCCAATGGACTAAGAAATAGGGTGCTTTTTTTCGATTCTGTTATACGGCTTGAACTTTAACGAATATCCTTTGAAATCTTTTTTAAAAATAGTTTTCAGCATTTTTTTTATGGATTGTATTCCGCCAAAATCCCGTAAATAGGTAAACAGAAATTGCGATACGATCATTTTTTTTGATTCATGGTCAAATTCAGTTTCAAATTTGATAAAATCAGTGGTGACAGTAGCAAGCTGTGATTCAATTTCATCACAATTAAAATAATCAAACGGATCAGGATTTAAATTTGTAGTTCTTAACGCAAAGTGAATTCGGTAGTCTAGTTTACTGACGGCTAAGGTTTTTATAAAACCAGAATAAAATGGATTGGTTACATATCCTAATCCTATTTTGAATTTATTTTTTCTTAAAATACCATGTTCAATATCATTTAACGAGAATATGGAACGTGCAATCTTTATCCTTTTAAGACGATACATAGTGTCGTCTTGTTTTGTTTCGTTTAGAATAATGAGATAAAAAGCATTATAGATATTAATCCAAAAAGTTTTTTTTAAAGCATCAGTGTCCAGACTCTTTTCGATTTTTGTATGTCTGATATAATAAAGTTGTCTTCTGAGGGAAGTCGTATCTTTTCCTAATTTTGCAGTTGATAGGATTTCTTCTGATAACGCGGCATAATAATTTTTTGAAACAATTGGTTGTGGTGTTTTTTGGTCTCGATTTAGCATTACAGAAGAAAATAATTAAAACATAAAGTGTAAAAAACAACAATAAGTCCTACTAACAAAGAAAATCCAATTTTTTTAAAAATAGTTTTAAAATTAAAATGGTTATTGTTTTCCTTTGAATTTAGTACTAAATTTTTCATTTAATGTAGATTAGGTTATAGTTACAAATTTATAGATACTAATTCGTCTGGCTTTAGGTGTTTTTACGTGGTTTTATTTAAATTAGATTGGTGCATTCATTTTAAAGTTAAATTATTCTCATTTGAACGGCTTCCTTTCTATCTTTGAAATATAAAAAGGCAATACAATGATGTACAAGCGATTTATATATATTCTGATTTTTCTACTATCAATTTCCGCAAAAGCTTCTTTTATTTTGTTGCCAATGGATGAAACTACGCAACAAAATCACTTGAAGGCGTATGGAATTACGTTTTGGTGTTTGGAAAAAAATCACAAAGTCAGCTGGCTACTCAACTACCGTGGCGGTTCTTTTTTAGTGCCTGATGCGCAGGAAATACGCAAAGAGTGCCAGATTAGAGGAGTGAGTTTTGAAATAATCTCTGATGAGGAAGAAGTGATACTCTTAAATGAAATCTCCAGTCCGTCCCAGAATATGGAATCCGTTATTTTAGAGAAAGCACCAAAGATTGCAGTGTATACACCAAAAGGGAAACAACCGTGGGATGATGCAGTGACGCTGGTCTTGACCTATGCTGAAATTCCTTTTACAGCTATATATGATCAGGAAGTGTTGGGAGACCAATTGTTGCTTTATGACTGGTTGCACTTGCATCACGAAGATTTTACCGGGCAATACGGTAAGTTTTACGGAGCGTATAAAAATGTACCTTGGTATATTGAACAAAAGAAAGAAGCTGAAATACTGGCGACAAAATTAGGGTTTTCAAAAGTATCTGACGAAAAGGGAGCTGTGGCTAAAAAGATTAGGGACTTTGTAATAGGAGGTGGGTTTATGTTTGCAATGTGCTCCGCAACAGATAGTTTTGATATTGCTCTTGCAGCGGATGGAGTAGATATTTGCGAAGCTATGTTTGATGGGGATGTGAGTGAAGGCAATTACCAATCGAAGATGAATTATAGTAATTCTTTTGCTTTCAAAGATTTTATCTTAGAGCGAAGACCTGAACAATATGAGTTCTCTGATATTGATATGACTTCTAAACGAAGAATTCCCATGGAAAAAGATTATTTTACCTTAATGGAATTTTCGGCAAAATGGGATCCTATTCCCACTATGTTGTGTCAAAATCACACACAACTTGTCAAAGGATTTATGGGACAAACAACATCATTTGATACGGTACTTGTAAAATCGAATGTTTTAGTCATGGGGACAGGTGAACTTAATGGCGAAGCCCGTTACATTCATGGGCAGAAGGGGAAAGGGATGTTCACTTTTTATGGGGGTCATGATCCGGAGGATTTTCAGCATCAGGTAGGCGATCCCCCTACAGTTTTGGACTTGCATGCAAATTCACCCGGATACCGTTTGATTTTGAACAATGTGTTGTTCCCTGCAGCTAAAAAGAAAAAATTAAAGACATAAGTAAGTCGAAAGTTTAAAAGTCGTAAAGTCAAAAGAATTAACTTTAAGTAAAACAGCTTTAAATAAGATTGTTATGTAATTTTATCTTGATTTTAAAATTAGACATTATACCATGGTTATTACTTAGTATGAAAAATACAATCAGTACCGATTGGTTTTTTTAGCCCTGATGGCAGTGGTATACCACGCTTTTTAGCGTGGATAAAACGAACAGCAGGAATAGCTCCAAATAATTTAAAATCAAAAAAAAAGCCACCTGTTACGGTAGCTTTTG
Organism: Flavobacterium sp. LS1R10; assembly: GCF_003968825.1. Taxonomy (NCBI): domain Bacteria; kingdom Pseudomonadati; phylum Bacteroidota; class Flavobacteriia; order Flavobacteriales; family Flavobacteriaceae; genus Flavobacterium; species Flavobacterium sp. LS1R10. The sequence goes on along the minus strand of NZ_RYDH01000004.1, from coordinate 22,791 downwards.
TGATGTAAAAGATAAATGATTAAACGCTTCCATCTTCATTTTCCTTGTCTAAATATTCCTGAACAATATCAATTGCATTAGTCACAACATCACTTAATGCGGTGTGGATATCAATTCAAAGAAAATTCAAACCAAATAGGAACGTGATCGGATATTTTTCGAGCTTCTTTTAGTGTGCTAAAATTTTTATAAAAAGGAATAATACCGGAATTTAGAAGTGTAGTTTTAGAAGTTTTGTAATACATATTATCAAATTCAGAAGCGAGACAAATCTCTTTTTTGCATTCTTGTTTCAACGAGGTTTTTTGGTTTACTAAAATAGATTGAAATCCCATTTTTTTCAACGAATTGAAAACCGAATGTGATTGCGGACAGTTGAAGTCTCCTGCAAAAATTAAATTCAAGGTGGGATATTCATCAGGTAAAAATTTGAAATATTTAATCTCGGTTTCGGGTTGCTTTTTTTTAGTAATAGCATGAAAATTCACCAGCGTGAATTGTTTGTTTTCATATTGAAAAGTGCAATAATAAGGCTCTCTCTCAATCTCTAGATGGTATTTTTTTTCGAGCCAAGCTTTTCCTATTTTCTTTACTTTGCTCGTTTTCCAAATGAAGGCATATCTTTCGGTTTTATAGGCACTGCTGCTGGTGGGGTCACTGATCACATACTCCCATTTAGCTCCTTTTCGGTTGAGTTCATCTGTTAATCGTGCTACTGCCTGTGCGCCTCCATATCCGGCAACCACTTCCTGAATGGCAATTATGTCATAATCTTTCAGCGTTTTTGCAATATAAGTAATGGTTTCTTCGGATTTCGATTTTCCAAAATTGGCTATGTTCCAGGAAAGGATTTTGGTTTGAGCGAAAGCAAAAGTGGCTAGGAAGAGGAACAGTAAGGAAAATAGGGGTTTCATTTAATTAGGAGAATATTAGTATCACTTTTTACGGATAGAATTAGAGTAGCTCAAACGTATGATAATTAAATGGAATTTGAGGAATTTTTCGAGTCTTATGGATTGTTTAATATTGTTTTCTGATGTATTTTATTTTGGTTATATCGACAAAGGAGAAATTTCATTACTTAGACTTGTTATAGGATTCTCCTTTTTTGAAATAATAATAATTGTATGTACTAGAGGCAGTATGGTACAAATAACGGGTAGTCTTGAAAGATAATTACAATTTTAATATTTGATTTTTTTTGAGATTCATATAATTTTTTTTAAAGTTTGGTATAAACAATCAAATGATCATAGTTAGGAACTAAAGCTAATTCTTTTTGTTATTTATTTTATAGTTGTAAATCCCTTTTTGGACTTCATTGATACTGTTGATAGTCTCCAGTTTTAATTTTGCCAATATTTTTTCTTCTATAATTTCACCATTTTTCAAACGGATTTTTATGCTATAGCTTTTGTGTTCATTCATTTTTAAAAAAATAAATACAATCAGAAAAAAAGTAATCAGTAAGATTAGGTCTATTTGCAGGTATAAATAGGAAAGAAAACCCAAGGATAGTAATGCCCAAATAATTATAAATGTATAAACCGGCCTCATTTTATTTACTTTAACGTGAGTCTTGTCTAACTCAGAAAATAATATTTTTTGTGTTTTATAAGTCAATATTATTCCGTTTTCAGTTACCGTTATTTTTCTGAAATTGTTATTAAAAATCATTTGTTTAATTATAATTAAATATTCTTGTCAACTTTTAGAATTTATGGTGCAACAGGTACTTTAATGACTTAGGTTTAAAGGTCATATTACAGGATTTATTTCGTATTGTAAATACTTTTACAAAGCAAATCACTTCCCTTCATAAGCCCCAACAGTTTCCAATAATTCCTTTTCAAATTGATAAATGTCATCAATTGACTGAATGTGATGTTTTATTTCGATTTTGTTTTCATTGAAAAGGCCAAGATATTTTTTAGTTCCGTTGAGATGCAACCTGCATAAAGGTTTGCGGTTGTTGTCATCAAGTAAAATCCCAAAGTAGGATTGAGTATCCCGAGGAACGATTCTGTTTACAGGAATTTTACGCCTTAGAATAGCCACGACAATTCGATAGGCTTCCAGTTCTTCGTCACTGGTAACCACTTTGCTCGCTTCTTCAATGGGTTCCGTTTTTTCTTCCTGTTGTTTTATTGTTTCTTTATTTAGTGCGGCATTCAAGCGGTCATTAATTTTTTCGTTGATAAATTGATTAAATGCTTTTTGAACTAACATTTTGAATTCTTCCATCACTTTTTCCGTAAGTCTTCCAGCATATACTTTATTAGCAAAGAGTTTTATAAAATCATTCGAGGGATTTTCCAGTTCGTCATTAATCTCTTTTTTGATTTCTTTGGTATATTTTAAAGCACTCGCATTGTTTAGAATGTGATCTACATTAAAACTTGATTTATGGAATTTAGCAATTTCAATGATCGAATTTTCTTTGAGATTGATGATGTCAAACTCCAGAAAAGGCTTCTGGTCCATTTTGTTTTTCTCGTCTAAATCGGTATAAAATTGATATTGAATGCCATTAGTTAAGAGTGCAAAACGAGTTTTTGTGACATGAAAATAGCGAAATAGTTGTGAGCTGTGCACTGAAAGGTTTTCTTTCCAGCTTTTGCATTCAACAATTAGGATGGGTTCACCGCTCTGGAAAATAGCATAGTCTACCTTTTCTCCTTTTTTTAATCCAATATCGGCAGTGAATTCAGGGACTACCTCCAGCGGATTGAAGGCATCATAGCCAAGCATGTTGATAAATGGGAGTACAAATGCGTGTTTGGTTGATTCTTCGGTTTCGATTTTGTCTTTTAACTGAATGATTTTATCCGCTAGGGATTTTAGTTGAATGGTTAATTCCATAGTATTTTGTTGCTAATTGGTTTCAAAATTACTTCCGTAAAAGATAACTTCTTTACGGTTTTCCTCATTTGGATTGTTTTTTCCGAATTTTATACGCTATATCAATAATCCGCCGATACTCAGTACAACTATTTGTATTGAAAACAACAGGATGTATTTCATAATTATAATTTTTTCCATTGATTCTTTTTTTTACGTTCCGATGTATAAATAACTTTACCTTTTCGTTGTCTTGAAGAGCTTTTTAGCTTTTCTTGAGGTATAGCAATCCCAATTGGACTTTGTATTGGATTTGCAAGAGGTATTTGATTTTTTCTTTTTAACGAATCAGTTTGCGTATTTGTTTTTTTGTCTATAGCTGTATCCGTTTGTTTTGGTACTACTAACACATCGTCATCATATTTTCGATGTATTTGGTTGTGAAGTATTTGTCGGTGTTGAGGTTGTTTTTTTGGTTCTGATTTGCAAGATGTTAGGATGCAAAATGACAGTATAAAAAAGATGGGTTTTTTTATTTGGTTTTTGAACTCCCGATAGTTGTCCTTTGTCAAGATCCTTCCTTCGGAATATCGAGCGAATACTAAATTGGTTATTGTAAACTGGAGCATTTGTTTCATTTGATTTTTTATAAACCAAATCTAGCAACTTTTGAAATCTATTTTTTACGGGAAACCGTAAAGACATCATTTTTATTAAAATCAGGCTATGATTTGCCAATACAATGGTCAAAAAAAGAAGTGAATTTAAGCTAATATCGCATACTTAAGTAGCAAGAAAGATATATTGTCGCAATTATTAAAAAGAGTTTTTGCTACAGATTGTAAGGATTAAAAAGATTTTTAAAATTACATAACGAATTAATCTGTGCTAATCTGTGAAATCTGTGGCAAAGAAATTTAGTGCTTTATTAAAATACGACATTAAATTTTAGTCATCACTTATCTTTGGTATAATCGTAAAAAACATATCAATTCTACCGCTATGTTTTAGGATTTAATCACCGTGTCAAAAATCTTTGGAGCGCTGTAAATGACCTTAGCAATTGATTGTTTTTGATGCTTTTAAATTGCAGTAATAACGTTATTGGAATATTTTTTTTAGTTTTTAATAGTCTGAAATGCGAATTAGACTAATCCTAAATCTTTAGTGATGGCTATAAGATGTACGTTATTGTTTGCTTTGAAATATATTTTAAGCCTATTGATGCGTTTTTCAAGACTACTGGTGCCACTAGGAATAATTCCGGAATTTTTAAATTCCGAAGCAATATCCTCCAGGGTTAATCCATTGGATAAAGATTTTAAAAGTAAAATATCATAGGCTTCAATTTCAAAAAGGGATTTGTTTCTTAAAGCATGGCGTACTTCCTCAGATGGATGAAGGTTCTTATTATTATAAATATTTTGTATCGTTTTCTTGAGTTCCGGAATACTGTCTCTTCCTTTTGATACATAGGCATTTATTCCTAAATTAGTATACAGTGATTTTATTCTAAAGGATTTGTCTTCTATCGAAAACACAATGGTTTTAAGTTCAGGCTGTTCTTTTTTTACGGCTTCAATGAGTTCCTCACCAGAGGATAATCGATCCTGACGGTGATCGGGTTTAAATGATAAATCACTAATCAACAAGTCATAGGGAACTTTGTCATGAAGGGCTCTTTTTATTTTTAGGAAAGCTTCATCACAGTATTTGGCATGGTGAATTTCTAAAATAGAAAGCTCTCTTAGTGCTTGAATTATTGCGATGCTTATAGTGTCTAAATCTTCGGCAACTAAAACTTTATGGAACATATGGACTAGATTATATTGGAAAAATAAAACGGACTCTAAACCCTTTGTTGGATTTACTGTCAAAATTAAGGGTTCCTTTTATGGCATGAATACGGTTTTCCACATTTTGAAGTCCATTTTTTGAAGTTAATTCTTCAAGCGTGGCTCCAATACCATTATCAGTGTAATCGACTTGTAATTTATTTTTATTTTTTTTGAAAGTTAATACAACTAAACTGCATTGGCTGTGCTTTTTCATGTTGACCAGTAACTCTTGTACCACTCGGTAAAGCGTTATTTTTTTAGTACTGTTTATAGCGTTCCACTGAATTGTATCCATTCCATTGGTTAATATATTGATTTCATTTGTTTGAAAACCGGACATCATTTCTTTTAAACTAGTTTCAAACAGTGCTCCTGCTTCAATAGTGCTGTTTTCTCTGGAAATGTTTCGTGTCCGGGAATAAATAGTGTCTAGGCTGGTTAGTAAAACTTCTTTATTTTGTGCGGTGGATAAATCTTGTGTTTCTGCAAATGCCATGGTTTGATACACATCGTTAGCTAGTTCATCATGTAGTTTTTTTGAAATTCGAATTTCAGTGGTATATGAAATTTTCACCTTTTCTCTTCGGTTTTTAGCCATAAGAAAATTTGCTGCGGAAATGCTTATTATTAAGGTGAATACGATAACAAAGGATAAAATTAGATTTCTATTTTTTTGCTTTTCTAATAAAAGTGCATTTTCTATTTTTTGTGTTTTTAGTTCTAAATTTTCATCTTTATCTTTTTTAGAATCATATTTTATTTTTGCAAATTGATTTTTTGCTTTTTGTCGGGCTTTATTGATGCTGTCATTGATGTGGAGGTGAAGAATGGAAAATTTTTTTGTTTCCTTCCCAACGCTATTTCGTATTAATAATGCGATTGCTTTCAATCGGTCATCAACATTGTTAATTTTTGTTGCTTTTTCGTAAGCTAATTGTGCATATTTATAAGATAATCCAGGATTGGATTTTTTATAGAACTCAGCAATATTAAGATAACTGGTTGTAATTCCAAAGTCATCTTTTATTTTTTTTCTAATGATTAAAGCGGTATTCAGATAGTGAAGACTTCTTGAATCACCCATTTTGAAATAGCAATAGCCCAAATTATCAAGAACCCTGGCATTATTTTCCTCATCGTTTGAAATGTTTGTATGGAGAGTTAATGGCAACAGAAGCTGCAGTGCGCTTTTGTAATCATTTTTGCCTATATACGCTACGGCAATATTATTTGTAAGGATTGTTTTTTGTGATTCATCCGGGATTTGATTGAGTGCTTTATTATAGTAGAGTATTGCATTGTCATAGTCATAAAGTCGCTCATAATTAATACCTAATATATTGTATACAGCACATTTGTAGTAGCGATTTGTTGTTTTTTGGAATAAGGAAATAGCCTCAGTAGCCGTGGTTTCACTACTCAAATAATCCCCTTGTATTTGCTGAATTACAGCCATTTTTAATAAGGAATAAATTATTTTTCCAGTATCCATTCCTTCATTACAAGCTAATTTTGATTCGTTGTAGTAATAAAAAGCACTATCATAAACTTGGTTTTCAAAATGTTTTTCTGCACGTAAAAAATGCTGTTGGTAGTGCGGGTTGCTTTTGATTTGTGTTGCAATGTTACTTTCTTTTTTGCAAGATATAAATCCTGTAAATAAAAGGATGAGTGAAATTAAAAACGGGGAATTCAACTTTTTAAGTTTCATTCCCCGAAAATACATAAATTAATTTTAGATATGGATTTAATTCTATATTTGTATTGTTATTTTGGAGGAGGAATTTTAGTTTGTCCATTCGCACCTCCTCCTGTATCATCTGCGGATACTTGTTGTTTGTTATCTGGAGTGGTTTGTACTTCGTCATTGGTACAGGAAACCATTGCAATTCCGGCAATGATTAAACACGATACTAGTAGTATTCTTTTCATTTTTTTTTGAATTAAAATTAAATATGGGTTGGTCAGTCCGATTTCGAAATCGAATTGTTATCAGGATTAGCCTACCATAAAAGATTTGCTTTTTGGGGAAGTAAGTGTGCTGAAAACAGAATAGGACCATCTATACTTCCCGAATAGACCGACCAGGCTGTTTTGTAGCACTTTTTTTAAGAACTAGTTTTGTACATTTGTCTTGATTGCAATTCAAGACAGCAAAGAATTCTTAAGCAAAGGAATGAGGATAGTGCAGTTTGTTCTCAAAGGAATTCCGGTAATTCCGGTAATTCTGATAGTTTCCGACTAATGCTTATAAATACCAAAATAGGAGTATGAATAAAATTACTTTTGAGGAGTATAAACGTGCCATTAAAGCAGAATATCAAGTATCTAAAATGGATGAAGTGTCGGGAATATTATTAAATCCAACCCCTGCACAATTGCGGAATCTATGCTTGATGAAATTGGGTAATGGCCTGTCTAATGCAGATGAAAATGTATTTAAAATGTTTTTTGATGCTAAAGCGGAGGATACTTTGAGACGGGTAATTGAAAATTTTGATCTCGGAAAATTTAAACCCATTATATCCTTTCTAAAAGGACAGAAAGATTCTGATACTGCGGCTAGAATAGAATTAGCAGCCATTTTGGTAGATTTTATTCCAAGGCCTTATAATACGTATTTACTCCATGGTAAGAGTAGCGAAAGAGATGCTCAAGAAAGTGTTAAAGCGTTTCAAAAAAAGAGAATGACCGATGTTGGTATTCAATTAGTGAACCCTACTAATAATGTTCTAGCAGGAATCTCTCAATATGCGCATTTGAGAAAATCAGGAATTATTCTTGCTATTTTGATGGCATTATTTTTTATGGGATATACTGTAAAAGGAATTTTTTTTCCAGAGAAGGACTGTATGAAATGGGAGGGGAATTATTATGTAGCAGTAGATTGCTTGAAAGACAATGGACAGTTTGGAATTAGTAGTTCCATTGATGAGGAGGTAATGAAATTAAAGAAAGTAGATTGTAGTAGTACGTTGCAATTCTTTAATAAAGAGACACCTATCGTGTGGTATTGTAAGCGTGATGGAGTGATAGAACTTTTCAATATGGCAGGATTTCACCCAGTAACGGGAAAACCACTAAAGCCTATTACCAAGTACATTATCAAAAAGTATAATTTAATGCAATGATGGTGTAGAAGCAGTTAAGCGGAACAGTATGTAAACAAAAAAACCCAATCTTTCGGATTGGGTTTTTTATATAAGTAAGTAATCTAAATTGAGTTATAAAACGTTTATTTTACTTTATTAAGTACAGCTTTGAAAGCTTCTGGGTGATTCATTGCTAAATCAGCAAGCACTTTACGGTTCAATTCGATTCCGTTAGCTTTTACTTTACCCATGAATTGTGAATAAGACATTCCTTCCAATCTAGCTCCAGCGTTGATACGTTGAATCCATAATGCACGGAAATTTCTTTTGTTCACTTTTCTGTCACGGTAAGCGTAGCACATTGCTTTCTCTACCGCATTCTTAGCAACTGTCCAAACGTTTTTACGTCTACCAAAGAAACCTTTGGCTTGCTTCATTATTTTTTTTCTTCTTGCTCTTTTTGCAACTGAATTTACCGATCTTGGCATAATTTTTATTGTTTTTTTGTAGCAGGCGGCTTGAATTAAATCAAAAGCGCTTAATGGCCGTACTCCAAGGTTATTTTAAATTGTTTTAACCTAAAGACTATTTAGTCAAAAGTTTTAAAGTCGAATATCCAAAGGCTTTAAGACCTTTGACTTTGCAACTTTAAGACTTATTAAATAATTCTTAATTGTTGTTTGATGCTTTTCATATCTGTTTTGTGAACTAGCGCAGAGTGTGTCAATGCTAATTTACGTTTTTTAGACTTTTTAGTCAAAATGTGACTTTTAAAAGCATGCTTTCTTTTAATCTTTCCAGAACCAGTAACTTTAAAACGTTTCTTGGCGCTAGATTTGGTTTTCATTTTAGGCATTTTTTCCTAGTGTTTTAATTTATTCGTACTTACTTATTTTTTCCTCTCCCCAGCCCTCCCCAAAGGGGAGGGTGACGAGAAGTTATATTTGTTTCTCCTTTTTTTTTGTTCCCTTCCTTCGGAAGGGTTAGGGGAGGATATTACTTTTTCTTTTTAGGAGCGATGAACATGATCATTCTCTTTCCTTCCAGAACAGGCATGGCTTCTACTTTTCCAAATTCTTCAAGATCTGTTGCCAATCTCAACAATAAGATTTGACCTTGGTCCTTGTATATGATTGAACGCCCTTTGAAGAAAACGAATGCTTTCAATTTGGCTCCTTCTTTCAAGAATTTTTCTGCATTCTTTCTCTTAAACTCATAATCATGCTCATCGGTCTGTGGGCCAAAACGGATTTCTTTCACAACAACTTGTGTAGATTTCGCTTTTAGGATCTTATCACGTTTCTTTTGTTCGTAAACAAATTTCTTGTAATCCATGATTTTGCACACCGGTGGTTCTGCATTTGGAGAAATCTCAACAAGATCCAATTCAAATTGATCCGCTAATCTTAGAGCTTCCGAAAGTTTAAAAACTCCTGGCTCAATGTTCTCTCCTACAAGTCTTACTTCTTGTACACCACGAATAAGACTGTTTATTCTGTGTGCATCTTTTTTTTCTACGCGAGGTTGGTAACCTCTGTTGCTTCTTATTGCTATGACTTTATAATTTAAGTTAAACTGTAAATACTTTTAATGTTTTATTGATCTCTTCATTTACAATAGCAACAAATTCGTCTATTGTAACGCTGATATTTCCCTTTCCTTCTTGTCCGTGACGACGAATAGAGATGGTTCCGTTTCTCTCTTCTTCCTCGCCTACGATCAACATAAACGGGGTTTTTTGCATTTCGGCATCTCTGATTTTCTTCCCGATTGTCTCGTTTCTATTATCTATGAGGGCGCGAATTTCGTGATTTTCTAGCAAATCTAAAACTTTTTTCGCATATATTTCATATTTCTCGCTCAAAGACAATATTATAGCTTGTTCCGGCATTAACCAAAGAGGGAAATTTCCTGCAGTATGTTCTAATAAAATAGCAATAAAGCGTTCCATTGATCCAAAAGGAGCTCTGTGAATCATCACCGGTCTGTGTAATTCATTGTCAGATCCTTTGTAGGTCAAATCAAAACGTTCCGGCAGGTTATAATCTACTTGAATGGTTCCTAATTGCCATTGTCTTCCCAAAGCATCTTTTACCATGAAATCCAATTTTGGACCATAGAAAGCGGCTTCACCATATTCAACGACGGTGTTCAGCCCTTTATCTGCAGCAGCATTAATAATCGCATTTTCTGCTTTTTCCCAATTTTCATCACTACCGATATACTTATCTCTGTTTTCTTTGTCTCTCAAAGAAATCTGAGCGGTAAAGTTTTCGAATCCTAATGAACCAAATACATACAATACCAAGTCAATTACTTTCTTGAATTCTTCATCCAGTTGTTCCGGTGTACAAAAAATATGGGCGTCATCCTGTGTAAATCCTCTTACACGGGTTAATCCGTGCAATTCACCACTTTGTTCGTATCTGTAAACGGTTCCAAATTCAGCATAACGTTTTGGTAAATCTTTGTAGGACCATGGTCTTACATTATAAATTTCGCAGTGATGGGGACAGTTCATCGGTTTCAATAAAAACTCTTCACCTTCAGCAGGAGTGCTTATAGGTTGAAAACTATCAGCACCATACTTAGCATAATGTCCTGAAGTGACATACAATTCCTTCTGACCTATATGTGGGGTAATTACTTGCTCATAACCCGCTTTCTTCTGTGCTTTTTTTAAAAACTGTTCTAAACGATCTCTCAATGCAGCTCCTTTTGGCAACCATAACGGTAAACCTGCTCCAACTTTTTGTGAAAAAGCAAATAACTCTAATTCCTTTCCTAGTTTTCTATGGTCGCGACGCTTTGCCTCTTCTAGTAATAAAAGGTATTCCGTAAGATCCTTTTGTTTAGGAAACGAAGTTCCGTAAACCCGGGTCAACTGTTTGTTTTTTTCATCACCGCGCCAGTAGGCACCGGCTACACTCATTATTTTCATCGCTTTGATGATTCCAGTATTTGGAATATGACCACCGCGGCATAAGTCAGTAAACGTATCATGATCGCAAAACGTAATCGTTCCGTCCTCAAGATTGGTTATCATTTCTGTTTTATAAACGTTGTCTTTGTATAATTCTAAAGCGGCTTTTTTAGATACAGGACGTAGCTTGAATTCATGTTTTCCTCTTGCTATTTCAAGAACACGATCCTCAATTTTCTTAAAATCCGCGTCCGTTATTTTTTGATCTTCAAAATCCACATCATAATAAAATCCATTAGATATTGCTGGTCCGAGCGTTAATTTGATTCCTGGGTACATTTCCTCCAGAACCTGTGCCATAACATGCGAAGTAGAGTGCCAGAATGCTTTTTTTCCGCCCTCGTCATTCCAGGTGTACAAGATAAGACTGCCGTCTGTCGTCAAAGGAGTTGTGGTTTCAATAGTTGTACCATCAAAAGAAGCCGAAATCACATTTCTGGCAAATCCTTCACTAATGCTTTTAGCAACATCCATCGGTGTTACCCCTGAAGCAAACTCTTTAACTGACCCGTCGGGCAAAGTAATCTTAATCATTGTTTATTATTTTAAGAATGCAAATATAGCGCATTGCAGAAATACACACAATATATAAGTAAGGTTTGTTGCTATATGGGTGTAAATACAAAATCATAACGGATTATAAACAAATGAAAAGCAATCATTTATTTTGGGGAGTTGTCTGCTTTTTTAGTTCGTTTCGTTCGTTTTCTACTATACTATTGCACGCTTTTCTTTCGTAAAACAAAGGAAAAGCCTTTTCACATTTATCAAAACTCAATTACACGATTAGTTTTCTGACGGACTTTAAAAAAAAATAAAATCCTGATCTTGCGGAATAAAATCCAATTTTGAAAATGTTTAATTTGACTCTTTACCATTTACTTCTCACCCTTCACTTTGTCAATTCACATTTTAAAACGTTGTATCTTTGATTCTTTAGCACCTTTAAAAAATATTTCAATAAAAATGAACATCCCAAACTCACCTTTACCCAGAATAGTTATTATAGGCGGTGGCTTTGCCGGAATTGCGTTAGCTAAAAAACTCAAAAATAAAAAAGTCCAGGTTGTCCTTTTAGATAAACACAATTACCATACTTTCCAACCACTGCTGTATCAAGTTGCTACAGGCGGTCTTGAAGCTGGTTCTATTGCTTCCATGGAATCCGAAACCTATCCGCAAGGACATCCCATGATGGCGCAACCTGCGATGCAGCAAGGGAAATTATTGGGCGAAAACTTAATAAAATTAATTGAAAATAAACCCATGGAAGCTTTTGAATATAATGATAAAGGTTCTATGGCAACCATAGGAAGAAATAAAGCGGTAGTCGATTTGCCGGGATACCATTTCAGCGGTGTTTTTGCCTGGTTTGTCTGGATGTTTGTCCACTTGTTTTCACTGATTGGTTTCAAAAATAAAGCCGTCGTATTCCTGAATTGGGTCTACAACTACATTCGTTTTGATCGGGAAGGCCGTTTGATTATCAGACCCTACAAAAAGAAAAGTTTTACGACATTTACCAGCGATGAAGTATAGAAAATCATGAATTTTAAAGTCTTATTTATAACTCATAACTTCTTTCCTTGTAATAATTTACCATCAAATTTATAAATTTACTATAGCCCTCGATGCCGTCTTTTTGCTGGTTTGCTTTCAGGAATTGATCATAAAAAGCATGGAATCCTTTGTCGATAATCGTGTCGTATTGCTTCCAGAAATGCTCACTTTCTTTGTAGTTTTTGATAATACCGGGATGAACAGTGTTTAATAATTGTTTAAAAACCACCTCGTCTCGGGCCTTCCAGTTGCTTAAACAATATCGCAAAGCCATGCTGTACCCTGAATATTGAATATACAAATCATCATTTTTGACCGAAGCTAAATACCCAATAAAATTGCATTCACTTTCGCTTGCAAAGCCTATTTGGTGTGCCATTTCATGATTAGTAGTCATGGGGAAACTGTACATTGGACCTAGGTAATTAACCTGTGCTTCATTGGTAAACGGATTCAAATAGCCTCCAAAACCCATGTAGGTCAAGGGCAAACTAATTAGCGATTTTTTAGTGCTTAGCTTTGAATAGGCGAAGTAAGGATGTTCCGCTTCCAGGTTTTTATATCCATTCATACTCATTTCAAAAACCTGTTCTTGAGAGTACGGGAATACCACTTTCAAGCTGTCATTTTTTGTGAGTTGGTTTTGAACGGCATTGGTTTTGGCAATTATTTTTTTGGTGAAAGCCAACAAATCAGCATCTGAATAGTCTTTTTGAATTTCCATTTTTTCAAAAAGCGGTTCACGGTAATAATTCAGTGCCCAAAGTACATGAAACAAAAAGTAAAAAACCGAAACAAAGCTCAGTATACTCAAAAGGGTGTCTTTCCAATTGGATTTCCATGTTTTTCGTTTGTTCCAAAGCCATTTGAAAACAAATAAAATGACTATGAAATAGAGACAATCGCCTATGGAAAATGGAATTTCTCCCAGAATGGTTCTCGAGAACAACGAAAGTATCGGGTAGAGACCATTGCTATACCATTCTTCTACCTGTTCCGGATAGAAGGAAATAATTTGTAAAAGCAGTATTTGGATAAATAGAAAGGAGGAAAGGAAATATTTTGTTTTCAATGGTTGAATTTTGGAAATGTAAATATAATTACAATATCAATTACTATCGTAAGGAATTTAAACTTTGTAACTTTGGGACTTGTAAATGTTAAACCTCAAACACAAATAAATGAGTCAAGAAATAAGAAGTCTGGAACCAAAAGCACTTTGGAACAAGTTTGCCGATTTGAATGCCGTGCCTCGTCCTTCTAAAAAGGAAGATCGTGTGATTGCGTTCATAAAAAAATTTGGCGAAAGCCTTGGATTAGAGACTTTTGAAGATGAAATTCGAAACGTAATTATCCGAAAACCGGCAACTGCTGGTATGGAAAACCGAAAAGCTATCGTACTTCAAGGACATTTGGATATGGTGCACCAAAAAAATGCTGATACTGTTTTTGATTTTGATACCCAAGGAATCGATATGTATGTAGATGGAGATTGGGTTCGTGCTCGAGGAACAACGCTTGGTGCTGATAACGGTCTTGGAGTTGCTGCGATTATGGCAATTTTAGAAAGTACTGATATTCCGCATCCTGCAATAGAAGCTTTGTTTACTATTGACGAAGAAACAGGAATGACAGGAGCACTGAACTTAAAAGGAGGTATTCTGCAAGGTCAAATTCTTTTAAATATGGATACGGAAGAAGATGATGAAATAGATATTGGTTGTGCAGGAGGAATTGATGTGACGGCCACTGCAGAGTATGATGAAGAGGCCACTCCCGAAGGTTCTGTGGGGTATACAATTACTGTAAAAGGCCTGAAAGGCGGCCACTCCGGAATGGATATTCATAAAGGGTTAGGTAATGCCAATAAAATTATGAACCGATTGTTATTTGATGGTTTTGATAATTTTGGTTTGCAAATCTCCGAAATAAAAGGAGGAAGTTTACGCAATGCAATTCCGCGTGAAAGTCAAGCTAAAGTAATTATTGCCGAGGTATATGATGAAGCTTTTGTTTTTGACATGCAGCAAATTGTAAACGAAATCAAAACGGAACTTAAAACGACAGAGCCAAATTTAGAAGTTGTTTTTGAAAAAATGGAGGCAGCTCCTGCTAGAGTAATGCCTACAATTGCTCAGTTTTATTTTGTACGATCTATGTATACGGCGCACAACGGAGTGTACAGCATGAGTGCTGATTTTGCAGATTTAGTAGAAACATCGAATAATATTGCCAAAGTAATTGTAGGTGATGGACAACTTTCAGTACAATGTTTAACACGTTCTTCTGTTGAAACGGCTAAATTTGATTTGGCCAATGCGTTGCGTTCCGCTTTTGAACTAATGGGTTGTGAAGTAGAATTTTCAGGTGCATATCCTGGTTGGACACCAAATTCAGAATCTGAAATTTTGGATGTTTTGGTGCCAATCTACGAAAAACAAAACGGTGAAAAACCAAAAGTAGTGGCGTGTCACGCAGGATTAGAATGTGGAATTCTAGGGACAAATTATCCGGATATGGATATGATTTCCTTTGGGCCAACCATTCACGGAGCGCATTCCCCTGATGAAAGAGCTAGTATTTCTTCTTCTCAGAAATTTTGGAAATTTGTTTTGGAAATTTTAGCTACTATTCCAGTCAAATAAAACAAAGTGTTCAGTAATCAGTTTTTAGTATTCAGTCTATTTGTAACTGAATACTAAAAACTGCTCACTGCTCACTAATAATTAGTCTCTTTTGGGAGTGTTTTTCTTGTCTCTTTTTTCTTCTTTCTTTTCTTTAGCCGTTTTTAAAGGCTCTTTCTTTGCGGTTTTCTTCGCGTCTTGACTTTTTGCCATAATAGGAGTATTTAGGTTTTGTTTTTAATTCTTGATGTAGGTAAATGTATATAATATTTTTGATTTGTTTGAAATATTACTTTAAAAAAGCCCCAATTTCTTTAAGAATTGAGGAATGATTTAATTTATGGAAATGGCAAAATTTCAATATAAGAGTATGTTTTATTTTATCTTTAAAACTTTATATTCTTCATAACAGCCACTGATGGCATCCATGATTTGTAGGTCGTTTGCTGTTTTTATAAACGATTCAGAGTAGTTGCAGCGTTGCAAAATTTCAGGAATTTCGTTTTTGTCAATACCTAAAAGTACCGCAATAGTTTCTCTGTCGAATTTTGATTCCAAAAGATTTCGAACGGTATCATCCTTTTTTAATTCTTTTAGTTTCTTGAGTTCTTTGGGGTTGTTACCAAAGAAATTATAAAGCATATCTGCTGGATTAAAGATGGAGCCCAATACTCTTCCAAATGCATTTGGGGAATATTCACCTGCCTCGTATCCTTGTGTTAATCCGGAAATACTGTAGCGGTAATTTTCACTGATAGGAATGATTTTAGTATCTACTTCAAGATATCCGGTTAGATTAAAAGGTCTTATAACTATTTCTTCAAGAGCAATTGCTTTTTCTGTTAGCTGTATTTTGGTGCTTTTATTTTTTATCCAGTCATTAGTAACTCGTACACGAAGCGATTGGAATCCGAGACTGGTAATGTGAAGTGTGTCATTTAGTTGTACATCGATTTCAAAATGGCCTCTTGAATCGGTTGTCGCTCCTCTGACTTTATTAATATTAATGATGTTTACACTAGATAATGGTTCTCTAGTTGTGTTACTGATGATGACACCATCAACTTTCTGGGAAGGTTTCTTAACTTGCGCAAAAGCAGGTACAGATAGTACTAAAAAAAAGAAAACTACAAAATATTTCATAAACTGATTTAAGACTTTAAAAGTAATAAAACAGGATTAAATATTTTGTAGTTTCAGTATATAATTATAAGAATATTAACAATGAATGTTAGTCTCTTCTTGGTCTTCTTGGTCTTGGTGTGTCACCAAAGCTTTCAGAACGTCTTGGTGCTCTGTCAGAACCTTCTGTTCGAGGTCTGTCAGATGAAAAACCACCTTCTCTTCTTGCTCCGAAACCACCTTCTCTAGGAGCAGAATTTCTGTCGCTTCTAAATCCACCAGAACCTTCTCTTCTTGGAGCAAAACTACCTTCTCTTCTTGGAGCTGAACTTCTTTCGCCACCAGAACGACCTCCGCCAAAACTTCCGCCAGAACTTCTTCCGTTATGATCACGTCTTCCGCCACCATCGTTTTTAGAAATTTCAACATTGATTCTACGTCCTTCTAATTGAACATTGTTCAATACTTCCATTACTTTATCGGTATGTTCCGGATCTGTGTTAAAGAAAGAGAATCCTTCTTTTACATCTACTTTGAAAACGTCATCACGACCTAAGTCTAATGTTTCTTTCAGGTAATCTTTCAATGACATCCAGTCAAAGTTATCTCTAGAACCTATGTTCACAAAATATCGTGTTGCGCCACCATTGTTGTTTTCTCTTGGAGCACCATCTCTATCGTCGCGCTCACGTCTTTCAGAACCTGAAGCTTGATTAGAAATATCTCTAGTTTTCTTGTAATAATTGATAAAACGGTTAAATTCAACCGAAACCATTTTCTTGATTAATTCCTCTTTCGATAAATCTTCAAGAACGCTGTTAATTGCAGGAAGATAGTTGTCAATTTCGTGATCAACTTCTACATCTTTAATTTTATTAGCTAAGTGTAATAATTGGATTTCGCAGATTTCAATTCCAGAAGGAATCGTTTTTTCTTCGAATTTTTGTTTGATGATTCTTTCAATTGAAGAAATCTTGCGCAATTCGCTTTTAGTTACGATTACGATAGAAGTTCCTAATTTACCAGCACGGCCAGTACGACCTGAACGGTGATTGTAAGTTTCAATTTCGTCTGGTAATTGGTAATTTACTACGTGAGTAATGTTATCAACATCAATTCCACGTGCAGCAACATCAGTAGCGACAAGCATTTGGATTTGTCTTCCTCTAAAAGATTTCATTACACCATCACGTTGCGCTTGAGATAAATCTCCGTGCAATGCAGCAGCACTGTATCCATCTTCAACTAATTTTTCAGCAACAGCTTGCGTATCTCTTTTGGTACGACAAAATACTACTGAGAAAATATCTGGATTAGCATCGGCTAAACGTTTCAAGGCTTCGTAACGATCACGAGCATTTACAAGGTAAAATTCGTGAGAAACTGTAGCAGAACCTGAATTTTTAGCTCCAACTGTAATTTCAATTGGGTCTTTCATGAATTGTTTTCCAATTCGTGCTACTTCGGCAGGCATTGTAGCTGAAAACAACCAAGTGCTTTTTTCGTCTGGCGTAGTAGAAAGGATGTTTACGATATCTTCGTAAAAACCCATGTTCAACATTTCGTCAGCTTCGTCAAGAATACAATAGTTGATTTGAGAGATGTTTACCAAACCTCTATTAATCATATCTTGCATTCTTCCTGGAGTTGCTACAATAATTTGCGCGCCTCTCTTTATGTCTCTCGCTTGATCTGTAATGCTAGCTCCACCGTAAACTGCTACCACATTAATACCTTTTTCGTATTTAGAGTAGTTTTTAATTTCGTTGGTAATCTGCAAACAAAGTTCGCGTGTTGGAGATAAAATTAATGCTTGAGTATTTCTGTTGTTGGCATCAATTTTCTGAATAACTGGAAATCCAAATGCTGCCGTTTTCCCTGTCCCTGTCTGAGCCAACGCAACCATATCTGTGTCTTTTTCCAATAATAGGGGAATCGCTTTCTCCTGTACTTCGGTCGGATTTTCAAATCCTAGATCTAAAATCGCCTTCAGTAACGATTCACTCAATCCTAATTGTTCAAATTTATTCATATGTATTTTTAAAATAGGGTGCAAAATTACTATTTATAATTCAGATAAACTAATGCTATTTTAAGATTTTACGATTTATTATAATTTGATTATCAGAATGTTATCGTTTTGTTTGAAAATTAATCGTTTTGATTTGGTGTATTTAGTGTGAAATTTTTATTTGGAATTCAAGTTTTTGTTATAAAAATAGTACAATTGAATCGTTTATTTATTCGTCTTTAGAAAATGAATCAGTTTTTGTGTTGCTTTTCCTCTATGGCTTATTTTGTTTTTTATATCTAATGATAATTCGGCAAAAGTTTCCTGATAGCCATCAGGTTGAAAGATCGGATCGTAACCAAAACCTTGATTACCAGTTTTCTTTAAGGTTATTTCACCACCAGCAATTCCGGTAAACAGATATTGTTTCCCGTTTAGATTTAGTGCTATAACTGTTTTGAATTGTGCTTTTCTATCCTCTTTATCCAAAAGGGCATCTAATAATTTAGTCATATTATCATTTGCATTGCGTTGCTCGCCTGCATATCTGGCAGAATAAACGCCGGGTGCTCCATTTAAGGAATGGACTTCGAGTCCAGTATCGTCTGCAAAACAATCGCATCCATATTTTTCAGTGATGTAATTTGCTTTCTGAATGGCATTGCCTTCAATCGTTTCGCTTGTTTCCGGTATGTCTTCAAGACAACCGATACTTTCTAAACTTACAATGGTTATGGTTTTAGGAAGCATGCTTTGTAATTCGAAAATTTTATTTTTATTGCTGGAAGCGAAAACGAGTTGCATTTTTTTAGTTTAGGTTGTCAAATATACATTTTTTAAAAACAGTGTTGTCCGGTAAAATTATTTAGATAGAATTTGAAGTTTTTTATTGGACTGCAAATGAATTAATAAATGAGACAATCCGTTCCTTGTGGGTTTGCACAAGGGATAGCAGTGGAAATCCTTTTATATTTTGTCAGGGTTTTTAATCCTGACAAGATATAAAAGATTGTAACGAATAGCCCGACCACGCTGTAACGCTAGTGAAAGCGTGGATGTGCCCAAATACAAACTTTATTTTTTATCTACCATAGGTCTTTCGGCGCGGTTTGCCAGTTCCCAGGCGGTTACAAATGCAAACTGGGCTCTTTTAGTCAAGGCATCATATTCAATTTTGTCCGGACTATCAGTAGGTTTGTGGTAATCAGCATGGACGCCATTAAAAAAGAAAACAGAAGGCACACCGTTTTTGGCAAAATTATAATGGTCAGAACGTTCGTAAAAATGATTTGGATCTTTTGGGTCATTGAATTTGTAATCCAAAACAAGATTGGTGTATTTAGCATTTGCAAAGGTACAAATGTTATCCAGATCAGTTGATAATCGATTGGCACCAATGACGTATACGTAATTATTGCTGCTGGCGTGGGCATCATCGCGACGGCCTATCATGTCAATATTGATATTAGTTATTGTATTGGCTAATGGGAATAGAGGATTTTCAGAATAATATCGGGAACCATGTAGACCATGTTCTTCGCCGGTAACATGGAGAAATAGGATGGAGCGTTTTGGACCATGACCTGCTTTTTTAGCTATTTGGAATGCTTGTGCAATTTCTAACAAAGCAACAGTTCCGGAACCATCATCATCAGCGCCGTTATAAATTTCTCCGTTTTTTGTCCCTACGTGGTCGTAATGGGCAGAAATGACCAAGACCTCATTTGGTTTTTCAGAACCCTCAATATAGGCCCAAATGTTTTCAGAATCCGGTAAGTTTTCATTGCGTTTTGCATTTAGGAAGGCGGCAGGAATTTTTTGGTAATAGTCGGAAGCGCCTGTAGGAAAGGGAACCGCATTTTTATTATATTGATCAATGAGGTACATCCCCGCTTTTTTTTGTCCGGCAGATCCTGTTTCACGGCCTTCCATTTCGTCTGAAGCAACAATATAAAGGTGCGTTTTAAGTTCGTCAGCTGTTATTGTATTCATGTATTTTGTAGGATCAACACGAGCAACGCTAGATTCTTGAGAAGCACAGCTGATGGTTAGAAGAATCATGAAGGATAATAAAGAGAATTTTTTCATTTTTTTTTAATGTAGGTTAATAAAGGTTTATAGGGCAAAAGGAATACTATAATAAGGACTAGAATAAAGTTAATAAAAAATAACAGGCTGCTTTTAGGAAAGAAATCAATCGAGTTTCTTCATAAGAACGGCTGTTTTAAATGTTCTAGTTTGCTAAATGTTATTGGCTGGTTTTTTTTACGATTATATTTTTTCAAAATAACGAATAGGATTTGCCATTCCTCTAATTTTAGGCACTATTTTATTCATATATATCAAGAATTTCTTTTGAAATAATTTCTGAACCTTCAA
Source organism: Flavobacterium sp. LS1R10 (assembly GCF_003968825.1). Lineage (NCBI taxonomy): Bacteria > Pseudomonadati > Bacteroidota > Flavobacteriia > Flavobacteriales > Flavobacteriaceae > Flavobacterium > Flavobacterium sp. LS1R10. The sequence goes on along the minus strand of NZ_RYDH01000004.1, from coordinate 2,341 downwards.
ATCCCCATCTTTTTGTGCCTCTATATTCAATATCTTGAACCCATTTTTCAGGTTTAAATATTGCTCTTATTACACCTTTATATTCGGCTAAAACAAGCTCTGAATTTTCTGCTCTGTTTTGTCTAATACCCACCAACCTCTAGTTGCTTCGTAAATATTGGGTCTGTCATAAACTGGATTTTCACTTTTCTTTTTTCGTTTATTATCGTATGTTTTATTTATATTAATTACTAAAACTGTATGTTCAATATTTTCTTTTTTTAATTCTTCACAATTGTAAAGTATTTCACATTCATTAACAGTTTTAATTCCTTGGTTAAATGAATTATGTCTAGCGACGATATTTGAAATTTTAGCAATTTCTGCAAAATCCCTAAAGGTCAAAAAATCAATTAAAACAGATTCAACTATTAGAGCTTCATTTTCTTCTAATCCGTGTCTAATTATAAAGTGTTTTACTTTTAAATTTTCTATTTTAATTGCTCTGATAATTTCTAATTTTTCAGTTTCGCTTGGATTAAATATTGCTTCATTAATATGAGAAAAAACACGATTTCCATAACCTTTTCCAACATAGAATATTTTGTTATCTCTTGGGTCAACTAGAATATAAACATAAGATTTTAATTCTTCTTGTGTCTTTTGTGAAAATTGTTCAGTCATAATTCGTTATTTTTCTCCGATTTTAGGTATACTTGACACATAACGTCAATTCTCCTGAAGGATCGGGATAAAAACCTCTAAACGAACTGTGTTTTGTTAATCATTGAGTAAATATATGTTATTTAAACTACAATTAAAATTCGTTCTGGTAAAAGTCGCTTATGATTATTAAAATAAAACAGTCCGTAAAAAGGGTTGAAAATTGCTCTTAACATCACAAAACATAAAGTGATCCTTTTAGGAAATGGCAATGAATACTAACAAATCCGGCAGGATTCATGGTATTTGCTAAGCAACCTTTTGGCGGTTCAAGTCAGGTGGTGGAATATTCGGGGAGATACACCCATAAAATCGCCATCAGCAATCACATGTACAGTTTAAACCGGAATAGGGTGTTCAGTTTGCCCCGGAATATCCAGTGGAAGAGGAATTGCACCGCTCAACTTTTGGTTGGTTAAAAGTTAAGCGAATACAATAGGCATCTGTTTTCATCGCTAAAATTCTAGTATTTGTTTACTAATTCAAAATATTAGAAAAGGAAAATATTACAGCGCAAATTTTTAGCACGAAAGGACATACTGCAATTCCGTCAACAATTTTTTTGTAACCCACTCATTAAAATCCTTAATTATTCTTTTTTTAGCTGAGGGAATATATTAATTATCTAATTACAAAGGTGGGTTTTTTTATTTATAAGTTTTTATTAATGTTTGTAATAATATGCATTAAATAAATTTATGTTGTTTAAATGGATTACTTCTATTCTGTTTAAAGCAAATAAATCTCGGAGCATGGTAAAACTGGATATGCAAACTAATAACCGATTTACAAAAAGGACATCTCAGTTTTATTCTTAATGAAAAAAAACTCAAAAGCAAATTCATATTAGTGAAACTAAAAACGAAACACTAAAACACCTGGCTTTTAATAAAATCAAAAGATCAATATGCCGGTGATAGTGACATTTTGCTACAAGACAAATCCGTAATTTCTAACGTGACCCTATAAAAGGTAGAAAACTAAAGGCGTTAAGCTATTATTTGAGCGTTCCTCCATATATAAAAAGAGGAATTACTATAGCGTGTAGTAGTCTCTTTTTATATAAGGAGTCGGGCTATCCGCTACAAGTCCTCATAAAGTTGCGTTACACTCCACTTTCTTGCGGGCTTTTCACTACTATCCCTAACGCGTGCTTTCTTAGTTTAGAACTTTTAGTTGTTTTGATGTATATAATGATACCTTATATATAGGATATAAAAGCAATAGTACAATTTAACACACTATCCCATCTATATAGCACAAAACCATTAGTTGGATTAATTTTAGACTTCAATAATGGAGGTAAAGCACCCTATGAATCAGAAAAGCGAAACGAAGAGCGGGTAAAAGGGCAGCTATAGCTGTATTTCGAAATATTTGGCAAAGAAAGAAAAGGAATCGAAGTGTTAGTATTGCAGTTGGAATAGTCGTTTTAGAGAAAGAAAGGGTATACTTTGGAGGCGGGTAGGGTTATAAAGAAAAAACTTCGATCTTCAAAAAACGTGATATCAGCTAGTTAAAGAAAAAGTTAAGAAAAGGATAAAAAAAAGGGATTAAAAAGCTTGTAAAAGCGAATAAAGGGTGTAGTTTTGCACCCGCAAACAAGTTTACCGAACACCAATTAGAATATAATTATAGT
>NZ_RYDH01000003.1:0-321487 GCF_003968825.1 Flavobacterium sp. LS1R10 | reverse complement strand
GGGTGTTCACTTTGCTCCGGAATCACCTGTACAGTTTAAACCGGAATGGGGTGTTCAGTTTGACCCGGAATATCCAAAATGGCCGTTAAAAACCGAAATATTGAGGAAGGTTTGATTTTTCATTCCGACAGAGGTGTTCAATATGCTAGCAAAAAGTTTGTAAATGTTCTTGATTCCTATAAAAAAATAACCCGCAGTATGAGTCGCAAAGGAAATTGTTGGGATAATGCAGTAGCGGAAAGCTTTTTTAAATCCTTGAAAACGGAATTGATTTATGGAAACAAACTGATTTCAAAAGAACAAATGAAACTGGAAATCTTTGAATACATTGAAATTTGGTACAACAGAAAAAGGAGACATTCTGCTTTAAATTATGCAACTATTGAAGAATTTAACAATCAAATTAATTACAAAAATGTAGCTTAACTTAATGTGCAGTTTTTATTTGCATATCCACCTATTTATTTTAAGTACTTACTGTTAAAAGTAGCCCTTTGTCTTGAATTTATTTAGTCCGTTAGTAGTGATTTATTTTATAAACAACTTTAATAAAATTACTGCCTATAATTGGAACACCGCTAACAGACGCCTTTCCATTTGTAATATCCATTGTATTTCCATACATAGCCTTCAAGTCGTTTCTGGGTAAGGCATTAAATAAATATTCTACAGCTATATCATCTGATAAATCCCACCTAAGCCCTAAATTCAACCCTAACGATAAATGAGAAGACTCTTGATTATACCCAATTCCTCCTCCCCAATCACCATTTCTGTTTATTAATGTAGGTTCTATACTAGGTATAAAAACAGTGTGAATAACTCTTCTAAATAAATTTACATAGAAATGGGTGTGATATCCCACTCCAATCGTATACTTAGAAAAATCTAATCTTGGAAACGTTTCATACCCTATGTTGACTTCTACATCTTTGCTAACCATTGAAAATTGCACTAAAAAGTCTTTAGCTGATTCATTATTTGTTGGTTCACTTCCCATAATTGTATTCCTAACGTCAAACGCAACCGAAAAAGCTAGATAATTATCTTGTGCAGTTAATTTAGTAACAAATAAAGCAACTACAATTGTTATTAATTTTATCATGATTCATTAGTGCTGATAAAGTTATACAATACTATATTATTACATATGACTATCAGTAACTAATACTAAGTTGTTTCTAAAGCATTAATCATGAGTCTATCCAATAGTTTGTTTCCAAAATACCGTCTGTTAAATTTGTAGCAGAACTCATCAAGATAATTATGTACATATTACTGGTTTACACAATTATGATGAATATCTAAAAGTACTTTTTTGGTATTACTGATTGTTCTATTTACACAAGGAAATATCTTTGCCGCCTTTTTCTTGTCTGGCTCTACTACAACATAATGATTTGTTATCACTTCTTTGAGTTTAGCATACCCTGGTGTAACCATCGCTTAACACAGATGCTGTTTTGTTTGCAGATTTCAAATCTTTCATAACTACCCTTTTTAGACAACCAACTTTTCTGTTTGGTTTACCCTTTTTTGGTGCAGAGATACTGGGTTTCGATTCAACTATTACCAATACCTTTCCTTGTCTTTCACTTCCACGATCTCGCTTATTAGGAGTAGATTCATGACTGTTTTATTTTTATTTTAATTGATAACATCTTTTATGTCAATTATTTAAAACAATTTTTCATCAAATTCAACACAGCCTTTTAATTGATGTTTTTCGTCACGCATACTATCTTATGCATCATAAACCAAATGTGTTCATACAGTTTGTGACCCTACATACGTTGCATTTCTAATGCCGAAAAACTCTTTTTTGACAGCGTCATGAGTTCAATACAGATCATCCAATATTGAAAAGGCAAATTAGTATTCTCCATAACAGTACCTGAACGAAGACTGACACGACTACCGCATTTTTTACATTGAAATTTCAAATCTGTCTTACGAAAGTAATGTTCGCTGTGTTTACACTTTTTACATACAATTCCCATTTCAAGTCGTTTAGCTTTGATCCCTTATCACATGTGGCTTAATCAGGGTATTTTTCGAAAAATTCAGGCAGGTTCTTAATTTGAATTTAATGGGTTGATGACTCAAATATAAGCTTTTTTTAGCATTTGTACAAGTAAAGGATAGTCATGTTATTTTATTTGATTATTGTTGTGGGTGAACTAATTCCCAAAAGTCGCAACTAATCTTGATATCTTTTAAAATGAAAAGATTTATTCATGTCTTTAATAAAATATAAGTCAAATCTACATTTTAATGGTTTTTAAAAATAAATTCTTGTTTTTATCGCTAACTAATTTTTTTAAAATAACCATATACATCATCAATCAATAGTCTTCTATCTAAAAAGCTATTGAATAATTCACAAGATGTTTCAGGTAATAGTGAACAACTAAAACAAGCTGATAAGTTCAGATTCCCGACACCTTGACCTGTTGTGTGATAACATATTGGGTCTGTAGCACAATCTTTTGCTCTCGTTATAGCTGATTGAATTAATTTGCCAATTTTGTTGTCATCACATAATGAAGTTAATCCACCATAACTACCTTCTGAACCAGCTATTGTATAAATTAATACTCCGTTCATATTAGGGTTATCACTTACATATAATCGCTCTTGAATTGAAGTAGAAGGATAGCCACATAAATACTCTAGCTCTTTGATTATTAAGTGTGAAAATGTATGAATAAGAATTAGTTTAGGATTAACTTCAATGTCTTTATTAAATGCAGAATCAAAATTATCATAGTTGTTTATTATCGGTTGAACTCTATCACGAATTAATTCATTTGAATTTATCCATTTGTCTAAAATGTCATTATCAAATTCAAAAAATATACCCTCACCAAAACTTTCAATAGCAGGAAGATATTTTGTAGTTAAGCCTTTCTTGGAAGTATATTTTTTTCTTATTGCATCAACTTTGTCACTTTCAATATCTTCTTCTTTTAATGCAGTATCAATTGAGATAGGTTCTTGTCTAGTGTAAGATGTTTGAACTGATGTAAATTTTATTTTATCCATTCTGAAAATGGATTTTATTAAGTCATTCTGAAAATAATTTGAATCTACTTTATCAAATATCAATAAGTCTTTTATTTCATCATTTCCTTTTTCAGTAATGTATTTAAATTCATCAAAACGATATTCATTTTCACTTTTTGTTATTTCTGCATCTCTTTCAATAAAATCATTCTCAATTAATCTTTGAATAGTATTTGCTTCAATAGTGAATGAATTAGTAGCTAATAAGACACTAGATATAACATCAGCCGTAAGACCTTTTTCAAATAAATCTTTAATCATTTTGATTTTTGACTTATTCAACTCGTCTTTAGCAGGAATGTAAATACTGGATAAAATATTAGGGTAATAGACACTATTACTGGAGCGAATAACTGGTTTAAAAAGGATGTCTTTTATTTCAGTGTTTGGGATTAATTCTTGATTTTTAACCCTTAAATTAAACAAGCCTGATAATGTTGTGAAATTTAATGTTTCGCCTTCTTTATTTTTTGCAATAATATTAATACCACTTAAATCATCTAATTTATCTGAAGTTCGATACTCTAATACTAAATCACTTGGCACATCAACATTAGATAACGAAATAGTCTCATCATTAGTATCAACTTCTTTATTTTCAATATTTGCATTATCTCTTTTTTGTCTTTTTAACATTGACCATTTATCCCAAGGAATATCGGCAATATCTCCATTTGGTGCAGTTAAAATAAAACGTACTTGTTCCAAGTCAAAGAATTTTCTTTTACTATTGCGGTTTCTTGCGTAACACTTATAACATTTAGGAGGAAAAAAATTATCTCTATGATTAATTTCAACATTATTTAACCAATTATACTTCCAATTTGAAATTTTATCAAATTTATTACAGCTACTGCAATAAAACCATTCTGGAAAATAGGATGCCGCTATTGTATTTTCATCTCCATTTTGCAATTGAAAACCATTTTTTAAATCATTTACAGGAATTTTTACCAATCGCTCTAGATTAATAAAATATTTGCTTATCCTATTTTTGAAGCGAACATCTTCAATATTATTGTATTCTTGGAAATTACCATCAATACTAATAAAAAAAGGCCATTCATCAAATGGTTTTATTATTATTGAACCATCTCTAGTTTCGATAATAGACCCAACACCACCATAAGCACTTATGGTTTTTCTTGTTTGTATTTGTTCGTATTTACCCATTTAATTTGCTAATTTTATTATACTATTAGTGTCAATTTCTCTCATCGACATCATCAAGCTCCATTCATCTAGGTCTGCAATTTTTTGAATTAGTAATTTGTATGTAAGTCCTTCTTCTTTTGTCGTCCATTTTTTTACATATTCATCAAGTTTATTAATTGCATAATCACGTTGCTTTTTATTTTTAATTCTTTCAGATAAAAATGTTTTTAGCTCATCTATATTACCATCGAAATCTTTCGCTTGACTATTTAAATATAATCCTTTTTTGTGTCTGACATAAGCAACTAAGAGACTTGCCATAACTTTATCTACTGCTATTTCTGTAAATGGTGTTACACTTAATGGTTCTACATATTTATAGTAAGCGTTGTGAAAACTTACATAATTTTCAAAATAGGATTTATCTCTTGAACGGTTTGCATCTAAAAGGTTAATCACTATACCCATATCTTCACGTCCAACTCTACTTGATGCCTGAATGTACTCAGCTACATTTTTAGATTGCCCATTCATTAACATCACATTCAATCTTTTTATATCAATACCGACCGAAAACATATTTGAAGCTAAAACTAAATCAACCGTTTGATGAACATAATCTCTTCCTTCATATTTATTTAAGCTTAATGATTGTTCTAACTGATCTAAAAGTTTTTTTATTGAATTACTTTCGATACGACTAGTTAATTCTTTAGTTCGAGATGGTAATCCTTTCCAATTAAATGCGTATTTATCTCTACTTATATTATATCTGCTGTGAAGTAATTTTATTAATGAAAGTATTTCTGCCGGAACTTTATTATAAATTTTACCAACATCTCTTAGACTATTGTAAAATGAAACAATTGTCCAGAAATAGTTCATTTTATTGATGCATTCTTCTTGAGTTAGTTTTTCGTTTTCTATTAAATATTTGAATAGTTCAATACGTGCAATGAATAAGTTCCCTAATATTTGAATTTGTGAATTAAGTCCTGTTTTACCAGTTGGCATAAATCCAATATGTTTTCTTGTACTATCTTTAGATACGAAAGAAAAAAAGTTGTCATTATAACTTAATCCCATTGGAGGAAATATGTTTAGCTGTCTATTACCGTACAACATTTCAACTTGATGTGCTGTATTTCTTGTTGTTGCTGTTGATGCAATTATTTTAGGCTTTCTATTTCCTTTTGTTGATAGTAATTCTACAATAGATTCGTATATTCCCGTTATGGAACCGAGTGGTCCGCTTAATAGGTGCAACTCATCTTGTATTATTAAATCGGGTGGTAGTTTATGTTTTTCAAGAGAATTAAATAGTTTATGCCCTTCTTCTCTGTGAGAAATCATAGCAAATTTGTCCACTGTAGCAAAAAGTAATGTAGGTGGAGTATCGTAAATTTTATCATCTACAAAATATATTGGTAATTCATTACTGAAAGTACAAGCAGTATTTATACATTTTATTTTAAATGAATTCGTAGTAGCATAGTAACCTTGTTCAAAGAAATTAAATTTATTTTTTGATATAATCTTACATCCACACCAGGAACAATTTTCAATAGGGTATTTATTTGCTTTTTGTATATCGTGGTTTTGCCCTGAATTTGCTCTAATTAAATTTTGTGAAATGCTATCATAAATTCTCTTTGCATCAGTAAATGAGTTAGGTGTTGATGAAGCTCCAACCCACATACCAATTGAGATAGGAGTATTGCCAAAATAATACTCATCATTATTGTTAAATTGTTTTCTTAAAAAATCTAATGATAGTATTAGTTTTGTTGCACGTTCAAACTGTTGGGCTGTTAGAAGTCTTAAAGTGTAACGCATTATTACTGCTACACCGTCAGCATTGTCCTCATTTAAAATTCTTCTACTAATTATTGTAAAAGCAGTTAAAGCTAAATATGCTTCTGTTTTACCACCACCAGTTGGGAACCACAATAAATCAACTATATTATTTCTGTCTTCAGAATCAGGATTGATTAGGGATTCAAGGTTTAAAAGAAAAAAAGCTAATTGAAATGGTCTGTATTTTGGATTGAAAGTTGTATTCTCTCTAAAATAATCTAGGTTGTTATACTTTATATTTTCGTCTATTTCTGTTAGCTCTACATTCTTTTTACCAAAATGTTTCTCATTTGAAACAAACATTTGAATGAACATTGCCGTATTGGCTAACTTAAACGATTTGAATGCATCATCGTTATTTTTTAAAAATGCTATATTCTTAATAAGCCTTTCAAATGTTTCCGATTGTTTTCCAATTATATTTTTTTTAATATTTTGAAAATTGTCTGCGGTTTTAGTTGTTATTTGTTTATCAATCCATTTTTGATATTCCTTTACGAATAAATAGAGTTGATCTATAATTTCATCATCATTCAAATCAGACCAAATAGATAACTTTTTTAGTTGTGTAATGGATTTTAAACCTTCTGGAAAATCTTCTTTAAATTCATTACTATAACTCTTGATATCTACTTCTGGTAAGAAAGTTGTATTAAGTTCAGTAGGTAGTTTATCATCATTCCAATGAACTGCACAACCGTGACCAATAGCAAAAGAAACTTCTTCTCTGTATTGAAAGTTTATTGTGTTTAATTCTTCATCAAAAGGGTTGTTTTCAGTAAATTGTTTGTACGGTAAAAATCTTGTTCCATTTACTTTAATTTGGGCTTGAAACATTGCTTTTGAATTTAATCTTTCATTACTGAATGAAAATTTCTTTTTTGAATGTTGTAATCTATTAGCAAGTAAAATTTTAATAAACTTACCGTGAGTTGTTTGTAATACTTTTTTATAAAAACAAGTAATCGTTTCTTTTGTTTCTTCTTCAACTTCTAATGGAATTGGAATAGCTTCATTTGAGTTTTCATCTTTAAGTTTAATTTTGATTATTTTTTGTTCATTTGGTAAACGTTTCCATAATCTTCCAAGTAGTAGTTCAACTTTTTTATATCCAACAGAGTCTATTAATTCTTTTTGCTGTTCGTGTTCTTGAAAAGTTTTCTTTAAATTTCTGACATTTATTCCACTTTTTCCAAATGTTTCTCTATTGAATATTAAAAAACCATCTTCATACACTAAATGTTGTTTTATTGGATTAAATGGATGACTACTGAATTTCTCAAAATCTTCTTTAGTTATTTCAACTTTAGCTTCAAGGGGTTTTAATTGTTTGTATTTAGCGTATATGAACTCAACTGTAATTTCTTTTTGGTCATTAGGAACACAAAAAGTTAAACCAAAGTTTGTTGGAAAATATTGATTAGCTTCTGAATATTCGCTATCACTATTTACCTTAGCCTTCTTTTCAGCATTATCATCTTCAACTTGAATAGAGTCATTTTTATCGACCAAATTATTAGTAATTTTAATATTATCATCTATTATTTCAGCATTTGCATTTGCTTCATTTTCAAATCCAAAACTATCTTGAATAGGGTCAACAATTTTTTCAGGAAAAACAATACCCGAAAAGTATCTACTTAAAGGATAATCTAATATGATTTCATTTTCAGCATCACTAATTAAAATATCAGAACCTGGACCAATTAAGTTCTTTTGTATGGTATCTCTAAATATTAATCTTGGTTCTTCTTTATACTTATTCTTCATTAGAAATTATTTTTTGTTTTATAACTTTTTCAACTATCGTATCGATTAGTTGTTCAATTATTTCATCGTTAAGTTTTTTCAAAGCATCACTTTTTTCTGTTTTATTAGAAGCTATATAGTCTAATAAATCACTTCCTAGCAATCTACCAGCTTGTTGCCTTATAGAGTGGTCTTTTTTTGAATAAACCACGAATTTATCATAATCAGTAACGATCAATTCGTTTATTAAACCAATTCTTTCACAATGATTTTTTATAGCATTTAAAACTTTAATCCTTGGAAATCGTGTACTCGAATTATTATCAAAATAATTTTTGAAAGTTCCAAGATTGATTTTATTAGAAGTATCAAATATTTTTGAATGTAGTGTTTCAATACTATTGTGGTTTATAAATAACTTTTTCAAAGTTATTCTCCAACTTTCTGAATAACTATCAAACGATTTTAATAATCCTTCTGAATCAAATATTTTTAGTATTTTTTTAAATACCTCTGGGTTGTTGTTTTGATAGAATCTAATTTTTGCTTCAACATATATTTCACCAATAGTAGTTTTGATTTGTTCATTGTTTTCAATCAAGAAAATCCCTTTTGTTGATTCAAACTTTTCAGTAGATCCGTCTGAAAATAGGATGTCATATAGTATTTTATCTTTTGGTAATTCTAATTCTTCATTCGAAGTATTCGATTTATCACGCAAATAAACATCTAAATCAAAAAGACTATCCAATGGATTATGTTTAGATGGTTCTTCTTTTAAACAATATTTAGTTTTAATAAAACTGTTTCTATCACAATGTGTAATTCTTGAATCTTCATCAGCCAACTTTTTTTTGATTAGCTTATCAAATGCAATTTCATCAATGTACTCATAGCATAAAACAATTGTTTTGCCTTTCAATTCATACAACCTATTTAAAACATCATAATTGTTTAAATAAGGAATTACAAATATTTTATTTTCTGTATTAAACTCATCATTAAAACATTTATCCCAATAAAGAATTTTATTGTCAATTCTTTTATCACTTACTAATACCACATTATTGATACGGTTTTTTTGTAATTGATTTTTAATAATGTCATAACTCTTTTTCTCAACCAATAAATAGAATTTTTGTAATTCTCTACTTTTACTTACTATAACTTCCCATTTGGGATTTCTATCTTGTAATATAGCAGCAATTAATTTAAAATGTATAATAATACTTTCCTTACATTCATTTATTTGAGAGTGGTTATAAATATCATTTTTATAGAAATTATTTTTTAAATCTTCTTCAAAACTATCACTAGAAAAATAATGTAATAACCTATCGGCATATTCCTGATATATTCCTTTTGAAATGTTTGAATCTGTTACAATTATTTTATAGAAAAAGTTTAAATATCTCAGAACAAATGATAGATTGATATTGAATTCTGTCTTGTAATTATCTATTAAAGATGAAAAATTAATTAACTCGTTGTATAGGTTTTCAAATTTTACTACTTCTTTACTAATAATTTTATAATTTTCGTTATTCGCAATTCTGATTTCTTGATTTGACCAAAGCCATTTTTTAAAAGTATGTTCTGTAGAAGGTTCATTAGTTCCTATTATAATGACATTATTAACTTTGCCTTTCCACTTACATTCTTGTAATATATCAATAAAACATTCACGATACTTAGTATCTCCAATAACTACAATTTCATCAAAAGTATATTCATTGTCAAGCAAATAACTTTTTGCAGTATTGAAATCGTTGCAGCATTCAATCAGATAATTAAAAAAAGGAAGTTCGTTTTTGTTTTTACCTTTTTTGTTGGTATAATTTACAGGTAATGAATCATTTTCACTAAAAAAAGTTGTTTCTGAAATTACTAATGTTCTTTTTGAAAAATCTGTAATGAATGGGAAATTAACTCCAAAATTTTCATTTAGAAATTCCTTGTAAGTGTCTATGTATTTTACAGTATTTCTACCATTAGTTAGATTTGGATTAATTTTAGTCTGATTTTTGAAAGGAATTAAAGTATTAACAGCTCCGTTTTCATTTTTTTTAGGAAATTTTAAATGTATTCTTAAAGTATCTGGACCAACACCTTTGATAATTAATATTCGATTTTCTTTTCCAATTTTACCATACACTAAATCGTTAATTCGAAGTATTGGTTTATGATTATTGTGATAAAAATAATTTTGAAATAACTTTATCAACACGAGTGATTGGAAAATAGAAGCAAAGAAATTTGGTCTATAGTCATCTTCTGGAATGCTTATAAAAAAGTCTTCTTTATCCTCATTTAAAATATATTTGTAAATCAAGTAAAAATTGATATAATCAAAACTTGAAAAGTTTTTAAAAGCTACATTGTTTATGTTAAAATCATTTTGAATATTTGATTTTACTTCTTCAGTCAATCTATTTATATATAATTTTAAATTCATTTGTTTTTTGAATGAAATTTTAAAAACAATAAATATTCAAAATATATTAATTGTTTAATTATGTAAATGTAAGAATAAGGAATCTATACTTCTTTGAGGAAAACCGTAAACGGATGAAAATAAGTAAAAAAAGTGAAAATAAATTTAGGGCAAGGAGGGTAAGGTAATTTGGTATAAAAGATATTTAAATTTTTTATAAAATAAAAAACGGTTTTAAGTGGCTGTTTGAGTGCAAAATGAAACGACTACTTTATTATTTTACACTGATATGGTCTTATGTTACCTAAAAGTTTTAAAAGAAAAAAAATAAAAAATGTTTGTATTGTTTTTTGGTTACCCTGCCTGCCCTATGAAAATAAAGTAAATTGATGAAATACAAAGTAGAAAAAACAAAAAAAGTGGAAACGCTAGTTTTCCACTTTAAAATTGAATTTATGTTATTAATGCGAATCAAGGGTTAAAAAAGAAAGAAATATCTGTTTAAAAATTAGATTAATAAGCTGATAATCAGTATATTTATAGTGTATCTAACGCACATTTAAATATATGATTAATCAGCCTAAAGCCCTAAAATTAATAAAAATCTACTCAATAATCTGCGACAGATTTGAAAAAGATTTAAAATATACTTGCGAACGTTTTAGCAACAATGATAAGCAAGATTTAACAGACCAAGAAATTATGACCATTTATCTATTCGCAGTTCAAGAAGAACAACGCTTTAGCATCAAACAGATTCACAAATATGCTTGTGATTATTTGATTGATTGGTTTCCAAAACTCGGTTCATATACTGCTTTTCTAATCGGCTTAACCAATTGTCGGAAGCTTTTAGACGTTTTACATCTTCGTTGTTTGAAGATTTTATACCCTCTGACTGTTTTGCTGATCAAAGTTTACTGGATTCAATGCCAATAATCACTTGTTCTGGAAAGCGTAATGCAAAAGTAGCTAAAGAACTGACCGACAAAGGATATTGCTCTACTAAAAGCTTGTATTATTATGGTGTGAAATTACACGCATTGGCTTTTAGACGTTTAGATAAAATCCCTTTTCCAGGAAAACTTCCCTCTCCAAACTCCTCGAACTCTTTGCGCCATTTGTACAACTGTGGTGCTGTTATTCCCAGCTCTCTGGCCAGTTCTGATACGTTTGTTCTCTCATAACTCAATTGGACGGCTTTTTCTTTGAAAGCTTTGTCATAAATTTTGCGGACTTGTTTCATAGGTTAAAATTAAGATTATTTCTTAACTTTCTGTGATGGCTAAGTTAGCATGTCCAGTAGTAAACAATTTAGAGAAAAGAAAACTCTACTAAACTTACTTATATATTTCAAATTTTTGATGTCAATTAAGCTTATTACAGCAGAAAAAAATGCGAAACTTAAAAATATTATTGACAACATTTTCCATTCGAGATATTTCGTACTCCACCAATACTGAAATTTCATTTCAATTGGTGAGAAGTAATCACCAAAAATAAAAACAAGTAATATTACTAATATTAATATTGCATTCAGATAAATGAATCTCTTTTTCATCCACATTTTTTTTGAGATATCCGCCAACTAGTATATATGCGAAACGAACCTCCGGATATACACCCAAATATGAGTAGATTGGTGAAGGTTTGTTTCACTTTGTCTATTTTCAAATATATTAAAATTTTCTTACAAATCATCAAAAGGACTTTTTATTTGCTGGATGCTTTTTGAATAGTAATGGGAAAATTTAGTTGCTGTTAAACCAAATCTCGCGTGAGGGATAATAGTAGAAATCCTTTTATGAAGCGCAGCGCAGTAAAAGATTATAACGGATAGCCCGACCTTTTTAGGGCACGCCCAAGTCCATGTGCTAAATGGTATGTGTGTTTTTGAATACTATTATTGTTTAATTATTTCTTAAAAAAAAAGGTTGTTTTGGTTGTCATCCCACAGCTTTCGATGCACTTTATTACTTTGCGGGATGGCAAACATTTTTTTGATGTAGGTTTCAAATTAACCTATCTTTGCCAGCCGAACAATCGGTTGAAATACGTTGCTATGTTCTGCGCTGCGGTAAATGTTTGGTAAAACAGCTTTATTGGCGAATAGCATGTGACCGAAAAAACAATAAAAATACTAGATGAAGTTTGATTTATTAAAAAAAGATCCGCTGTCCAAAGCCAGAGCGGGAAGTATTACTACTGATCACGGGGTGATTGAAACCCCAATTTTTATGCCTGTGGGTACCGTAGCTTCGGTCAAAGGAGTGCATCAACGGGAATTGAAACAAGACATTAACCCGGATATTATTCTGGGAAATACCTACCACTTATACTTGCGACCTCAAACGGAAATCCTAGAGAAAGCCGGAGGTTTGCATAAATTCATGAACTGGGACCGTAATATTTTGACGGATTCTGGTGGCTACCAAGTGTATTCGCTTTCGGCCAATAGAAAAATCAAGGAGGAGGGCGTGAAGTTCAAATCGCACATTGATGGTTCCTATCACTTTTTTACGCCAGAGAATGTGATGGAAATTCAGCGTACCATTGGTGCCGATATTATCATGGCGTTTGATGAATGTACGCCGTATCCCTGTGATTACAACTATGCAAAACGCTCGATGAAAATGACACACCGCTGGCTGGATCGTTGCATCAATCATTTAGACACGCAGCCTGTAAAATACGGTTACGATCAGGCTTTTTTCCCAATTGTTCAAGGAAGCTGTTATAAGGATTTGCGTCAGCAATCAGCGGAATATATTGCAAATTCTAATCAAGTAGGAAACGCCATTGGTGGACTCTCCGTAGGGGAACCTGCCGAGGAAATGTATGCCATGACCGAAATAGTTTGCGAAATTTTACCGGAAGACAAACCGCGTTACCTGATGGGCGTAGGAACTCCTATAAATATTCTGGAGAATATTGCCCTTGGGATTGACATGTTTGACTGTGTGATGCCTACGCGAAACGCCAGAAATGGAATGTTATTTACAGCGAATGGCACCATCAATATCAAAAACAAAAAGTGGGAAGCTGATTTTTCGCCCGTTGACGAAATGGGAATCACCTTTGTAGATACAGAATATACGAAAGCGTATTTGCGTCACCTTTTTGCTGCCAATGAATACTTGGGGAAACAAATTGCCACGATACACAATCTTGGTTTTTATATGTGGTTGGTTCGGGAGGCCAGAAAACATATCTTAGCGGGCGATTTTAGACCTTGGAAAGAAATGATGGTGAAAAACATGAACCAGAGATTGTAAATTAGGTTAGGGGTATTAGGTTTTAGTAACCAAAACCCAAAACCTAAAACCTAATACCCAAAACTATGCTTACAATAATAGACAAATACATCCTAAAAAGATATTTAACCACATTTGTGGTGATGTTGTTGTTGTTTATCCCCATAGGAATCGTTGTTGATGTATCTGAGAAGATCAACAAAATGCTGGAAAACAAGGTTCCGTTTTTAGAGATTGCACTTTATTACTACAACTTTACGGTTTATTTTGCGAATTCTCTGTTCCCGATATTTTTGTTTTTATCGGTGATTTGGTTTACCTCAAAACTGGCAAATGATACGGAGATTATTGCTATTTTGAGCTCCGGAATTTCATTTACGCGTTTCTTAAGACCGTATATTATTGGTGCTTCCATAGTTTCTGTTTTTGTTTTACTAATGGGGTTTTTTGTTGTTCCCGCTGCCAGCGAAGGCTTTAATAACTTTAGGTATACGTATTTAAAAGGAGGCGGAAAAGAGGCCATGCGCGGGGATAATACGGATGTGTATCGCCAAATTAGTAATGATGAATTTATCTATGTAAACAGTTTTAATACGGAGTCTAAAATAGCTTTTAATTTTTCACTGGAAAAATTTAAAAACGAAAAACTCGTTCATAAAATCACGGCCAGCAGGATCAAATGGAATCCAAAGGACAGTACCTACACCCTGTATGATTATACAAAAAGAACGGTGGGCGAACTGAATGATAAAATTGAAAAACTACCCCAGAAAGAGGCTATTTTCACATTCGATTTAGAGGATTTAACTCCAGTGGTGTATATTGCAGAAACCCTGAATTTAGGAAAATTGAATGCCTTTATTGCCAAAGAAAAAGAACGCGGTTCCTCTAATATCAACATCTATTTAGTGGTTTTGTACAAAAAATACAGTGTCCCGATATCCGCATTTATCCTGACCATCATTGCAGTTGCAGTCTCATCGATGAAACGAAGAGGCGGAATGGGAACGAATCTGGCCATAGGAATTGCGCTGGCTTTTGCCTTTGTATTCTTTGATAAAATCTTTGGTGTTCTTGCAGAAAAATCCAGTTTCCCTCCCCTATTAGCGGTTTGGTTGCCCAATATTGCTTTTGGAATTTTAGCCATCTACCTATTACGAAATGCAAAACGATAATTTAAAAAGTTACTTAAACCTCCATTTGATTGTTTTTATTTGGGGTTTTACCGCCATTTTAGGCGCTCTAATCACTATAACGGCAGATGCCTTGGTGTGGTACCGCATGTTTTTTGCCGGTATCTTTTTAGCTCTTTTTCTGGTGTATAAGAAAAAATCGTTTCGGATTCCGCTAAAATCATTTTTTAAATTGATTTTTGTCGGATTATTGATTGCTTTGCATTGGATTTTATTTTTCAAAGCGATCCACGTTTCTAATGTGTCTATTACGTTATCCGTTTTTTCATTGGGTGCTTTTTTTGCATCACTGCTGGAGCCACTTTTTTATGGTCGAAAAGTACTGTGGTACGAAGTCTTTTTTGGTCTGATCATAATTGCAGGGCTGGGACTGATTATGAAGGTCGAAATCAATTACCTGGACGGAATGTTATACGCCTTAGCATCCATTATATTAGGTGTTTTATTTACGCTGATGAACGGAAAACTCATTGCGGATCACGATCCTTCGGTTATCTCGTTTTATGAATTCCTGGCGGGTGTTGGTTTCATATCGATTTACTTTGTGTTCGAACAAAAATTCACGGCCGATTTCTTTGTATTAACGGCTAATAATTGGATCCTGATATTGATTCTGGCATCCGTTTGTACCGCCTATGCCTTTACTGCTTCAGTAAAAATAATGCAAAAACTAACGCCGTATACCGTAATGCTGACTACGAATTTAGAACCGGTTTACGGCATTGTTTTGGCCTATTTTATCCTTGGCGGAAAAGAGAAAATGAGTTTTGAATTTTACATTGGTGCACTAATAATTGTAATCACCGTAATCCTAAACGGGGTGATTAAACACTATCAAAAAAATAAAATTAAAAAAGAATCTCCCGCTTTAGAGAAGCAAACTTTTACACATAAATAGAATATTTACCTTTTCGAACGATTTAAAATTTTATATTTGCGGTTCGAAATAAAAACAAAAACGCAAAAATCCTATGGAATATTTAGATTTTGAGCTTCCAATAAAAGAACTAGAAGAACAGTTAGATAAATGTCTTATTATTGGTCAGGAATCAGATGTTGATGTAACGAATACTTGCAAACAAATCAACAAAAAACTAGAAGAGACCAAAAGAAAAATCTATAAAAATTTGACTGCCTGGCAACGTGTCCAATTATCCAGACATCCAAGCCGCCCGTATACAATGGACCACGTGCGTGCCTTGTGTGGCGATACGTTTCTGGAACTTTTTGGCGACAGAGGTTTTAAAGATGATAAAGCCATGATTGGTGGTTTAGGAAAAATTGACGGGCAATCCTTTATGATTGTGGGTCAGCAAAAAGGATTCAACACTAAGACGCGACAGTTCCGTAATTTTGGAATGGCCAATCCGGAAGGATATAGAAAAGCGTTGCGATTGATGAAGATGGCAGAGAAATTTGGGATTCCTGTTTTGACGTTGATCGACACTCCAGGGGCTTACCCGGGATTAGAAGCCGAGGAACGCGGACAAGGAGAAGCCATTGCCAGAAACATATTTGAAATGATTGGTCTTAAAGTGCCAATTATTACTGTTATCGTAGGAGAAGGTGCCTCTGGTGGCGCATTAGGAATAGGAGTTGGTGACAAGGTATACATGATGGAAAACACCTGGTATTCCGTCATTTCTCCAGAATCATGTTCTTCTATTTTATGGAAAAGCTGGGAATATAAAGAACAAGCTGCCGAAGCACTGAAGCTGACTTCAGCTGACATGAAAAAACAAAAATTAGTAGATGATATTATTCCTGAACCACTAGGCGGTGCACATTATGACAGAGCAACTGCTTTCAAAACGGTAGAGCAATATATTATGAAAGGTTTCAACGAATTGAAAGACTTATCAACAGCAGAATTAGTGGCTCAAAGAATGGATAAATACTGCAAAATGGGAGAATATAAAGAGTAAAATCTTACGAATTACTATTTAATCCGAAGCCTTGCCGTTTCGGATTTTTTTTTGGTTATAAACAAAAAATAGTTAGTTATGAACAATTATTTGTAACAACTCAACGACTATGTTTTTTTAATTTTAGTTACTTTCGCTTCATGGAAAACTTCAGAAATATTAATCCTGTCAAGGTTGATAAAACGACTATTATAAGCCTTGAAAAAGGAAAATTACAACCACAGGTGCTCGATTTAGAAGAGGCTGTGCTTGGTGCCATGATGATTGACAAAAAAGGGGTTGATGATGTTATTGACATTTTACAACCTGATGCTTTTTATAAAGAAGCACACAAACATATTTTTGAGGCTATTGTTCAATTGTTTACAGAAACACAGCCTATTGATTTATTAACCGTTTCTGCCCAACTGAAGAAAAATGCAAAATTAGATTTAGCAGGCGGTGATTTTTACTTAATTCAGCTTACGCAAAAGATATCCTCTTCGGCACACATTGAATTTCACTCCAGAATCATTCTTCAAAAGTTTATTCAACGCAGTTTGATTCGGATTTCTACTGAAATCATTGAAGACTCTTACGATGAATCAGCGGATGTTTTTGATTTATTAGACAGAGCTGAATCTAAATTATATGAAATAACACAAGGAAACATCAAACGAAGTTCAGAGACAGCTCAAAGTTTAGTGCTACAGGCAAAAAAACGAATTGAAGAAATTGCCGGTCAAGAAGGATTGAGCGGTGTTGCCACTGGTTTTGATAAGTTAGATAAGATTACTTCCGGTTGGCAGCCCAGCGATTTAATTATTATTGCGGCACGACCTGCAATGGGAAAAACTGCATTTGTATTATCCATGGCCAGAAATATGGCTATTGATTACGGAATACCAGTGGCCTTATTTTCTCTGGAGATGGCATCAGTACAGTTAATTACCCGGTTAATTTCCTCTGAAACAGGTTTGTCATCAGAGAAATTGCGTACTGGAAAACTAGAAAAACACGAATGGGAACAGTTGAGTACCAAAGTTAAAAACTTAGAAAAAGCACCTCTCTTTATTGATGATACGCCTTCCTTATCGATTTTTGATTTACGGGCTAAAGCCAGGCGATTGGTTTCGCAACATGGGATCCGAATTATCATTGTGGATTACTTGCAATTGATGACGGCTGGCGGAAACGGAAAAGGAGGCGGAAACAGAGAGCAGGAAATTTCTAGCATTTCCCGAAACTTGAAAGCATTAGCCAAGGAATTGAACGTTCCTGTTATTGCACTTTCTCAATTATCTCGAGCGGTAGAAACCCGTGGATCCAGCAAGAGACCGTTATTGTCTGATTTACGGGAATCAGGAGCGATTGAGCAAGATGCGGATATTGTGTCTTTTTTATACCGTCCTGAATACTACAAAATAGACGAATGGGATGATGAAGAAGCCTCACCAACAGCCGGTCAGGCAGAAATAATGATTGCCAAACACCGTAATGGTAGTATAGAAAACGTTCGGTTGAAGTTTATTGGACATCTGGGAAAATTTGATAACCTGGAAGATTACAGTGGCGGATATGATGACTTACCATCCAGTATGAATCAGGATGACAACCCTTTCATTACTAAAAACCTGCCCTCTGCCAATGATGCTTTTGGAAGCAATTTGAATGATCCGGATGATGACAGCGATGTTCCTTTTTAGCAAACAAGCCTCATCAGCATGCGCACTACCCGTTTTTCTTTACAAAAAAAAGTAAGCATAATAAATACAGTTTATAAAAATAGAAAGCCCGCTATTGCGGGCTTTCTTGTGAATTATAATTGAACCTCAAAATAAAGACAATGGTATTTTGACACTATTCTTGTTTAATTTATTTATTTGTACGCAATCGTACCAAACAAAAAACCGACACAGATTCCACAGATTTTCAATAAAAAAATGTCTAATTTGTAAAAATATATGAAATGTGTATCAAAAAATATTTCTTACGTAGAACTACAGACAAGCATACTTCTTTATTAAACCATGGCCGGGTAATCAGTATATCCTTTCACAGTATCCGTGTAAAACGTGCTTTGATCTGGTTTACTTAATGGGGCATCAGTCTCAAAACGAGCCACTAAATCCGGATTTGCAATAAAGGGAACTCCATAAGCAACAAGATCTGCATACCCATCTTCAAGCACTTTGATTCCCATTTCTTTTGTAAACCCTTTATTGATGATTAATGTTCCTTTGTAAAACGGTCTGAAATGCTTAGCTACTTCAGTAACAGCAAAAGGTACATCATCAACCGGCGTAAAAGGCTCCGTCAAATGCACATACGCTAAACCATAGTCATTCAAACGGTTTACAATATATTCATAAGTAGGAATTGTCTGTTCATCTAACATCATTCCCTGCGTATTATGCAGGGTAGGATTCAAACGAACACCCACTTTAGAATAATCAATAACACCGGCTAAAGCATCTAGAATTTCAAAAAGGATTCGGGTTTTATTTTCTATTGAACCACCATATTCATCGGTACGATTATTGGAATAACCATTAAAAAACTGTTGTAGTAAATAGCCGTTGGCAGCGTGCAATTCGACACCATCAAAACCCGCCTCAATAGCATTTTTAGCTCCATTTTTAAAATCTAAAACGGTTTGTTTTATGTCTTCAATAGTCATTTCTTTTGGAACAACAGTGTCTACAAAACCGTCTTTTGTGTAAGCTTTTGCATACGGATTCAAAGCGGATGGCGCATGTGGTAATTCGCCATTATGCAAATCCGGATGCGACAACCGTCCCGTGTGCCACAATTGTGCAAATATAGTTCCTCCTTTTTCGTGAACTGCTTTTGTAACCAGTTTCCAACCTTCGGTTTGTGCTGCACTGTAAATTCCGGGCACATTGATAAAACCCACTGCTTTTGTACTCACAAAAGTTCCCTCGGAAACAATTAAACCTGCTGTAGCTCTTTGTGTGTAATATTCTGCCGTAAGTGCAGTAGGAACATTACCTTCATTATTAGAACGGCTTCTGGTCATTGGAGCCATCACCATTCGATTTTTTAAAGTACTGCTTCCTAATGTATAGGGTTGAAATAAAATTGATTTACTCATTTGATTTTTGTTAAAAATTAGTGTTTTATTAAATTAAATACTGGCTTTCAAACCAATACTTATAAATAGAGTTAAAATAGTGTTTAAGGTTTCTTGATCATTTCCTTTCAAAAGAAGAGAATCGTTAGAATCATACGCTGATTCGTTGCTCAGAACAACTTTAGAAAAAGGAAACAAATGCTGTAATTTATCCAGTGTACTTTCGGAATTAATCACCTCCATTTCGTTTCCCAAAATAAGTACGATTTTACCCGTTGCCACTTTTTTGATTTTTTCAATAAGAGTAACATTTGTTGCCACATCATTTGAAAGTATAATAATATCTGCCTCCCAACTTGCATTGGTTGGACAAATCATCATTTCTACATTTGCCTTCGGATTCTCTGAAATAATTTCGGTATACACCTCCAAAAGTGTAGCGGCTTTTTGATCAAACAGCAAAACGGGATTGGTTTTGGCAATTTGCTTTGCTAAAACAATACTATTGGTTACTGAAACGCCAAGGACTGCAAATGTGGTTCTATTTGACATCGACTTATATTTACAGGACAAATTTAAGGCTGTATTGCAAAAGATTTCGTTGATGTAAAACAAGAAATTCTATTGATCTATGTCAATTAAAATGAACTTCGATTGTTAATTTGTTTGCGAACCCGACTCAATGTTTCCGGTTTCAGACCAAGGTAAGAGGCGATCATGTGTTGGGGTACACGTTGAACAATTCCGGGATAAGCAATTCCTAAATTGGTGTATTTTTCTTCGGCGGTTTCTGTTAAAGTCGAATTTATTCTGGCTTGATTGGCGATGTAGGCATTTTGCAAAAGCAAGCGTTGGTATCTTTCAAACATGGGGACTTTATCCATTAAAGCTTCTCTTGCCGATGTTGTCAGCAAAAGCAGTTCAGAATCCTCCAAGGCTTCAATCGTATAAATAGAGGAACTATTTGTTAGAAAACTGGACAAATCTGCGATCCACCAGCCTTCAATTGCAAATTGTACGATGTGTTCATTTCCTTTTTCATCGATGGAAAAAGAGCGCAGTATTCCTTTTTCAATAAAGGCATTGTAGACACAAATGTCTCCTTCTTGCAACAGGATTTGTTTTTTGCGTAATCTTTTAGGGATAAAAAAAGTTTTACACAACTCCATTTCTTCCTGAGTCAGTATCACTTTTTCCTGAATGCTTTTGAATAATTGTTGAAACATGGTTGCAAGATACTAAATAATCAAGAATTCTTAAAAATAGTATTGCTGCTAAAAAAACAATCCTTGATAACTATTGATAAATCTAAAAATGGAAGTCTGTATAAATCAAAATATCTGACTACCTTTGCCCAGTCTAATTTTAACACACAAATGAAACCGAACACACAACAATTAAACGATTTAACAATCCAAGTCAGAAGAGATATTCTTCGAATGGTACACGCTGTCAACTCAGGTCACCCAGGTGGTTCTCTAGGTTGTACTGAATTCCTTGTCACTTTATATCAAAATATAATGGAACGCAAAGAAGGTTTTGATATGGACGGTATTGGAGAAGATCTTTTCTTTCTTTCAAACGGGCATATTTCACCTGTATTTTACAGTGTTTTAGCTAGAAGCGGTTATTTTCCAGCAGCAGAACTAGCTACTTTCCGTTTGATCAATTCAAGACTACAAGGACACCCAACTACACATGACGGCTTACCAGGAATACGTATTGCATCTGGTTCTCTTGGACAGGGATTATCAGTAGGGATTGGTGCTGCTCAAGCAAAAAAATTGAATGGTGACAACCATATTATTTATACACTTCATGGTGATGGTGAATTACAGGAAGGTCAAAACTGGGAAGCAATCATGTATGCTGCTGCAAAAAAAGTGGACAACCTTATTGCTACAATCGATTTAAACGAAAAGCAAATTGATGGAACAACTGACGAGGTTTTAGCCATGGGAAGTATTCGTGCCAAGTTTGAAGCTTTTGATTGGGATGTTTTAGAAATTGAAAAAGGAAATGATATCGAAGCTATTATTGCCGGAATGAATGATGCCAAATCCAGAACTGGAAAAGGAAAACCAGTTTGTGTATTGTTGCACACTGAAATGGGTAATGGGGTAGATTTTATGATGTACAGTCACGCTTGGCACGGTAAAGCGCCTAATGATACGCAACTTGAAATTGCTTTAGGCCAAAACTACACAGCAGCAGAAAGCGACTACTAATCCCCACCTAGCCTCCCCGAAGGGGAGAAACAGCTACAGAATCATTAAATAAAAATTTAAAACCCTATTTACCCCAATAGGAGCTCCCCTCCTTTGGAGGGGTTGGGGGAGGAAAATGAAAAAATATACAAATACAGGAAGTAAAGATACACGTTCGGGTTTTGGAGCGGGAATGACTGAATTAGGTCAAAAAAACGAGAATGTTGTGGCACTTTGTGCAGATTTAATTGGTTCCCTTAAATTTGACGATTTCAAGAAAAATCACCCAGAACGTTTTTTCCAAATTGGAATTGCAGAAGCCAACATGATTGGAATTGCTGCCGGTTTAACTATTGGAGGAAAAATTCCTTTCACGGGAACTTTCGCTAACTTTTCTACAGGAAGAGTGTACGACCAAATTCGTCAGTCGGTTGCGTATTCAGAGAAAAATGTGAAAATTTGTGCTTCACACGCCGGATTAACTTTAGGGGAAGACGGTGCAACACACCAAATCCTGGAAGATATTGGTTTAATGAAAATGTTACCGGGAATGACGGTAATCAATACGTGTGATTACAACCAGACAAAAGCGGCTACATTGGCAATTGCGGATCACCACGGTCCTGTTTATTTGCGTTTTGGTCGTCCGGTTGTACCTAACTTTATGCCAGCAGACCAACCTTTCGAAATAGGGAAAGCGATTGTTTTAACAGAAGGGACTGATGTAACTATTGTTGCTACGGGACATTTAGTTTGGGAAGCTCTTATCGCAGCTGAAGCATTAGAAGCACAAGGTATCTCTGCTGAAGTAATAAATATTCACACGATCAAACCATTAGATGAAGAAGCGATTTTGAAATCATTGGAAAAAACAAAATGTATTGTTACCGCTGAAGAGCATAACATTCTGGGTGGTCTGGGCGAAAGCATTTCTAGAGTTTTAGCATTGAACAGTCCGTTACCACAAGAATTTGTAGCAGTGAATGACAGCTTTGGAGAATCCGGAACACCAGAACAATTAATGAATAAATACAAATTGAACAACCAAGCGATTGTTGAAGCGGTTCAAAGAGTAATGAAAAGAAAATAATAGCTTCCTTTTACTTATACCAAAAAAAATCCAGTTCAAATTGAACTGGATTTTTTTTGATTTGTATGTTTTAATTACATTTTACTAAATGTCTTTTGATTCTTGCCGGATCAGTAGTATTTCCGTTACAGCTTGGGATAGATTCAAAAGGGATTAAAACGCCATTAGCATCCGTAATTTCCGTTCTGGTACTCACACTGTCTCCATCATCATCAGTATCTAAAAAGTTTGGAATTCCATCTCCATCCGTATCATCCGGATTTATAACTCCTGTCGCTAAAACGCGCATATAACCATCGCCGTCAAGATCTTCTTGAAAATTCATGATTCCATCACCATCTGAATCCAGTCTGTTAATTTCGTATAATTTAAAACTAAAAACTAGAGGTGCGTAAGAAGGAATCGATCCACTTCCTGAATTATAATATCCTAATCCAGAAGGCAAAAACATTACTCCTGCTCCAAAATCTCTGTAAGATACGGTGCCATCTGTATTAGAATCGTAAGTCCCAGTCTTAAATTGCGGAAAAGTTTCGCCCCATCCTACTACTGTAGTAAGCAAACTAAAGAATTGTTGTGGGTTTTTCACCACCTCAAACTGAGTAGCAGAAAGTGTCGTAACTTCCGAAACCGTGGTACGGGATAAATAATCTCCTTTGTAAGAAGCCAATACCGCATCAGCATTAGTAGGAGATTTGCCCGCTCCCTCTCTAAGTACTAAATAATACAAGGTATACGTTATATCATGAAGTTTGACATCTCTACTCAAAAGTTTAGGAAAGGTTGTTTTATCTTTATAAGACCAAATAGAGGGCTGGCTACCTCCTGCAGGAATTTTTGTATAGCTAACGTCCTGGTCGTCCGGGAAACCGGCGTGATTTACAACTGTGATATAATAGTTTTTTAAATATTCTTCGATATCCGTTAAATCAGTCGCATATTGCACTGCGAAATCTCTAGGCGGTTGAATTTCAGCAGCCTCATCCTTTGAGCATGAAAATAAAGAGATAGTTGTAATTAATAGAATAAAATAATACTTAAATTTGTTCATTATAGCTAATTTTTTTAAGTGCGCAAGATACAATATTGATTGATTTTTGTAAACAATTTAACTCCTATTTTAGAAAATTTATGAGAATAGATAAATATTTATGGTGCGTGCGGTATTATAAAACCCGAAATATGGTTACTGAAGCCTGCAAAAAGAATCACGTAACCGTTAACGGTCTTGTTGCCAAGCCTTCTAAAGAAGTTTTCGCTACTGACAAAATCACGTTTCGGAAAGACCAAATTACCCAAATAATCACCGTGTTGGATATCCCGGAAAATCGTGTCGGAGCAAAACTGGTTGATATTTACAGACGAAACGATACTCCGGCAGAAGCGTATCAACATTTAGAATTACTAAAACTATCAAAAGAACATTATCGAAAGAATGGCACGGGAAGACCTACCAAAAAAGATCGAAGAGATATTGATGAATTTCTCCCCTCCCCGACCCTCCCCGAAGGTGAGGGAGACTAGCCTTAGTAAATTAAGTACAATCCCGAATGAACTTTATCAAACGCAATTCTCACCCCAGAGTTTTGAATGTAAGATAAGCGACAAATAAAAATTAAGTAAAACATCGAATAACCTTTGCCAGTCCTAGCTCCCTTCCCTTCGGGGAGGGCTGGGGAGGGGAATATAAAAATTTTAAATAATGAGCAAAAATATCATCTTAACAAATCAGGAAATTGATCACAAAATAAAAAGAATTGCCTACCAAATATATGAAACTTTCGTAGATGAAGAGGAAATAGTCATTGCAGGAATCGCCAGTAATGGTTTCATTTTCGCAAAAAAAATAGCCGCCGTCCTGGAAACTATTTCCCCTCTTAAAGTTGCACTATGCGAAGTGCAGATCAACAAACAAAACCCTCAATTACCCATTCATACTTCGTTATCAAAAGAACAGTATACCAATAAAGGTTTAGTTCTGGTAGATGATGTATTAAACTCCGGAACGACACTTATCTATGCCGTACGACACTTTATAGATGTTCCTTTGAAAAAATTCAAAACCGCAGTGCTTGTGGATAGAAATCACAAAAAGTATCCTGTAAAAGCAGATTTTAAAGGAATCTCGCTTTCTACTTCGCTATTAGAGCACGTACAAGTTGTTTTTGATGAAAACGATACTAATTATGCGTATTTAAGCTAAAAGAGCCACAATATCCTGCGCAGTCTGATCGATTGTTTTACCATCAACCACAACTTTATATTGCGCTTGGTTGTAATAAAAGCTCCTGTCAAAAAGGTGTTTTGCTATGAACTCTTTCATATCTTCAGGACTTTTATCCGCAATCAGTGGACGCTTACTTACATTAAAAGCCAATCTGTTCAATAACGTTTCAATAGAAGCCTTTAGATAAATAGAAACAACATTATCTCCTTTTAGCAACTCATGATTATTGGCATAACAAGGAGTTCCTCCACCTAAACCTATTATACATGATTCGGGAGCGTTTAATAATTCGATAAAAACTTCGTGTTCTACCTTTCTAAAATAAATTTCTCCATGCTTTTCAAAAATGGCATTTATAGACAAATTCATCTTCTCTACTATCTTTTCATCCAAATCTACAAAAGGAAATTGGATAATTTTGGACAACTTATTTGCAATTGTAGACTTACCACACCCCATATAACCTAATAAAATTATTTTTTTCATCTGAATAAAACCTTACAAATTAAGGTGTTGAGTAATTTTGTTTAAAAAAGACAAATTTATAATAAAATTGCTTGGAAAACTCCAAAATAAGTCCTTATATTTGCACCCGCATTCAAGGAAAGAAAATGACTCGATAGCTCAGTTGGTAGAGCACATCACTTTTAATGATGGGGTCCTGGGTTCGAGCCCCAGTCGGGTCACAATTTTAGTGATCAACACATACTTTCCTTGAAGCATTGACTCGATAGCTCAGTTGGTAGAGCACATCACTTTTAATGATGGGGTCCTGGGTTCGAGCCCCAGTCGGGTCACAAAAGGTCGAGTAATTTATTACTGGACCTTTTTTTTTATAAGGCCACGTGGAGAAACGGTAGACTTGCCAGCTTGAGGGGCTGGTGCTCGCAAGGGCGTGTGGGTTCAAATCCCACCGTGGTCACTTTAAAAGCTTATTTACAAGGCTTAACAAACATTTTAGTTAACATTTACTTAACCATTTTCAAAACACTCATTTTTTGGGTGTTTTTTTATGTTTTTAAAACTATAAAAAAAATATAACTCCTTATTTTCGTATTTGTCTAAGATATGAACGAACTATAAATAGAATTCATACCTGATCATTATTTTGATTTTTTAGTTTAGGTAATTTTACGTAAAATAATGTATTTCCTTATAGCGTGTAAAAGTTGGTGTTTGTTGATGCGGTGTGCGTAATTAAGGTTTTAATAATTGTGGATATGCAAATAAATCCTGCAGTATTAGTTAAGCAACATTTTTAAAATTTTTCGATTCTTTTTTATAATTTAAAATTAAGGTTTTTATTCTTAACTTTTTATGCGGGTAAAGTTAGCAAGTCCATTGGTAATTTTTTATTGGTTTCTTTTTGTAAAATAAATTACATTTAAATGCGTTAATTTAATATCTAAATAAAAAAATAGTACATTTATAGTGCAATTTTATTCTTTACCCGAGTTCTACAAGCCCAATACCCTGCAATCTATTTTTATGAAAAAATTAATTTTTCTTGCATTATTATTAAGTTCCTTAACTGGCTGGAGTCAGAGTCCAATTGCCTACGATTTTTTTGACCAAGCTTTAAAAAAAGCAGAAACAGGCAATCTAAAAGGCGCTATTGCTGATTATACTAAAGCCATACGAGCTGATCCATTGTTTGCTGAAGCCTACTTAAACAGAGCCCTTTTGAAACAAAAATCAGGCGATATAAAAGGGGCGTTAGATGATGTCAATAAAACCATCCTCATTGAACCTAAAAAAGGAGATGCTTATACCACCAGGGCTGACATCAATTACAAGGCTAAAAATTATACGGGAGCCATTGAAGATTGCACGATATCTATCACGTTAAATCCTAAAGACTACATTGCCTATAATCTTAGAGGGTTATCTAATATTCACATTCAAAATAAAAAAAATGCGTGCGCTGATTTCACCAAAGCCATTAAATTAGGAAGCCAAAGTGCCGTTAAAAACAAAAAAATGTTTTGCAAATAATATTCTTGAAATAGGCATAAAAAAAGCGTCTCGATTACAACATCAAGACGCTTTTTTTTATAGATATAACTCTGTTTATTTCATGAACTGCTGTAGCGGCTTCAATTGTTCTAAATCAATGTTCGATTGTTGCAGTACGCTCATCATAATCATTACGCTGGTTGGGTTCCTCTTATTTTCTGCCTTTAGTTGCTTTTTTTAAGTCATCACCTCCTGGAATTCGCATCTTATCGGTAAGAACTGAAATTTCATTCAAATCAAAATTTCCTGTCAATGACATCAGCACTGTATCCTCATTTTTAGCTCCTTCAATAAACATCAGCAATTCTCTAATTTGAGAATCTGAAGTTCCTGATTTTACCAGAATTTTTATATTCCTTCCGTTTTCATTCACGCGCATCAACTCTTCTAATCCCGCTGTTTTGATGTACTTCTCTGCAGCAGCTTTCATTTCTCCCTCTGCTCTGGTACTTTTTGTAGTAAAAACTTTTAGGTTGTCCAATTTTTTTATCAAACTCAGGTACTGTTGCGTTTCTTTATCAGAAGCATCTACTTTGACCTTACTCATCAAGTCGAACATTTTTTTATTGACTATAATGGACGTAACATCATCTTGTCCGTCAAATTTGTCAAAGACTGCTTGCGCAAAAAATGGACTCGAAATAACTAGAAATACTAAAGTGATCAGACACTTTTTGCTAAAACTCCTATTGATACTTTTTTGAATGGTTGCTTTCATTTTATTTAATTATTTTATTGTTAGTATTCTTAGTTTGATTTTCAGGATCTTTTCCACTCTTTTTTAGCGCTTACAAAAACCCTGTTTTTAACGGTTTGATATTCTTCAATGTATTGTACACTTTTTATGCCAATATTCACATTCTTGGATAATAATGACAATTCTTTTTGAGTGGCCCTAAAAGCGGCTTCAGGATCTTCATAGGTTCCTAAATTTGTATTTTCTTTTGTAGCATCCAAATCAAAAAGGACATACGTTGCTATTCCCATCAAAACAACAACTGAAGCTGCAATAGAAACCCAGCCTAAATTCCCTTTTTTATTCTTGTTTTTAGCCATAACAACTTCAAATACTGGAGTTTTATTCATATTCTGCTGCTCTTTTGCAACAGCAAAACAGTCAAATAATGAAGCATACTGTTGTAAATGCGAAGCAATATCCTGAGACGAAAAATAATCCCGTAACTCTTTTTCTTGGGCTAAAGTGGTCGCTCCCTGAAAGTATTTTTTTAATAAACCCTCAACTTTATCTGATTCCATAATTGTGTATTTGTATCATAAATTCTTTAATCGTTTTTCGTGCCCGGGAAAGTGACACCCGGATTGCGTACTCTTTCATATCCATTAAAAATCAAACGAGTTATACTATTAAGATGAATCCTATTTATTTTTGCAACAAAAAAACATAAAATAAGACTAAAGTTAGTATTTTTACGTTAATAAAGTATTAAAATACAATTATGAGAACAGTATTCAAATTTACACTTTTATTTTTTATAGCTACTTTCACTTTACAAAGCTGTCAGGACAATGATGACGTGACACCACCTGCAAGTCTGGAGATTCAGGATTTTATTTGGAAAGGAATGAATCTGTACTATTTGTGGCAAGCTGATGTTCCAAATTTAGCCGATAACCGATTCGCGGATCAAACTGCACTAAACTCTTTTTTAAGGGAATATCCGGTGCCTGAGGATTTATTTGATGCGTTGCGGGTTACTCCTTCTACGGATCGATTTAGTTGGATTGTAAGCGATTATTTAGAACTTGAAGGAACGCTTCAGGGCACTACTAAAAACAATGGTATCGATTTTGGTTTAAGTTATAAACCAGGCAGTACAACTGAAATATTTGGTTATGTTCGTTATATTATTGCAAACTCAGACGCCTCCAGTAAAGCTATAAAACGTGGTGATTTTTTCACTGCTGTAAATGGTACACAGCTGACTTTAAGCAATTATGAATCGTTACTTTTTGGTTCAAACGAAAATTACACACTAAATCTTGCTGATTATAACGGAACTACAATTGTCAACAACGGTAAATCAGTGGCATTGACAAAAACAGTCCTATCCGAAAATCCAATTTTAATCAATAAAGTAATCACCTCCGGCTCTCACAAAATAGGCTATTTGATGTACAATGGCTTTTATGCTAATTTTGACACTCAATTAAACGACGCTTTTGCATCTCTAAAATCACAAGGAGTTACTGATTTGGTTTTAGATTTAAGATATAACGGAGGAGGTTCTGTACAAACGGCTACACGATTGGCAAGTATGATTACCGGACAATTTAAAGGAAAAGTCTTTGCTAAACAACAATGGAATGCAAAAATTAATGCTTATTTCGAGGCTGAAAATCCCGAAGCATTATTCAATTATTTTACCGATAAAATAGGAAGCACAGCCATCAATAGTTTAGGATTGACTAAAATTTATATTTTAACTACGAAAAGCTCTGCATCAGCAAGCGAGTTAGTAATCAACGGGCTAGAACCTCACATTCAAGTTATACAAATTGGGGATGTTACAGTAGGAAAAAACGTAGGATCCGTAACGCTTTATGACTCCCCGACTTTTGGAGCTCAAAGCAGGAATCCCAATCACAGATATGCCATGCAGCCAATCGTGTTAAAAATTGTCAATTCAGTGGGTTTTGGGGATTACTTCAGTGGGTTACAACCTGATTTTCTACAAAAAGAAACATTGAGCAATCTGGGAATCCTTGGCGATTCTACAGAACCGTTATTAAGTACAGCCATTCGCAAAATTACTGGAACTGGTCGCGTATTGCGACAAAGTCCCGGACAAGATTTTGAGTTTTTCACGGATGCCAAATCAATAAAAGGAATCCAAAACCAAATGTACATTGAGAAAGCACCAGAAGGTCTTTTGAGAGCTTTGGAATAGAATAAAGTTACACAATAATTCTTATTTTTATAAGTTACAATTGAATAACAAATTAAACAAAACCACATGAAAAAAGCAATTTCGTTATTTCTAACTCTTGCCACCGTCGTCTCTTTTGCATTTGTAATTCCGAATACTATCCCATCCGAACAAATAAATATTGTTATTGATGCCGGACATGGTGGATCTGATTTTGGAGCAACTTCCAGTAGTGCTACTGAAAAACAAATTGTAGCGAAAATCACAGACAAAATCAAATTTTTGAACAAAAATGAGAAAGTGACCATACACCTTACAAGAATTGGAGACCAATTTCTTTCTTTGAGTGACCGTTCTGCGTTGATCAACAAGATCAAACCCGATTTAGTTTTATCACTTCATGTCAATCAAAATTTAAATCTATCAAAATCAGGAATGGAATTTTATATTGCCACAGAATCAATTGCGAATGAAAGGTCAAATGAGATTGCGGTGGAACTTCGCAACAAATTTATCCGCAATACTACTATAAAATCATCAGAAATAAAGAAAGCTCCCTTCTACATTTTAAAAAAATCAGAAGTCCCGGCTGTACTTGTTGAATTGGGTTATATGTCTAACCTTGGTGACCGAGAATATTTAACCAATGATGTGGAACAAAATAAAATTGCCGCAACTATCGTAGCATTCATTTCAGAATTGAAGTAACAATATTTTATAAACTAAAAAGAGGCTTTCAGTGATGAAAGCCTCTTTTTTTTATGGAATAATGCAATGGTATTACATTTTGATATTCAAACCTACTTTGAAATTTCGTCCTCTGGTACTAAACCCTCTTGTTTCAACAAAATCCTTATCTAAAATATTATCTGCTGCTGCAAAAATATTCATTCGATTTTTGATCAACTCATACCGTACATTCATGTTGATCAGCTGGTAATCTTTCAGTATTTCAGAATTCAATACTGGATCAAAAGTGGGTGCCGGATATGTTGTATACTCAAAATAACGATCCGAAACAAATTGATATGTTGCATTAAAAGCCAAACGAGGCGTTGCTTGCAGATCAACTGCGGCGTTCGCTTTGTGTTTTGGATTCAGCACTCGTGATTGTTTTTCTAATTCTGTAAACGCATAATTGGCAGTCAAATTTATTTTAGCCGTCAAAGCATACGAAATCATGGTCTCAAAACCTTTGGCTTTATTTAGACCCGCAACATTAAAATACTTGTAAGACACTAAATCAAACCCAATCGCATTTTCTTCCTCTCTTTGAAAAACCAAAGCATTCAGAACCAATTTTTTATCAATCATCGTTGTTTCAAAACCCAATTCAAATGTTTTATCTTTCTCTGAGGATAAATTCAAATCACCATAAGGAGAATACAATTGATACAAGCTAGGGGCTACAAAAGCCGTACTGTAAGAAGCTAGTAGTTTCAATGGTAAATTAGGAAATGAAAAAGAAGGATTTACATTGTAAACTAAATTATTTCCGTATTTACTGTGCATGTTATAACGAGCTCCCAAATTCAGGTTTAACCCAAATTCAGAGCTGTAAACCGCCGTCACATAGGGATCAATCATATTAAATTTGGCCAATTCATTTGCAATGGCCTCATACGGACTTTCATTAGACATTTCATGAAATTGAAATTGAGCACCTGTTACCAGGAACAATTCAGGTGAAATTTCATATTTATTAAACGCATCTGCATTGACGCTTCTGGATTTATAATCCAACATTGTTCCATAATTAAAAATGGATCTTGTAATTAAATTAGCACTTGAATTGATTACAAATTCTCCTTTTTTATATTTGTATTTTGGTGAAAACCCAACTCTAAATTGTTCAGAGGCACTGCCGTTTTCATCGTTATCCGCAAAAGATCCTGCATCAAAATCGCTTTTTATTTTATCGTAGTTTGCAAAGAAATCCAAATCTAATTTAGCTGTTGGCTTGAAACCAATTTTCACCACTGAGTTCACTCTGGAAAAACGATCAGCTTCAAATAAAACAGCGTCATTAGGTGATTTTGCCTCAGAAATTCCCGTGGTTTCGGTGCTGTTTAAGGAAGCATAATAATTAATTTTTTCAGCGCTTCCGTTCAAAGCAACCCCTTGGCTGTAGTCATTTATACTATAATTTTCCTGATTGGCAATCGTTTGGGTGCCCACATTAAGGTATGCATTTGCTGCAATCGCTTTTTTGGAAGCTTTTTTCAACGTAATATTAATAACTCCGGCAGCGGCACCCGATCCGTATAAAGTACTTGAAGCGCCTTTCATCACCTCAATACTTTCTATTTGTTCAACGGGCAGCAAGCGCAAATCATACGATAAGCTAATTCCAGAAGCATCGGTAACCGGAACACCATCAATAAGAATTAGCACTTGATGATTTCGTCCCCCACGAATGTAAACCCCTAAATCCTTTCCATTCCGGCTTTGGTTTCCGTTGATTTCAATTCCGGCTACTGAACTCAAAATGGTAGCTACAGTTTGCCCTTGTCTTCTCTTTAAATCTTCGGCTGTAATTTTTACGATTACTTTTCCGGACTTTTCTTTTGGCAAAGCAAATTTAGAATCGGAAATTACGACCTCATTCAATTGATTTGTGGATGCAATGGTGTCTTTTTGTTGTGCGAAAGCACACGAAGTCATCAGTACGCAGAGCGCACTAATACGAACGATTTTCTTGTTCATTTTGAAACATTTAATAGCAGTTTTATGGTACTGCCACATGACTATAAATGGGAGAAAAGCATAGAATTACCCATACCCAAACCTTTTTTCCCGAAAGTTTGATACTCGATGTAACAGGCAGGTCTCCTGGCTCGCGTCTTGTTGTTTACCTTCCCATTCGCAAAGACGAACAGTGGTTTTGTAGATAACAACAAGCTTTATAGCTTACAGTTGCGGGTACAGCCCAGGATTTTTGATTCTTGATTTAGGATTCTTGATTTAGGATGTAAACTCTCTAATCTGAATACTGAAATCTGTAATCGCTTACCTGATTCCCTTTTAATGCTGGTATGAAAAACAAAACAGCAACCTCATTACGGTGGCAAAGATAAAATTATATTACGTTATTATCCTACACTATTCTCAATTTTATACTTCAATTTTAATCACCGCTCCAAAGTTCACTTTATTTTGAAACGCTTCTTGTAATGGCAACTTTGTAATTTTACACAAAATACTTCGAATCACTCCGGCATGGGTCACGATCACAATAGGTTTAATGGTCTTTTTAGGAAGTCCATTATCTAAAAAATCGCTAACTCTATCATGGAGGTCTGTAAAAGACTCCCCGTTTGGCACACGAACATGAACAAAATCATTCATCCAAGGAGTAAAATCGATAACCGGAACGCTATCCCAATTTTTTAATTCCCAATCACCAAAATTCATTTCCATTAACCGGGAGTCCATTTGTATTTTTGTTGATGATAGGAAGTTTGCCAACTCCACGCACCGATTTAACGGACTAGAGTACACGATACTTTCAGCAGGAATTTGTGCTTTTATGGCTTCAAATTGTTGTTCATAAGGTTCCAACAATGCCACATCAGCTTGTCCGTAGCAAATTCCTTTTTCACAAACGGTTTCGGTATGGCGTACTAAATAAACTTCCATAAAGCAATACAAGATAAGTAGAATATAATTTCACAAACTTGCTGTGTTGCACCAAGACAGTCCCCCGTATAGCCATCTAACCATTTTTGAAAATAACGAGCCAGAAAAAAGCGGGTGATAAAAACCGGCACTAACACCAACAGCATTTGCCAATGAAAAAAAGACAAAACAATAAGCGGTAACAACCCAAAAAAGAACGCCCCAATCACCTCACGCCAGGAATAACTTTGTGCAATGGGCTTGCTTTTACTCGAGGCATCTTCACGGGAATACTGATGCGTAAAAACAATAGAAATGGCTGCCAGACGACTCACGGAATGTGCTGCAACAAAAAGCAATAAATTCTGTAATGAAGAAGTAGTAAGTACCTCCGAAACAGCCTGAAACTTCAATAAAAACAGCAGTACCAAACCTATGGCACCATAAGCTCCAATGGCACTGTCTTTCATTATCACCAAGATTTTTTCTTTGGTCCAACCCCCACCAAAACCATCACAAACATCAGCAAAACCATCTTCATGAAAAGCACCGGTAGTAAGGATTCCAGCAATCATCGAGAGAACAATCGCTATTTCAGGGGTAAAAACACCAACCGATACATCATAGACTAAAAAACTAATAGTACCTACAATCCAACCAATTAAAGGAAAATAACGAGATGCCTTGTTTAAATAATCCGGGTTATGATCGATGTTTTTAGGACAGGGAATTCGGGTGTAAAACATCAATGCGGTAAAAAATATGTGTAGTTCTTTTTTCATGTGAATGCAATCTGGATTTTATGTCGTTTTTAGTGCTCTATTTATGAATTTGGACTGAAAAAATTATTATTTTGTACTCACACCGGCACTATCAAAACTGGCCATTTCATTCAAAAAAGCAACTGCCGATTGAATAATTGGAAAAGCCACCGCACAACCCGTTCCTTCGCCCAAGCGCAAGTCAAGTTGGAGCAGGGCTTTTACACCTAAATAATCCAATAATTTAGCATGCGCCTGTTCTGCAGAACAATGACAGAAAACAGCATTTTTTAGAATCAGTGGATTTTTTTTATAGGCAATCAAAAAAGCCACACTGCAAATAAATCCATCTACGAGAAGCAGCATTTTGTTTTGATACGCTGCAAGCATTCCAGAAACCATTTGCATAATTTCAAAGCCGCCAAAATGAGCTAACTGAGCCTCTAATGCTGAGGAGCCTTGATAATCATCTATAGCTTTTTTGAGTAAGCGGTGTTTTTGAAGTAGTCTTTCATCGCTAACTCCCGTTCCTTTTCCGATACAGTCTTCAATTGCAATTCCAGTAATTACACTCATCAAAACTGAAGCAGTTGATGTATTCCCAATACCCATTTCTCCAAAACCAATACAATTACTTCCCGTTTTGGCAATAGCAGTAACAATTTCATTTCCCTTGGTATAACAGTGCTGCAATTCGGTAAGACTCATTGCCGGACCCTGCAGAAACGACTGGGTTCCTTTGGCAATTTTGGCCGAAATCAAAGTACTCGTCATCGAAAAATCATAATTTACTCCTGCATCAACTATGGCTAATTTGATGGAATTTTGTTTACAAAACACATTTATTGCAGCTCCACCGTCCAGAAAATTAGCCACCATTTGTCTGGTAACATCTTGTGGATAAGCGCTAACACCGTGGGCAGCAATTCCGTGATCTGCAGCAAAAACAACAAGTGTAGGTTCTAAAATTTTTGGTTCCAATGTTTGAAAAACTTCGCCAATTTGTTTGGCTAAAACTTCCAAAACACCCAATGAACCTGTTGGCTTGGTCTTCTGATCGATTTTATACTGCAGTGCTTCAGATAAATGGATTGTATCTAGAATTGCAGTCTTAAATTCCGGCACCGAAATTTTATCTTTTTGATGCACTTTCGTAATTTCTTCGACAGATGGACTTTCTGATTTTTGTTTCCAATTCAATTGCTGTAACATGGGTTGGTTGTCGTAATCAGTAGCTGGTTTTCCCACACAGAAATACCCTAAAGGCTCCATGTTTTCTCCCAAACCCAATAATTCCTTGAACTGACTATAATTCAAAATAGAAACCCAGCCCATGGAATACCCTTGTTCGGTTAGGGAAAGCCAAATATTTTGCGCAGCACAAACCGCACTAAATTTGATGGCTTCATTACTTCCCACGGTGCCGATGGTAAAATTATTCAAAACCGAACGATCATAACAAATCACCAATCCAAGCGGTGCTTCCTCTATTGCCTCTAATTTTAAAGCTTGATACTGCGTTTTTTGTGCTGCCGTGTCAGTTTGATTCGCTGCTTTTTTATCAAAATCCAAAAATAAATTTTTTATGGCTTTTTTTATGACATCTGATTTAATGAGGTAATATTTTGTAGCATCCGTCAATCCAACAGAAGGAGCATAATGACCGGCCTGCAATGCTTTTTCAATAACAGATTCAGGGACTGGTTCCGAGGTAAAATGACGGGTATCTCGGCGCGATTTTATAATTTCATCTAAGTTTTTCATCTTGAAATACGATGTTTTTGAGTACTTTTAAAGTTTGGACAAACAGTGATTCAATAGCCACCTGCATTTTTTAGGCTTGCTGCTTCAAAACAGACAACGGCAATCCGTGTGAGCGGGAAACTTTCCCGTTTTCATTCATCATATTGAGTAATCCCTTTGGAATAAAACCGTTTTGACTAGCTTTCATCACAGCATAACAGCTGTCTTTTCCTCCGCTCCAAGAACTTACAAAATTCATCTTTTATTGTTTTATAGTAACCGGAATTCCAGAAATCATCAAAATCACCTTATCCGCATTTTTAGCTAAATATTGATTCATCCAACCTTGTAATTCGGTAAATTTTCTGCCAATTTGAGTTTCAGCATGTACGCCCATGCCAATCTCATTAGTGATAATAATAACGGTTGTATTTTCCTGATTGGCCACTTGTTCAAATTCGGCTTTGGCTTGTTCCAAACATAAAGCGACATCATTTTTAGTGTCTACAAAAAAATTAGTCAACCAAAGGGTCACACAATCAATCACGGCTACTTTACCGGAAAAATCGATCTCGCTCCACTGTTTTTCTTTTTCGATATTTATCCAGCGCTCGTCACGTTCTTGTTGGTGACGATCAATTCGCTTTTGAAAATCACCATCCCATTTTCTGGCGGTTGCCACATACATGGGTCTGGCCGAAAGTTCCATTGCCAGATCCTGTGCATACCTGCTTTTTCCGGAGCGTTCTCC
The DNA here is from genome assembly GCF_003968825.1 of Flavobacterium sp. LS1R10. Taxonomy (NCBI): domain Bacteria; kingdom Pseudomonadati; phylum Bacteroidota; class Flavobacteriia; order Flavobacteriales; family Flavobacteriaceae; genus Flavobacterium; species Flavobacterium sp. LS1R10. The sequence goes on along the minus strand of NZ_RYDH01000003.1, from coordinate 284,480 downwards.
ACCTGTTATCAAATATATCATGCTACTTTTTTTTAAATCCATAGGGACAATGGCGGCAACCATTAGTACAACAATGTCCTCTTTTTAAATGAAACCAAGCCTTAAAAACGTAATTGCCTTGTGCAATATAATAATCGATCCCTTCGATTAGCTGATCCGTTTTAGGCAAAGTTGCTGCTTTATTTCCTTTAGCCGTTTCCGGGGTTATTGTGCCCACATACTCCTCAATTTTAATCGAACAAGCCGTAGCAAAACAGCTGGGACAAAGGCAATCCACACCATCTAAAGGAGAAAAAACAGGAGGAAAATCAGCACACCAACAGCTATTACCTTGAAAATCGTCCCCGCAGTTAAAAGGTTTTGTACAACTGGAGCAGTTTTTAATCTTTAGGCTATCCATTTGTCAAAGATAGTATTTGTTGAAATTTTTACTATAAAAATTAAACAATAAATTTTATAAATGGCCTACCTTTGCCTGTATTGAAAATGGAATCATGAAAATTTATCTTTATAAAATCCTTTTTGCGGTGGCACTTTTATCATTCGTCAGTTGCAAAAAAAACGAAAACCCTGCAACACTAAAAATAAGTAACGCTAACAACGAAATTGAATATGCAAGTGGTCTGGCTATTTACAAATATCAAGGGTACTCGCTGGTAAAAGTGAGTAATCCATGGCCAAATGCTGCTACAGACTTCACTTACATCTTAAAAGAAAAAGGAGCTGTTATTCCCGATACTTTACAAAAAAACCTCATAATTCAAGTGCCGTTAGAAACGATTGTGGTTACCTCAACAACCAATATTCCTTTCCTGGAAATGATTGGTGCCGAAAACAAATTAGTTGGTTTTCCGCATACTGATTACGTATCTTCTGAAAAAACCCGTCGTTTAATTGACAAGGGTTCCGTCAAAAATGTGGGGCAAAATGAAAAGCTAAACATGGAACAACTCATCGATATCGCTCCTGACCTGATTGTCACTTTTGGCATCGACAATAACAACCCGATGATTGAAAACTTACAAAAAAGCGGATTGAAAATCATGATTCAAGGCGACTGGATGGAACAATCTCCTCTTGGAAAAGCAGAATGGCTCAAACTTTATGGCGCTCTTTTTGGCAAAGAAAAAGAAGCTAAAATACTTTTTGACCAGATTACAAAAGACTACAAGGAAGCGGTACAATTAGTTGCAGACAAACAGCCTGAATCTACTGTATTGTATGGCTCAATGTATCAAGATCAATGGTTTGTTGCCAAGGGAAACAGCTGGGTGGCACAATTCATGAAAGATGCAAAAGCAACGTATCTCTGGGCAAATCTGGAAGGAACAGGAAGCCAAGCACTTTCTTTTGAACAGGTATTGTATAAAGCAAAAAATGCGACTCACTGGATTGCTTCCGGGTCATTTAAAAACCTGTCAGAATTAGAAAAAAGCAATCCCCATTACAGTCAGTTTAACGCTTTTTCTACCAAAAATATTTATACTTTCGAAAGCAAATTAGGAGCAACAGGAGGAACCATTTATTATGAAACAGGACCGAGCAGACCGGATTTGATTTTAAAAGACTACATCAAAATGTTCCACCCTGAATTGCTTCCAAATTACACTTTTACTTTTGCACAAAAACTGAACTAAGTTGGCCAATAAAAACCGAAATATCCTTTTATTTTCCGCTCTTGCTTTAGGGCTTCTTTTCTTGTTTTTTCTGAACATCAGTTTGGGTTCGATACGAATTCCTTTTCGGGAGGTGTACACGAGTTTAACCGGTGGTCAGTCCAGCAGATCAACTTGGGAATACATTATCATCAACTACCGCTTACCTAAGGCTATCACTGCAGTTTTAGTGGGAATGGGACTTTCGATCAGCGGATTATTAATGCAAACCCTTTTTAGAAACCCGCTGGCTGGTCCCTATGTTTTAGGGTTGAGTTCAGGAGCGAGTCTGGGAGTTGCCTTTGTAATTTTGGGTGCGGGATTATTACCTCCATTTCTAAGTGGTATTTTACTGTCGTCTTACGGAGTAGTCCTTGCCTCTACCCTTGGCAGTTCTATCGTTCTACTTGCCATTTTAGTAATTTCCAGACGCTTGCGGGACACGATGACCATACTGATTGTAGGCTTGATGTTTGGTAGTTTTACAAGTGCTGTGGTGGGCGTACTGACCTATTTTAGCTCGGCAGAACAATTGCAAAAATTCACTTTCTGGTCTATGGGATCTTTAGGGAACCTTTCTTGGTCCTCGATTTTGATTTTGACAGTGTGCGTAGTTATAGGATTATTATTAAGCCTATTCAGCGTAAAACCACTTAATGCCTTGCTTTTAGGAGAGAATTATGCCCAAAGTATGGGACTGAATTTCAAAAGAACACGATTGATTATCATTATTGCAACGAGTATTTTGGCGGGAAGCATTACTGCGTATGCTGGACCTATAGCTTTCATTGGTTTAGCCGTGCCACATATAGCAAAATTACTGTTTCAAACCAGCAACCATTCTATATTGTACTGGAGCACCCTCCTTTTAGGAGCAGCAATAATGCTCATTTGCGATGCAATTTCCCAAATGCCAGGTACGAATATCACATTGCCAATAAATGCCATCACTTCCTTACTAGGAGCGCCTATAGTTATCTGGCTGATTGTCCGAAAACGAAAAATGATGGGATAATATTAAAAATTGCGTGCCTATATTTATATTTGTTTTTAAAATCGATATAATCGACGTTTAAATTTTCCAAAAAAAGAAAAATGAGTACCACTAAGAACATCCTTTCAACAAACAATTTGAGCATTGGTTACAAAACTAAAAGTGCGGCTATTTGTATTGCCGAAAACCTCAACTTAAACTTAGATAAAGGAAAACTCATTACCTTAATAGGCGCTAACGGAATTGGAAAATCTACACTTTTACGAACCATAACCGGAATTCAGAAACCCCTTTCAGGAACTGCTTTGCTGAATAACAAAAATATTCAAGAGCTGGATACGTTAACCTTGGCACAAAATTTAAGCATCGTTTTAACTGAAAAATTACCGCCCAGTAATTTGACCGTTTGGGAACTCATCGCTTTAGGAAGGCAACCGTACACCAATTGGATTGGAAAATTAACCGACACTGATATTGCTAAAATTAACCAAGCAATTGCACTCACACAAATTGGTCATTTGGTCTCAAAAAAACATTACGAAATCAGTGACGGACAGTTACAAATCGTTCTGATCGCAAGGGCTTTAGCACAAGACACACCGTTAATCATTCTGGATGAACCCACAACTCATTTAGATTTATTACACAAAGTGGTGTTGTTTAAACTCCTAAAAAAACTTACAGCGGAAACTCAAAAATGCATTCTTTTTTCTACACATGATATTGATATGGCCATACAATTAAGTGATGAAATGATCATTATGACTCCGGAAACCGTCGTTCAGGACCAACCTTGTAATTTGATTATGAAAGGAACTTTCAATACGCTGTTCAAAGATGAGCATATTGTTTTTGATGCTGAAAAAGGAAAGTTTATTATTTCTTAAATCTGCAATCCTATTTGTCTTTTTGCTTCGCCAATGACAAAAGCCACGGAATTAGCAATATTGAAACTCCGGATCAGCGGTGCCATAGGAATTGTCAGATGATTGGGGAATTCGTTTAAAACAGCTTCACTCAACCCTTTGCTTTCTTTGCCAAAAACCAACCAGTCACCCTCTTGAAAATCATTTTCTAAATACGATTTTTTAGAATGGGAACTCATCAGAAAAACGCGGGACAAATCCGGAATCTGCACTTTCCATTCGGCTATATTTTGATATTCGGTAACGTCAAGATGCACCCAATAATCGAGTCCAGAACGCTTTAGATTTTTATCATTGATCACAAAACCAAAAGGATGAATTAGATGCAACCGGCTTTCGGTTCCTACGCACAATCGGCCAATATTTCCGGTATTATTTGGTATTTCGGGTTCTACTAAAACGATATTTAACATTGTAACTATTGTATTTTTTATTGTTATTTTTCATTTGAATGGACTGCAAAATCAGACACTTCCACAACTTCTCCCGCCTGTAAATCATGTAAAAAAACATTTCCTATCCGCACTCGAACCAATCGCAAGGTAGGAAACCCAACCGCTGCGGTCATTTTTCGTACTTGGCGAAACTTTCCTTCATTGACAGTAATTGAAGCCCAGGAAGTTGGACCATGGCGTTCGTCCCTTATTTTTTTCCCTCTGGCACCAAAAGCGGGAACTTCATTTATCAAAAAAGCAGTACACGGTTTAGTGATGTATTTAGTGCCATTAAAACCAATTTCGACTCCTTTTTGCAATTGCTGAATGGCATCCTGATTAATAATACCATCAACTTGTACATAATATTCCTTGTCGACTTTTTTGCTTCTAATGATTTCGCTCATCATTCCGTCCGTGGTCAGCAACAATAACCCTTCTGAATCTTCGTCAAGACGTCCTATTGCCATCGTTCCTTTGGGAAAATCGTACAATTCACCCAGCAGTTTCTTTTTCCTTTTGAGCTCATAAATAAACTGGCTCAGATAGCCGTATGGTTTGTGTATGATAAAGTGCGAATGAGACATGTTATACTTTCTGTTTTGGCACAAAGATAGCTTAGTTTTTAATGGGTTTAAAAAAGTAAAACCGAAAACATTTATTGGTGTAAACTAAATATTTTATTAACGAATAGAATTACTTTGGATAAATGATGAACTGTTACAGCAAGTTGCTATCTTAACTTTAAAAATACAGATTGCAGAAAAACAACTGCTTTAGGTTTGAAAAAGCCGACTGACAGATGAAGTATGCAGTAGTAGTTAAAATCCACCCAAAAATATAAATTCTGAAGTATAGCTTTTGAAATCGAAGGAAATATAAAACTGGATAAAATAAGAATTCATCGTATTGAAAAAAAGCGAACAATTGGGTTTTACTGAAGCTCTTTTCTTTTATAATAAATTCCTTTAAAAACAATCTGAAGTACGAATTTATAATATTCTGTTAACGTAAGAAATGTTATTTTTGACTCCTAATTCAATCGTAAACCTATGAAAAACAAGTACCATTTGTGCCATATCCTGGCTTTTTTAAGTTTTTTTTATTGCTTTACGGCCTCTATTTTTGCCCAAGGAACTGCGCCAGCTCCTCAAGATTTACTTTTTTTACAGGATTTTTCAACTTTAGATGCAGCCTCTGCTACATATCCCGCCGGATTTCAGGGCTGGACAGCCAGTACAGCACCGGGAAGTACATTTAATACCGCAGCTGCAGTTGTTGCAGACAAACCATTAGTGGCCAGTAGTACCGCTGCAACAACGAGCGGGAATTTCCATAATTACAATGGAAAAATTGGTTTTCTAAATACCGGTTCATTGGATTTAACTTTAGGATTTGCTTTCAAAACACTTGGTAAATCTAGAATTACCGTAGAATATGATGCCATGGTGATTCGTAATCCCTATAACGGAACTTCTAATACGCGGATCAACGAGTTCGTCCTGCAATACAGAGTGGGCACCGCTGATGCTTTTATTACTTTATCCCCAACGGTGTATTCGAGCGGTACAACAGGACAAACTTCAGGAACAATAGGGCAAAACATTCAAAAAATAAAAGTTGTACTGCCAATAGAATGCGACAATAAAGACGTAGTTCAGATCCGATGGATTTCAAGACAAGTTTCAGGCGGTGGTTCCCGTCCCTCATTTGCCATTGATGACATTAGTGTGATAAATGATGTTACAGCTCCTGTAAATGCCGTGGGATATCCAAAAATAAGCAGCATTCTTTCTGATGGATTTGATTTTTCGACTAAACTAGACGAGCCCGGAAAAACCTATTTTGTGCTATTGCCTTCAGGAAGTGCGACCCCAAGAGGTGCACAAATAAAAGCAGGAACAAATGCGACCAATGCACCCGCTTTACAATCCGGTATCCTGGAAATTAAGGACGCCGCGATTGAGTCTGTAAAAACCATAACGGGATTATCGTTAGGCACTGATTATGTTTTATATTCTATATCTGAAGATGCAACTGGTAATACTCAAACTGAAAGCAATCTATTAAACATAACAACTTCCAGCGTTCTTGTTCCCTCTTTGTCGACTACTAAAGCTGCATTAGATTTTAATTTTGTGGAGCAAAATTTCAGTTCAACGGCAATAAACTACCAGATTGAAGCGCTTAATCTTACTGGAGCAGTAACCCTGACAACATCCGGAAACTTTACCATTTCTAAAAATCAAAGTACTGGTTTTCAAACGGCATTGGTTTTTGCTTCCCAAGATTTCAATAACAATACAACACCTACAGTTTATGTACGATTTACACCTACTACAACTGGTCTTTTTTCAGGTCAAATCACTCATGAATCTACTGGCGCTTCTACAAAGACGGTGTCTTTATCAGGAACAGGAATAAATCCTTATTTTCAAAATTTTAATGATGTAAATGTACTTACAAACAGTGGTTGGACAGAATATAGTGTGGCAGGAGGCAAGAGTAAATGGGTGAGCACAACTACCCGTTTCAACAGTTCTCCTGCTGCTGTACAAATGAATGGATATTCAGAAACAGGTGCCAGTAAAGATTGGTTAATTTCTCCTAATTTACGTTTGGACACTTTTGATAAATTCCCATTATTGTCTTTTTATTCGCGTAAATTTTTCGCTGGAACACCGCTTAAATTAATGGTCTCAGTAGATTATGATGGCAAAAGCACCCCGGAAACAGCCACTTGGACGGTTCTTGAAGGCGATTTTCCAAGTACTACAGGAACTTTCAAACAATCGCAATATATCAATCTCGAGGCCTATAAAACCAATCATACTTATGTGGCCTGGGTATATGAGGCTGCAACTTCCGGCGGTACGGATAGCGCCGAATGGACTGTTGATGATGTGAAAATATCTAATGAAGCGTCATTTTTAGCTTCAAATCCTAATTTTAATTTTGGAGAAGTAGCACCAAATACCGCATCAACAAGCCAGTCGTTTGTTTTCATGGCTGGTGGTTATAGCGATATCACTGTTACAGCTCCTGCTGATTACCAGTTGTCTGTTGACAACAGTAATTTTCAATCCAGTGTAGCGGTTTCAGCTGCTGACGGAGTTGCTGGAAAAATAATTTATGCACGTTTTTTCCCTTCCTCTAAAGCATTGAGTATTTCAGGTCGTTTGACCGCTGTTGGAACCGGGTTAAATCAAGAAATTGGATCTTTATCAGGATCCTCGTTACCTAAAACAGAAACATTTGACATCGTAACGTACAACGTAGAATTTTTTGGAAGCAATGTAATCGGTGCAACAGGAACTGAATTTGGTCCAACTGATGATGCGCTACAAATTGAAAATGTGGCAAAAGTCATGAATACGTTGAATGCTGATGTTTATGCCGTACAAGAGGTTTCAGATGATGCGGCTTTAGAGACATTAATCCAAAAAATAAGCATCAACGGAAAAACTTTTGCCAAAGTGATTTCTCCTGCTTGGTCCTATTCTTTCAATGCGCCTACACCTGACTTCCCTGCTCAAAAATTAGTGGTTCTTTACAATACTCAAACAAGCTCAGTAAAAAAAAGTCGAGTACTGTTCAGCAAACTTTTTGATGATATTCGTGCAGGAAATGCAACTTTACCCAATTACCCGGGCGGAAATAGCGCTAGTTTTTATTCCTCTGGTCGCTTACCGCAAATGGTTGAAATTGAAACTAATATTGGCGGTATAAAAAAAGACATAAAAATCATTAACATTCATGCCAGAGCAAATAGTGGCAGCGATATCGCAAGATACAATATGAGGAAATATGACGCTGAATTGTTGAAAGACAGTTTAGATGTCAATTATCCAGAGGCCAATTTAATCCTCTTAGGAGATTATAACGATGATGTCGACGAATCTGTAATTGCAGGTAACCCATCCTCGTACCAAAAAATGGTTGAGGATACGGCCCGTTACAACCCTTTGACTTTAGAAATCAGCAAAGCGGGAGCTTTCAGCTACCTGTCTTCTGGAGGTTTCTTAGACCATATTATCATTTCAAATGAATTAATGGCAGAGTATGTACCAAATTCAACAACAGTTTACGACCCGAGACTGGATGTGGCTAATTATGTCAACACCACCTCTGATCATGGGCCGGTCATTGCGCGTTTCCAACTTAAAACGAATACCACCTTATCAACTAATGATTTGATTTCGACTACTAAATCAACAGTAGTTACGTATCCAAATCCTGCTTCAGAATCCTTTACTATCGTAATTAATTCCGGAAACACAAAAGACCTGAAGCTAACTATTTATGATATTCAAGGAAGATCGGTGGGAGTTCCAATTGAATTAAAAGGTTTTAACAGCGATAACACAACAAGAATTGATGTGGCTCATTTACCGGTAGGAATTTATATTTATACCCTTTCCAATGGTACTAAAGTAGTTTTCAAAGATAAATTAGTAAAAAAGTAAACGACTAATTTCAGTATTCAAAAAAGCCAGATTTCAAAAATGAAATCTGGCTTTTTTATCTAATATGTTTTTAAAACTCCGCCTGTTTGAGTCATCAAAATTAATAACTTTCTATAAAAAAACTTGCATTAGTATTTTGATTTCCGAAAGAAAATCAGGAAACTTTTGTTTATTTTTACAACGTTTCAAAAAGAAATTCTATGTCAGATATGTTTCCGTTTTTATTGATTTTTATTGTTGCGCTCGCGATTGGTGTTTTCATTGGCAAGCTCATTTTCTCTGCTCGATTTCAATCGGAAAAAATTAGTTTAGAAGAAAAACTGATTGCATTTTCCACCCAATTCAATCAACTGAAAGAACAACTAATTGTAGACAAAATAACTTTTGAAAAGCAACTGGAAAACACCCATTCCCAAAAAGAAAGCATCAGGAACGAAAAAGACAGTTTAGCCATTCAGCTTTCAAAAAAAGAAGTTGATTTTGAGAATCTTTGGGAACGCAACAAAGAACAAAAAGAAGAAGTGGAAAAACTACAAGAAAAATTCACCAAGGAATTTGAGAATCTTGCCAATAAAATATTAGAAGAAAAGTCCAATAAATTCACGGAACAGAACAAGGAAAACATGAAAAATATCCTGACACCATTACAGGATAAAATTCAATTGTTTGAAAAAAAAGTTGAAGACACCCACAAAGAAAGTATTGATTATCATGCGGCATTACGCCAACAAATTCTGGGCTTACGCGAAATGAATATCCAGATGAGCAGGGAAACTATTAACCTAACTAAGGCTTTGAAAGGCGACAGTAAGATGCAGGGAAATTGGGGCGAATTAGTATTAGAACGCGTTCTTGAAAAATCAGGTTTGGAGAAAGGCCGTGAATATGAGGTGCAACAAGCCTTTACTACCGAAGATGGAAATCGTGTTTTCCCTGACGTTGTGATCAATCTGCCGGAGGGTAAAAAAATGATAGTTGACTCTAAAGTTTCTTTGACGGCGTATGAAAAATATATCAATGAAGAAGATGATCTACTGAAAATTGCCTATCTAAAAGAGCATGTCAGTTCCATCAAACGCCACGTAGAGCAACTTGGCAATAAGAACTACCATGATTTGTACCAAATAGAAAGTCCTGATTTTGTGTTGTTATTTATTCCTATTGAACCTGCTTTTGCCATGGCACTCAATGAGGATACGTCTTTATACAACAAAGCGTTCGAGAAAAACATTGTCATTGTTACTCCAGCAACTCTTCTGGCTACCCTGCGAACAATTGACAGCATGTGGACCAATCAAAAACAACAGGAAAACGCACTCGAAATTGCACGTCAAGCTGGTGCATTGTATGATAAATTTGAAGGTTTTGTGGCAGACCTAATCAAAATTGGAAAAAAAATAGACGAGAGCAAAATAGAATACAGCGGTGCGATGAATAAACTTGTAGAAGGAAAAGGAAATCTGATTGTGAGTGTCGAAAAATTAAAAAAAATGGGCGCTAAAGCGAAAAAAGCACTTCCCGAAAGCATTATAAACCGATCCGAAAAAAACGAAAATTAACTTTAAACTAAATCCCAATGAAAAAATTCATACTAATCCTTTCCGTATTGCTTGTAGTAACTGTTGCGGGTTATTTCACTTTTATATACTATGCTACGTACAGTGAAGGAGTTCGCTCCGGCGAATTAATAAAAGTGAGTCGCAAGGGCGTTGTATTCAAAACTTGGGAGGGCGAAATTAGTCAAGGCATTTCCGGTGCGCAAATTTTTTCTTTTTCGGTAATGGACAGTGAGGAAAAAGTAATTACGGATTTAAAGAAATTTGAAGGACAATACGTCCAAGTAACTTATATGGAACGATACAGAACTTACCCATGGTGGGGCGATTCACACTATTTTATTACTAATGTCAAGAAAGTTAATTCTCCCTTTAAAATCAAATAAATGAACAGCATTTTTAAAACAGTAGCATCATCTGACATTAGTATTTCAGAATTGATGTTACCCTCAAACACTAATTTCAGTGGCAAGATTCATGGTGGGTATATCTTATCCCTAATGGATCAAATTGCTTTTGCCTGTGCTTCAAAATTTTCAGGAAATTACTGCGTAACGGCATCGGTAGATACGGTTAACTTTCTTAAACCTATTGAAGTGGGTGAATTGGTAACCATGAAAGCCAACGTGAATTATGTAGGGAAAAGCTCTATGATTATTGGCATTCGGGTAGAAGCCGAAAACATTCAAACCGGAAAAATTAAACATTGTAATTCCTCCTATTTCACAATGGTTGCCAAAGATAAGGAAGGCAACAGTACCCTTGTTCCCAGATTGATCCTCACGAATCTCAATGAAGTACGCCGTTTTTATAATTGCATCAAACTAATAGCGTTAAAAGAAGAAAAAAATCTCCATAAAGAAGCGTTTGATTACCGTTCAGAAAAAGCACTAGAAAATATAAAAAAATATAATGTTCGAGTAGAATTATAATGTTGCAAACACTTATTATCCAAAAGACCAGCTGTTCTTTTGGACAATAAACCTCTAATTTCTTATTAAAAAAGAACAGATAAATTAACTTATCCAGTTGTTATTTCAAGCAAACAATGATTTTATATTTACTGCTTATTTTGTAACTTTAAGTAATTTAATTCATAAATCATTATGAAAAAAATTATACAAATAATGCTGCTCTTTACTGTAATAGCAACCACTGCTCAAGAAAAAATGGTATCCTATTCCGGAATCATTAATTTTGAGGCTTCAATCCCATTATTTGAAGAAGTGAACGCAATCAACGAGAAAACAACCTGTATTTTAATCACTAAGACAGGTCAGATCATTTGTTGGATTAGCATCAAAGATTTTAAGTTCAAAAAAAAAATGATGCAAGAACATTTTAACAATAATTATATGGAGAGCAACCGTTTTCCAACAGCCATTTTTAAAGGGAAAATTGCTAAATTCGATTTAAAAAACATAAATACTACTATAGGAGAATATCAAATAAATGGAAAGATAACCATTCGTGGAAGAACTAAAAGGCTCCTTTTTAACGGAACCTTAAAAAAAGTAGATCAGGGAATTGAGCTATATGCCACATTTCCCCTAAATACGGATGATTTCAAGATTAAAATTCCGTTCATTGTTCGCAGAAAAATATCCAAAAATGTGAACACAAAAATCATTTGTGTCTTATATTAAATCTATTTTGTTAAACAATTTCTCAAAGCTCCTTCTAAATTTTTAAATTTAAATTTAAACCCAGTTTGAGTTATTTTATCCGAAGAAACCCTTCGTCCCGTTAGTACAATTACCGCCATTTTCCCCATCGCTAATTTCAATACAAAAGCAGGTACATTTGGCAACCATATTGAATATCCAAAAACACATGCCAAGGTTTTAGAAAAAACGGTGTTTGTAGTATTATCAGTAATCGCTGCATTATACGGCCCAGCCATATTGGGATTGACAATTGCCTGAAAGTAGATCGCACACAAATCATCGATATGAATCCAAGGCATGTACTGCTCTCCCGATCCCAATCCAGAACCCAATCGATACTTGAATAAAGGAGTGAGTTTCATTAAAAAACCATCATTTTTTCCTAACACTAATCCGGTACGTATTTTTACGGTACGTATGTTTAAATTCTCTATAAAGTCTATGGCATCTTCCCATTTCTGGCAAGTATATCCTAGAAAATCATTGGCAGGAGCCATGGTTTCTGAACAAATTTCTTCGCCATTGACAGCACCATAAATACCTACTGCCGAAGCGGAAATAAACGCTTCTACTTTTTTATCATGCTTTTTTAGAACCGTATAAAGCAACTGAACAGATTGCTCCCTGCTATCAATAATAGCCGCTTTTTGTTTGGCCGTCCAGCGTCTCTCCCCAATATTCTCGCCAGCTAAATGTACAATATAATCGGCGTTCAAAACTGCCGCTTCATCAATAGTGTGATTTACTACATCCCACTTATAATAAAACACAGCTTCTGTATTACGCTTTTCACTTCTACTCAAAATGGAAACTGTATACCCTTTTGCGACCAACAAAGCAGTTAAATTTTTTCCGATAAATCCCGAACCTCCGCTTATTAAAACATTCTTTTTCATAATACTGTAAAGCTACTGATTTATATTGATACTAAAATTATATTAAATTTTGTTTAACTTTATTGATATATGTTTAAACATTTATTACCTTTATACTCTAATTTGAAACACCGAAAAAATGGCTACTAAAAAAACAACCGTAACAAAAGACAAAATAGTTTCGTTCTACATGAATTATGTTCTTGAACACAGCGAGAAACCAAAATCAGTATATCATTTTACAAAAATAAATGATTTTACAGAAACTGAATTTTATGCTTTTTTTGGTACAATTCAGAGTATTGAGAAAGAAATTTTTAAAATGTTTGTAGAAAAAACTACTGACTTACTGAACAAAAATAAGGAATACGAAATGTATGACATGAAAAGTAAAATGTTAAGTTTTTACTTTACATTTTTTGAGATCCTGACTGCTAACAGGAGTTACGTTGTTCTTGTATTAAAGGAGCACAACAATCAGTTGAAAAAACTAATGCAACTCTCTGGGCTCAGAAACAGTTTCAGAAATTATTTATCTGAAATAATCTCAGATGAATTTAGAACACAACAGGAAAAACTGCAAAACTTTCAAGAGAAATCCTTTCAGGAAGCATCCTGGATTCAACTTTTGTTAACGCTAAAGTTTTGGTTGGATGATGCCTCAGCTGCTTTTGAGAAAACAGACATTTACATTGAAAAATCTGTTAAAGTAACTTTTGAATTAATGAATATCGCACCAATAGACAGCTTAATCGACTTTGGAAAATTCATTTTCAAAGAAAAAATATACAACAAGTAATGAAAACTATAGATTATATTCCAACATCAAAAATTGAAAGAGCAACTAAGCTGGTACAAACCGGTGCTAAAGTTGGCGTAAATTACCTAAAATATTACGGTGAAAAAATAGTCAATTCTGATTTGACCCGTGAAAAATTAAACGAGGACAATGCCGAGGATATTTACGACGGACTAAAAAGCCTAAAAGGAAGTGCGCTCAAAGTAGCACAAATGTTGAGTATGGATAAAAGTTTTTTGCCTCAGGCCTATGTAGAAAAATTTTCACTATCCCAATTTTCTGTCCCACCACTTTCAGCTCCGTTAGTACTGAAAACCTTCAAAACAAATTTTGGGAAGACACCCTATGAAATATTTGATGAATTCAACGCCAACTCTGTAAATGCAGCAAGTATTGGGCAAGTGCATGTTGCTATGAAAGACGGTAAAAAACTAGCGGTAAAAATTCAATATCCCGGAGTGGCTAACAGCATCTCCTCTGACTTATCCATGGTGAAACCTATTGCCATCAGAATGTTCAACCTTCAAGGAAAAGACTCTGATAAATATTTCAAGGAAGTTGAAGACAAATTGATTGAGGAAACTAATTATGTTTTAGAATTAAAACAAAGTCAAGACGTAGTTGAAGCCTGCAAAAAAATAGAAAATCTGGTTTTTCCGGAATATTACCCTGCCTTTTCAACTGACAAAGTCATCACAATGGACTGGATGAATGGCAAACATCTCTCTGAATTTACAAAAACAAATACCAATCAGGAAGTAGCAGATAAAGTTGGTCAGGCTTTATGGGACTTTTATATGTACCAAATTCATATTTTAAGAAAAGTACACGCTGATCCACATCCTGGAAATTTCTTAGTCAACGATGCAAACCAATTAGTAGCATTAGATTTTGGTTGTATGAAACAAATTCCAACAGAATTTTACACCCCCTATTTTGAGCTGGTAAGTAAAGATGTAATTAACGATACTAAAATATTCAATTCAAAATTATTTGAATTAGAAATTTTACGTGCTGATGATTCTGATGCAGAGATAGCCTATTTCACAGAATTGTTTCATGATTTATTATCGTTGTTTACCAAACCTTTTCAAGAGAAAATATTCGATTTCTCGGATGAAAGTTTTTTTGAAAGTATCGCACAATTGGGGGAACGATTTTCAAAAGACACCAATATTCGTAAAATGAATGGAAATCGTGGATCTAAACATTTTATATATATGAACAGAACTTTTTTTGGATTGTACAATTTAATGTTTGATTTAAAAGCGAAAATAGTTGTCAATGAATTTGAAAAATACAAGTAGTGAAAAAAGAAAATCTGCCTTCAAAAATGTGTACGGTCTGCAACCGACCATTCAGCTGGCGGAAAAAATGGGAAAAAGTTTGGAACGAAGTTAAATATTGTAGTGAAAAATGCAAAAGAAACAAAAAGGGTTAATTTGGTTTAGGAATGATCTTAGAGTTCATGATAATGAGTCTCTATCTACTGCGGTGGAAGAAAATGACCATGTAATTGCAATTTATTGCTTTGACCCACGACATTTTGAAGAAAATGAATATGGTTTCAAAAAAACAGAAAAATTCCGTGCTAAATTTCTATTGGAATCGGTAGCGGCTTTAAAACAGAATCTAAAAAATTTGAATGTTTCTTTATTGGTTTATCACCAAAAGCCAGAAGACTGTATTCCAGCGATTGTCATTCAAAACGAAATTAGTTCGATCTATTTTCAAGAAGAATGGACTTCTGAGGAAATGATAGTTTCCGATAACATAAAAACTCAGGTTCCAAATTCAGTAGCGTTTAAAAGTAGTTATAATCAGTTCTTATTTCATCCGGAAGAAATACCGTTTGCAATTGAAGCGGTTCCAAATGTTTTTACACAATTCAGAAATAAATGTGAAAAAACGACAAAAGTCAGACCTGAGTTTTCAGTTCAACCGTTGTCAATTGATAATTACACCATAGACCAAACTGTTATTCCTACGATAAAAAATTTAGGTTTTACTGATTTTGAAATAGATTCCAGAACGGCATTTCCTTTTGGTGGTGGTGAAGATGAAGCAATGAAACGTTTGCAAAATTATTTTTGGAAAACCAAAAAACTGAGCGTTTATAAAGTAACTCGAAACGGATTAATTGGAACTGATTTTAGTTCGAAATTTTCACCTTGGTTGTCTAATGGATCAATTTCTGCAAAAACTATTTATTGGGAAATTTTGAAATATGAACAACAAATCGAGAAGAATGACTCAACATACTGGTTGGTTTTTGAACTAATTTGGAGAGATTATTTTAAATATATTTCGTTAAAAAATGGAAATTCAATTTTTAAGATTGGCGGAATTTTAAACAAAAAATACGATTGGAAAAGAAACAAATATGCCGTCAATAAATGGATAAATGGTGCAACTGAAGAACCTTTTATAAATGCAAATATGCTTGAATTACAACAAACAGGTTGGATGAGCAATCGCGGCAGACAAAATGTAGCGTCGTATTTTGCAAAAGATCTGCTATTGGACTGGCGTATAGGAGCGGCATACTTTGAAGCAATGCTTATTGATTACGATGTTCACAGCAATTATGGAAACTGGATGTATGTTTCAGGAGTAGGCAACGATCCCAGAGATCGCAAATTTAATATTAAATTACAAGCCACGAATTACGACGGACAATCAAAATTTCAAAAATTATGGCTACAACAACAATTATTATTATAAAAAATAAATGAATACAAATAAAAAAAATATCAATGTAGTTTGGTTCAAAAGAGATCTTCGTTTGCAGGATAACGAAGCAATTTTTAATGCCACAAAAACAGATACGCCTACTTTGTTGCTTTATGTGTTCGAGAAATCTTTAGAAAATGATTCGCATTACAGTTCTAGACACTGGAATTTCATCAAGCAGTCCCTTGTTGATATCAATAAGCAGCTGGAGCAATCGAACACGCAGGTTTTAGCAGTCTCCTCAGAAGTGCTTCAGGTATTTAATATCCTTGAGGAAACATACAAAATTGATACTGTTTTTTCGCATCAGGAAACAGGGTTAAAAATTACTTACGAAAGAGATAAAACCTTCAAACGATTTTGTAAAAATAATCAGATCAATTGGGTTGAAAATATTAATAATGGCATTTTCAGGGCATTGAGAAACAGAGCAAACTGGGTTTCTAAATGGGAAGAATATATGAATGAATCATTATTTATTTTCGATTCGAAAGCAGAGAATTTCCTTAATATGGCAGCAATTAATGAGCTTGAAAAAGCACTAGAAAAAACCAATCTGGAAACCATTCCCGATACTATTTTCCAAAAAGGAGGTAGCAGTATGGCTGGAAAGTATTTACAAACATTTTTTGAGGAACGGTATCACAATTACAGTTCTCATATTTCAAAACCATTACTAGCTCGAAAAAGTTGCAGCAGATTATCCCCTTACATTGCTTGGGGAAATCTATCTTCCAGACAGGTTTTACAAAAAGCAGCGACATTCAGACTCAACTGCAGCGACAAAAAACAAATTGATTCGTTTGTATCCAGACTGACTTGGCAGGCACATTTCATTCAAAAATTTGAAACGGAAGAAGTCATGGAGTTTGAAAGTGTGAATAAAGGATTCCATTCGTTGCAAAAGAAAGTGAATGAAAATTATATTAAAGCTTGGAAAACGGGATACACCGGATTTCCATTAGTCGATGCTTCCATGCGTTGTTTGAACGAAACAGGGTATTTGAACTTTAGAATGCGTGCAATGTTAGTTTCCTTTTTTACTCATAATTTATGGCAACCTTGGCAGAACGCTACACAACATTTATCGCAAATGTTCCTTGATTTTGAACCCGGAATTCATTTTCCTCAATTGCAAATGCAGGCTGGCGAGACCGGAATCAATATGTTGCGTATTTATAATCCCATAAAAAACAGCTATGAGCACGATCCTGATGGTGAGTTTATAAAAAAATGGGTTCCAGAATTGCGAAACTTACCAAGGGCATTTGTGCACGAACCAAATAAAATGACCTATTTAGATCAAAAATTTAATGAGTTTGAAGTGGGCATTCACTATCCAAAACAAATTGTAAACATGGAACGAACAAGAAAATATGCTAGCGATTTATTATGGAAAATGAAGAAAAATCCATTAGTAAAAGAGGAAAGTTCCCGGATATTAAAACTGCATACCATGACTGATATTGGCGATAGCGAATAATTTTTCAGCGATAAGCACAAAGAAATCAATACCACTTTTAAATAACATATTGTGAATATAAAAAAAGAACTTACCGATTTAGACAAAGACCGTATTATAGAAATGGCTTGGGAAGACCGCACGACTTTTGATGCAATTTTAATGCAATTTGGATTAAAAGAGCAAGAAGTAATTGACCTGATGCGCACCGAGATGAAACCATCCAGTTTTAGAATGTGGCGCGAAAGAGTGCAAGGTCGTAAAACAAAACATGAAAAATTAAGAGATTTTCGCGAAGGCCGCTTTAAATGTACGATGCAAAGACAGATTAATAACAATAAGATTTCCAAACGATAAATTGGATCCAATAAACGACAAAATCAAAATAGAATTTAAATAACTGACCAAATAACATGAAAAATATCGTAATCATTGGCGGAAGCAAAGGAATTGGAAATGCCATTTTGTTGCAGCAATTAGAGACAAACATGGTGTATAACATCAGCCGAAATGCACCAGAGATCACACATCCCAATCTGAAACATTTTTCAGTAAATGTGTTACAAGATACACTTCCGGAAATTGAAGCGATAGATACATTAATTTATTGTCCGGGTTCTATCAACTTGAAACCCATAGGAAGTCTTAGTATTGACGATTTCAGAACAGATTTTGAAATTAATGTTATTGGTGCCGTAAAAGCGATCCAAAAATATTTGCCTGTTTTGAAAAAAGGAACCAATCCATCCATTATTTTGTTCAGTACGGTTGCTGCAAAATTAGGAATGCCGTTTCATGCGAGCATTGCTACTGCAAAAGCGGGTGTAGAAGGATTAGTGAAATCATTAGGAGCAGAACTAGCTTCAGTAGTGCGCATCAATGCCATTGCTCCCACAATTACGGAAACGACACTAGCCGCAGGAATTTTGAGAAATGACCGTATGAAAGAGAATATGATAGAACGCCACCCGATGAAAGGCTATTTGAAACCTCGGGAAGTAGCACACATGGTAGACTTCCTGATATCTGAAAATGCAAAATCAATTTCAGGTCAGGTATTCGAAATGGATTACGGAATAGTGAGTTTTAAAATCTAAACAAGTTAATCTTCAGGATATATAAAATAATTTTCTTAACCATTAATAAATTTAAGTTTATTTAGAAAGGGTGCTTTACTTTTTCAGAATTTCTTGATGGTTTATTTAAAAAAACAAATAAAAAGCCAAAATTAAAAATCAGCATACCATGATAAAAGAAATGAGAAGTTACGAGAAAGTCGAGCAATATGATCCAGAAACTACCGAGGCGTTAGCTGAAAATTATAAAACTATTATTAGTAATTTAGGAGAGGATGTGACCAGAGAAGGACTTGAAAAAACTCCAGAACGTGTAGCCAAGGCCATGCAATACCTTACGCACGGTTACGGACTAGATCCTTTAGAAATACTAAAATCGGCATTATTTAGTGAAGACCACCATCAAATGATTGTGGTAAAAGATATTGAAGTATATTCGATGTGTGAACACCACATGTTGCCGTTTTTTGGAAAAGCGCATGTTGCTTATATCCCTAATGGTAAAATTGTTGGTTTGAGTAAAATACCAAGAGTGGTGGATGCTTTCGCCAGAAGGATGCAAGTGCAGGAACGATTGACAGATCAGATAAAAAATTGCATTCAGGAAGCTCTGAATCCGCTTGGAGTAGCGGTAGTAATTGAAGCGCAACACATGTGTATGCAGATGAGAGGGATTCAAAAACAAAACTCAGTTACCACCACTTCCTCTTTTACAGGTGCGTTCGAAAAAAATAAAACCAGAAGAGAATTTATTAGTTTGATTTCTACTAAACTGAGTTAAATTTAATTTTTACAACTAATAAAACAGATTAAAAGTGGCTAAAAAAATGCAAAACCCAAAATAAACTACCTCGGTGCATAGCCCCAGAGGTATTAACTAAATAACTGTCACAGATTTTCAAAAATCTTTTTAATCTGTGAATCTGTGGCAAAAAAAATAGAAGTAGAGCTTCGAGGAATTAAACCTGAAAAGATTAAAATGGGATCAATTAAAGCGGTAAGGTAGTATCTTTACAATATGATGGCAAAATATAAAAACTTATGAAAATTCTCTTAACAGGTGCAACAGGTTACATCGGGAAACGAATCTTACCCCTATTGGCAGGACAAGGGCACGATATAATCTGTTGTGTAAGAGATAAAAACAGATTTAATTGCCCGGTCGAATATCAAAAAAATGTTACCATAATTGAGGTAGATTTCCTAAATCAAGAAACATTGACAGTTATTCCAGAAACTATTGATGCGGCGTATTATCTGATTCATTCCATGTCAAGTTCAGCTGCTAATTTTGATGAATTGGAAAGTGAATCGGCTCTAAATTTTGTGCATCGCTTGAATAAAACCAAAGCCAAACAAGTAATTTATTTGAGTGGAATTATCAACGATAAATCATTATCCAAACATTTATCGTCGCGAAAAAAAGTAGAAGAAATTTTGAATACCGGCACTTTTCCCACTACTACTCTAAGAGCAGGAATTATTGTAGGTTCTGGAAGTGCTTCGTTCGAAATAATTCGGGATTTAATCAATAAACTGCCTATAATGATTACTCCAAAATGGCTAAACACTAAATGTCAGCCCATTGCAATTCCGGATGTTCTTGAATTTTTATCCAAATCATTATTAAACCCCGTTACTTATAATCAAAGTTTTGATATTGGCGGACCTGATATTTTAACGTATAAAGAGATGCTTTTGGGTTTTGCAGAAGCCAAAAAGCTAAAACGATGGATCTTTACTGTTCCTATAATGACGCCAAAATTATCTTCCTATTGGTTGTATTTTGTAACCTCAACATCTTATCGACTGGCTTCAGCACTGGTCAGCAGCATGAAAGTAGAAGTTGTTTGCAGTGATAATAAAATCAATGAGTTATTGCATGTTACGCCAATGACCTACAAAAAGGCACTTTCCCGTGCTTTGATAAAAGTAGATGAAGACAAAGTAGCTTCGAGCTGGAAAGATTCCCTCATTAGCGGCCGTTTCAACAGTAACATGTCAGAATATTTGAAGGTTCCAAAAAAAGATTGCTTTATAGACCGACGCAAAATGGAAATCATAGACCGAGAATACACTATAAATAAAATCTGGTCCATTGGTGGAGATTCCGGTTGGTATTATGGCGATTGGCTTTGGAGTTTACGAGGTTTTATTGATAAATTATACGGAGGTGTAGGTAGTAGAAGAGGAAGAACCAACAGACACGAGATTCATTCTGGTGATGCTTTGGATTTTTGGCGCGTACTATATGCCAATAAACAAGAAGGAAAATTAATCTTATTTGCCGAAATGAAGCTACCTGGTGAAGCGTGGCTGGAATTCAAAATAATAGGAAATACGCTGTACCAATCGGCTACTTTCCTCCCAAAAGGGATTTGGGGAAATTTATATTGGTATTCTGTTTTGCCGTTTCACGGGTTTATATTTAATGGCATGCTGAACAAATTAATAAAATAAATCACTTCAAAATTCCGGCTTTGTACGTCGCAATAGCTCTGTCTCTAGCCATTGCATGTTCTACCATTGGCTGTTTGTATCCTAAATCGAATTCTTTAATCCATTTGCGGATATAAGTTCCTTTTTCATCGAATTTTTTTTGTTGGATCTCCGGATTGAAAACTCGGAAATATGGTGCGGCATCACAACCTGTTCCCGCAGCCCATTGCCAATTGCCAACATTGGCAGACATCTCATAATCCAATAATTTTTCGGCAAAATAGGCTTCACCCCATTGCCATTGAATCAATAAATGCTTGCAGAGAAAACTCGCGACAACCATGCGAACTCTGTTGTGCATATACCCGGTTTCATTGAGTTGCCTCATTCCGGCATCAACCATTGGATAGCCCGTTGTTCCGGTACACCAGCGCTTGAAATCTTCTTCATTATTGCGCCACTGAATCCCATTATAGGCTGATTTGAAGTTTTGCGTACCGACTTTTGGAAAACTAAATAAGATTTGCATGAAAAATTCTCTCCAAATTAGTTCACTTAAAAACACATCATTTTTATTAAATGCCCAATTGACCAATTTCCGGATACTTACCGTTCCAAAGCGCAGATGTGGCGAAAGATAAGAAGTTTTATCTAAGGCTGGGAAATCTCTTATATCTTGGTAATTTGCAATGAATTTAAGGTTATGTGGTTTTACTTTGATAAGACTTTCTACGAAACCTATTTGTTCCAAAGTGGGAAAAGCAAAACTGTTTTTATAGAAATTAGCAAAATAAGCAGCAGTATCATATTCTTGAACTGGAGTCATTGACTTGTATTTCTCCAGCCATTTATTTTTAAACGGTGTATACACCGTGTAGGGCAATCCATCTGCTTTAGTAACTTCTTTTTCTTCAAAAATGACTTGGTCTTTAAAAGAATAAGAAATGGTTTTATTAGTTTCTAAAAATTCACAAATTGCAGAGTCACGTTGTATCGCGTACGGTTCGTAATCTTTGTTGAAAAAGACTTCTTTAACATCAAATTCTTTTAATAAAAATTGCCAAACAGCGGTAGTTTTTCCTTTTTTAACCAAAAGTGAACTTTCAATTTCCTGTAATTGTCTATTTATTCTAGAAAGTGATTCGTGAATAAAACCGACTCGAGCGTCGTTTTTAGGCAAAGTATCTAAGATGGAATCATCAAAAATAAACAACGGAATAACCGGATATTCAGACTTTAAAGCATGAAACAATCCAACGTTATCTTCCAGACGCAAATCGCGTCTAAACCAAAAAACAGAAATTTCTTGCTTGCTCATTACTTTGAATTAAACATTTGGTCCACTTTTGCAACACGATACGCAAAAATGGATTTCAATTTATTTTTCACGACTAAGGTGTTCATGATTCGTCCCAATATACCAAGTGGCAAACCGTAATGGACCACATCGGTCATTTTTGTTCCATTTGGTGTGGTCTCAAAGAAATGTTTGTGGTGCCAGAAACTATAGGGACCAAAACGCTGCTCATCAATAAAATAATCATTTTCCTTTACTTGTGTAATTACCGTCATCCACGACAAGGTAATCCCAAAAAGTGGCGTTACTTTATATTGAATGATTTGCCCGGGATACATAGATTTATTATCGAAATCTGTGATTTGGAAACCCATTCCTTCTGGTGTGATTTTTTGAAGATTTTTTGGATTGGAAAAAAAAGTCCAACATTCTTGAACAGTTGCATTCACGTGCTGTACGGTTTCTTGTTTGTATATTTTCATGGTTGTGTTTTAAAGATAAATGCCTTCATAGAACACTGTGTTCGCGTGAGGGATAGTAGTGGAGCTCTTTTTATACCTGGCTTTTTTGCCTGGTATAAAAAAGCGGGAACGGATAGCCTGACCCCGCTGTAACACTAGTGAAAGCGGGGTCACGCCCAAATTAAATTTATATTTTGTAGTATTTTAAAGGAACGAACAGCATGCCAAAACATTCTCCATGCTCTTTGCCTAAGTGTTTGTGATGTACTTTATGGGCTTTTCGCAATCCTATTAAATACTTGTTGTTTGTGTTTTTGAACCATTTGAATCGTTGGTGAATTAGGACGTCATGTATCATGAAATAGCAAAAGCCGTAAAACATAATTCCCAGTCCGAGAAAGAATTTATAATTCAGTCCTCCTTCGACACCATAATAGAAAAGCAGGATGCTTGGGATGGCAAAAATGACGAAAAAAATGTCGTTTCGTTCAAAAACATTAGTGTATTTTGGTTGGTGATGATCGGCATGAAAGTACCACATTGAGCCGTGCATAACGAATTTGTGGGTACACCAGGTGACACATTCCATTATTAAAAAAGTACCTATAAATATCAAAAAAAATATCATTTTATTCTATGTTTAATTAAAAAATATTTAAAAACAAGCTGTAACTTAAACTAACTTCAATTTATAAGAGACAAAAGATTTTGCCAGTAATCCGGCTTTGGTGTAGTTAGAAACTCGGATTCTTGCACTTCCAATTTCATGACACGGAGTGTTTTTTAGCTTTTTTAATAGTTTTTTGTAGTACACAAAAGCGGTGTATACGCCAAACTTAGCTTCAATAGGAAGTTTTACAATTCCTTCATAGGCTACTTTAAAATCTGCTTCAATTTCATTAATGATAGCCGCTTTAGCATTTTCATCGAAGGAATTTAAATCGACTCCTGGGAAATAATTCCGGTTCAGGACAAGATTATCGTCTTTTAAATCCCGAAGAAAATTCACTTTCTGGAACGCAGATCCCAGTCGCATGGCTTCGTTTTTCAGTTGCTCATATCGTTTGTGATCTCCGGCAACAAAAACCTTGAGACACATAAGACCCACCACATCAGCCGATCCATAAATGTAATCATCATACTCTGCTTTACTGTGATAATCCGATTTGATTAAATCTAATTTCATGCTTTTCAAAAACGCCTGAATGAGATCATCAGAGATGTTGTATTTGTTTACCGTTTGCTGAAAAGAATTTAATATAGGATTTAAACTAATCCCTCTGTCAATGGCTTTGTAGTACTCATCTTCAAACTCAGTGATCAGATTTTCTTTGTCAAAACCATGAAAAGTGTCTACAATTTCATCCGCAAAACGGACAAAACCATAAATACTATAAATGGCATCCCTAATACTGGGCGAGAGCATGTAAACTGCCATAGAGAAAGAGGTGCTGTAGTTTTTAGTAACTAATTTGCTACATTTAAAAGATACGTCATCAAATAATTGTTTCATAATTGTTGTGCTAAAAATTGTTTGTTAATTAACTCCGACACTAATTTTCCGGAAATCAATGCTGGTGGAACACCTGGTCCGGGTACGGTCAATTGACCGGTAAAATATAAATTTTTCACTTTCTTGCTCTTTAACTTAGGTCTCAAAAAGGCAGTTTGCAATAATGTATTTGCCATTCCGTAGGCATTTCCTTTGTATGAATTGTATTCTGATACAAAATCATTTTTACAAAAGGATTGTTTAAATAGTATAGTATTGCGTACTTTTTGTTGTGTTAAAGTTTCGAAACGATCCATTATTTTTTCAAAGTATTCTTCTCGGAGTGCTTCAGTATCGTTGATTCCGGGAGCTAAAGGTATTAGAAAAAACCCTGATTCCATTCCTTCCGGAGCTGCAGTTTCATCTGTCACTGATGGAAAATTAGCATAAAATAAGGGTTCTTTTGGCCACTGTGGTTCATCATAAATGTCTTTGGCATGCTGATAAAAATCAACATCAAAGAATAAGGCATGATGTGAAATGTTTTTTATTTTTTTATTGAAACCAACATAAAACAATAATGATGATGGTGCAAAAACACGACTGTCCCAATATTTTTCAGAATAAGTACGGTGCTCCATATCCAATAATGTTTCCGTGTGATGGTAATCGGCTCCGCTTAGAATTACATCAGAGGTAATGATTTCTCCATTTACCTGAATTGAATTGGCTGTTTTATGCACTACGATGATTTTTTCGATGTTGGAATTCATTTGAAATTTCACTCCCAACTCTCTTGCTAAACTTTCTATACCCCGAACTACATCAAACATTCCTGTTTTAGGATGCCAAGTTCCCAGACCAAAATCAGCATAATTCATGAAACTGTAAAATGACGGGGTATCAGATGGCTTGGCTCCAAGAAATAAAACCGGAAATTCCAGAATTTGAATCAATCTTTCGTTTTTGAATTTCTTACGAACATCTTTACTGATAGTACTAAAAAACTGACCCACTTTCATGGCTGTTTCTGCTGTTATTAATTCCAGTGGAGAAATCCCGGGGCGATACACTAAATCTTTGATGGCGATGTCATAATTACTTTTGGCCTCAGCCATAAATTCGTTTAACAGGCTGCCGCTTCCTTTTTCGATGGCTTCAAAAGCGATTGTAATATCCCTTAAATTATCTGCTATGGTAATAAAATCATCAATTCCATAGTACACGCGGTAGGCTGGTGCTAATTTAATTAATTCGTAATAATCAGTGGTTTTCTTTCCAAAATCAGCAAAGAAGCGATCGAATACGTCTGGCATCCAGTACCAACTTGGTCCCATATCAAAGGTGAAACCTTCTTTTTTTAATTGTCGTGCTCTCCCTCCGGTTGTTGCATTTTTCTCATATACAGTCACATCGTGACCACTTTTTGCTAAATAGCAGGAAGCGGCTAAAGCCGAGAATCCAGAACCTATAATTGTAATTTTTTTTATATTCTTCATTTGTTTAGCAAATATACAAAATGTTTAAACAAAAAACAACTAGATCCAATCTACCAATTCAGTAATTGAACTAAAAAGAGTAATTCGATCTGAAAGTTCCTCTTCTTTTATAAACTCAATCATACGACCAATATACCATAATTCAGTCGTATCATCCACCAACTCATCGGACATTTTTTGAATGTATCCATCGAGTTGACATCTTTCTGGTTGTACTGTAAGGTAGGAAACAAAAATAATGGAATCAAAATGTTTTTTCAAGTCTTTCAGATTTTCAATAGGCATACTTTCTCCTAAATAAATAGTTTTGTAGCCATGCAATAAAATCTCATAATTCAGGTACATCAGACCTAATTCATGAATTTCATTCATAGGAAGTGACAGGACAAAAACTTTATCTACTTTTGTTTGCTTTAAAACTTGAAGTTTTTCGGTGTTAACTAATAATTTTTGTTTAATTAAGTAGCTGATAAAATGCTCGTGGGCTGGAGTTATCGTGTCCGATTGCCATAATAATCCCAGTTCATTCATTAATGGTATAAAGACTTGATGAAATACTTCCTTAAATGATTTTTCTGCAATTAACCAATTATAAGTATTAAAAAACAGCTCCTGATCAAAATTCATCATGGCCATTTTAAATTCACTTATGGCATGACTTTTTGCTGTTTTGCTCGAAATTATTTCACGTACTAAAGAGGGTATTTTTTCTTGAGGATAGGTTGCTATTTTTGAGATTTTATAGCCATAATCGTGTAACAATGTAATATTTAACAGTTTTTGCAAACTCACTAAATCATACAATCTAATATTAGTGTCGGTACGCATGGGTTGCAAAATATTGTATCTTTTTTCCCAGATTCGTATGGTGTGCGCTTTTATACCTGAAAGATTTTCAAGATCTTTTATACTGAACACATTTTTTACATTGTTTATCATTTATCGAAATTTAATGAACAAATGTAAAATAAATTTAATTATAAACTCTTATGATCACACCGAAACTTTTTTTAAACTCAAAACACCCCAAGATTCTATAAAACGGTACACTGCTGAAACTGATTATTTCTCGAATGCTACTAGCTGATTATAAAACTAATACACACTTTTTTTGGGATTAAACATTGAATAGCAAATAATCAATCCCTATTAATAATAATAATAAGCCGCAGTTTCCTTCTTATTAAATGGCTGCACTTAAAATTACTTTCTGATTTTCAACTATTTTCAAAAGAAAAACAGCACTAAAAAAAAGCTTTAGAAAAACTACTGCTCCATTTTATTCTCTTAAACATAAGAAAAGCCGTGTGAAAATCTGACCTTTTTCGCAACTTTTCTTAATAATGATTCCTATTATTTATTAAATTTATTAAATTTATTTTTTTATGATTGTTCGGGTGATGTCGTCCTGATTATAGACCGTAATAAAATACATCTCACTAGAATAAGAACTTAAAACCATACTTGCCGCTTCCAAAGTTACTTTGATCTCTTGAACTAAAGCGCCTAACATATTAATACTTTAATGCCTCTGATGGGAGTAATACTCTGAATCTTCAAAATAGTAGTGATAGGATTGAGTTAAGAGCCCGTCAGCGGTGGCAGTTACCCAACTTGAAGCTAAATTATTATCCAGAGTGGTACTTATTAATTCGAGGTAACTTCCTCGACCTTCAGGAGCTAATGGACAAGACACGGAATCAAAATATTCTACTGAATCAATTTTAAATAAGTAATCACCATGGTATAATGTCGTATTTTAAAATCAGGATAAAATCATGTAAAAATCTGATTTAAAGCTGTTTTACTTAAAGTTAATTCTTTTGACTTTACGACTTTTAAACTTTCGACTTACTTACATGACAAAAAGCGGTTATAAATAAACAAATAAGCTTGACCCTGACCCTAACTAGATCGAGTTTGACTTTAAAATGAATTTGCAAAACTGAAATTAACGCTGTATCTTTACTCTCAAGACTGATGTTTCTCATTAGAAATATTATCTGGTAATAATTCTTTAATATACTAAATTTCAGTGTTTTTACTGATTAATTATTATTTATTGTATCAATTTTTATTAAAATATATTTTTGTCATGTACTAAAAAATAATAGATACAATTTAATATCGTATTTTATTAAAACTCTAAATTTCTTTACTACCGATTTCACAGATTAACACAAATTAATTCGTCATTTAGCTTTAAAAATCGTTTTAAACCTTCAAATCTATGACAAAACTCTTTTTAATAATTGCGACAATATATCTTTCATGCTGCTTATTTCAGTATAAAATAACAATCGGACAGGTGAATAAAGCGTAATCTTACGCAAATTTATTTAACACTAGAGTAGCGATATCCTTTTTCAAACCGTTCCGGTGCATTCGTATTTTTTCTTAGTAAACCTATTGCATTTTAAAACTTAAAAATGATTGTTTATCCGTTTTAAAAAGTATAAACAACTAATCTTAAAATACTTAGATACCTAAAAACAACTAATTTAAAACACAAAATCATGAGCATACTCACTGACAATGTAATTCCAGGAAATCATGGTAAAATTTTTGGTACCAATGCGATCAAAGATTTAGATTTATTAGAAATTAAAGCAAGTCTGCTGAAGTTAGACGGAATAATAGACGTCCTTTTGAATACTGATCTTTTCCCTAGAGAATTTACAATACACACCTCCAAGATGATTCCTGTAAGTGTTATTCAAGATCAAGTACGATCAGTGGGGTTTCACGCCATCCCAAAAGAAGTATTTGAACTTTAATTTTTAAAGGTAACTTTTAAAAATCAACACTATCTTTAAAAAAATCAATATCATTTGTTTATTTCAAATCTATATCGTAATATTGCAATATAAATATATAACGATGGGAATTACTAAATCAGACCATTTCACAGACGAGCAAAACGAATTGGCAACTTTAGCCAAAGCCATAGGCCATCCTGCACGTATTGCTATTATTCAACACCTCATCAAGGTAGATAGTTGTGTGTGCGGTGATATTGTAAACGAACTGCCTCTAGCCCAGCCTACGGTTTCGCAGCACCTGAAGGAACTTAAAAATGCCGGACTCATAAAAGGCAATTTTGAAGGAAATGCAATTTGTTATTGCCTAAACGAAGAAGGCTTTAATAAAATAAAAGGCTTTTTTCAGCACATCAATACTTATTTAGAAAACAAGAAAAATCAATGCTGTTAATTTTTAAATTACAAAAATAATGAAACTATCCGAAATTAAAAAAGAGTTGATCACATTAGACAATGTTGCTTTTGTATTACCAAACGAAACCTTTGTTCCTGAACATTTCCATGTAACTGAAGTGGGTTTGATCACTAAAAATTTTATTGACTGCGGTGGAAAAGTTAGAAAAGAAACTGTGGTAAATTTTCAATTATGGGATGCCAATGACTTTGAACACCGCCTAAAACCAAAAAAACTTTTAGAAATTATTGCGCTTTCAGAAAAAATACTGGGCATTGAAGATTATGAAGTAGAAGTCGAATTCCAATCAGAAACTATTGGGAAATACGACATTAGTTTCAACGGAACAGCATTTACCTTAATCAACAAGCAAACGGCTTGTTTGGCAGAGGATCAATGCGGAATTCTTCCCGAAAAACAAAAAGTAAAATTATCCGAAATTCCAAGTCAAACCAATACTTGCACCCCTGGTGGTGGCTGTTGTTAATTTTAAAACTAAGATATGACATTAATCAAAACAAACTTGTTTCCAGAAATAGAAACACAAATAACTGCCTTTGGTTTTGAAGATATTTCAGTTGAACGCAAAATTATTTTGCAACCGCTAATTGACTTTATTCAGACAAAAGTAGCCCATCAACAAGAGATCAGATTGAATTTGATTTGCACACACAATTCCAGAAGAAGTCATCTGGCACAAGTTTGGGCACAAACAGCCGCAGCATATTTCAATATAAAAAATGTATTTTGCTATTCTGGTGGGACCGAAGCAACTGCTTTATTTCCTATGGTTGCCCAAACTTTAATACAATCAGGATTCAAAATCAAAGCAATCACAGCAGGAAATAATCCCATTTACAGCATAAAATATGGAGAAAATGAGCCTCCTATTATTGGTTTTTCCAAGACCTACGATGATGATTTTAATCCGAAAAATGAATTTGCAGCGATTATGACTTGCTCTCAAGCAGATGGAGGCTGTCCTTTTATCGCTGGTGCTGAAAAACGTATCCCAATTACTTTTGAAGATCCAAAAGCATTTGACAACACTCCGCAACAAGCCGAAAAATATCAGGAGCGAAGTTTACAGATTGCCACCGAAATGTTTTATGTCTTCTCCCAAATAAAATTATAAATATGTCAGCATCTACTTGTTTTCCCGCAGCAGAAAGAAAAAAACTAGGTTTCCTAGATCGATTTTTAACCCTTTGGATCTTCCTTGCAATGGCACTTGGTGTTGCTGTAGGGAATTTCATCCCTTCCAGTGGGAATTTTATCAACTCTTTTTCCAGCGGAACAACTAATATCCCACTCGCCATTGGTTTAATCTTAATGATGTATCCGCCATTAGCCAAAGTGAATTATAGTAAAATGGGGGACGTATTCCAAAACACCAAAGTATTGGGTGCTTCCCTGTTCCTGAATTGGGTGGTAGGCCCAATCCTCATGTTTTCATTAGCCTTACTTTTCCTAAATGGATATCCGGAATACATGATTGGAGTCATCTTGATCGGATTAGCCCGATGCATTGCGATGGTAGTGGTTTGGAATGATCTGGCCGACGGTAATAGAGAATATGCCGCTGGATTAATCGCTTTGAATAGTATTTTTCAGGTATTGCTTTACAGCGTATATGCGTATGTTTTCATAACCATTTTGCCACCGTATTTTGGCTATACCGGTTTTGATGTGACGATAGGTATTGGTCAAATTGCAGAAAGCGTAGGTATTTATTTAGGAATTCCATTTGCTTTGGGAATAATCAGCCGGTATGGTCTTATAAAACTCAAAGGCGAAACTTGGTTTCAAAACAAGTATATACCTTTTATTTCTCCTATTACTTTAGTGGCCTTGTTATTTACCATAATATTAATGTTTAGTCTGAAGGGCGCATTAATTGTGCAAATCCCCCTGGATGTAGTTCGGATAGCTATTCCTTTAGTTATTTATTTCACCTTAATGTTTGTGATCAGTTTTTTTCTCGGAAAGTATTTTGGTGCTGATTATTCTAAATCTACCGCAATCGCTTTTACGGCAACCGGAAACAATTTTGAATTGGCTATTGCAGTTGCAATTGGCGTTTTTGGAATCAACAGCGGACAAGCATTTGCCGGCGTTATTGGTCCTCTGGTCGAAGTTCCGGCGCTAATTGCATTGGTAAACGTCGCTTTTTGGTTTAGAAAAAAATATTATACAAAACCCGAATTAGACCCAAAAACTGGAACCTCTTAAATGTTCCGCTACTAGAGAACTCAACTATTTTATCACAGACTCTCTTTTGTTTTAAACTTGTTTTAAAACAGTGAATCTGTGGTAATCTAAAAAACTAAAATAGAATTTAATCCAGATTCAAAACAGAATGAATGAAATTAAAAAGGTCATTATCATTGGTGGCGGACAAAGCGGATTGGCTTGCGGATATTATTTAAAACGCAATAAATTAAACGTTTCTCTCCTGGATAAAGAAAAAAAATGCGGTGGTACCTGGCAACATGTTGGGGATAGCCTAACGCTTTTTTCTCCTGCCGAACACAATTCATTGCCCGGCTGGCTAATGCCAAAAATCTAAAACTGATTTCGGGCTTTTTTATACACGCTAAAAAAAATTATTCTGCAGAAATAACTAGTTCTGAGGTAATGGCTTCTAAAACTTCAAAAGCAGTTTCTGCCATTTTATTTCCTTTGGTGTCTAATAATGGGTTAATCTCGACAAATTCGATACAAACTACTTTTTTGGTTTGAACAATTTGTTTGATGATCGCTATTACTTCATACTGATCAAAACCTTTGGAAACCGGTGTTCCAGTCCCGTAAGAAATCATATCACAATCCATAGAATCCACATCAAAAGAAACATATAGCACTTCACAATGCGATAGTTTAGTTAATGCTTCCGCGACACACTTTCGTAAACCGCGATACCGCACTTCATCAACTTTATAATTTTTGATTTGCAATTTTTCAATTTGCTTATCCTCCTCTTCTTCGGTATCCCGAACGCCAAAATATACCAGGTTTTCTGCCAAAACTTTCGGTCCCTTACAACCTATATTTTTCATGTCTTCCCAGTGCTGTTGGGTTTCCGGAGGCACTTCGTTATTCTGGCAACTCAAATTATCATCCGCAAGAGCCGCAGATAGTGGCATTCCATGAATATTACCGGATGGCGAAGTGTAAGGCGAATGCAAATCCGCATGGGCATCAATCCAAAACACCCCGATATTTTGTTCCGGAAAAGCTGCTTTTATACCACTTAATGTTCCTAATGCCGAAGAATGATCACCTGATAAAACAATTGGAAAATAATTTCCTGCTAAATTTTTCTGTACTGCATTACAAACTCTGGTGCATTGCTCCACTACATGCTCAATTCGTTTAGCCGAAGAACTTCGGTTTTTATCATATATGGATTCGTTGTGCGTTTTGACATCTTCAAACTCAAACTGATTAAAATAATCACTGTTTTGATTGATTGCCGCAATTTCGATAGCATCAATCCCTAAGTCGGATCCTCGTGTACCAGCACCTATATCGGATCTGTTCTTTATTAATTTTATAGATTTTCCCATTGTACTTAAAATTATTTGAAATCGTTTAGAGCTCGCTCAATTATACCCAAACATTCCTGTATTTGAGGTTCTGAAATTACTAATGGTGGTGCAAATCGAATTTTGTTTCCGTGTGTTGGTTTTGCCAATAATCCATAATCTCTAAATTTCATACAAATATTCCAGGCTAAATCAGATTCTTCACCACTGTTGATAACTATGGCGTTCAGTAATCCTTTTCCTCTGACCAACGTAATTAATGGGTTTCTGGAAGCAATTTCGTTAAGTCCTGTTCTTAAAACTTCGCCTAAGTACGCCGCATTTTGTGCTAAATTTTCCTCTTTTACTACTTCCAGTGCAGCAATAGCCACAGCCGCTGCAACAGGATTTCCTCCAAAAGTGGAACCGTGTTGTCCTGGTTTAATCACATTCATAATGGGATCATTCGCTAAAACTGCCGAAACTGGGTACACACCGCCCGAAATAGCTTTTCCTAGAATAAGGATATCTGGTTTTACTTCCGGTCTGCCTTCACATCCTTTTTTACAGTCACAATTTCCGCAAGTTGCTAATAATCTTCCCGTGCGTGCAATTCCTGTTTGCACTTCATCCGCGATAAATAGAACGTTATGTGCTTCACAAAGCGCTTTTGTTTTTGCTAAATATCCTTCGGCAGGAACATACACTCCCGCTTCTCCTTGAATTGGTTCCACTAAAAATCCAGCAATATTTGGGGTTGATTTTAATACGTTTTCTAGGGCGTCAACATCATCGTACGGAATTTTAATAAATCCAGCAGTGAATGGTCCAAAGTTTTTACGGGCACTCTCATCATTCGAAAATGAAATGATTGTTGTTGTTCTTCCGTGAAAATTGTTTTCACAAACAATGATTTGTGCTTGATTTTCAGGAATTCCTTTTATCTCATAGGCCCATTTTCTACACAATTTCAAAGCAGTTTCCACTGCTTCAGCACCTGTATTCATGGGCAACACTTTATCAAAACCAAAATACTTAGTCACATATTCCTCAAAAGGTCCTAGTTGATCATTATGAAAAGCACGTGAAGTTAAGGTCAATGTTTGTGCTTGTTTTATCATTGCATCCACAATTTTTGGATGACAATGCCCTTGGTTTACGGCAGAATAGGCCGATAAAAAATCATAATATTTTTTTCCGTCTACATCCCAGACATAAACCCCTTCGCCTCTTTCTAAAACCACAGGTAAAGGATGGTAATTGTGTGCTCCGTATTGATTTTCTTTAGCTATTAACGCTTCCGATTTTGAAGAAAGGTTTTGTTCTGTGTGTGTCATGATATTCCTATTTTGATATTACAAAGTACAAAACTACAGATTTTTTTTAAATTGACAATAAAAATAAATATTTTGACTTTTTTAAAAGTATTATTTTAAATAAATTACTTAATTTACATTAAAAAAAGTCATTTTTTAAATATAAAATTCAAATAATAGAACTATTCCAATATAAATAAAAATAAGTACTTTTATACAAACACAAAAAGCATCATTTATAAGTAAACCAACATGGATATATTAGACGAGTTTGATATCAACATTATCAAAGAATTAGAGAAAGATGGAAGAATGGCGTATTCTGCTATTGCAGCCAATCTAAAAATATCAAATACAATGGTGCATCAGCGCATGAACAGATTAACAGAACAAGGAATACTTATCGGAATAAAACCGGTCATCAATGAAAAGAAAATTGGATATGATTGGGGATCATTCACAGGAATTACCTTGAATAAAGACCAAGATTCTGACCGGATTATTGAGGAACTGAAAAACATTCCAGAAATAACGGAATGCTATTATATCACCGGATCTTTTACCCTTTATATAAAAATAATTGCCAAAAATCATGAGCACATGCGTAAAGTTCTGTATGAAAAAATAGACACTATTCCGGGTATTGCCAAAACAGATTCCATAATCGAACTGGGGTGTGCATTTAAACGAAACGTAAGTCTCTAATTAAAATTCAATAATAATGACGTATTTCAAGAACCATTTACCCCTTGCAGTTTTAATTTTTTGTTTTAGTTGCTCCCTGTTTTCACAAAAGATATCAAACCAAGAACTAGAAAGACTAAAAAAAATGTCGCAACAAGTCACTATTATCAGAGACAATTGGGGAATTGCGCATGTGTATGGCAAAACGGATGCAGATGCCGTTTTTGGAATGCTGTACGCACAATGTGAAGACGATTTCAAACGGGTAGAAATGAATTACATTGAAAAACTGGGCCGTCTTTCCGAAATCAAAGGACAGTCCGTTTTGTACAATGATTTAGAAATTAAACTTTTAATCGATACCGAAGATGCTAAAAACGATTATAAAAAAGCAGCGCCTTGGTTGAAAAAATTATTAAACAGTTATGCGGACGGGATCAACTTTTATCTATACAATCACCCCGAAGTAAAACCCGCTTTATTAACTCATTTTGAGCCTTGGTTTCCATTGCTTTGGACTGACGGAAGTATTGGAGCCATAAGCACAGCTGATCTTTCTACTGGAGAATTGAAAGCTTTTTATTCGGGAAACACCGATAAAGTAGCCTATATAGAACGAGAAAAAGACGTACAAACGGGTTCTAACGGATTTGCAATTGCACCTTCAAAAACAGCGTCTGGGAATGCCATTTTATACATTAATCCGCATACCACTTTTTATTTCAGGCCAGAAATACAGATGAGCAGTCAAGAAGGGCTGAATGCGTATGGAGCCGTTACTTGGGGACAATTTTTTATTTACCAAGGATTTAACGAAAACTGTGGCTGGATGCATACCTCCTCAAGTGTTGATGTTGCGGATATGTATGCCGAGAAAATCGTGACCAAAAACAACAAACTATTTTACGAATACGATACCAAATTAGTTCCAGTTGTCGAGAAAAAAATAACCATCAAGTATCTGGAAAATGGAAAATTGATTCCTAAAACATTCAATACTTATTATACCAATCACGGTCCAATCATGGCTAAAAGAGACGGGAAATGGATTAGCTTAAAATCCAATAACCGTTCGATGAAAAGTCTGGAACAAAGTTGGATACGAACAAAATCAAAAAGTTTTGAAGACTACAAAACTGCAATGGATTTGAAAGCCAATACCTCAAACAATACTGTTTATGCCGATAAAGAAGGAAACATTGCCTACTGGCATGGGAATTTTGTTCCCATTCGGGACAAAAACCTAAATTGGTCAAAAATAATGGACGGTACGACACCGGCTACACAATGGAAAGGATTACATGAAGTTTCAGAAACAGTACATTCTTATAATCCTATAAACGGCTGGTTACAAAACTGTAATTCTACACCATATACCGTGGCAGGAGATTATAGTCCAAAAGAAGAAAATTACTTGCCTTATATGGCTCCAGACGGAGAAAGTTTCAGAGGATTAAATGCTGTACGATTATTGAACAAAGGCAATAAATATACACTAGACAAAGTGATTGCTGACGGTTACGACACGAAACTAACGGCCCTCGAAGTGTTAATTCCATCCTTAATTTCCAGTTTTGAGAAAAACATCAGTCCCGAAGATCCGCTTTATACAGAACTGTCAGAACCGATAACCTTATTGAAAAACTGGGATTATTACGCCCGGGAAAATTCTGTGGCTACCACCTTAGCTGTGGAATGGGCTTATAAATTAAACCCCATTATTCAAAAAGTATATATTGATCAGGGCCAAAAGGACCAAGTAGAAAATACCCGTGATTTTGCTAAAAATGCGTTTCCAGATCAACTGATTCCACAATTGCAAATGGTGATAAACGAATTGAAAATAAAATTTGGTACTTGGCAAATTCCTTGGGGCGAAATCAATCGTTTCCAGAGAACATCAGGCGACATAAATCTGGTTTATAGTGATGCTTTGGAAAGTTTACCTATTAGTTATGGACCAGCGCTTTGGGGAAGTTTACCTGCTTTTAAAAGCAATTATCAAAAAGATACCAAAAAACGCTACGGATTTAACGGAAATAGTTTTGTGTGTGCGGTGGAATTTGGACCAAAAATAAAAGCCAAATCGTTACTTGCGGGAGGAAATAGCGGTGATTCAAAATCGAAACATTTTTACGATCAAGCTGAAATGTACCGAAAAGGACAATTCAAAGACGTATTATTTTATAAAGAGGATGTCCAGAAAAATGCCGAAAAAACATATCATCCCGGCGAGTAATCGCTTGTCTGTACGCCATAAGAATTAAAAATTACATCATCAATTAAAAAATCAAAGTCTTAGTTTTAGGATAAATTGATTGAGACATTTGTAAAAATAAAAATATCTAATATGAAAAATATTTTCTTTGCCTTTTTAGGATTCTTTTTGTTTTCCAATGACACATTTGCACAATTAAAATCCG
Source organism: Flavobacterium sp. LS1R10 (assembly GCF_003968825.1). NCBI lineage: Bacteria > Pseudomonadati > Bacteroidota > Flavobacteriia > Flavobacteriales > Flavobacteriaceae > Flavobacterium > Flavobacterium sp. LS1R10. Next base: position 247,483 of record NZ_RYDH01000003.1, on the reverse strand, counting down.
TCAAATACACGGATGGAAACCAACAATTAAATGGCTTGTCTATTGCACCTAAAAAAGGAAGCAAAACAAAACCCGGAATTCTAATCCTTCCCGCTTGGAAAGGAATCGATACACATTCAAAACAATCTGCTGAGAGACTTTCAAGCATGGGCTATTATGCATTTGTAGCAGATATTTATGGCCAAGGGAATTATCCTACAACCACACAAGAAGCGGGAAAACAAGCTGGTTTTTACAAAAAAAATGTAGCTGATTATCAAAGACGCATTCAACTTGCTTTAGACCAATTAGTAAAAGCAGGCGCAAATCCTGCCAATATCGTAGTAATAGGCTATTGTTTTGGCGGAACAGGAGCACTGGAAGCCGCAAGAGCGGGAATGAAAATTCAAGGTGCAGTTTCTTTTCACGGAGGTTTAGGACATGATGCCGCAAGGGTAAATAATCCAATCACGGCTGAAATCCTGGTTTTACATGGTGCTGACGACACCTATGTGCCAGCAACGGAAGTATCGTCCTTTCAACAAGAAATGAGAGATACAAAAGCAGAATGGGAAATGATTTATTATGCAAATTCCGTACATGCCTTTACTGAAATTGAAGCTGGTAATGATAATTCAAAAGGAGCAGCGTATAACGAAAAAGCTGCTATACGTTCTTGGGAGCGCATGAATTCTTTCTTAAAAGAAGTTTTAAAATAATTTAGAATTTTTTTTTTTTTAAAAAGTATACGTTCCAATTTTTTGTTAATTTTATAAATTAAAATGTACCTGACCGCGCTAATATACCACAATCGTTAGCGTAGTTTTGCAAGCTGTGCCCACAACAGAGAGCAAATAATGCAAAAAACTATGAGCAATTCAGGGTTTTTTGCTGTTTTTAAAACAAAAAATGTCTGCTAAGAATAAAGCCCTAAAAACCGAAGACCGGATTAGAAAATGAATTAGAATTGGTTTTATTAGATTTATTTTAGTGGCTAATTGGAATTGATACGGTTTTCAAAACTGCGCCAACGATTCTCTGTAAATACTAATGATCTAGTGAACGCTTTTCCTCACTGGCGCTCGTTTATCCATGTTCTTTGGTGCTCGTTTGCAACGAGTACATACTTAAATTAAGACACAAATTATAATATTTATAATGCGGATCGTTAAAAATTTCTTTAAGATTTTTTACAGAATAGATTATATAACTGCGTTACAAAAACTTTATAGTTCACATTAGTGACTAGGCACTAAAGTTTAACGGCACATTGAAAAGGGTACGAAGCCGGAAAATCTCGCACGGCCGTACACGCTTTTTTATTATAATCCTACACTAAAATTTTACTTCATGAAAACGATTTCGTTAAATAGTAACAATCCTTTCATAATTTTGCGATATAATTTCTAATTTTTAAAATTTATCCTTATTTTTTTTTTAATTTGCAATCAAATCCAATATTTTCTATAATGACAAACATCACCCGCCTTTTTGATTTCCCTTATTATCAGCAAGAAAAATACAATTCCATTCCGGATGCTTTAACAACAAAGCAAAATGGAGTTTGGATCAAAACATCTACACAGGAATATATCGCTAAAGCCAATGCCGTTTCGAGAGCACTACTTCGAATGGGTGTTCAAAAAGACGATAAAATTGCTATCATCTCTTCTAATAACAGAACCGAATGGAATATTATGGATATTGGTGTGTTGCAAACCGGCGCACAAACCGTTCCCATTTATCCTACCATTTCAGAAGAAGATTACGAATATATTCTAAACCATTCCGGTTCTATGTACTGTTTCGTATCGGATGCCGAAGTGCTTCGAAAAGTAAACCTCATCAAACATAAAGTTCCTACACTCAAAGAAGTATATTCCTTCAACGAAATAGAAGGTTGCACCAACTGGAATGAATTACTGATTCTTGGCGTAGACAACGGAAACCAAAACGAAGTGGAACAACGCAAAAATAACGTAAAAACTGAAGATTTAGCTACAATAATCTATACTTCCGGAACAACGGGAAGACCAAAAGGAGTCATGCTTTCGCATAAAAACATTGTATCGAATGTTTTAGACAGTGCTTCGAGAATTCCGTTTGAAGCCGGAAAAAGCCGTGCTTTAAGCTTCCTTCCTATTTGCCATATTTTTGAAAGAATGATTTTGTATTTATACCAATATTACGGAGTTTCAGTATATTTTGGCGAATCAATTGATAAAATTAGTGACAATCTAAAAGAAGTAAGACCAACAGTAATTACTGCCGTTCCGAGACTTTTAGAGAAAGTATACGATAAAATATACGCTAAAGGAACGGAGTTAACCGGTGTCAAAAAGAAACTATTCTTTTGGGCGATTGACTTAGGTTTAATCTATGAGCCGTATGGCAAAAATGGTTTTTGGTATGAATTACAACTCAAAATTGCCCGCAAACTGATTTTTAGTAAATGGAAGGAAGGTTTGGGTGGAAACCTCGATTTAATGGTTTCCGGAAGCGCTGCTTTGCAACCAAGACTAGCCCGCATTTTTGCCGCTGCCGAAATCCCAGTTATGGAAGGCTACGGATTGACCGAGACCTCTCCGGTAATCTCTGTAAATGATATTAGAAATGGTGGTTTCAGAGTGGGAACGGTGGGTAAAGTAATTGATAATGTGGAAGTGTTAATTGCTGAAGACGGCGAAATCCTTTGTAAAGGACCAAACGTAATGATGGGCTATTACAAAGATGAGAAATTGACCAATGAAGTAATAACTGACGGCTATTTTCACACTGGTGATATTGGAATTTTTGACGAAGACGGATTCTTAAAAATCACGGATCGTAAGAAAGAAATGTTCAAAACCTCAGGTGGTAAATATATTGCCCCACAATTAATCGAAAATACGATGAAACAATCGCGTTTCATTGAACAAATTATGGTTATTGGTGACGGTCAAAAAATGCCGGCTGCCTTTATTCAGCCGAGTTTTGATTTCATCAAAGAATGGGCCGTTATCCACGGAATCAACATAGGAAAAAGTAATGAAGAAATAATTGCCAACGAAAAAGTAATCGAAAGAATCCAATTGGAAATTGACAATCTGAACGAAAAATTTGGAAATTGGGAGAAGATAAAACGTTTTGAGCTAACGCCGGATTTATGGTCTGTGGAAGGTGGACAGCTTACGCCAACCCTGAAACTAAAACGAAAAATAGTAATGGAAAAATACATTGATTTATTCCATAAAATCTACAACTAGCCGTTATGAAACTAAAAGTCTTGATTTACTCCGTTGTCAGTGTGTTCTTTTTTTCTAATTGTCAGGAAAAACCAAAGGAAGATTCCATAAAAACAAATTATTTAGATTTCTCCAAACGGGACGACCAACTCACAGGCGGCATCAAAATGATTCCGATTCATACGCCAAAAGGCACGTTTAAAGTCTGGACCAAACGAGTGGGCAATAATCCTAAAATAAAGGTGTTGTTGCTACACGGCGGTCCAGGTTTGACCCATGAATTATACGAGGCCTTTGACGGTTATTTTCCCAACGAAAGCATTGAATACATTTATTACGATCAGTTAGGCTCGTATTACAGCGACCAACCCAACGACAACAGTTTGTGGACCAATGAACGTTTTGTGGAGGAAGTCGAGCAAGTGCGAATCGCATTAGGCTTGGACAGTTCTAATTTTTACCTGATGGGACAATCTTGGGGCGGAATCCTAGCAATGGAATACGCTTTGAAATACCAAAAAAACCTGAAAGGATTAATTATCTCAAATATGATGGCGAGTGCTCAGGAATATAACGCTTACGCAAAAGACGTTCTGGCACCGCAAATGGATTCTAAAATCCTAAAGCAATTACAGGATATCGAAAAAAATAATGATTTTGATAATCCAAAATACAGCGAATTACTGTTCAAACATTACTACACGGAACATATTTTGAGAATGCCACTCGAAAAATGGCCAGAATCCATCAACAGATGTTTCAAGCACATTAATCCTAATGTATATGTTTTTATGCAAGGCCACAGTGAATTTGGCATCACTGGAAATGCCTCCCTTAAAAATTGGGATGTCAAAGCCAGACTAAAAACCCTTACTGTTCCAACCTTGAGTATTGGTTCTAAATACGATACTATGGATCCCGAACACATGAAATGGATTGCTAACGAAGTCCAAAACGGACGTTTCTTGTTTTGTCCTAACGGAAGTCACCTTTCACAATACGATGACCCAAAAACCTATTTTCCGGGTGTGATTAAGTTCTTGAAAGATGTGGATAAAGGGGAGTTTAAGAAGGGTTAAATAAAAGATACTATAAAAAACCACGAATTGATTTTCGTGGTTTTTTGGTTTTTAGTCGAGAACAATAAACTCAAAAATCAAATTTAACGATAGTAAACTACTTATTACGTAAATCCATAATCCCAACAATTAAATTAAAATCCCCAATCATTCTCCTCAGCAGGATTTGCGTAAGGGATGGAAGTGGCATCGCACGCTTTTTAGCGTGGATACAACGTACAGCCCGACCCGGAGTTTTTACGCAGGGATACGACCAAAAAATTAATTACTCTTAAAAAAAGAGTATAATCTCCTCTATTTCAGTGGAGATTTTTTATATTTAATGCTTTTTAACAAAAAAATGTTTTAATATATTATGCGTGCATAGTATTTTTTATTATATTTGAAAACGATATAGTTACTTATGAAAGATAAAACGATAGATTATATTTTACGTGCCACCTGGCAAGCAGTGGCCAGAATGTATAATGAAGAAGCTTCGAAATACGATGCGAGCATGGCTACTGGGTTCGCTTTATTGAGTATTGATAAGGAAGGTGGGACGCCATCGACCTCATTAGGACCAAAAATGGGAATGGAAGCTACCAGCTTAACCAGAACCCTTAAATCTATGGAGGAAAAAGGCTTGATTATTCGCAAGAAAAATCCAGTGGATGGCCGTGGAGTATTGATTTACCTCACGGATTTTGGTAAAGAAAAAAGAGAATTGTCAAAAAATACGGTGTTGAAATTTAATGAAACGGTAAAAAAAACGATCTCGGAAGAGAAGCTGCAGCACTTTATTGAAGTTGCAGAAGCCATCAATGAATTAATTCAAGAGAAAAATATATTTACGCACACGAGCGCCAGCGAACTGGCGGAACAAACTGAAAAAACAGCGAATGACACCGCCAAAATTGAAATCCTTCAATAAAAATAGCGCTGTCATTTTCTAATGAAAATCAAATATTATTTATATGAAACGCACAATTAAAAAAGTTGCAGTGATTGGATCCGGAATTATGGGTTCAGGAATTGCTTGTCATTTTGCTAACATTGGAGTTGAAGTTCTGTTATTAGATATTGTTCCAAGAGAACTTACCGAAGCGGAAGCTAAAAAAGGACTGACTTTAGAAAGCAAAATCGTTAGAAACCGATTGGTAAATGAGCATTTGGCCAATTCCCTGAAATCGAAACCCTCTCCTATTTACAATCCAAAATTTGCCAGCAGAATTACTACTGGAAATACCACAGATGACATGGCGAAAATCGCTACTGTGGATTGGATTATTGAAGTTGTTGTAGAACGGTTAGACATCAAGAAAATGGTTTTTGAACAAATTGAAAAATTCAGAAAACCGGGAACTCTAGTAACTTCAAACACATCTGGAATTCCAATTCACTTTATGAGTGAAGGACGAAGCGACGATTTCCAAAAGCATTTCTGCGGGACACACTTTTTTAACCCTGCGCGTTATTTGAAATTATTCGAAATCATTCCTGGCCCGCACACAGCATCGGAAGTTTTGGATTTTCTTACGGATTATGGATCCAAATTCTTGGGTAAAACTTCGGTCGTGGCCAAAGATACTCCAGCGTTTATTGGAAACCGAATCGGGATTTATGGGATTCAAAGTTTGTTTCATTTAGTTAAAGAAATGGGATTGACGATTGAAGAAGTGGATAAATTGACCGGTCCAGTTATTGGAAGACCAAAATCAGCTACTTTCAGAACTGTTGACGTAGTTGGATTGGATACTTTGGTGCACGTTGCCAACGGAATCTACGAAAATTGTCCGAATGACGAGCAACACGATTTGTTTAAATTGCCGGATTTTGTCAACAAAATGATGGAGAACAAATGGTTGGGAAGCAAAACTGGTCAAGGTTTTTATAAAAAAGTAGACAAGGATATTTTATCATTGGATTTAGATACTTTAGAATATCGTCCGGCTAAAAGAGCGTCTTTCGCCACTTTAGAACTGACAAAAACGATTGATAAACCTATTGACCGTTTTAAAGTTTTGGTAAAAGGAAAAGATAAAGCAGGCGAATTTTACCGTAAAAGTTTTGCGGGAATGTTTGCTTACGTTTCCAACAGAATTCCTGAAATTTCAGATGAATTATACAAGATTGACGATGCCATGAAAGCCGGTTTTGGATGGGAAAATGGTCCTTTCGAAATTTGGGACGCCATTGGTGTTGCCAAAGGAATCGAAATGATGAAAGCGGAAGGCCTTGAACCAGCTGCTTGGGTAACTGATATGCTTGCTAATGGAACTAAAAGTTTCTATTCAATAAAAGAAGGTGCTACTTATTTTTATGATATTCCAACAAAATCTGCAACTAAGGTTCCTGGTCAGGATGCCTTTATTATCCTGAACAACATACGCGAAAGCAAAAAAGTGTGGAGCAATAGCGGCGCTATTATTCAAGATTTAGGAGATGGAATTTTGAACTTAGAATTCCAGTCTAAAATGAATACGATTGGTGGCGATGTTTTACAGGCGATCAACAAAGCGATTGACTTATCTGAAAAAGAATATCAAGGATTGGTTATTGGAAATCAGGCAGCGAATTTCTCTGTGGGTGCTAACATAGGAATGATTTTCATGATGGCCGTCGAGCAAGAATACGACGAGCTGAATATGGCCATCAAAATGTTCCAAGACACAATGATGCGCGTGCGCTACTCCGGAATTCCAGTTGTGGTTGCTCCACACGGAATGACTTTTGGCGGTGGTTGCGAAATGAGCTTACACGCTGATAAAGTTGTTGCTGCAGCCGAAACGTATATGGGATTAGTAGAATTTGGCGTTGGAGTTATTCCTGGCGGTGGCGGATCTAAAGAGATGGCATTGCGTGCTGCAGATTTATTCCATAAAAATGATGTGGAGTTGAACGTATTGCAAGAATATTTCTTGACGATCGCTATGGCAAAAGTATCTACTTCAGGTTACGAAGCTTTTGATACCGGACTTTTACAACACGGAAAAGATATCATCGTTGTGAATAAAGACCGTCAGATTGCTGAAGCAAAGAAACACGCTTTATTAATGGCAGAAGCAGGTTACACACAACCAATTCGCAGAAGCGACGTAAAAGTTCTTGGAAAACAAGCTTTGGGAATGTTCTTAGTAGGAACAGACCAAATGGAAGCCGGAAAATACATCTCGGAACACGACAAGAAAATCGCTAACAAACTAGCTTATGTTATGGCTGGTGGAGATTTATCAGAACCAACTTTAGTAACCGAACAATATTTATTGGATCTGGAACGTGAAGCATTCTTATCTCTTTGTACAGAAAGAAAAACATTAGAAAGAATCCAGTTTATGTTAACCAAAGGAAAACCGTTACGCAATTAGAAAATAGAACAAGGAGAATAGAATATAGATTAAAAACAAAATTTAAAGTCTATTATTTATTCTCTATATTCTCAACTCTTAAAAAAAAAAAATGAAAACAGCCTATATAGTAAAAGCATACAGAACAGCCGTGGGGAAAGCCCCAAAAGGCGTGTTTAGATTTAAACGTCCTGATGAATTGGCAGCAGAAACCATTCAGTTTATGATGAATGAGTTGCCTGATTTTGATAAAAAACGTATCGATGACGTGATGGTAGGAAATGCCATGCCAGAAGCAGAACAAGGACTAAACGTGGGACGATTAATTTCCTTAATGGGATTGAAAATTGAAGATGTACCAGGTGTAACCGTAAACCGTTATTGCGCGTCAGGATTAGAAACAATTGGTATGGCTACAGCCAAAATTCAATCGGGAATGGCAGATTGTATTATTGCCGGTGGTGCCGAGAGCATGAGTTTTATTCCAATGGGAGGGTACAAACCAACTCCGGATTATGCTGTTGCAAAAGCGGGGAACGAAGATTACTATTGGGGAATGGGGCTAACTGCAGAAGCTGTTGCCAAACAATTCAATGTGTCTCGTGCAGACCAAGATGAGTTTGCTTACAACTCACACCTGAAAGCTCTTAAAGCACAAGCCGAAGGCAAATTTGACAAACAAATTGTTCCTATTACGGTAGAACAAACATTTATCAATGAAAATGGTAAAAAAGAAACCAAATCCTATATCGTAAATAAAGATGAAGGCCCGAGAGCTGGAACTTCAGTAGAAGCTTTGGCTGGTTTACGTCCTGTTTTTGAAGAAGGCGGAAGTGTAACTGCCGGGAATTCTTCTCAAATGAGTGACGGAGCCGCTTTTGTTCTAATCATGAGCGAAGAAATGGTTAAGGAACTGAACCTTACTCCTATTGCTCGTTTGGTGAACTTCGCTTCGGCAGGAGTAGAACCAAGATTAATGGGAATTGGCCCGGTAAAAGCGATTCCAAAAGCATTGAAACAAGCAGGATTAACATTAAATGATGTTGATTTAATTGAATTAAACGAAGCTTTTGCATCACAATCGTTAGCCGTAATTCGTGAATTAGGATTGAATCCTGATATCGTAAACGTCAACGGTGGAGCAATTGCAATGGGACATCCACTGGGCTGTACCGGAGCAAAACTGTCTGTTCAACTCTTCGACGAAATGAAAAAAAGAGGCAACAAATACGGAATTGTGAGTATGTGTGTGGGAACTGGACAAGGAACTGCTGGGGTTTACGAACTTTTGTAGTCAAAGATTTCCATCCGTTTGTCATTCCGACAAAGAAGGAATCTTTACTATTAATGCAGAATTAGCTACTGAGATTCCTCCTTGTTTGGAATGACAATATTGACAATTCAATTTATAAATAAAATTCATCATTTAAAATAACAAGAAATGGCAGATACAATTGAAAAAAACGTAACCCGTGGCGGTCAGTTTTTAGTTAAACAAACAAAGTGTGAAGATATCTTTACACCAGAAGATTTTTCAGAAGAGCAATTAATGATGCGTGACTCTGTAAAAGAATTTGTAGATAAAGAATTGTGGGCACACAAAAATCGTTTTGAGAAAAAGGATTATGCGTATACACAAGAAACCATGAAAAAAGCTGGGGACTTAGGACTTTTAGGAGTTGCTGTACCTGAAGCTTATGGTGGATTAGGAATGGGATTTGTATCAACAATGTTGGTTTGTGATTATATTTCGGGAGCAACAGGTTCATTTTCAACTGCTTTTGGAGCACATACCGGAATTGGGACTATGCCAATAACTTTGTACGGAACAGAAGAACAAAAGCAAAAATACGTTCCAAAATTAGCTTCTGGCGAATGGTTTGGAGCCTATTGTTTAACAGAGCCAGGCGCAGGATCTGATGCTAATTCTGGAAAAACAAAAGCTGTTTTATCAGAAGATGGTACACATTACAAAATCACAGGACAAAAAATGTGGATTTCAAACGCTGGATTTTGTTCATTGTTTATCGTTTTTGCCCGTATTGGTGATGATAAAAATATCACTGGTTTTATCCTAGAAAACACAGCTGATAACGGAATATCAATGGGCGAAGAAGAGCATAAATTAGGAATACGTGCTTCCTCTACGCGTCAGGTTTTCTTTAATGAAACAAAAGTTCCTGTAGAAAACATGTTGTCCGAAAGAGGAAACGGTTTCAAAATTGCCATGAACGCTTTGAATGTAGGTCGCATCAAATTAGCAGCTGCTTGTTTGGATGCACAGCGCAGAGTTATTTCAGGTTCAGTGAAATATGCTAATGAAAGAATCCAGTTCAATACTGCAATTTCTCAGTTTGGTGCTATCCGTGCAAAACTAGCAGAAATGGCTACAAGTTGTTACGCTGGAGAAAGCGCTTCCTACCGCGCTGCAAAAGATATTGAAGACAGAATTATAGCTCGTGAAGCCGAAGGAGTTTCACATCAGGAAGCAGAATTGAAAGGCGTTGAAGAATATGCTATTGAATGTTCAATCCTTAAAGTAGCCGTTTCTGAAGATGTACAAAATTGTGCTGATGAAGGAATTCAAATTTTTGGCGGAATGGGATTCTCTGAGGACACTCCGATGGAAAGTGCTTGGAGAGATGCCAGAATTGCCCGTATTTACGAAGGAACTAACGAAATCAACAGAATGCTTTCAGTAGGGATGCTGATTAAAAAAGCGATGAAAGGTCACGTTGATTTACTTGGACCTGCATCAAAAGTACAAGAAGAATTAATGGGAATTCCTTCTTTTGAAACCCCTGATTATTCTGAATTGTTTGCAGAAGAAAAAGAAATGATTGGCAAATTAAAAAAAGCATTCTTAATGGTAGCCGGTGGAGCTGTTCAAAAATACGGTCCGGATTTAGATGCACACCAACAGTTATTGATGGCCGCTTCAGATATTTTAATCGAAATCTATATGGCTGAAAGCACAATCCTTAGAACGGAGAAGTTAGCCAAAAAAGAAGGAGAAACTAAAGTACAAGAGCAAATTGCAATGGCCAAATTATACTTGTATAAAGCCGTAGATATTGTTACTCAAAAAGGAAAAGAAAGTGTTATTTCCTTTGCTGAAGGCGATGAACAACGTATGATGTTGATGGGACTACGTCGTTTTACTAAATATACAAATATGCCAAATGTTGTAGGATTAAGAGAAACAATAACGGTTAAATTAGTAGCTGAAAATGAATATTGTTTTTAATTACAAAAAAAAATACTGCTTTAATTGATACAAAAACCACTCGCAACTGCGGGTGGTTTTTTGCTTTTATAGCAATAAGATATAAATAGAAATACAAACTACTTCATTTTATTACCTATATTTATCCTCTATCACTATTTAATTTCTTTTTAATGAATAAAAAAACAAGCTTATTTCTACTCGCATTTTCTTTTATTTCCACCATTTATGGACAGGAAAAGCCGAAATGGGATGTCGCAAAACCTGGAAAAGAATTCAATTACAAGGCCCATAAATTTACCACATCCGAAGGAACTTGGATGAACCTCGATGTGAGTCCAGACGGGAAAACTATCGTTTTTGATCTCTTGGGAGATATTTACCAAATGCCTATAACAGGCGGAACAGCAAAAATACTTCGTTCCGGTATTCCTTTTGAAGTACAACCCAGATTCAGTCCTGACGGAAAACACATTTCGTTCACTAGCGATGCTGGTGGTGGCGATAATATTTGGTTCATGAAAGCCGATGGAAGTGAAGTGAAACAAATCACTAAGGAAAATTTTCAACTACTGAACAATGCGACTTGGATGCCCAACGGCAATTATCTGGTAGCAAGAAAACACTTTACATCAAGCCGTTCTCTTGGCGCTGGTGAAATGTGGCAATACCACATTAGCGGTGGTAGTGGCGTACAATTGACCAAACGAAAAAACGACCAGCAAGATGTTAACGAACCTGTAATTTCTCCTGATGGCAAATACATGTATTACAGTGAAGACGTTTCTCCCGGTGGTTATTTCAAATACAATAAAGATCCTAACAGTGAAATCTATGCTATCAATCGCTATGATTTTGAAACGGGAGAAACAGAAAAAATTACGGGTGGTCCGGGAGGCGCCGCTCGACCACAAATTTCAAGAGATGGTAAACTGTTAGCGTATGTAAAACGAGTGCGTACCGCAACGGTTTTGTATGTTCATAATTTAGAAACAGGTGAAGAAGGTCCCGTTTATGATAAACTTAACAAAGATCAACAAGCCGCTTGGGCTTTGTTTGGTGTGTATCCTAATTTCAATTGGATGCCCAACAATGAGGATATTATAATTTGGACCGGAGGTAAAATTCAAAAAATAAATACAAAAACAAATCAGGTAACACAGATTCCTTTCACAGCCGATGTCGCTATTGACATTGCAGATCGGGTACATTCTGATACTCCAATAACTGACAATGACTTTACAGTAAAAATGATCCGTGATGCTGTAACCGCTCCCGATGGAAAAACAGTAGTCTTTAGAGCTTTAGGATATTTATGGACTAAAAGCTTGCCTAATGGAAGTCCAAAACGATTGACTACAGATACTGATTTTGAAGCAGAACCTACTTTTACCGCTAATGGTAAAGAGATAATTTATGTTAGTTGGAACGACACAAATTTAGGCGCTATCAGAAAAATTAATTTAGAAAGTAAAAAATCTGTTAAATTAACCTCTGAAAAAGGAATTTACAGAACACCAAGTCTCTCTCCTGATCAAAAAACAATTGTCTACGTCAAGGAAGGCGGAAATATGGATCAAGGTTTTGCTTTTTCAAAAAAACCAGGGATTTACACCATGAATGTTACAGGTGGCAAATCAAAATTTATTACCTCAAAAGGAGAATATCCTGTGTTTACTAAAGAAGGAAATCGTATTTTCTTCCAAACTGGGGGAGTCTTTTTTGGGGATTTAACCAAAGAACTCAAAAGTGTTGACCTTAACGGAAAAGAAGAACGCACCCATATTAAATCCAAATATGCTAACCGATTGGTGCCAAGTCCAGACAATCAGTGGATCGCTTTCACCCATTTACACAAAGCTTATGTGGCTCCATTAAACATCAACGGCCAAGAAGTAGATTTGGACGAAAAAACTACGAATGTACCTGTGTCAGAATTGTCAAAAGAGGCTGGAATTAATTTACATTGGTCTCCCAATAGCAAAAACGTGATGTGGATGTTAGGCAATACTTATTTTTCGAATGCCGTAAAAAACAGATTTACTTTTTTACCGGATTCACCTGAAAAAGTTGAAAAACCATCTGATATAGGTATTAAAATAGATTTAAAATCAAAAGTTGATAAACCAAAAGGCAGAATTGCCCTGACGAATGCTCGTATCATCACTATGGACGGCGACAAAGTGATTGAAAACGGTAGTATTATAATCAATGAAAATCGGATTGAAGCCATTGGTAATGCAAGTGACATTCGTATTCCTGAAACGGCTATGGTTTATGACCTGACTGGTAAAACTATTATGCCCGGAATGGTAGATGCTCATGCCCATGTAGGTGCTTTTCGTTATGGATTAACCACCCAACAAAATTGGCCTTTCTATGCAAATTTAGCCTTTGGAGTAACGACATCGCATGATCCGTCTTCTAACACGGAATCTATTTTTACCCTTTCGGAAATGGTAAAAAGTGGTGCCATTGTAGGACCCCGAATATATTCAACCGGATTTATTTTGTACGGTGCTGAAGGAGACTTTAAAGCAATTGTCAATACTATTGATGACGCTCGTTTTGCAGTAAAACGGACCAAAGTTTTTGGAGCACTTTCTGTAAAAAGCTATAATCAACCAAGACGTGACCAACGTCAACAGGTATTGCAAGCGGCCAGAGAAGAAGAAATTAATGTGGTACCAGAAGGCGGCTCGACCTTCTTTACTAACATGACCATGGTGATTGACGGTCATACCGGAGTGGAACACAATATACCGGTGGCACCAGTTTATAAAGATGTACTCGAACTTTGGGGTACAAGTAAAGTAGGATATACTCCTACCCTAATCGTAAATTATGGCGGATTGAATGCCGAATATTATTGGTATCAAAAAACGAATGTTTGGGAAAACAAAAAACTACTCCAATTCACCCCAAGGGCCGTAATTGATTCCCGCTCGAGATACCGCATGATGGCTCCTGATGAAGAGTATGAAAACGATCATATTTTGACATCTAAAACCGTAAAAACGCTTGCTGACAATGGCGTAAAAGTCAATATGGGAGCACACGGACAGTTGCAAGGAATGGGAGCACACTGGGAATTATGGAGTATACAGCAAGGTGGAATGAGCAATTTAGAAAGTTTGAAAACAGCCACCATTAATGCAGCCAATTATATCGGAGCCGGAAAAGACATTGGTTCATTAGAAACCGGAAAATTGGCTGACATTTTAGTTTTGGATAAAAACCCATTAGAAAATATCCAAAACTCCAATACGTTATTGTATACCATCGCAAATGGCCGAATGTACGAATCCGAAACAATGAATGAAATAGGTAACGAACCTAAAAAAAGAGAAAATTTTTATTGGGAAAACAACGCATACAATGCTAATTTCCCATGGCATGAGGAGTCCAATAGCTTTATGCATCAACAATGTTGTAGTTCTGGCTTTAGCCACAACTAAGAATTAATTTTAAACTAAAAAAACCATTCGCAAAACGAATGGTTTTTTTGTTTAAATTCAACTTGTTAAAAAAGCAACTAATTACTTCATTTTTAAATACTTGTTAATTTCAGGATATGCCAATTCAAAATGAAATTTATATAATTTCCGTAAAAAAAATAGATATTCAAAATATCATTGTAGGTAAAACAAATCAAATTTTAAGTCTTTATTAACCCAAGTCGGTCTATTAATGATTATTTTTATACAAATATTTAATCCCTATTTAAGACTAACAAATAAATTATGGAAAATAATAATACACGAAGAAATTTTTTAAAAAAAACGGCCCTATTGTCTACAGGTACAATTATTGGCTCTGGATTATTCAATGCTGCATTTGCTGCCCAGCCAGTACTGCAAATTGACAATCAACCCTATGAAGCAGCTTTCACAGATACTCCTGGAACCTACAGTCTTCCTAAATTAGGTTATAGCTATAATGAATTAGAGCCTCATATTGATAAAGCTACAATGGAAATTCACTACAGCAAACACCATCAAGCTTATGTGACAAATTTGAATAAAGCCATTGATACTTTGGATAAAAACTTAATTGATTATTCAAAATCTTTAGAAAGTATCTTTGAAAAAATGTCTAAATTCCCAGAAGCGATTCGGAATAACGGAGGCGGACATTACAATCACAGCTTGTTTTGGAGTTTAATGAAACCTAATGGTGGTGGTATTCCAAAAGGCAAATTGGCAGCAGCCATAACCACAACTTTTGGTTCTTTTGATGAATTCAAGAAACAATTTAGTGATGCATCTATGAAAAGATTTGGTTCCGGTTGGGTCTGGTTAGTGGTGCAAGACGGAAAATTAGTAATAGGTTCTACGGCAAACCAAGACAATCCTTTGATGCGATTACGAGGGAAGGGACTCAAAGGAAAACCCGTTTTAGCTTTAGATGTCTGGGAACATGCGTATTATCTTAAAAATCAAAACCGAAGAGCTGATTATATAAACTCTTTTTGGAATGTAGTTGATTGGGATGCCGCCGAAAACTTATTTAATTCTTAAAAAACAATAAAAACCCTGAATTAAAAAGTAGGATTCCGGGTTTTTTATTTAAAAAAAAGGGGCCTCTGAGACTTCATTTTTTAATAATTATTCGTTAGAAATCCGTACTGTTCAAAATTAAAAAAACCAATACTAATTAAAAGTAATATCTGTGTTAAACTAAAAAACAGAAGTTAAAATTACGAAAAAAAGTATAGCTTTGTACCTTCAAATTAAAGCAATGATTAACCCTTCAGCATCAGGTTGGATAGATAAATTTTTTATTGAACAAAAGTTTTCAAAAGAAACGGTTTCAAAAACTACCGATATATTTTATCAAAAAGTTAGAGAAACAGGTTTTATATATGGCCATATCATTGCATTTGAAACTGTAGCACCTATTGAAACTAAGGGTTGGTTCAAAGAAGAGATTTCAAAAGTCGCACTTTTAAATACTTTGCATGCAGTTTTTTGTTTAACAAATGAAAATATCAGCCCTGATAATTTCATTAAACAAGCCGTTACTTTTTACAATCAAATGAATCCTCAAGGCTTTAACCTATTTAAAAAAATACTGCCAAAGAATTCTCCTGCTTTAACTTTAGAAAAAATAATTGATGAGCGTGTTCAAACAAATGATAGCATCATCAGTAAAAATTTTTCTCACCTAGTAACTAATGCCTTACTGTTTATTGATGTCTTGGCCTTTCGCCAATACTTAATTCATGGTGAAATTCCGGAAAAGTATTTAAAAAAGATCGAGGAAACTATTGTAAATGTGGTCACACTTGCTTTAAAAATTAAAACAAAAAAATCTCAATACGATGATTTATTAATCAAGCTTTTTGAAGCTTCTATTCGCTACAGTAAATTCTCTAAGGTGTCAGTACAAAGCTTAGAGACACTTGAACTAGATTATTTTTCAAATGACTTAGAAAAATACTATTTGATAGATCTTGCAGGAATGGCTTTATGGAGTGATGGAGAAATTGAAGATAATGAAGCTTATTTTTTGCATTCACTGGCTAAAACGGTTTCGATCCCGGATGGTTTTTCGGATGAAAGTATCCGCAATACGAATGCCTTTATTACGAAACATAAAAAGGAAATTCCTTATTTTAATTATTCAAATCCAGTAAAACATTTTTATGCCCAAACGACTCAAAGTGTGGTCACACTGATTAGTCGTAATAAGAACAGATTGTCTAAGGAAATCGCACAAAGTAAGGAGTTAATGGTACTATTAGCCTACTCTACTCGCAGGGATTTAGACGAGAAAGAGAAGAAAAAAGTCAAGAAACAATTACTGGAAATTTGCAAAACCATTCCGTCGTTGACTATATTCCTTCTTCCTGGCGGTAGCTTATTGCTGCCTATTTTAATTAAATTTATACCTCAACTACTACCCTCCGCTTTTAACGAAAATCTTGATGACGAATAATAAAAGCCGCTAAAAGCGGCTTTTATTTATTACAAATTTTGGGGATTAAAATTTCAACTGATAGACTTCATCCAAATCTTTTTCGGAACTGATATTCACCTCTAAATCCGTTACAAAACCGGAATTAAGACCATAAGCCCATCCGTGTAAGGTTAAGTCCTGACCATTTCGCCATGCTGCCTGAACAATTGAAGTTTTAGCCAAATCAAAAACTTGTTCTTTAACATTCAATTCTACAAAAGTGTTAAATCGCTCTGTTTCATCTAAAATAGAATCTAAGTAGGCACTGTGCAAACGATAGACATCTTTTATGTGACGAATCCAGTTGTCAATGATACCAATAGAATCATTACCCATAGCTGCTTTGACACCGCCGCAACCATAATGTCCGCATACCAGTACATGTTTTACTTTCAATACATTTACTGCGTAATCCAGTACACTCAACATATTCATATCTGAATGAACCACCATATTAGCAATATTTCTATGAACAAAAACTTCGCCTGGTTTAGCTCCTATAATTTCATTTGCAGGAACCCTGCTGTCAGAACAGCCTATCCATAATAAGGGTGGTGTTTGCCCTTTGGCCAGGTCTTCAAAATAATTAGGATCAGAAGCCAAAGATGTTTCTACCCATTTTTCATTATTTTCCAGTATTTTTTTATAAAAATCACTCATAATCGTTGTGTACTTATTTTGTTTATATCCTTACTTAGTGACAAATTAATGCTTTGTAAAGGACTCATTTTTAAATTTATTAGTGCGAAATTAATTTTTATTTTTAGTGAATTCTTCGTCAGGCACCTCTCGTTTAACCATTACCCTTTTTGCTGCATCATAATAATGCTCAATAGTTACATGGTTTTTGGTTTCTTGAGTATTTTCTAAATCATAGGCTTTTTTAAATCCTTTGAGTTTGACTTTTATATTATGATCTATAGCTCTTGTTGTTTTGAATTCATATATCAAATCTAAAATGTCATGCGCTATATACACGGTGTCTTTGGCATCAATTATCACTTTAGAATTTTCAGGAATCTCGTTTAAAGTATATTTGATGGCTGCTTTGTTCAAAAAAGAAACTTCTTGCGCCAAATCAATGTGGATAACATCACCATCTTCATATTCTTCTTTTCTAAAACTGTAAGCTCTTTTCAGGTTTCCTTTTAAAACAAAAATAATACTGATGACAATTCCTAATGCCACCCCTTTTAATAAATCCGTAAAAACAACTGCTAATAGAGTCGCAATAAAAGGAACAAATTGATATTTCCCTTTTTCCAAAAAATGTTTGAAAGTGGCTGGTTTAGCTAACTTGTAACCAACCAAAATTAAAATTGCGGCTAATGTAGCCAATGGAATTTTATTCAGGATAACAGGAATTACAAGTACACTCACTAATAATAGTACCCCATGAATTATAGTAGACATCTTTGATTTAGCACCTGAATTAGAATTTGCTGAGGTACGCACAATTACCGAGGTCAAGGGAAGACCTCCTAGAAGTGAGCTTATCACATTTCCAACACCTTGTGCTTTCAATTCCATATTAGTGTGCGTATAACGTCTTTGAATATCCATTCGGTCTGCTGCTTCAATACTCAATAACGTTTCTATCGAAGCGACTATTGCAATAGTAAAGGCTACTATCCAAACTTTTGGATTCGAAATCCCAGAAAAATTGGGAGTAACTATAATCGTCTTAAATTCCTCCAGACTGGTAGGAACCGGTAAAGAAACTAAATGCTCGTTAGTAATAGCCCACGGACTTCCTGTTCTGATGAAAATCTCATTCAAAACAACACCTAAAACTACAGCAACCAATGCACCAGGAACTAATTTTAAATCCTTCAAAAAAGGGACTTTATTCCAGGAAATCAATACCGTTACAGAGATTAAAGTGATAATTATAGATCCAACCTGAATATAATCAAAAATATTTAATAAGGTTGAAAATGTATTACCTCCGTCCTTTTGCATAAAAGCTAAATCGCCTTCAAAATCGCTATCGTATCCAAAGGCATGAGGCAATTGTTTTAAAATAATTATAATTCCAATACCGGCCAGCATTCCTTCGATGACATTTGTTGGAAAATAATTAGATATACTTCCTGCTTTAAGAAATCCTAGAACTAATTGTATTAGACCTGCTATAAAAACAGCCGTCAAAAAAACATCAAATGCACCTAAATCCGTTATTGCGGTAAGAACAATTGCGGTAAGACCTGCTGCAGGGCCTGAAACACTGATGTGTGATGTACTTAAATACCCAACGACAATTCCTCCAACAATTCCTGAAATAATTCCTGAAAATAATGGAGCACCCGAAGCCATTGCAATACCCAAACACAAGGGCAAAGCTACTAAAAAAACCACTAATCCTGATGCAAAATCAGATTTAAGGGTAGCAAAAAGATTAATTTTTCTTGTCATAATACCAAACTAAAGATTGAATACAAAGAGCTGTTTTCACGTTGAAAGTATGTGAAAATTGATTTAAGAAACACTAAAACCAACACTGTCTTAAACTTGGTTGGGTGGTAGTATAAATATAGAAGAGGTAATATTATCATGCTTTGATAAATTTTCAGAAAGAATAGCACTAGAAGATAATTTTGTTGCAATAATTATTTCCAAAGAAGATTCAGAACTAAATAATACTTTAATTTCTTTGTGAACGTGTTCCTCTTCAGAAAAACTATAGAAAACAGAGATATCTGAACTTTTCTCAATCACCGCAACAATAGTTGGGGTGACAAGGAAAGCTAAAAATAGAATTAAAAATATTTTAGATATCATTTTCATTGTCGCAAAAATAGAATTTAGTTTATAATAAAAGTAACAGTTTTTATTTATTTTAAAAAAAATAAAATTCAAAAAAAAACCAGATAAAAATGCATCATTTTTATCTGGTTTTTTTTTGAATTTTAAGTGTTACAAACTTTCTTCAAGCCAGGCCTGCATCATCCAGATTGTCTTTTCTTGTTCTGAAATGAAATCACTCATCATCGCATTTGTACCTTCATCATTGATTTGTGCCGATTTGTCAAGAATTACTCTTTCAATCTTTAATAAATGAGATAGTGATGTAACAATTAAATGTACTGCTTTTTCATCATTTGAAATATTTTTACCAACTACTAATTGATTGTTTTTTATATAGTCTTCAAACGTATGGAGCGGCGTTCCACCAACAGTGAGAACTCTTTCAGCAATTAAATCAATTTTTATTTGAGAATCCGTGTATAATTGCTCAAATTTTACATGCAAATCAAAAAAACGCTTTCCTCTAATATTCCAATGAATTCCTCTTAAATTTTGATAATATACTTGAAAATTAGCTAACAAAACATTTAGTTCAGTTGCTATTAATTCTGACTCTTTTACCGGTAAACCTAAAATATTTGTTTTCATTTTAATGTTGTTTTATATTTATTTCCGTTATATGACAAATTTAGTGTAAGATTAACGAAAAACACTATAATAAAAAGTTATTGTTTTATTAAATTTGTATCAGATATAATTATAACCATGACAATTACTCAATTAAAATACGTACTTGCAGTAGCTGAACACAAGAATTTCACTCTTGCTGCAGAAAAATGTTTTGTTACTCAACCTACACTGAGTATGCAAATTCAAAAAATAGAAGAAGAATTAAGTATTCAAATATTTGACCGTACCAAAAAACCAATCCAGCTCACTGATATCGGGTATAAAATTGTAAACCAGGCAAAAAATATAGTCAATGAAGCTGATAGAATACAAGATATTGTTGAACAACAAAAAGGTTTTATAGGCGGTGAATTTAGATTAGGCATCATTCCAACAATCATGCCTACTTTATTGCCAATGTTTCTAAATAATTTTATAAAAAAATATCCAAAAGTAAAACTTATTATTGAAGAGTTAAATACCGAAGAAATTATTATTAAACTCAATAATGGACACCTGGACGCTGCAATTGCCGCAACTCCTTTGATGGAAGAAAAAATTAAAGAAATAGTCTTGTATTTCGAACCTTTTGTTGCGTACATCCCTGAAAACCACCATAATTTTCAAAAAGAAGAAATAGAAGTTTCAGATTTAAACTTGGATGAAATTTTATTATTACAAGACGGACATTGTTTTAGAGAAGGAATTTTAAACTTATGCAAGAGTACTGGTAAAAATGAAATCAACCATTTTCAAATACAAAGTGGCAGTTTTGAAACCTTGATAAAACTAGCTGATGAAGGTCTGGGAACAACGCTGCTTCCTTATTTGCATACCTTAGATTTAAAAGAAAAAGACAAGCTAAAACTTCGTCATTTTAAAGAACCTAAGCCTGCAAGAGAAGTCAGTTTGATTTTTCCTAAAAGCGAATTAAAAATTCAAATAATAGATGCACTTCGAAATACCATAACAGGAGTTGTAAAAGGAGCAATTGTTTTTCAAAATGTTCAGATAATAAGTCCCATCGCAAAAAAATAAAAAAAGGAACCGTTTATGGTTCCTTTTTTACTATGAATTTACTATTAGTAAACAGTGCTTTAGTTCCGGTTTACCAATAGTGAAATTTAATAACCACTCCCGTAATTGATCCATTTCATAGGGCAATAATGTCTTAATAGCTTTTTCTAATTCTTTGCTAAAAAGCATAACATCAAAGCTTACTCTTTCTAAAACTGATTTAGTATAATCATACATGATTTTCGACATAATTAATGAAGATTTTAGGTTAGATTTTAATTGAAAGTGATGTAAAAATACATTTTTTACAACTAGAACATAGTTATTTAACGTAGTTTTTAGTTTTTTTATTTTTCGTACTACTTTTGATCAAAAATATAATATATTATTGATAATAAGCTACTTAACAAACATTTATTTTTTAGTAGCTCTGAACATTTCTCTTTTTCCTGGTGGTCCGGCTAATTTTTCAACCGTAAAACCTACTTCTAACATGCTCCTTTTTACAACTCCTCTGGCTGCATAAGTCACTAAAACTCCATTACTTTTCAGTGCTGTATGCATTCTTTTAAAAATATCCGTACTCCATAATTCAGGCTGCACTCTGTAACCAAAAGCATCAAAGTAAATCAAATCAAATGTGTTATTGTCGTCAATTACTTCAAAAAACTGCTTTCTTTTAGTCAACAAAAAATCATTACTAAGCGCTATTTTCTCTCCCCAGACACTTTGATGCATTGCTATAAAAATGTCACTTTCTTGAGCAGCATTCAACTCTGTAACATAATTCATACATAAAACTTCGTCAGGAGATATAGGATATGCCTCTACGCCAACATAATCGATAGACTGATTCATTTTTTTTGCTTCTAATAAGGTAATAAAAGCATTCAATCCGGTACCAAAACCAATTTCTAAAATAGAAACCGCTTTATTTTGAAATAAGGAAAGTCCGTTTTTAATAAAGACATGTTGCGCTTCCTGAATGGCTCCATGTTTAGAATGATAACACTCATCCCATTCCTCTATTCGTATGGTTGTGGAACCATCAAGTGTTTGTATTATTTCTCTTTTCAAAATTATTATTTGAGGTTATTTGAAGTTTTATAATTATATGAGCAGTCCAAATTTAATCAAAACTAAAATGATTGTCCTAAATAAAGTACATTTATTATGCAAATCCCATAAAATTGATGCTGATTTTTTCTGTTTTTTCAAAAATAAATAAATCGTACGTAAAGGCTATAATTAATGGTGTTTTGTCAAGTATTTTAGTGATTTTTATTTAATTTTGCAATTATTAAAGTTCTTTTTGCATAATCAAGATTTTAATACCCAATTGTAGTAACATATAAAAATAAACAATACATTATCATGAGTACAACTCAAACTAGCAAAATTGAAATAATTAAAGCACCCACTTCAAAAATAAATGAAGTTGATTTTAAAAGTTTAAGCTTTGGATCTGTTTTTTCAGATCATTTATTTGAATGTGATTTTAAAAATGGGGAATGGCAACAACCAGTCATTAAGCCTTACGCACCTTTTTTGTTAGATCCATCGTCAAGAGTTTTTCATTATGGTCAAGCTATTTTTGAAGGTATGAAAGCGTACAAAGATGAGAACAATGACGTTTGGCTTTTTAGACCCGATCAAAACTACAGCCGTTTCAACACCTCTGCTGTTAGGATGGCTATGCCGGAAGTTCCAGAAGATATATTCCTGAATGGTTTAAATCAATTGCTGCAATTAGACGAAGCATGGATAAAAAAAGGAAAAGGAAATGCCTTATATATCAGACCCTTTATGATTGCAACAGGTACCGGAGTAATTGCAAACCCATCAAATGAATATAAGTTCATGATTATTTTATCGCCTGTTTCCTCTTATTATTCAGGTGATGTAAAAGTAATAATTGCGGAGCATTACAGCAGGGCGGCTAATGGTGGAATTGGAGCTGCAAAAGCAGCCGGAAATTATGCAGCCCAATTTTATCCAACTAATTTAGCAAATAAAGAAGGCTTTCAACAAATAATCTGGACTGATGATGCCACACACACAAAATTAGAAGAAGCCGGTACGATGAATGTGTTTTTTAGAATAAATGACACATTATTAACGGCTCCTGTAAGTGAAAGAATACTTGATGGTGTTACTCGAAAAACACTGATTGATTTAGCAAAGAGTGAAGGTATAAATGTAGAAATTCGTTCAGTTTTAGTATCTGAACTTGTTGAGGCATTTAAAAACGAAACTTTAAAAGAAATTTTTGGTGCAGGAACAGCTGCTGTGGTAAGTCCCATTTCAGGATTCTCCTATCAGGATGTGTATCATGAATTACCAAAAATTGAAAACACAATGGCTTTGCAACTGAAAACTAAATTAGAAAATATCCAAAATAAATTAGATGCGGATCCTTTTGGCTGGACTGTTAAAGTATAATTCAAAGATTTAAAAAATTAAAAAAAAGCGATTTTCAGTGTGAAAATCGCTTTTTTATATCATACACATCATCAAAGAATTTCTGAAATTTCTACCTCTATTTACCAATTATTTTAGAGAAATCAGGCTTGAAATAATTTGGCCCTTTCATGACCTTACCATCTTCACGGTAAATAGGCTCCCCATCCTGACCCAACTTACTCATATTACTACGTTGAATTTCATCAAAAACGGCTTCTATTTTGTCTTGCAGCCCATGCTCAATAATCGTTCCGCATAAAATGTACATCATATCGCCTAATGCATCGGCAATTTCTATTAAATCATTATTCTGAACAGCCTCTAAATATTCTTCATTCTCTTCTTTCATCAAATTGAAACGAAGGATATGTTTGGTTTCAGCTAAGCCGGCTATTGGAGTTTCGCTATGCCCAATTTTGAAAGCGGTATGGAATTCTTTGACGGCATTAATTTGTTTTTGCATAATTTAAATTTTATTAAATGAAAATACAAATTAGCAAACTATTATTAAACAAATAGCTAAATTTGTCAAAAATAATATAAAGTATGTTTAGTCAGGGACAATTCATTTTTGCCGGCTTTTTTTTTGTTGCATTCAGTATTGCAATGATTTATGCCTACCGAAAAGATTTAGCGTTACACCGAAAATTTTATAAAGGAAATTATAAAATTTTAATTGGGTTTGGAGTTTTTATTGGCATTTTATTTTTGATAAAAGTCTTTTTCAAACGTTAGTTTTTTTTTAAATGTCTTCTGAAAAGAGGACTTTTTTTAATTTGTTCTTTTCTTATTTTAAAAACAAATCCTAATTGCTAATTAGTGCAAGGTGCCAAATAGTGCTACCTGAACATGTCCCCTATAAATTTTATTCTAGAAATCATTCTCCTAAAGTATTCCTTTCGTAAAACAACTATTCAATTAAAATATTTAAGTCGCGTTTTTTTATTTAACAGTTTTGGCGACTTGTAAATTAAATTTTTAACTTTACAAAAATTAATACAATTAGATATCATGAGGATTATAAAATATTTATTTCTTTTGTTGCTGCTTAGTTTAGTGGCTTTATCCATTTTTGTAGCTACACAAAAAGGGGAATTCACTGTACAAAGAAGTCATGTTATTAATTCTCCTAAATCTACGGTATTTAATTTTGTTAATGATTATAAAAATTGGCAGGATTTTGGCGCCTGGATCGTTGAAGATCCTGAAATTATAATCACCTATCCTAAAAACACTGTAGGAAAGGGAGCTTCCTTCACTTGGGAAGGAAAAGAAGTCAAAGGGGATATGCAAACGGTTTTTGTAAAAGAAAATGAAAGTATTTCTCAAAAAATAAATTACAACGGAGGTGATTCATCCGTTTTCTTGAGTTTAAAAGACACGGTTGGCGGAACAAAGGTCACCTGGAAAACCACCGGAAAAATGAGTTTCGTTATGAAGATCACTGCTGCTTTAAACGGCGGTATCGATACAGTTATAGGTGCCATGCAGGAAAAAAGCTTGGCTAATCTAGACAAAACACTAGTTTACGAGATAAATACCCATCAAATAAAGGTAAAAGGTGTGGTAAAAAAACTAGCAACTTTTTATTTGCACCAAACTTTTACAAGCAAAATTTCAAATATCACTAAAAATGCCCGAATCGTTTTTCCAAAAATCATTCTTTTTTGTGAACAAAACAATATAGAATTGAATGGAAAGCCTTTTATTATTTATCACACTTACGATCCAGTAAATGGATTGAGTAGATTGTCTTTTTGTATCCCTATAAAAAATCAAATTTTAACCAGTTCAGGCAGTGATATTTTATCCGGTAAACTCGAACCTTTCGAAGCCTTGAAAACAACCTTAACCGGTGATTATTCACACATAAAAAAAGCGCTAGATAAAACAACAGCGTACAGCAATGCTAACAAAATAAGTATTGACACTAAATTTTCACACCTAGAGAACTATACCATCGGCAAAGCGGAAATAAAAAATCCATCAAAGTGGATTACTGACATTTACTTTCCAATAAAACCAAAAGTAATTCCTGCTAAAGTCTTTGCTCCAGCAGCAATCAATAAACCTCCAGCGGTAAAAACACCGGAACCTGCACAAAAAAAGGAAGAAGAACAATCTGAATTTTAATATTATCTTTCCACCGAATTAAACCTTTTTGATAAAGAGTATTCTAAATTCATAAATAAAAAATTTGCAAGACGAACAGGAATATATAAATAACTTGTTGAACTCGAAAACACAAAATCAAGCGTTCCAGCAGTTGTTACAAGAGTATCAAAGACCGTTATACAATCACATTCGTAACATTGTTTTAAATCACGATGACGCAGATGATATCTTGCAAAATACTTTTATCAAAATATTTCAAAATTTAAAAAATTTTAAAGGAGACAGTAAACTCTTCTCTTGGATGTATCGTATTGCTACTAATGAAGCATTGACTTTTTTGAAACAAAAATCAAAAATCAATACGGTATCGTCTGAAATTTTACAAAGTAAAACTATTGATAATCTCGAAGCTGATGTGTTTTTTGATGGAAACGAAATTCAACTAAAATTACAAAAAGCAATTGCTTTATTACCTGAAAAACAACAGTTAGTTTTTAAAATGAAATATTTTGAAGAACTAAAATACGAGGAAATATCTCTTATTTTAGGCACCTCAGTTGGAGGATTAAAAGCTTCCTATCACCTTGCTGTAAAAAAAATAGAAGCATTTGTATCTACTAATTAAACCTTTTTGCAATACCACTGTCTAATGAATAGTATGAAAACATTTAAATTAGAAAACGAGCCCAAAATTGAGACTGGATTTAAGATCCCTGACCATTATTTTGAAAATTTTTCAGCAAAAATGATGAAGCAATTACCCATAGAGGAGCCAAAAGTAATTTCTATTTTTCAAAAAAGAAAAAACAGGATTCTAATGGTTGCAGCAATTTTAGTAATAGCCCTGATGATTCCTGTTTTAAGCCCGTCAGCAAGCAACCCTAACGAAATAGACACGCTCACTCTGGAAAATTATTTAACCTATCAATCGAGTGTAAACCCTTATGATTTAATAAGTGAATTAGAAACCGAAGATATCAATAATATTAAAGCAGATAATGAAGTTTTAGAAGATGAAGCTATAGAGGATCATTTATCCGAAAATGCTAATCTGGAGCATCTTCTTTTAGAATAAAAAACGCGTTCACCGATTACAATAAATAAAACAAAAATGAAATATAAAAAAATATTCCCAATACTGTTGCTACTTCTTTCCTTTAATTTTTATGGTCAACATGAAAACATGAAAGAGAAAAAAGAACAAATTAAAGCTTTGAAAGTAGCCTTTTTGACGACTGAGTTAAACTTGACCACTAGTGAAGCCGAAAAATTCTGGCCTATTTACAACCTGTTTGATGACAAACAATTTGAATTAAGACATCAGAAAATGAAAAGTTTCATGAGAAGAATGAATGATGGATCTTTAGATCAAATCACGGAGAAAGAAGCCAATTCATTTTTAGTTCAAATAGAAGAAACCGAAGAAGAATTGTTTTTTTTACGGAAGAAATTTGTTCAAAATTTGAGAGAAATATTTCCATCTGTAAAAATTTTAAAACTTAAAAAAGCAGAGGAAGACTTCAATAGAAAGCTGTTGCAACAATACCGCAACAAAGCGCATAAAAAATAACATCTTTTTTTATTAGTTCGATAAAACATCCTAAACACAAGTAAAAACTTGAGCTTAGGATGTTTTTGTTATTTAAAATTGATCCGAATCATTTTATTTTTCCCTGCAGCAACAGCCGTTTTTTTATCTATGAACCGGAGCGTATTAAGACTTTTATCCTTTGCTATTTGTTGCCATGATTCACCACCATCCGAGGAGTAATAAACCCCTGAAGTCCCCACAGTAACGAGTTTCTTACCATTGCTTTCAGGAATATATTGCACACAGGAAGCATACCCAAATCCTTGATTCTCAGCAATAAGCCCCCATGTTTTCCCACCATCCGCAGTACGGGCTTTATTGGAAAAATTCTGGTTTTGATCTTCATAATCCCCTCCTGCTACAAAACCGATTTTTGCATCATAAAAATCGGCAGTAAAAATTCCGGTCATTGCCTTTCCTTGTGCCATTGGAGTTTCAAAAACGGTCCAACTCTTTCCTTTATCAGGAGAATAAAAAACCCTTGCTTTTTTTCCACCAGAAACAATCCAAGTATTATTCCCTTTAATTACAATATTAGTATTGCTTGCCGCAAAAGCAGCTTCGCCTTGCATCACTTTTGGTAATTTATCGCACGGAATTTTATTCCATGATCGGCCTCCATCGCGCGTTGTAATAATATTAAGACAATCAGCGATTGGATCTCCCATAGCAATACCTTCTGTATCGTCCCAAAATTGCATACTATCATAAAAGACCTTCTCATGGCTTTCCTGATATACTATTTGTGAATCCTTTTCCTCTTTTGAAATTTGATACAACACTGCAGGATTTGCCACATTGAGAATAAAAATATGATTGGCTGTTTGAGCGATACTCCTAAAATCAAGTATCAAAGAATCCTTGGTGATTTTGTGCTCTATTTTTTGATTGGTATCTAAATTATATAACCCGTATCTACCTTTATCAGCAGCATACCAGATTTTGTTTTTATCAATTTGAATCGCTCTGATACTTATTTGATCTTGAAATAAGGCATCAATTTCAACGGACTGAAAACTAACGTTATGTAACTTTTCCGACTTATAAACACTTGTTTTACAGGATACAAATCCATTTAAAACCAACAGCATTAAAAAAATATTTTTCATTTTTGTACATTTTAAGGCTAATTTACAATTAATAATATAAATACAAATAGCACCCAAATTATATTGGCACAGTAATTGGATATTGAAAAAAAGGAAAAACTTAATCCAATTAATTATGAAAACGAAACTATTACTATTGAGTCTGTTGACCGCTGTTTTCGCAACACAAATACAGGCACAAAACAGAACATACGTAAATGCTGTGAATGCCGAAATCAGTGATAATCTTGATCTGAGAGCTGTTGCTGATATCTTTGGTGATTCTAGAGACCTGCAGGATTTTGAAAGACGCCTTAATGATCCTGAGCTGCAAATATCAAATTTAGATTTGAATAATGATAATGAAGTTGACTATTTACGGATTATTGAAACGGTAGAAAACAGAACCCATCTAATCATCGTTCAGTCAGTGATTGATGAAGATATCTATCAAGATGTTGCAACAATTGATGTTGAGAAAGACAGAAACAATAAAATTCATGTACAAATAGTTGGTAATGAATTTATGTATGGACAAAATTACATTTATGAGCCAGTTTATTACAGTACTCCAGTAATTTATGCATCCTTCTGGTCTACTAATTACCGCCCTTACTATTCCACTTGGAATTGGAATTATTATCCGTCCTATTATTATGCTTGGAATCCATTTCCCGTTTTTAGATACATAAATAACATAAACATTAATTTGAATATCAACAACAATTATAACTATGTCAATAACCGTAGAAGTAATCGTGCAGTAGTTTTACACAATTCAAGACGTTCAAACGGATATGAAAGACAACATCCAAATGCGTCTTTTTCCAGAAGAAATAGTACTGTAAATAACCGCCATGAATTAGATCAAAGAAGAGTATCCAGAAATGAAACCGGTTATTCTAATAGAAGAGCAATAGTGCAAAGAGAATATTCTCAAAACAGAACAAGTCCTTCAAGACAAGCAGCACCGCAAAGAGCTGAATCTTCCAGAGAATATTCTCAAAACAGAACAAGTCCTTCAAGACAACCAGCACCGCAAAGAGCTGAATCATCCAGAGAATATTCTCAAAACAGAACAAGTCCTTCAAGACAACCAGCACCGCAAAGAGCTCAATCGTCCAGAGAATATTCTCAAAACAGAACAAGTCCTTCCAGGCAAGCAGCACCGCAAAGAGCGGAATCTCAAAACAGAGGCAACACATCAAGAGCATCAGGTCCTCAGAGAACGGAATCTCAAAGAGGCAATTCTTCTTCAAAAAATGAAAATAGAAGCTCCTAAAAATCTTAAATACAAAAAAAGAAACACGGCTCCCTAAACCGTGTTTCTTTTTTATCGGATAAAAAGCGCTAATTTATTTTAAAAGTGTAAATTTGAAAAGTTTTTTAAAAATTACACATGAGCGTATCGCACAAAGACCTGCACAGTAAATGGACATTAGGAGGTTTATTAATTTCATTAGGAATAATTTACGGTGACATAGGAACTTCACCATTGTATGTAATGAAAGCCATACTTGGCACCCACATTATTAATTCGGATATTGTCTTAGGTGGAATATCGTGTGTTTTTTGGACCCTTACACTGCAAACCACAATCAAATACGTACTAATCACGTTAAGCGCTGATAATCATGGCGAAGGCGGAATTTTTGCTTTATATGCTTTGGTCAAAAAAACAAAAATTCAGTGGTTGATTGTCCCGGCTATAATCGGAGGAAGTGCTTTATTAGCTGACGGAATCATAACGCCACCCATCTCCGTATCTTCAGCAGTTGAAGGAATAAGAACGTACTATCCAGAAATCAATACCATTCCAATTGTAATAAGTATTCTTTTTGTACTTTTTTCTATCCAGCAATTCGGCACCAAGTTAGTCGGTAAATTTTTTGCTCCAATGATGCTTATTTGGTTTGGGATGCTAGCGATACTTGGAATCGCACAAATTTCACAACACACCGAAGTTTTAAAAGCAATCAATCCTTACTACGCCTATCATTTATTGACCATCCATCCAGAAGGTTTTTTTGTTTTAGGTTTTGTATTTCTGTGTACAACAGGAGCTGAAGCATTATACTCAGACATGGGACATTGCGGACGAAAAAACATCCGAATTAGCTGGATTTTCGTAAAAACTGCATTAGTGTTGAATTATTTTGGACAAGCCGCCTATTTAATTCGCCACGAAGGAGAGACATTACAAACTTTAGGAGGAAAAAATGGAAACCCATTCTATCTCATCATGCCGGACTGGTTTCAGCCTATAGGAATTATAATTGCTACTCTAGCAGCTGTTATTGCCTCACAAGCCTTAATCAGCGGGTCATTTACATTGATAAATGAAGCAATGCGATTGAATTTTTGGCCAAAAGTAAAAATAAAATATCCTACAGAATTAAAAGGACAATTATACATTCCGTCTACAAACTGGTTATTATTTATTGGTTGCGTTGGAATTGTACTGCACTTTGAAGAATCCAGTAATATGGAGCATGCTTATGGACTGGCGATCATTTTGTGTATGATAATGACCACTATTTTACTGAATTTTTACCTGATAATGAAAAGAGTGAAATTATATTTTATAGTTCCATTGATTACTATTTATCTAATAATCGAATTTAGTTTCCTCGCAGCTAATGTTACGAAGTTTGCTGAAGGTGGCTATGTAACGCTTTTTATAGCAATCACTTTAATAGGTATAATGACTATTTGGTACCTGGCCAAAAAAATTAACAAAAGTTACACCAAAATTGTTAAAATTGAGGACTACAAAAAAGTACTAGTGGAGTTAAGTGCTGATTTATCCATTCCTAAATACGCAACACATTTAGTATATATGACTAATGCCGGTAGAATTGACGAGATCGAAGAAAAAGTAATGTATTCCATCTTACAAAAAAGACCCAAAAGAGCTGATATTTATTGGTTTGTTCACGTGAATATATTGACTGAACCTTATAAAACCGAATATAAAGTAACTGAAATTGTCAAAGATGATTTGTATCGTGTAGACTTTAATCTTGGTTTTAGAGAACCCACAAAAATAAATCTGATGTTTAGAGAGGTAATCCGGGATATGGTGCAAAAAGGAGAAGTAGATATAACCAGCCGCTACGAATCTTTGAATAAAAATAATATCATAGGTGATTTCAAATTTGTATTATCCGAAAAATTCCTTTCCAATGACAGTGATTTACGTTGGCACGAAAAAATAATTATGAACTCCTATTTCTTCATTAAAAAATTAAGTTTATCTGAAGAAAGAGCCTTTGGTTTGGATAGCAGTTCCGTAAAAGTGGAACAATTTCCAATGGTGCTCCATGCTCCTGAGAACATTGGATTGACAAGAGTAAAATAATTCTTTCTGTTTTTTTAATCCTCCAAGAAACACTGTAATAATACAGTGTTTTTTTATGTCGAAAAATTTAAAAACAACATTCATTATTTAAAATATAACATTCAATCAATTAATAGTACCTTTGCACCTCAATTATTTAAAATGAGATTACACAGAAATTTAGTTTACACAACAATAGACGCTTTGAACGCCATTTTTAACGAAGGAGAATATGCGGATAAAGTAGTTGCCCGATCTTTAAAAAAAGACAAACGTTGGGGAAGTTCTGATAGAAAGTTTGTTGCCGAAACCATCTACGAAATTGTGCGTTGGAAAAGATTATACGCAGAAATAGCCGAAGTAAAAGAGCCCTTTGACAGAGATAATCTTTGGAGAATGTTTTCTGTTTGGGCCGTATTAAGAGGCTATCCTATTCCGGATTGGCGACAGCTGGAAGGCACTCCAGAACGAAAAATAAAAGGACGTTTTGACGAACTTTCAAAAGTGAGAGCTTTAAAAGAATCTATTCCGGACTGGATGGACGAATTAGGAGTTAAGGAACTAGGCGAAAAAGTTTGGGCAACTGAAATTACAGCTCAAAACCAGCCTGCTAAAGTAATCTTAAGGGTAAATACGCTAAAGACAACCAAAGAAGCGCTGCGTGCTATTTTGATGGATTTAAACATTGAAACAGAAACGTTAAAAAATCAACCAGATGCTTTGGTTTTAAAAGAAAGAGCCAATGTTTTCTTGACTGATGCTTTCAAACAAGGTTTCTTTGAAGTTCAGGATGCCAACTCCCAATTAGTGGCTGCTTTTCTTGATGTAAAACCAGGAATGCGTATTGTGGATACCTGCGCAGGTGCTGGTGGAAAAACGTTGCACATTGCTTCTTTGATGGAAAATAAAGGACAATTAATTGCTATGGATTTGTATGAAAGCAAATTAAAGCAATTAAAAATCAGAGCCAAAAGAGACGGCGCTTTCAATATTGAATACCGAATTATTGACTCTACAAAAATCATCAAAAAATTACACGAAAAAGCAGACCGTGTTTTGATTGACGCACCCTGTAGTGGTTTAGGCGTTCTGAAAAGAAATCCGGACGCTAAATGGAAATTGAAACCGGAATTCATCGACAACATCCGTAAGGTACAATCGGAAGTTTTAGAAAGCTATTCTAAAATTGTAAAACCCGGCGGAAAATTAGTGTATGCTACTTGTTCTATACTACCCTCCGAAAATCAAGATCAAATTGCTCGTTTCCTGACAACTGACATTGGAAAACAATTCAATTTTATTAAAGACCAAAAAATATTGGCTTCAGAGTCAGGTTTTGATGGATTTTATATGGCTTTATTAGAACGTAAAGAAAGCTCAGAACAGAAAGAAAAAAGAGTACAAAAAGAAATAATATAGTATCTAGATTTAAGATTCTAGAATTCAAAAAAAAATCCTCGAATAAATCGAGGATTTTTTTATGTGTTATCTGTTTTGTTTATTCTATTCTCTTTTAATATCCCTAATCATTCATTGAGATTAAAAACTCTTCATTATTCTTGGTTTTCTTGAAACGATCATTGATGAAATCCATCGCCTCTACTGGGTTCATATCCGAAAGGTATTTTCTCATGATCCACATTCTTTGCAATGTTTTTTGATCTAATAACATATCGTCACGTCTGGTACTAGAAGAAGTCAAATCGATAGCTGGGAAAATACGTTTATTAGCAATTTTTCTATCTAATTGCAATTCCATATTACCAGTACCTTTAAATTCTTCAAAAATAACTTCGTCCATTTTCGAGCCGGTTTCAGTCAATGCAGTAGCAATGATACTCAACGAACCCCCATTTTCTACATTACGGGCAGCTCCAAAGAAACGTTTTGGTTTTTGCAATGCATTTGCATCCACACCACCACTTAACACCTTACCTGAAGCAGGCTGAACCGTATTATACGCTCTGGCCAAACGTGTAATGGAATCCAATAGAATCACTACATCGTGACCACATTCAACCAATCTTTTTGCTTTCTCAAGAACGATATTCGCAATTTTAACATGCTCTTGTGGTTCTCTGTCAAAAGTAGAAGCAATTACTTCACCACGCACACTACGTTGCATATCCGTAACCTCTTCCGGGCGTTCATCGATCAATAAAACAATCAAATATACTTCAGGATGATTGGCCGCAATAGCATTGGCAATTTCCTTCAACAACATGGTTTTACCTGTTTTTGGCTGCGCCACAATCATTCCGCGTTGTCCTTTTCCTATTGGTGAAAACAAATCGATAATTCGTGTTGAAATCGTACTTTGTTTTTCTGCCAATTTGAATTTTTCTGATGGAAAAACAGGCGTTAAATGTTCGAATGAAACTCTGTCGCGAACCACTTGAGGATCGTGTCCATTTATTTTTAAAACCCGAACTAATGGAAAAAATTTCTCTCCTTCTTTTGGTGGGCGAACTACACCTTTTACAGTATCTCCGGTTTTAAGACCGAACAATCTGATTTGAGAAGTCGACAAATAAATATCATCCGGCGACGCTAAATAGTTGTAATCCGAAGAACGCAAGAAACCATAGCCGTCCGGCATCATTTCCAGCACACCTTCGCTTTCTATAATTCCATCAAATTCAAAATCAGAAGCAGCAAAATTATTTTTTTTGTTTTTGAAGTTTGGATTTTGATTCCCATTTCCATTTTGACTTGGATTAGGATTTTGTTTGTGTAATTGGTTTGGATTTATTTTTTTAACCGGAGCTGAAACTTCTTCTTTCTCCTGTGTAGTTATATCTACAACTGTATCAGTCTCTTTTGCTGTTTCTTTTCCTTCTTCCTTATCCTTTTTTAAAGCAATTTTTTTCTCGTACGCTGACTTATTAAACTTAATCACCTTTCCTATTTTTTTAGCTCCGGATTCAAGTTCCTGAACAGAAGAGGAATCGTCGTCTTTGTCAACTGGCAATATTTCAACAGAATGGTCTTCAACGGAAACAGAAGATGCTGTCAAATTTTCTTCGGTTTCAAAAAATGAATTTTTCATCGTTTTTTGAATAGCAACTTTTTTTACAGGCAGTATTCTGGTTCTTTTTGGTTTATCCTCTTCCAGATTACTATTGGTTTTTGTCTCTAATGTTAAATCAACGTTAGCCTCTTGATGCGCTAAAATCTGACTGATTAAAGTCTCTTTTTTTACACCGTTAAATTTTATGGTTTTAGCTGATTTAGCTATTTCTTGAAGCTCAGAAAGCTTCATTTCTTTTAATGCAGAAATATTAAACATGAATGTTCTAGGAGTTTAATTAATTTTGAAAATAATGTAAAAGATAGGTAGTAAACATTAAAATGAATCAACCGCAGTATGAAGTGCTTACGGTATTATGATGCAATATTACGAATAAAATTTAATGATACAATAGTATTTATAAAAAAGAAAATATATTTTTGTGGTAGATATTTAACAAATGATACAAAGAATTCAAACCATTTATTTACTACTCGTATTTGTAGTAACAGGTATTTTACTGTTTTTTATTCCATTATGGACAATGGATACCGGTAAGGCATTTTATTTTATGCAAAGTCAAGTGTATACTATACTATTGGGATTGAGTACTACGTTGACTTTATTTAGTATTGTTTCCTATAAAAAAAGACAAAATCAGTTTGTTATTGGCAGATTGAATATCATATTAAATTTGATTTTATTAGGATTGTTTGTATATCGTTCACTAAATCTATCTGGAGAAACACCTGCTGTTTCGGAGAAAGGTATTGGGATGTTTCTTCCTGTAGCTGCTATCGTATTATTGGTTTTGGCCAATAAAGCAATCAAAAAGGATGAGGATCTTGTAAAATCTGTGGACAGATTGAGGTAAACCTATAAATTTTAGTTTATTAGTGCGAAGGAAACCCGAATGTAACAATTCGGGTTTTTTTATATCTGCAATGCAATAAAAACCTTATAATTTAAAATTTAGCTGAATATTTTTTATAAATTTGGATCTGATAATTACAACATGGCAGAAAAAATACGGATTCATCTTGCTGATGACCATCAAATTCTTATTGATGGAATTAGAACTTTATTACACACAATCCCTACATTTGAAGTAGTGGGATATTCCTTAAACGGCACTAATATTTATGAGGAAGTCACTAATAATAAAGCGGACATTCTTATTTTAGACATTAACATGCCGGAAAAAGACGGCATTGAGGTCCTCAAAGAATTTGCTAAAAAAGGATTTCCATGTAAGATTATCATTTTGTCCAGTTATGATGACTTACGAATAATAAAAGAGGTCATGAAGTTAGGCTGCAGCAGTTACTTAACTAAGAAATGTGCCGGAGAAAATATAGTTGAAGCCATTCTAGCGGTTACTAATGGTGAAGAATATTTTAGTAAATCTGTTAGAGAAAAAATATTCAGTACCGTAACTAAAGACAATCCAAAACTAAACAAACAAGTCCCAAGTCCAAATTCACTTTTAACCGAAAGAGAACTGGAAATCATAATCCTGATTTCATTAGAATATAGCGGCAAAGAAATCAGTGATCAATTATTTATTAGTGTTAATACCGTAGAGACCCATCGCAAAAACATAATGAAAAAACTCAGCGCAAAAAACTCTATAAGCCTAGTGAAATATGCCCTTAAAAATAAATTAATCAAATCCTGAATGAATTTAGATGAAACTTAAATGCTGTTTTTTTAATTAAAAAAAAGAAAACCAACCAATTTAATCCTGATTTAAAGTCAGTTTATTTTGAAAAATAAGGCGGATTTAAAAAACCAGAAATAACCAATCTATTCAATTATTTATGCCTCAGAAACAAATTGCTATAGTCTTAGTTTTACTATTGAACCTCACTGGTAGTTTTGTTTGTGCTCAAAAGAAAGAAACTCCAAAAAAGGAAGCTCTAACATTAGCAAAAGAAGCTAATCAGCATATGAAAGCTGGTAATTACGAGAAGTCCTTAATACAATCGAGACTTGCTTTGAGCCAAGCAATCAAAATCAAGGACAACAACCTGATAGCAAGAGCTTATAATACCATTGCTGCTAATTTTGATCAATTATCGGAATCTGACAAAGCTTTTTTCTACTACAACAAAGGACTGGAATACGCTAATAAAACTAATAATGATGTTTTAAAAAATTGGTTAAACAATAATTTAGGAAATATCTATTGCTTTGATAAAAAACAATATGAAAAAGGAATTTATTATTATAAAAAATCACTGCATTACAGCACTAAAACAAAAGATTCAGCACAAATTATATTTACAAAACTCAATTTGACGTGGGCCTATTTCGACAATGATCGCTATCAAGAAGGGCTTCCCTATTTAAACTACATCAACAAACACCACAAAAAACATGGAGACGAGTCTACAATTGTAGCTTTAAATATGCTCAACGGCATGTATCATAGCCATACAAACAACACTAAAAAAGCCCATTATTTTTTCCAAAAAGCAATTGAAAAAGGAATTAAAGGAACTGAAAAATCTGATTTATCATATTCCCACCTAGAGTTTTCTAAATTTTTATTGAAAAACAATGATTATAAAAATGCCTATAAAAATTTAATCCGATATAATACAATTACTGGGGAACTAAACGACCAAGAAAAACACAATAAAGCGAATGTTGCTGGCATAAACCTTGAAATTGATGAGTACAAAAGAGAAATCGACAAGATCGAAACAGAATATAAAACAAAACAACTTTTTTTACTGCAAGAACAATCCAGAAATAAAAAAATTGTGATTGTACTAATTGCTGTTCTACTGCTATTTTTCATCCTTTTTTACTTCTATTCTCAAAACACACAACTAAAACAAAAAAACAAACTAAAGGACTTACAAAGCAAAGTTCAGGAAAACATGATCAACGCATCCATTAACGGACAAGAATTAGAACGAAAAAAAATTGCGGCATTTTTGCATGATAACATTAGTGCTTTACTTTCATCAGCAGGACTACATCTTCATGCGTATACCTCTAAAAATCAATATTCAGCACAAGAAATCATAAAAACTAAGGCTATTCTTGAAGAGGCACACGATCAAGTACGGGATTTATCCCACGAACTGATGCCTTCGCTTTTAGCCCGTTTTGGATTATTTGATGCATTAGACGATTTGTGTGAAAAAAACTCCAATTCCATTCTGTACTTTGAATACGCAAGTTCCGTAGATCGAAAAACCCGTTATGATGAAGATTTCGAAATTAAAATTTATTTCATAATTATGGAACTCCTCAACAATACCATAAAACATAGTCAGGCAACACGTTCAGAATTAAGCATTCACGAAGATAATGATTTTCTGAATGTCAATGTTATGGATAATGGCCAAGGTTTTGATTCTAGTAAATTTCATATCCTTGAAGGTTTTGGCATCAACCAAATCAAAGCCCGAATCAATAATCTGAAAGGAACTATTGTCATAAACTCCAAAATAGGTTTCGGTACAACCATAAAAATAATAGTACCCATCACCTATCAAAAAAAAATAATCAGACCCGTTTTTCAATCTCAATAATTTCCAAATCTTTGATTTTGTCTCCTTCAATCACAAAACGCAACATCGTTCGCACCTGATGAAAACCACTTTTTCCTGCCGCACCAGGATTCATGTGTAATAAATTATGTTTTTTATCGAATATGACTTTTAGAATGTGAGAATGTCCACAAATAAATAATTTTGGCGGATTGGCTTCCAACTCAGCTTTAATATTGGGATTGTATTTCCTCGGATAACCACCAATATGCGTAATCCAAACATCAACGCCTTCACACATAAAACGGTTGTGTAAG
This sequence comes from Flavobacterium sp. LS1R10, assembly GCF_003968825.1. Taxonomy (NCBI): domain Bacteria; kingdom Pseudomonadati; phylum Bacteroidota; class Flavobacteriia; order Flavobacteriales; family Flavobacteriaceae; genus Flavobacterium; species Flavobacterium sp. LS1R10. The sequence continues at coordinate 208,824 of NZ_RYDH01000003.1, read as the reverse complement.
GGAAATTCCAGTCGCGCCGTTGCATCATCAATATTTCCATACACGCAGCGCAACGGTTTCAGCTTTTGTATCGCATCAGTCACGGCCAAATCGCCTATATCACCCGCATGCCAAACTTCGTCAGCCAATGCAACATATTTCAAAATGGTATCATCAATATGACTGTGCGTGTCAGAAAGCAAAAGTATTTTTTTCATATTTATAGTGTCATTAAGAGGTACGAAGTAATCTGAAGCAATTTGCTTCGCCAGTTCGCTTCGCTCGTGTCCAGCTATCCGTTTCAATCTTTATTGTTTTTAAAGAAAAAACAATAAAGGATTTCCACTACAAATATTTACATTCACTGAACTCCTATGAAAATAAAAGTTTAGTGAAGTAATCTGGGCTACGATTTTGTGGTAAAAATAAACATTCGAATTCCAAATAAAAAATCAAATCGAAACTTAACAAACTTTGCACCTTGGCAACTTCGTGGCAAAAAAATTAATAAGTATCTTTGTGGCTTCAAAAAAATTCACTTGAGATATTTTATCAAATTAGCATACAGCGGAACCCATTATCACGGCTGGCAATACCAACCCAATGCTGCCTCTGTTCAGGAAACGATGAACAAAGCGTTTTCGGTGCTATTGAACACAACCATCAATCTTATGGGCGCCGGTAGAACGGATTCCGGGGTTCACGCCAAAGAAATGTATGCCCATTTTGATTTTGAAACACCAATTGATATTCCAAGTTTACTGCACAAACTCAACTCCTACTTACCCAAAGACATTGTTATTTATGACATTATACCGGTTCACGATGAAGCGCACACTCGTTTTGATGCCACTAAAAGAACCTATGAATATCACATCAATACATTCAAAGATGTTTTTTTGCAAGAACAAAGTTGGTATTTCCATCAAAAATTAGATATTGATTTGATGAATGAAGCGGCGCAACTATTATTCAATCACACTGATTTTCAATGTTTTTCAAAAGTCAACACAGATGTAAATACCTTTGACTGCACTATTTTTGAAGCATATTGGACTCGAGGCACAGCTGAACAGGGCGCAGACAAACAAGAAAACGGCAATTTGATTTTTACCATTTCTGCCAACCGTTTTTTACGCAATATGGTTCGTTCCATTGTGGGAACATTAGTAAATATAGGATTACACAAGAGTACACTGGCTGATTTTACTGCCATCATAGAAAGTAAAAACCGAGATAAAGCTGGTTTTTCGGTTCCGGCACATGGTTTGTATTTAACCAAAATAGATTACGATTACATTACGCAATAGCCCTGATAGTAGTGAAAATCCTTTTATGTTTTTCTTTAAAAACATAAAAGATTGCAACGAATAGCAGGAAACAGCTCCAAAAAACATGAAAGCAAAAGCATTTGATACTAGATTATTCAAACGAATATTAAAATTTACTAAACCCTATCAATGGCGTTTTAACGGAGTGATTATTTTTGCCGTTTCGCTATCAGTATTTGCGGCATTGCGCCCGTATTTATTGAAACAAACTGTAGATGGTTACATTTCGACCCAAGACCAACAGGGATTATTATTGTATGTGATCCTGATGGGAATTGTACTATTGCTGGAGGTATTCTCGCAGTTTTACTTTGTGTATTGGGCAAACTGGCTCGGTCAAGATATTGTAAAAGACATTCGGACAAAACTGTTTCAACACATTTTGAGTTTCCGAATGAAATATTTTGATCACGTTCCCGTAGGACAGCTCGTGACACGCTCGGTTTCGGATATAGAATCCATTGCTCGTATTTTCAGTCAGGGTTTGTTTATGATTATCAGTGACTTGATGAAAATGTTCGTAGTACTGATTTTCATGTTTTACATGAACTGGAAACTGACTTGGATCGTAATTATTGCAATGCCCATTTTGGTTTATTTTACCCGAATTTTTCAGCGTAAAATGCAAGTCGCTTTTGAAGAAGTACGAAATCAAATCGCTAACATGAACTCATTTGTTCAGGAACGTGTGACAGGAATGAAGATTGTACAACTCTTTAATCGTGAAAAAATTGAATACAACAAATTCAAAAATATCAATGACAAGCACAAAAAAGCGTGGATAAAAACCATTCTGTATAACTCCATATTTTTTCCTATTGCAGATATCATTTCGTCCTTAACCCTTGGTTTTATTGTACTATATGGCGGCATCAAGATCTTGAACGGAGATAATTTTACCACTTTTGGGGATTTATTTTCCTATACAATGTTCATTGGAATGTTGTTTAACCCGTTGCGCCAAATTGCTGATAAGTTCAACGAGATGCAACTGGGAATGATTGCGGCAAACCGTGTTTTTGACATTTTAGACACCGAAGATCAAATTCAGGATACCGGAATTATAGAAGCTCCAATTTTTAAAGGAGATATCGAATTCAAGAATGTCCGTTTTGGATATATTGCGGATGAAGAAGTAATAAAAGGAATCGATCTGGAGGTAAGTGCCGGTCAAACGATTGCCATCGTAGGGTCTACAGGTGCCGGAAAATCTACGATCATTAACTTACTGAATCGTTTTTACGAAATCAACAGTGGCTCTATTTACATCGATAATCACAATATTGAGAATTACACTTTAGGTTCCTTACGTAAACAAATTGCCGTAGTATTGCAGGATGTTTTCCTTTTTGCCGATACTATTTTCAACAACATCACCTTGAATAATCTTGAAATTAATCGGGAACAGGTTTTGGCTGCAGCCAAAAATATTGGCGTCCATGAATTCATCATGAGCTTACCGGATAATTATGATTTTGACGTGAAGGAACGCGGCGTTATGCTTTCTTCCGGTCAGCGTCAATTAATTGCTTTCTTGAGAGCGTATGTGAGTAATCCAAGTATTTTGATTCTGGATGAAGCTACTTCATCGATTGACACCTACTCTGAAGAATTGATTCAGCGTGCTACAGAAACCATTACTAAAGGCAGAACTTCGATTGTGATTGCGCACCGTTTGGCCACGATTGTCAATGCTGATAAAATTGTGGTAATGGACAAAGGACTGATTGTAGAACAAGGAACGCATCAGGAATTAATCAACCGCGAAAGTGGGTATTACAAGAATTTGTATGATTCTCAGTTTTCGGTAGCAAATTAGTTTTTGCTGCAAAGGAATAGCAGTTACAAAAACAAAGATCGATTTACACTTCTGCAATTTGTTCAAAACAAAGATGTTTTCTTGAAAATTAGTTAGTTTGCTACTTTATTAGTTTGAAACTTTCTCAAAACAGAATAAATCCTTAAATTCGCCCAATCAATTAAATAAGAAAAACACATAAAAATGAAATACGATATTATAGTTTTAGGAAGTGGTCCAGGTGGTTATGTTACAGCTATTAGAGCATCACAATTAGGCTTTAAAGTAGCCGTAATCGAAAAAGAAAATTTAGGTGGTGTGTGCTTGAATTGGGGCTGTATCCCGACGAAAGCGTTGCTGAAATCAGCTCAGGTTTTTGATTATCTAAAACACGCTTCTGATTACGGATTGACTATTTCATCATTTGATAAAGACTTCCCTGCTGTTGTACAACGCAGTCGCAGCGTAGCTGACGGAATGAGCAAAGGGGTTCAATTCTTGATGAAAAAAAATAAAATCGATGTGATTGATGGCTTTGGAAAACTAAAACCAGGAAAAAAAATTGATGTTACGGACAAAGACAATAAAATTACTGAATACAGTGCAGATCATATCATTATCGCTACTGGAGCACGTTCTCGTGAATTGCCAAACTTGCCTCAAGATGGTATAAAAGTAATAGGATATCGTCAAGCAATGACATTACCAACACAACCAAAATCAATGATTATCGTTGGTTCTGGAGCGATTGGAGTAGAGTTTGCACATTTCTACAACTCTATGGGAACCGAGGTAACTATTGTAGAATTTATGCCTAATGTAGTTCCTGTTGAAGACGAAGACATTTCGAAACAAATGGAGCGTTCTATGAAAAAAGCAGGTGTCAAAATTATGACTAGCTCCTCTGTTGAGAAAATTGATACCACTGGAGCAGGTGTTAAAGCGTATGTAAAAACAGCAAAAGGAGAAGAAGTGTTAGAAGCTGAGATTTTACTTTCGGCTGTTGGAATCAAAACAAACATTGAAAACATAGGATTAGAAGAAGTAGGAATCGCTACTGACAAAGATAAAATTTTGGTAAATGCTTACAACCAAACTAACATTCCGGGTTATTACGCTATTGGTGATGTTACGTCAGGACAAGCACTAGCACACGTAGCTTCTGCCGAAGGAATCAATTGTGTGGAGAAAATTGCAGGATTACACGTGGAACCTATCGATTACGGAAACGTACCGGGCTGTACCTATGCCACTCCTGAAATTGCTTCTGTAGGTTTGACTGAAAAACAAGCTAAAGAAAAAGGATACGAATTAAAAATTGGTAAATTCCCATTTTCAGCTTCCGGAAAAGCAAAAGCTTCCGGTACACCAGATGGTTTTGTAAAAGTAATTTTTGATGCTAAATACGGAGAATGGTTAGGATGTCACATGATTGGAGCCGGAGTTACCGATATGATTGCTGAGGCAGTTGTAGCGCGTAAACTGGAAACTACAGGACACGAAATTTTAAAATCAATTCACCCACACCCAACCATGAGTGAAGCGGTTATGGAAGCGGTTGCTGATGCGTATGGTGAGGTAATACATTTGTAGATTGTAAATTAACAATTTTTGATTTCAGATTTATTAATCCGATTTGTTCATACAAATCGGATTTTTTTATGAAATCATTTCCAACACCAAACGCTTATTTTGTGGGAATTTAACATATTAACATTTATTTACAAAGCAGGGTTATGAATCTATTCAATTCTGCTTTATATTTGTATTTCGAGGATTTTTACTCGTTTAATTCTGATTTTATTCCATTATAAATGAATACTGAAACCAACCGTTTTTCGAATACTCTGCATGAAAACCAAAATAAAAATTGGGTAAGAGCCATAGATTCCTCTAAAATCATCAATTGGATTGATGATTTGTTCAAAATATTATTTCCGGAGAAAGCTTTAGAAACGATCCAAATTGAATTGCTTTTGGACCAAAACAAAGCCTGTTTTATTGCTATCCTATCGAAAATTGTAAAAGACAAAACGTCCAATGAAATTCTAGATGATGCCGAATCTTTTTATCGCGCGCTTCCAAAACTTTATGATTCGATGCAAAAAGATGCACAAGCTATTCTGGATACGGATCCCGCTGCTGATTGCATTCAGGAAATTATCAATTCCTATCCCGGTTTTTTTGCTATAGAAGTTTACCGTATTGCTAACGCTATTGCTTCTCGTACCTCGTGTCTGCTGCCGCGAATTCTAACCGAATATGCTCATAGCAAAACCGGAATCGACATTCACCCCAGTGCCACAATTGATGTTCCATTCATGATTGATCACGGTACCGGAATTGTCATTGGCGAGACTACAATCATAGGGAAACACGTAAGCATTTATCAAGGAGTCACTTTGGGAGCATTGCAAGTAGAGAAAAATATGCAGGAAAAAAAACGCCATCCTACCGTAGAAGATCATGTAATTATTTATGCAAATGCCACTATTTTGGGCGGTAGCACCATCATAGGAAACCACAGTATTGTAGGCGGAAACACGTTTATCACCAAGAGTATGAATCCGTATTCCTTTGTTATGCAATCCAATAAAAATACGGTTCTGAATCAGCAGGAAATAAAAGATATTAATTTTTTCTCTATATAAATATTATGAAATACAATAACATACTCGAAACAATAGGCAACACCCCACATGTAAGAATCAATCGTTTATATGGTGCCAATCACAATGTATGGATCAAATTAGAACGTGCCAATCCCGGTGCCAGTATCAAGGACAGGATCGCTCTTGCCATGATTGAAGATGCCGAAACCAAAGGATTATTAAAAGCCGGAGGTACTATCATTGAAGCCACTTCCGGAAATACAGGAATTGGACTCGCGATGGTTGCGGCCGTAAAAGGCTATAAATTAATACTGGTAATGCCTGAATCAATGTCCATAGAAAGACGCCGACTCATGAGCCTTTATGGTGCCGAATTTGTCTTGACGCCCCGTGAAAAAGGGATGAAAGGCGCGCTGGAAAAAGCACAGGAATTAGTTACCGAAATACCTAATGCCTGGTCACCACTTCAGTTTGAAAATCCCGCCAACATCGAAATTCATAAAACAGCCACGGCACAGGAAATTATAAAAGCATTCCCTGACGGTCTGGATTATTTGATCACCGGCGTAGGAACCGGAGGGCACATCACGGGTTGTGCCGAAATATTGAAAAAACATTTCCCAAACCTGAAAGTATATGCAGTTGAACCTGAAGCTTCTCCCGTTATCAGCGGTGGCGCACCGGCTCCCCACCCTATTCAGGGAATTGGAGCAGGATTCATACCTACCAACTTGCGTACTGATTTACTGGACGGAACCATCCAAGTAAGCAAAGACGATGCATTTGCCTATACCCAAAGAGCCGCAAAAGAAGAAGGCATGTTCATAGGAATATCCTCTGGAGCATCTCTGGCAGCGGTAGCAAAAAAACTACCAGAAATCCCAGAAAATGCTAAAATATTAACCTTTTGTTACGACACTGGCGAACATTATTTAAGCATCGAAGGCTTATTTGTATAAACAAAAATCTTCATTAAAATACAAACCGATTTGTGAAAACAAGTCGATTTTTTTTAGGCTTTTCATTTTTATGGGCGTGTCTTTGTTGCAAAACTATTGTCCAAACAGATTGATCTTAAAATAATGTTTAGCATAATGCTCCTTTTGACTTTATGCCGTTTAAACTTCCGACTTACTTAGTTGGCTTTTGGGATAAAGCAGACAATAAAAATACGTAAGTTTTTGCAACCTACGAATTTGTAAAAAACAGAAAAAGTTCCCAGAAACGAAATAGCAAGAGCCAGCAAAATATTTTGAAGATAGACCAAAAAAGGTAATGCCCTGACAACCAAAAAATAAAAGATAAATATATCAGAAAACATTAAACGGAAGAAAGAGAAAAACATAAATATCAACTTCGTACGGATATTTAGGACGGATGATTAAAATACCAGACAAAAACAAAACTTAATTCAAGAAGAATTGGGGAAACTTACTAGTGTCTCAAAAGCAAAGATTTCTATACTTGAAAGCAATACCAATAGCCAAACGATTGAAACAATATTTAAAGTGTTTAGCGCCTTAAAAGCAAATATCAATTTTAATATGACAATTAAAAAAAAGAATTTGTAATTAACTTATACAATTACTCTAAGTCCAGACTTTCAGACTAGAAACAAAAAAAGCCCCAATCTCTGGGGCTTTTCCTGTTTTATTCCTCTTCCTCCGTACTATGTGACTTTGAATAGCCTCTCCATTTCTCGATGCAGTCCTGCAAATCCTGCGGAAGTTCCGTATCAAAACGCAGCATCTCACCGGTTGTAGGATGAACAAAACCCAATGTTTTAGCATGCAAAGCCTGTCTTGGCAATGCTTTGAAACAGTTGTCAATAAACTGTTTGTATTTTGTAAACGTAGTACCTTTTAAAATCAAATGACCGCCATACCGCTCATCATTAAATAAAGGATGTCCTATGTGCTTCAAGTGTGCCCGAATTTGGTGCGTTCTCCCGGTTTCCAGTTGGCATGAAATTAAAGTAACATAACCAAAACGCTCCAACACTTTGTAATGCGTCACGGCTGGCTTCCCTATTTCCGGATCAGCAAAAACCGCCATCTGCATGCGGTCTTTAAGGTGACGTGCCAAGTTTCCTTCAATCGTTCCTTGTTCTTCGACTACATTTCCCCAAACCAAAGCCACATACTCTCTTTCGGAAGTTTTAGCTTCAAATTGCTTGGCAAGATGTGTCATAGCCGCTTCGGTTTTAGCAATCACTAATAAACCAGAAGTGTCTTTGTCAATTCGATGCACTAATCCGGGACGTTCGCTGCTGTTCATTGGCAAATTATCAAAATGATACGCCAAAGCATGTACTAAAGTTCCGGTGTAATTCCCATGACCGGGATGCACTACCATTCCTGGCAATTTGTTGATCAATAACAAAGTATCGTCTTCATACACAATATCAAGCGGAATATTCTCCGGAATAATATGGTTTTCATAAGGAGGATGCGTAAGCATCACCCGAACTACATCATGGGCTTTTACCTTGTAATTCGACTTTACGGTGGCATCGTTTACAAAAATATTGCCATCGGTCGCCGCAATTTGTATTTTATTGCGAGTTGCATTTTGAATCAAACTCATCAAATATTTATCAATCCGCAAAGACGTTTGTCCTTTAGGAACTTCAAATCTAAAATGTTCAAATAACTCGTCTTCTAAATCTATTGTATCACTATTATTGTTCATCAACTGGTATTTCTTCTATTGGTGTTGCCAGTGTATCTGCAGCACTGGTCTCTTCATAACTCATTTTTCCGTCTCCTAAAACCAAGTCGATTTTGGAGGATTTTAAGACTCTGTCCCCTGCTTTCAGGTTTCTGCCTTTGAAACGCATTTCCAGCACCATGTCTTTTCCAAGATTGGGAACGTAGGTAATTTCTCCTTCTTCAAGTCCTAAAGCTTTCAATGTAGGTACTGCTTCGCGATACGTTTTATTGACTAAATCCGGAATACGAACCGATGAAAATCCCGAAGTATTTATTTTAATATATATTTTTCGTCCTACTTTTACTTTCGTACCGGGCGTTGGATCTTGCTTAACTACACTAAATTGCGGAAAATCACTTCTATAATCTACGCTGTCTAAAAGTACATAATCTAAATCCAGCTCATTCAGTTTTTCCTCGACTTGTTCTTCTGTCAACTTACGCAAATCCGGCACGGTAATTTCATGTCCATGATCTGTTGTAAAAGTCAACCAATGCATAAATAAATAGCCCAAAGCGACAATAATGGCAAGTGCAATTAGTATTTGAACAAAGAAAACACGGCTGGTAAGATACTTACGTAAACTCATAAATTTATTTTTATATCTGGCAAAGATAAAGCTATTTCGTTTCAAAAAAAATGATAATTTTGTTTAGAATTCGTTTAGTCGGTCAATCGATTAAACGTTTAACCGATTAAACGTATATAATGAAAAACATTGCCATCATCATGGGCGGATATTCCAGCGAGTATAAAATCTCTCTTATCAGCGGAAACGTCGTATATCAATTTCTGGACAAAACAAAATACAACGGATTCCGAATCCATATTTTCAAAGAAAAATGGGTTTATGTTGATGCTGATGATGCCGAATTCACTATCGATAAAAATGATTTTTCAGTAACTGTTGATGGTAAAAAAATCACTTTTGACTGTGTGTTCAACGCCATCCATGGAACACCAGGCGAAGACGGATTAATGCAGGCCTATTTTGAATTATTGCATATTCCGCAAACTTCCTGCGATTATTACCAAGCAGCATTAACGTTCAACAAACGCGATTTATTATCAGTTTTAAAACCATACGGCATAAAAACAGCCACTTCCTATTACTTAAACAAAGGTGACCGTATCAATACGGACGAAATTGTAGCTAAAGTAGGTTTGCCCTGTTTTGTAAAACCCAACAAAGCCGGTTCTAGTTTTGGCATTTCCAAAGTAAAAACTGCTGCCGAATTGCCCATTGCAATAGAAGTTGCTTACAAAGAAGACAACGAAATTATCATAGAAAGCTTCTTGGATGGCACCGAAGTTTCTGTAGGAGTAATCAATTATAAAGGAAAAGTAACCGTATTACCAATAACTGAAATTGTTTCAGACAATGATTTCTTCGATTATGAAGCCAAATATTTGGGTAAATCACAGGAAATCACTCCAGCGAGAATCTCGGATGAAATGACTCAAAAAGTGAGTGAAATTGCTAAACGTGCATATGAAGTCCTGAAAATGAAAGGTTTTTCCCGAAGCGAATTTATATTGGTAAACGGAGAGCCACACATGTTGGAAATGAACACCATTCCGGGATTAACAACGGAAAGTTTGATTCCGCAACAAGCCAAAGCCGCCGGAATTTCATTGGAAGATTTGTTTACAAATGCGATAGAACTGGCTTTGTAATAAATCACTTAATTCTTAAATACTAAACAAACGTGTCATTTAAACAAAGGAATACATTCAAATAATGTCATTCCTCCGCTGTCAGAATGACAAAACAGAAAAAATAAATGAGAAAAGCAATATTTCCAGGTTCATTTGACCCCATCACTTTAGGACATGAAGACATCATCAAAAGAAGCATTTCCTTATTTGATGAAATCGTTATTGCCATTGGTATCAATGCCGAAAAAAAATATATGTTTTCCCTCAAAGAAAGAAAACAATTCATTGAGGAAACCTTCAAAAACGAACCAAAAGTTTCCGTGATTACCTATGAAGGTTTGACGATTGATCTGTGCCACAAAATAAACGCTAATTTTATCCTTCGCGGTTTGCGCAATCCTGCTGATTTCGAATTTGAAAAAGCAATTGCGCACACGAATCGTCGGTTATCAAAAATTGAAACTGTGTTTTTATTGACCGCTGCAAAAACGTCGTACATCAGCTCCAGTATTGTACGAGATGTAATTCGCAACAACGGGCAATATGAAATGCTTGTTCCCGATGCAGTCCGAGTAAAATAATTTTAAAGCGATTTTGTCAAGTCGAGCGCAGTCGATACTAATGGATAGGTCTCGACTGCGCTCGACTTGACAAATAAACAGTCCCAATATAACTTGTAAAACGAGGCAATAATCCGTAATTTTGCCAAAAATAAAAGCCGTTAAACATGAGTATAGAAAGAGAATTAAGCAAACGCAGCGGGTCAAAATGTGAACTTTGTGGCGCAACTGAGAACCTGAAAGTGTACCAGGTATTGCCTACCAAAAAAGGAGGGATTGAGGAAAACATCATGGCTTGTAGCACCTGTATTGACCAAATTGAAAATCCGGATACCGTAGATTTAAATCATTGGAGATGTCTAAATGATAGCATGTGGAGTGAACATACTGCCGTACAAGTTGTCGCGTGGAGAATGTTAAGCCGTTTGCGTGGTTCTGGATGGCCTCAAGAATTATTAGACCAAATGTATTTAGACGAAGATACTTTGGCTTGGGCACAAGCAACAGGTGAAGGCGAAGAAGAGGAGAACAAAGTCATTCACCGTGACAGCAACGGCGTGATTCTTGAAATTGGAGATTCAGTAGTTTTAATCAAAGATTTGAAAGTAAAAGGTTCAAGCATGGTAGCTAAACAAGGAACTGCAGTGCGTAACATCAGACTGGATCATGAAAATGCCGAATATATTGAGGGTAAAGTAGACGGCCAGACTATTGTCATTATTACACAATACGTTAAGAAAATATAATGGTCAGTTGACAGTTTTTAATGATCAGTACCTGAGTTGATAAAAAAATTCAGTGGTCAGAAATAAGTGTAATCAGATACTTCATTAAAGCAAAAAATCGTTAACAGTAAATTTAATTTACCTTTAACGATTTTTTTATTGTCAATTATTTTACGGATAACTAACCCAGAAGCTTCAGGACTGAACACTGAACACTTTTCAAAACTGAACACTAAAAAACTACTCCTCTTCTTTCTTAATCACTTTTCGAGCGACTTCGATTTTGAATTTCTTGCCTTTCATTTTTTCGTCTTTGATGGCGTGAAGTAAATCTTTCACTTTATTGAATTTCACCGCTGCAAATGAGATAAAATCTTTCACTTCAATTAATCCTAAATCGTCTTTTTCTAATTTCCCTTTTTGGGAAAAGAAACCTACGATATCAATTTTATTCAATTTATTTTTCTTTCCACCACTGATGTAAATCGTTTGAAATTCAGGTGGTTTTGGCAATGAAGTGGAATTCTCCACTTTCAAAGCTTCCATTCCGTAATCGATGTAATCCATTTTTTTCTCACTTTCATGAGCAATAATATACGCCGTACCAGAAGCTAGCATACGTGCTGTACGCCCGTTTCTATGGGTAAATTCGTCTTCTTTAGATGGCAAATGATAATGAATAACATGATTCATTTCAGGGATATCGAGTCCACGAGCAGCCAAGTCAGTTGTGATTAGATAACTTACACTTCCGTTTCTAAACTGGATTAAGGCGCGTTCTCTTTCGTCCTGATCCATTCCGCCATGATAATACGTGGCATAAATTCCTTTTTCGTTCAACGTATCGCTGATGCGCTCTGCAGCATCACGATGATTACAAAAAACAATTGCCGATTGTGATTTCAACGAACAAATCAAGTTGAATAAACTTCCTATTTTATCTTTTTCTTTCGAAACGACCATTTTCATCGAAAGATTCGTTTCGGCCACGTTTTCTGGAATAAAGTCCAAAATAGTCGGGTTTACGACTCTTGTATATCGTGGAATTTCAATATCGGAAGTGGCCGAAACCAAAACGCGTTTATTGAGTTTCGTTAATTTTCCAATTATAAAAGACATTTGTTCATGGAAACCCAATTGCAACGATTTATCAAACTCATCCAAAATCAAGGTTTGAATTTTATCCACACGGAAAGTGCCTCTGTCGATATGATCCGCGATTCTTCCCGGAGTTCCTATTAAAACTGCTGGAGGATTACTTAAGTTTTTAATTTCGGTATCGATGGAGTGTCCGCCATAGCACACATTTACTTTATAATCGGTTCCCATTTTTTTCCAAACCTGCTCAATCTGCAATCCTAATTCGCGTGAAGGAACCAAAATTAAACATTGAACCGATTGAATTTCGGGTTGTAACATTTCTAAAATCGGCAACAAAAAAGCCAAAGTTTTTCCGGAACCTGTTGGCGAAAGTAATAAAATATTATTATCATTCAAGATTGCATCTTGTGCTACTTCCTGCATTTTGTTCAGGCTTTCGATGCCTAAATTCGAAAGTATATTATTGGAATGGTGTTTCTTATTCATTTTTTTTATTTGGACAAAGGTAATTTTTAATTCTCAGTTATGAATTTTGTATTTTCATTCTTTTTCAATCGGGTATTTCCTTTTCTTACATTCATATCTACAGCTGTCTAAAAAAAGCTACATTTGATATTCCATTTAAAAAACCGAAAAATGAGACTTTTCACATTCCTTTTTTTACTATTCTCCATCAGTGCTTTTGCACAAAAAAACAATAAATACGATACTTTTTTCGAAAAAGGTAATGGAAATCAATCGGCATCTTACCAAGAAACAATTGCGTACTTCAAACTTCTGGCGGATGATTTCCCTACTATCGAAATTCAAAAAATGGGTTTAACGGATAGTGGTGAGCCTTTGCACATGGTTATTTTTAATCCGGAACAGCAATTTGACTTTGGAACCATCCAAAAAAACAAAGCGGTAATTCTGCTTAATAACGGAATTCACGCGGGGGAACCGGACGGAATTGACGCTTCCATGCAACTGTTTAGAGATTTAGCGTTAGGCAAAATAAAAGTGCCAAAAAACACCATTATCGTTTGTATTCCGGTGTACAATATTGGCGGCGCTTTAAACAGAAACTCCACTTCAAGAGCCAATCAGGACGGACCTGAAATCTATGGTTTTCGTGGCAATGCCAGAAACTACGATTTGAATCGAGATTTTATCAAATCAGACACCCGTAACACGAAAAGCTTTGTAGAAATATTCCATAAAGTAAATGCAGATGTTTTTATTGACAATCACGTCAGCAATGGCGCGGATTACCAATACAAACTGACGTATATTATGACCCAACATAATAAACTAGGAACTATTTTAGGGAATTTTTTAAATACTGAAATGATGCCTGCTTTGGTCGAAGATTTACAAAAAAAGAATATCGAAACTACGCCTTATGTCAATGCTTTTCAGGACACACCAGACAAAGGTTTTGGTCAGTTTTTTGAGAGTCCACGATTTGCAACCGGTTATACTTCATTGTTCAACACCATTGGGTTTGTGGTAGAAACGCACATGCTAAAAAATTATGTGGATCGGGTGAAAGTAACTTACGAATACATGCGTTCCGCAATTGATTTTACAGATGCTAATTACAAAAAAATCAAACAACTGCGATTAAAAAATGAAGAGCAGTATAAACCACAACAATCGTACACGATAAAATGGGAAATTGACAGTACAAAAACGATTCCTTTTTCGTTTTTAGGCTATGAAGCCAGTTACAAAAAAAGCGACGTCACCTCCGGAAACCGTTTGTTTTATGACCAAACAAAACCGTACAAAAAAGATATTCCGTACAATAAGGAATTTAAATCGGTAAAAGAGATAATAATACCAGAAGCGTATATAATTCCGAGAGGATTTTGGCCTGTAATTGAATTATTAAAGAGCAATACGATCTCCTATCGCCAATTAAAAAAGGACACAATAATTGAAGTTGAAAGCTACAGGATTGCGGATTTCAAAACGGCAAGTTCCGCATACGAAGGTCATTATTTACACCGAAACACTTCGGTAACCGCTAAAATGGAGAAAGTGGCTTTCGCCAAAGGGGATTACGTTATTCCTACACAACAAAAGGGAATCAAATACCTATTGGAAACATTGGAACCAGAGGCCGTCGATTCTTTTTTCAATTGGAATTTTTTCGACACGCTGCTACAACAAAAAGAAGGGTATTCCGATTATGTTTTTGAAGATTCTGCAACACAAATTTTGAAAGATAATCCAAAATTAAAAGCCGAATTTGATTTAAAAAAACAAAGTGACGTTACCTTTATCAATAATCCGGAAGCGCAACTGGACTGGATCTACAAACATTCCGTTTATTATGAAAAGGCACATTTACGCTATCCTGTGTATCGTGTTTTAAAATAAAAAAACGCTCGTTAAAATGTTTATTACACACAAATTTCACGAATTCCCACAGATTAATTCGTGGAAATTAGTGAAATTAGTGTTTAACTTACTATGCCAATTTAAAAATCAGTTCAAAACTGTTCAATCAGCTTATCTTTTGACAAAATGAAGTACTATCTCAAGTGCTTTTCTTCTTCAAATAATAATTTTATATTTTCATAGGAATTTTTCAAAGCTTCCTTAATTTGCTCCGGATTCATCCAGGCTACTTTATCAATTCCTTCTTCTAATTGTCCATGAGGTGTTCCTTCAAAATCAGATTGCATTTCGAACCAATGTGTAATTTTTAGTTTGTACTTGCCGTTACGTCTAAAAACATGATACGTTTTTTGAAGTTTATGGGAAATTGTCAAGCCATTTACTCCGGTTTCCTCCTCTACTTCTCGCATAGCAGTATCCCCAATTTCCTCTCCTTTTTCGATTCCTCCTTTGGGTAAATCCCATTTTCCGTTTCTAAAAATGAATAAGACTTCTCCTTTTTTATTGTACACCAAGCCACCTCCTGCTTTAGTAACCGGGATTTTTGCTTTCAAAGTCTTCATAATCAAGCTTTCATCCGGATGGTATAAATAGGCTTTATTAATTTTATTTTGAAAGATTTTTACTATAAGTTGCTCTATATCAATGCTTTCTAGCAAAAATAATTGAAAATCGGTCTCCTTGGAGATATGATTTGTTAAAAAAAGTGGTTTGTCGTTAACAAAAACTTTATACATTTGTACTATGATTTTTAATAAAGATACAGCCGAAAAAACAGCCGAATTTCTTTTGCAAATAAATGCAATTAAATTGAATCCAAGAAATCCTTTTACATGGGCTTCTGGATGGAAATCGCCTATTTATTGTGACAACCGATTAATCCTCTCATTTCCAGCGGTACGAAATTATGTCCGGGATGAATTTTCTAAGAATATTCAGAAACAATTTGGTAAACCAGATGTTATTGCTGGTGTAGCCACTGGAGCAATAGGAATTGGTATGCTGGTTGCTGAAAGTTTAGGAGTCCCGTTTGTATATGTGCGTCCGGAACCTAAAAAACACGGGAGACTAAATCAAGTCGAAGGTTTTTTACAAAAAGGGCAAAATGTAATAGTGGTGGAAGATTTGATCAGTACCGGAAACAGTAGTTTACTTGCTGTGGAAGCGTTGCGCGAAGCAGGAGCCAATGTCAAGGGCATGGCCGCGATATTTACGTATGGTTTTGATGTAGCTGAAACTAATTTCAAGAGCGCACATGTGGATTTATACACTTTAAGCAATTATCAAAATTTATTGAATTTGGCTGTAGCCAAAAGATACATTACTGAAGAAGAAGAACAAACTTTAAGAGAATGGAATGTAAATCCGTCTACCTGGAACATTTAAGTTTAAAAAAATAAAAACAAAATCCTACAAAACATGAACTTAGAAAGTCCAAAAGTTACTGTACCCAAATCCGCTCAAGAATTATTTGGTTTATTAAGCGATGTAAAAAATTTTGAAAAACTAATGCCTGAAAACATTGCTAAATTTGAGGTTATTGGTGATGATGCATTTATTTTTGGATTAAAAGGCATGCCCGAAATCAAACTTAAAATGAAAGAAAAAGTAGCGCCTGTAAAAATTGTTTTGGGAGCTGCAAGTGACAAACTTCCATTTACTCTTATAGCAAATATTGAGGCTATAACAGAGCAATCCAGTGCTGTAAAACTTGATTTTGAAGGAGAATTTAACCCTATGATGGCCATGATGATAAAAGGACCAATTGGAAAATTTATAGAAACTTTAGCAGCCAATATGAATAAATTGTAAAAACTGTTTAAGTAGTAACAATATAATAATATTTTAAAAGTCTTTCAGTATACACTAAGAGACTTTTTTTTTAATAAGAAATTGTCATTTTATCAAGTTTTTTTAGTTTGTTATGGGCGGAAAATATTAATATTAACATATATAAACTACTGATTATCATAACGTTATTTGTATGTTTTAAATTCATATTATCGTTAACCAAAGACAAAAACCAACTGCCATGCCAATTACTGACCCCAATTAAAGAGTAACGATTGAGTCATTAGCGCAATTAAAACCATTTAAAATATTTACCGGAAAATATTTCTTGAAAATATATCGAGCAGTATATTTCATTAGAAGAAAAAGGATTACAATTTTCAGATCTTAGAATTTGAAAAAGGAAAAAAACAATTACCTTTTGATTCTCGTTGTAGAAGAGGAGGAAAAAAAGAATAAATCTAATAAGGTTATCTACAAAAGGAAACCAGCAGTTTGTATTGTCCATTATTCTATCAATTGGAGAGTATAAAAAACCTATGGTACATTTATATTTTTGCAGTTTCACTTTGCAGCAACCGCACAAATTGCCGTTTTTACAAATCAGATTATGATTGATAACGTGTTATCCTCCTATAATTTGAACATGCTTGTTCTGTTTGCAATTGGACTGAGAATTTATAAAGTTTTTGACATTTTTACCACGGTTCATAAAAATTTTGTCGGTATTCATGTCGGCAATGCCCTGGAGAAATATTTTTTATTTTCTTTCGATAAAAAAAGTAACTCATCTCTTTCCTACATTCATTCCTATAAAAAAGGAAATCTAAAGGAACGCTTCAGTAATTAATTGAAACTAAAATTACCCATTTAATACAACATTTGAATTTCTTTGATGTCAAATTCAACGACACGATCATCTTCCAGAAGAACCAGAAGTTTCCCAGATACCGAAACGCCCTGAATAATTCCCATAAAGTTACCGTTATTATGAGCTGAAAAGGCCATGGGAATACCTTTTTTGTATAATGTGTTTGTGTATTTGTTCCAAGAAGTACTGGATTGCTGATTCCATAATGCTCTATTTTTTTCTAAGGATGTAACAATAGAAGAAAGAAGTGCTTCTTTATCAAATTTAGTTGCACAAATCACGGCCAAAGAAGAAGCTTTTGCTAAATTTTCGAAATTAGTTTGATTTACATTGAGTCCCAAACCTACAATAGAAACAATTGTTCCGTCGCTTTTGATGCTATTCTCTATCAAAATGCCACCTATTTTTTTATTGTATGACATAATGTCGTTAGGCCATTTGATACTAAGATCAGGAATCCTAAGCGATTCTAAAACCTCAATTACAGCAAGTGAAACCAAAATATTTAAGTTGAAAATCTGACAAATATCTGCTAAAAAATCCTTGACCAAAATACTCATTATTAAGTTTTTACTTGGTTCAGAAACCCAAACAGCTCCCATTTGTCCTTTTCCTTTTGTTTGACTCTCAGCGGTAACAACAGTAAAGTTTTCGAGCTCTTGTTTGTTCGATAACCCTTTAAGGAATTCGTTTGTAGAATCTATGGCATCGAGTTTGATTACCTTACTATACGTTTTTTTGTGAAACATAATTTAATATTGTGTTAAGGTTCAAAAATAATCACAAAAAATGGTAACTTTACAAACTTATATTAAAAATAATTCATGGCGAAAAAGACTATAAATAATGACGTTCTATTAGCGAACATCATTAAAGGGATAGAAGAAGTAAAAGGGAATGATATCACTATCCTTGATTTAAGAGAAATAGACACTGCAGTTTGCGACTATTTTGTAATCTGTAATGGAAATTCAAACACGCAGGTAAATGCAATAGTCAACTCTATCCAAAAAACAGTTTCAAAAGAATTAAAAGACAAGCCTTGGCATGTTGAGGGAACTGATAATGCAGAATGGGTATTAATGGATTATGTGAATATAGTGGTTCATGTATTTCAAAAACATATTAGAGAGTACTACAACATCGAAAGTTTATGGGGCGATGCTAAAATAACAACTATAGAAAACAAATACTAAAGACACATAATCCGTAGTAATGGCTAAAGAAAATAATCCAAATCCGAATAAGTTTAAAGTAAGCCCTTGGCTAATTTACGCTGCAATATTATTAATTTTCTTATTTATAAGTTTTATAACTAATGGCTCCAGTCTTAATGAACCCGGACAATTAACCTCGTCTAAGTTTAACGACTACTTAGAGAAAGGTCAGATCGATAAAGTTGTTGTAAACAACAAAACCGAAGCTGAAGTTTTTCTGAATGCGGCAGCAATGAAAGATGCAGCACACAAAAAAGTTTCGAAAGATGTTTTTGACAGACCTAATAAAGGACCACATTACGTTTTTAACATTGGTAATGATCAAATATTTCAAAAAAAGCTGGAAGAAGCAGTTGCCAAAGGTAAATTAAACGATTTTAATTTCTTGGCAAAAAGTAATTGGTCAGATATCCTAATCAGTTTATTGCCAATTATAATTATTATAGCCGTTTGGATCTTTATCATGAGAAAAATGTCTGGTGGAGCCGGTGGTGGTGGTGGCCAAATTTTTAATATTGGAAAATCCAAAGCAAAACTATTTGACGAAAAAACAGATATTAAAACTACTTTCAAAGATGTTGCTGGTTTAGAAGGAGCGAAAGAAGAGATTCAAGAAATTGTTGAATTTTTGAAAAATCCTGAAAAATACACCAACCTGGGAGGGAAAATACCAAAAGGAGCTTTACTCGTAGGACCTCCAGGCACCGGTAAAACATTATTGGCTAAAGCCGTAGCTGGTGAAGCTCAAGTACCGTTCTTCTCTTTATCCGGTTCTGATTTTGTAGAAATGTTTGTAGGTGTGGGCGCATCACGTGTGCGTGATTTGTTCAAACAAGCCAAAGAAAAATCTCCTGCAATCATTTTCATTGATGAAATTGATGCCGTAGGTAGAGCCAGAGGAAAAAGCAACATGTCCGGAGGAAATGACGAACGTGAAAATACATTAAACCAATTACTGACAGAGATGGATGGTTTTGGAACAAATTCAAATGTAATAGTTCTAGCCGCTACAAACAGAGCAGATGTACTGGATAAAGCTTTAATGCGTGCCGGACGTTTTGATAGACAAATTTTTGTTGACTTACCCGATATTCGCGAACGTGCAGAAATATTCAAAGTACACCTACAGCCATTGAAAAAAGTGGAAGGACTAGACACTGACTTCTTAGCCAAACAAACTCCAGGATTTTCAGGCGCAGACATTGCTAATGTGTGCAATGAAGCCGCTTTGATTGCAGCGAGACATAACAAAACAGCAGTTGACAAACAAGATTTCCTTGATGCAGTTGATCGAATTGTAGGAGGTCTGGAAAAGAAAAATAAAATTGTAACACCTGATGAAAAAAGAGCAATCGCTATTCATGAAGCAGGTCACGCTACAGTTAGTTGGATGCTTGAGCATGCAGCACCACTAATAAAAGTAACAATTGTTCCTAGAGGACAAAGCTTAGGTGCCGCTTGGTATTTGCCGGAAGAACGCTTAATTGTACGTCCTGACCAAATGCTTGACGAAATGTGCGCTACTATGGGTGGAAGAGCAGCTGAAAAAGTAACTTTCAATAGAATTTCGACAGGAGCGCTAAGTGATTTAGAAAAAGTAACCAAACAAGCTCGTGCCATGGTAACGGTTTATGGTTTGAATGAAAAAATAGGAAATGTTACCTATTATGATTCAACTGGACAAAGCGAATATAATTTATCTAAACCGTATTCTGAAGAAACGGCTAAAGTTATTGATGAAGAAATATCATTACTAATTGAAGGCCAATACCAAAGAGCCATTCAGATTTTAGAGGATAACAAAGACAAACTGAATCAGCTCGCAAATATTTTGATCGAAAAAGAAGTTATTTTTAAAGATGATTTAGAAGCTATATTCGGAAAAAGAACATTTGATAAAAATCTTGAAGAAGTAGTGTCTTAGAAACATCTAAATATTTAATTATTTTTAAAATCTTAATTCAAAAACTACTTTTGAATTAAGATTTTTTTATCTTTGAACGTTTTCAAGTAATAAATTAAAGCAGTTGACAGCGATATGAGTCTTTTTAGAAAAATTTTTGGTTCAATTAATCCGGCTTCTGAGGAAGATAAAGAAAGTGAATTTAGTAAAACCAATGCTGATAGCACGATCTCTATAGATGAAAAATTTATCAGTAATTTTAAAAAAAATGGAGGTAAGTTTTTATACTGTGAAAATCCAGAGGAAGTAAAAGAACACTTTGAAAATATTCTTGAAGAGAATGACTGGTTCGAAAGTGAAGTTTTATGCTATGAACCAGAACTTTTCAGTATGCTTGAGGATAATAAATTAAGTTTCTCTAAACCAAAAAATCCTTCATTTTTACTGGCCAGTTGTGAAAATTTAATTTCTGAAGAAGGATCTATATTGTTTTCTTCAAAACAAATTAAGCAAGACAAACCAAACGAATTACCCACAAACATTATAATTTTAGCAAATACAAGTCAAATTCTTGAAGCCAAAAGCGATGGACTTAGCGCTATAAAAAAGAAATATGAAAGGGACTATCCTACTAATATTACTACTATAAAATATTTCGAAAAAGCCAAAGAAGAAGACTTCACGCAATACGGAAGTTCTGCAAAAAATCTTTATTTATTGCTTTTAGAAGATCTGTAAGATGAATGAAACTCTAAAACGAGGTATATCGGGAGCTGTTTATATCCTATTATTACTTGCTTCTATTTTATACTCTACTGAAAGCTTTTTTATTCTTTTTGGTATTTTTCTACTTATTGCCATTTATGAATTTTGTAATTTAATTCAAATACATAAAATTTTACCGGTTCTTTTTGGTGCAACCTTGTATACAGCTGTTACTTTAGTAAGCCATTATAATAAAATCACTACGGATACCCTCAATCAGCTATTTAATTCTAATTTAGAAATTTCAATAAACATACAGCAACTAGATGTTGTTTTATTGGTTATAGCGTTAGTTGTATCTATAAAATGTATCCTTTTCTTATTTTATGATAACATTCAAAAAATAAGCACTTCATCAAAATACTTGTATTTACTAGGTTACATCATATTGCCTTTTGTATTTATTACTAAAATTTCATTTGGAATAAATGACTATAATCCCAAAATTATAATTGGATTATTCATCTTAATATGGACTAATGATACCTTTGCTTATATTGTTGGGAAATCAATAGGCCGAACCAAATTATTTGAAAAAATATCGCCCAAAAAAACAATTGAAGGGTTCTTAGGCGGAATCATTTTTGCTATTTTAGCCGGTTATTTGATCTCAAAGTACTACATAAAAGCCAACCCTGAATTTAGTGAACGATCCATACTAATCTGGACTTCAATAGCTGTTATTGTTGGAATTGCAGGTACTATAGGAGACTTAATTGAATCTAAATTCAAACGAATTGCCGGTGTCAAAGACAGCGGAAAAATAATGCCTGGTCACGGAGGCATCCTAGATCGACTAGATAGTGTTATATTTGTAGCACCAATTATATTTTTATTTTATCAAATTTTAAACTATGTTTCATAAAGAAGGAACCCAATCTATTTTATTAGGCACTATTTTTACTGCCGTTGTGCTCTTATTGTCTGATAATTTCATAGACACCATCTGGCTCAAAATGGCCATACAAATAGCAGCGCTGTTGCTTTTGATCATCATACTGCAATTTTTCAGAAATCCAAAAAGAACCGTAATCATCACTGAAAACCAAATTCTTGCGCCAGTAGACGGTAAAGTTGTGGTTATTGAAGAAGTGTATGAAAGCGAATATTTTAAAGACAAACGTTTACAAATATCCATCTTCATGTCGCCCATTAATGTGCATGTCACCCGTTATGGATTGAGCGGAATTGTAAAATTCAGCAAATACCATCCTGGGAAATTTTTAGTAGCATGGCACCCAAAAGCAAGCGAGGAAAACGAAAGAACTACAATTGTCATCGAAAATAAAACCTTTGGTGAAGTACTATACCGTCAAATTGCCGGAGCCTTAGCCCGAAGAATCGTAAATTACGCTGAAGAAGGAATGCAGGTTATTCAGGGAACTGATGCCGGTTTTATCAAATTTGGCTCACGAGTAGATCTCTTTTTACCATTAGGAACAGAAGTTAATGTTGAATTGAATCAAAAGGCAATTGGAGGTAAAACTATTATTGCTACCAAAAGATAATGAATGAAAAAGAATTAGAGCTACAATTTCTGGAAGCTGTAAAAATAGCTTCATCGATGACACAGGCATCTTTACCGCAAGATGTTCAATTGCGACTTTATGCCTTTTACAAACAAGCTACTTTTGGAACTTTAGATCTAAAACAAACTTCTACTTACCATTTGAGAGATGCTTTTAAAACCAATGCATGGATGCAAATCAGCCACCTTACCTCAGATGAGGCCAAAAAACAATACATAGAAACTATTTATTCTTTGTTAAAAAAATAGTATTATTATGAAAAAATTATATTTTTTAATTCCAGTTATACTGCTACTGATTGGCATAATTTCTTGTAATAAAAAAAAATTTACCGAAGTCGTTGAAGTTCCCTTACCTACGACCGAAGAGAAAGTATTAACCGGAATTCCGGAGGACGTAAAGGCTAATGAAGGTTCTTTTCAACTGGAAAAACTTCCTTACGGGTACAATGCATTAGCCCCAAACATATCAGCTACTACTTTAGAAATCCATTATTCCAAACATTATTTGACTTACACTAACAATTTGAACAAGGCTATTTTAGGAACTCCACTTGAAAATCTGACAATTGAGGAAGTATTAAGTAAATTAGATCCAAATGACCCCACACTTCGCAACAATGCAGGAGGTTTTTACAATCATTCTTTGTATTGGAAATGCATGACGCCAAAAGGAGGAGGTCAACCATCAAATGCATTGGCTGAAGCAATTACCAGAGATTTTGGTTCATTTGAAAACTTTACCACAGCGTTCAAAGTTGAAGCGACAAAACAATTTGGCTCCGGTTGGGCATGGTTGATTCTAGATAAATCCGGAAAATTACAAGTAACCAGCACACCTAATCAGGATAATCCCTTGATGCGTAATGCAGTTGTTCCCGGAACTCCAATATTAGCTTTAGATGTATGGGAACACGCTTATTATTTAGACTACCAATACCGAAGAAAAAATTATATTGATGCTTTTTTTAATGTAATTAATTGGAAAAAAATAGAAGAAAATTATGATGCTGTAACAAAAAAATAGTATTCGTTTGAGCTAAAAAAAAGCTGATATAAATTTATATCAGCTTTTTTTTATCCTTTTGCTAACTAAAAATCCTTTACAATTGATAAATAAACGATTCTGAAGGTGCTATTGTAATTTTCGCGTTTCCTTCACCATTGAATACTTTCAGCTCAACATAACTTTTATGGTATAATTGATCCGTAAGTGTATAATTTCCGTCTTTCAAATTCCATTTTTGGATTACATCTGAAGGGATTTTTAACTCAAAATTGCTAGTAGTAAGCCAGGAAAAATTAGTGATAACGATTAATTTTTGCGTATCAGACCAGCGTGTGAATGCATAAATTCCAGAATCGTATCCTTGAGTCATATGGCGATTCACCGTTTGTATTTCTTGGTATTTCCCCATTAAAGCAGTACTATTCAAAGAGAAATTCAATAATTTTTTATAAAAATCTCGCAAGTCCTTTTCATCCTGCGTTAACTGACCACCATCAAATTTTCCTCCGTTCATCCAGCGTTGGTGATTAGGAACACCTATATAATCAAAGATTGACGTTCTGGAATGGGTACCAAATCCAGCATTTTCATTTCCAGCCTCTCCTACTTCCTGTCCAAAATAAACCATCGTAGGCGACGTACTTATGGTTGTAGAAACCACCATCAAAGGCTTCCCTTTTTGTGGCGTTCCCGCAAATTCCGGACTTGCTAAACGTTGTTCATCATGATTGTCCAGAAAATGCAACAGGTGATGCTCAATATCTGAAATTCCGTTTTGGATGTCAGATAATCCATCAGGCAATGCTTTTCCTTGAATGATATCTTTCAATTTATCATACGTTTCTACTTTATCATACAAATAATCCATTTTACCTAGATGAATATAATTTCTATATTCTTTAGGATTGTAGACTTCGGCTAATAAAAAAGCATTCGGATTATTTACTTTAATGGCTGAATTCATATAACTCCAAAATTCATACGGCACCATTTCGGCCATGTCAAATCGAAAACCATCGACTCCTTTTGCCGTCCAATACAAGGCAATGTCTTTGAATTTATCCCAAGAGTTTGGAACATCTTTTCCTTTCCAAAAATCGAAATGTTCCTGATAGGATTTGGAATCAAAACCAGCAGGAAGTTCCGGAAAATCTTTGGAACCATCCGGACGAATACCGTAATTTACTTTGATGGTTTCATACCAGTCATTTCGATCTGGTTTTGCCATACGAGAACCATTCCCAGTCCATTTTGCTGGACTTTCTACAAATTTTCCATCAATTAACAGATTCTTTTCTCCATTTAATGGCTTGTCTGTGTCAGGGATTTCAAAGTGTGTATTTGGAATATAATAAAAATTATTGTCTCTTTTGTATTCAACGGTCGTGTCATCATCTGCACCAAAATCTTTGACACCAACCGGATTACTTTTTCCTTCATACTTTCGCGCAATGTGATTGGGAACAATATCGATAATCACCTTTAATCCAGCTTGGTGAGTTCGCGCAACTAAAGCTTCAAATTCCTGCAAACGATTTTCAGGATTTACAGCCAAATCTGGATTCACATTGTAGTAATCTTTTACGGCATAAGGAGAACCGGCTCGTCCTTTGACCACTTCCGGATCATCATTAGATATTCCAATAGCGGAATAATCCCTAATCACAGCATGATGCGGAACTCCAGTGTACCAAATATAAGTAACTCCCAAATCCTTTATTTCCTTTAAGGCCGTATTTGTAAAATCGTTGAACTTTCCTACTCCATTTTCTTCAATGGTGCCCCAAGGCTTGTTGTTCGTATTTTTATTCCCAAATAATCGGGTAAAAACCTGATACACCACTTCTTTTTTATGGGAAACTGACTCCTTTTGTTCCGTATTCATTTTTAACTCTTTCGTTTTACAGGCTGTCGCCAAAAGCACTACGCTTATACCGGCAACAATAGTTGTTTTTTTCATCATATAAAATTATTTATGCTGATTTTAATTCTTTTGATACTAAAATGAATATCAATTTTTAAATTTAATATTTTTTAAATATAAAGAACTCTATATTGTTTGAAATTATATAATCATCTCTCCATTAGAACAAACTACAACGAAGGAGTTGCCGCATTTGTTGATAACTTTAAAAAGGAAAAGTCATCGTTTATCATGCACTTTTGACTAATTATAAATAAATCCTAATATGGATTAGGATTGTATCCTTTTTCATAAATTTGACAAAAATTAAATCCATTGAAAAAATCGTTGTTTTTCCTTCATTACTGTTTCATACTGTTCACTGCTAATTTAGTTTTGGCGCAAGCCTCAAAAAAAATTATTGTAGAAAACTCAGATTTTGCCGATGTAAATCAGGTAGAAATACCGGATGCATTATTGCTGATTGGGAACGTACGTGTCAATCATGATGGAGTGATAATGACTTGTAATAAAGCGTATTATTTTCAAAAAGAAAACTACATCAAGGCTTTTGGCAATGTTCAAATGGTGCAAGGTGACACTTTATTCCTAAACAGTAAATATGCGGAATACAATGGAAATGTAAAAAAAGCCTATGCTTCCGGAGATGCCGTAATGAGTTCCCCTGATGCGACTTTGGTAACAGAGATTATTAATTTTGACCGAAACACTCAAGAAGTATTTTACGATACGCCAGGAACAATTACCAATAAAGACAATACGCTAAAAAGCAATTCAGGAAGATATTATGTGAAACAAAAGAAATTCCAATTCCTTACAGCTGTTACTATTACTAATCCAACCTATGTAATTAAATCAAATCACTTGGATTATTTCAGTAATTCCGGGCATTCGTATCTTTTTGGACCATCCACAATTACCAGTAAAGCCAATTATATATACACCGAAAAAGGATTTTATGATACCAAAAAAAATCTGGCTCATTTCCTGAATAAATCGTACATCAAATACGATGATCGGGTGATTAAAGGCGACAGTTTGTACTATGATCGAAACCGGGAATTTGCATCGGCAACGCGAAACGTAAAAATAACGGATTCCATCAATCGCGGAATTATAAAAGGGCATTATGCTGAAGTGTATAAAAAACTGGATTCTATGTACGTAACCAAAAGAGCTGTTGCCGTGAATTTTGTCGAAAATGACTCGGTTTACATCCATGGAAAAAAATTAATGGTTACTGGAAAAGAAGGAAACCGAATTATCAGAGCGTTTAACAATGTCCGGTTTTTCAAAACTGATATGAGCGGAAAATGTGATTCGATTCATTCAAGTTCTAAAACAGCGTTGACCAAAATGATTGGAAATCCAATACTTTGGAACGCAGAAAACCAAATCACAGGAGATGTCATGCATCTCATAGGAGACAACAATACCCAAAAACTAGATTCGCTCAAAGTACTCAATAACACGTTTATAGTCTCCAAAGACACGATAGGAACTGGATATAATCAAGTCAAGGGTCAAAATCTCTATGGGAAATTTAAAGACGGAAAACTCCATGATGTTGATATTATAAAGAATGCCGAAGTCATTTATTACATGCGCAACGAAGCTCAGGAACTCATTGGTATCAATAAGAATGTAAGCAGCAAAATCAATCTTATTTTAGAAGAAAATGCGATAGAAACTATCACGTTTTTCCAGCAAGTGGATGGCGATATTTATCCAGAGAAAGAGTTGCCAGAAAATGCCCGTATCCTAAGAGGACTGCTTTGGCGAGGAGAGGAACGAATAAAATCCAAGGACGATATTTTTCCTGCCGAAGAAAATGAAGACAACGATAAAATAGATAAAGCAACTAAAGCGGCAGAGGCCAAAGAGGATATTCCTATGAAAATCCGAAAAGAAACCCTGAATTACGATAAGAAGAAGAAGAAGAAGAAGAAGAAGTAAGTCAGCAGTGAGCAGTCCCGACACTTCGGGAGTAGTATTCAATCACCGTTCTGTCAATTTAACAAATAAAAGATTAAACAAATAACCGTGAATCCAGATTTCTTAAAATACCAAGCGCAAACCTCACCATATCCATTGGGCATGGAAGTCTCACATGCTATAGGTTCTTATATTTACGATACGAACGCTAAGAAATACTTGGATTTTGTGGCGGGAGTTTCCGCTTGCACATTGGGACACCAACATCCTAGAGTCAATCAAGCCATAAAGGATCAGTTAGACAAATATTCTCATGTTATGGTCTATGGCGAATATTCACAAAGTCCGGCGGTTCAGTATTGCAAATTGTTAGCCTCGCTCCTGCCCGCACCTTTAGATAAAACTTATTTGGTCAATTCAGGAACCGAAGCCATTGAAGGTGCTTTAAAACTAGCTAGAAGAACTACCGGAAGAAGCCAATTGATTTCGTGTCATAACGCATACCATGGCAATACAATGGGTGCTATGAGCGTCATGGGATTTGAAGAACGCAAACAAATTTTTCGTCCATTGATACCTGATGTTGATTTTATTACCTTCAACAACGAAGCCGATTTACAAAAAATAACCACTAAAACGGCTGGAATTATTCTGGAAACCATTCAAGGTGGTGCCGGATTTATTCAGCCAAACGATGATTATCTCAAAAAAGTACGCGAGCGTTGCACAGAAGTGGGCGCAATGATGATTCTCGATGAAATCCAACCAGGCTTTGGGAGAACCGGAAAACTCTTTGGATTCCAAAATTATGATGTTGTTCCTGATATCGTAGTTATGGGAAAAGGAATGGGAGGTGGCATGCCTGTAGGTGCTTTTACGGCTTCATCAGCAATGATGGATTTGTTGAGCGATAATCCAAAACTGGGTCATATCACGACTTTTGGAGGCCACCCTGTCATTGCGTCAGCCTGCTTGGCTACTTTGCAGGAAATTACCGAGACCAATCTCATGGATGAGGCGATGGAGAAAGAAAAGCTATTCAGATCACTTTTGGTACATCCTTTGATACAGGATATAAGAGGAAAAGGATTGATGCTGGCTGCAATGACCCAAAGTGCCGATATAACAAACGAAGTGATTCTTAAATGTCAAGACAAAGGACTCATTTTATTCTGGTTATTATTTGAAGATTGCGCCATAAGAATTACGCCACCGCTTACCATTTCTGAACAAGAGATACGAGAAGGTTGCAGCATCATATTAGAAGTAATGGATGGAATAATGATTGAAGAAAAATGATTAACGATTTTTGATAGCAGAAGTTGTACTATTGGATACATATTGAAATACCTATTCAAAACAATTAAAAAAATTGGGAGCTATTCCTGCTATCCGTTTTAATCTTTTACTTTTTGTCAGCAAAAAGCAAAAGGATTTCCACTCTTATCAGGGCTAGGGCATACGTTTAAACTACCCCTTTTTTTGTTAATTAAATTGTTCACAACAATTCCAACTTTCCCTCGCAGTACACGCACGATTCCCTAAATTTATTTAGGCCAAATTAAAAACACACAGTATGCAATTAAGCAACGAAGAAGAAGACTATAACTTATCATTGTCTAAATTTGAGTCCATGTTGAAAACCAACAAAGTACTCTTTTTTGACTCCGAAGAATTTGAAGAAATTATTCTTCATTACCTCGATATGGGTAAGGCCGCTTTAGCAAAAAAAGCACTCAAACTGGCATTAGAACAGCACCCAAAATCTACCGGACTAAAATTAGTTCAGGTGGAAATGCTAGTTTATGACGATAAACTCGAACTAGCCGAAAAGCTATTGAACGAGTTGTATGCCATTGAACCAACCAATGAAGAAATTTACATTCAAAAAGCCAATATCTGCTCCAAAAGAGACCAACACGAAAAGGCGGTTGAATTATTACAAACCGCGTTAAAATACACAGATGATTATGCTGATGTCTATAATTTAATAGGCATGGAATATCTTTTTATGGACAATCTTGAACTGGCAAAAGAAAGCTTCATCAAGTGTTTAGAAGAAGATCTGGAAGACCAATCCGCTTTGTATAACGTAGTGTATTGTTTTGAATTTTTAGATCAAAACCAAGAAGCGATTACTTATTTAAATAAATACATTGACAAAAATCCATACAGCGAAATTGCCTGGCACCAACTGGGCCGTTTGCATTATGGTGTAAAAGAATATGAAAATGCGATTCGTGCCTTTGATTACGCTACTTTAATTGATGATGAATTCCTTGGTGCTTTCATGGAAAAAGCAAAAGCTTTTGAACGATTAAAAAAATACGAGAAAGCCATAGAAAGTTATAGCAGAACCATTGAATTAGATGATGCAACTTCGTATGCGTTACTTCGAATGGGAAAATGTTATGAAAGATTAGGGAACAAAGCTTTAGCCTTAAAATATTTCAATCAAACAGTGCATGAAGATCCACTCTTAGATAAAGGTTGGATTGCCATCACGGATTTTTATGTACGTCAAAAAAATTACCAAAAAGCATTATTTTATGTCAATAAAGCATTAGCGATTGACAACCAAAATCGCTTGTATTGGAAACGCTTTGCGACTATCAATAAGCAAATGAACTTCTTTGAAGAAGCTGAATTTGGATACAGGAAAGCAGTTGAATTTGGCGATACTGAACTTGACACCTGGTTATTCTGGGTGGATATTCTACAATTTTTAGGAGAATTCGAAAGTGCCATTCAAACCTTATTACAAGCTTCAGAATATTTTCCGGAAGAAAATGAAGTTGAATACCGCTTAGCAGGATTGTATTTTATGCTAACAGATAATACAAAAGCAAAATTCCATTTAAGCAATGCCTTACGATTAAATTTTGATAATTACATCCTTTTAGAAGATTTATTTCCAGTAGTTTGGGCCAAAAAAATGGTGCAAAACTACATTGCAAAACATAAAAAAAAATAATGACAGAAACAGTTAGAAAACGTTTTGGGTTACTGGGTCGCAATATTAGTTATTCTTTTTCTAAAGGATATTTTACCGATAAATTTAACAATGAAAATTTTACTGGTTGCACCTATGAAAATTTTGATATTCCAGAAATAACAGCACTTCCAGAGATACTAAAAAACACTTTAAATTTAAAAGGGTTAAGTATAACTATTCCATACAAGGAGACCGTCATTCCGTTTCTGGATAAATTATCTAAAAAAGCGGAATTAATTGGCGCTGTAAATACCATCAAAATTACCAAAAAAGGAACGTTGAAAGGGTATAATACCGATTATTATGGTTTCAAAAAATCATTAGAACCCCTGTTGCAACCGCACCACAAAAAAGCCTTGATTTTAGGCACAGGAGGAGCTTCTAAAGGAGTCGCTTTTGCTTTGGATGAACTGGACATTCCTTATACTTTTGTGTCGAGAGAAGCTAAAGAAAATGCGATTGAGTATAACCGAATCAACGCAACAACATTCGACAATTACCAAATCATCATCAACTCGACTCCAGTAGGAACAAGTCCAAATGTGGATGCGTTTCCATTGATCCCGTATGAGTTTTTCACAGGAAAGCACATTGCATTTGACTTGATTTACAATCCTGCAGAAACACAATTCCTAAAAAAAGCCAAACAGCAAGGAGCACAAATCAAAAATGGTTTGGATATGCTTATTTTTCAAGCAGAGAAAGCGTGGAAGATTTGGAATAAATAACTAAGAAGTTTATTTCTTGTCAAATCGAGCGTAATCAAGATTATTGTTTTAACTCTCGCTTAAACTAAATAATTAGTATTAAAATTTCTTTAGGTCGTCTCGTTTTAAAACAGCATCAAACTGTTTTAAAACGAGACGCTTTTTTTATATCAGCAATTTAAAAGGCAGATTGAGGTTTCCCGTAAAATAACTGATTATTAAATATGTTAATTTGATTGATAATCAAATATTTGCAATTAATTTAACGGCTTAAATTATGATCAAAAGAACAATTCTTATCGAAAATAAATCCTCAATCACGACAAAAAACCAACAGCTAATACTAAAATCAGAAATAAGAGAAAGTACCATTCCAATAGAAGACATTGGTTTTCTGGTACTCGATCATGCTGAAATTTATCTGAGTATTCCTGCTATGAACTTAATTGTAGAAAATAATACTGCTATTATTATTTGTGGTAGCAACCACTTACCCAATGGAATGTTACTCAACCTCAACAGCCATCACATTCAGCAGGAAATATTCAAAAATCAAATCGAAGCTTCAATTCCTCTGAAAAAACAACTATGGCAACAAACTATTATTGAAAAAATTAAAAATCAAGGGGAATTGTTAGCAAAAATAACTGAAAATAAAAATACGTTTGAGTTTCTGGCTAGCAAAGTATTAAGCGGTGACACCACAAATATGGAAGGCGTTGCTGCACAACAATATTGGAAAAATTTTCCGTTACCTAATCATGAAAAAAATGGCATAAAAAGAGAACGTTATGGTGATTATCCCAACAATTTTTTAAACTACGGGTATGCTATTTTAAGAGCCGCTACAGCTAGAGCACTTTCCG
This sequence comes from Flavobacterium sp. LS1R10, assembly GCF_003968825.1. Lineage (NCBI taxonomy): Bacteria > Pseudomonadati > Bacteroidota > Flavobacteriia > Flavobacteriales > Flavobacteriaceae > Flavobacterium > Flavobacterium sp. LS1R10. The sequence continues at coordinate 176,448 of NZ_RYDH01000003.1, read as the reverse complement.
GAAGCGGATTATTGAATACACTTGGTATTCATCATAAAAGTAAATACAATGCTTTTGCACTTGCTGATGATATTATGGAACCTTTTCGTCCCATTGTTGACGAAAAAGTTTTTGATATTATGAACCGGTATCAAGAACAAGAACTAAACACCGCAATAAAAGCGGAACTATTACAAATGCTGACACAAACTGTTTATTTCAAAGAAGAAAAAAGCCCTTTAATGGTAGGATTGCAAAAAACGGCTAGTTCGCTCCAGCACTGTTTTACAGGTCACCGAAAAAAAATTAAATATCCTAAATTATGGAACTTAACGGATACCGAATAATGTGGCTGTTCGTGTTTTTCGATTTGCCTACAGAAACTAAAAAAGACAAAAGGAATGCCTCTCAGTTTCGAGGAAATCTCTTAAAAGATGGCTTTAGCATGATGCAATTTTCAGTTTATATTAGGCATTGTGCGAGTGGAGAAAGTGCTGATGTTCATGAAAAACGCATTAACCGACTCGTTCCTTCGTTAGGAAAAGTTAGTGTTTTACGTATTACCGACAAACAATTTGGAATGATTATCAACTATTTAGGAAAAGCCAAACAGGAAAATAGTAATGCCCCAACACAGTTGGAATTGTTTTAAACAATAATTTTATTTTTCAAAAAGCGCATCTGTATTCCACCTCTCAGGATTTGTTTCGATATAATTATAAATTCTTTCATAAGACCCATCGTTTCTAATTATATGATCATGAAAAGAACGCTGCCAGGCAAAATCAGACAAACCGGCTAAATGAATTTGTTTTGATGAGGTCGTTTTATAAGCACCAATTAGTTCCGATACTGATTTTATTTTTATTTCACAATCAGAAATCAAATTACTATCAATTTCCAAAATTGCGTGGACATGATTCGGCATTACTATAAAAGAATGTAAAATAACATACGCATACTGATTATCCAACCAATTCCATTGTTTTTGTGCAATAGAACCATATTCATTCCATTCCATATACGGATTCATTGGCTCGTGTACGGACAGGTCGCGACCTGTTCCTGCCGTATTAACATTCCCAAAACAACATTTTCTATCTTGCACACAAATCGTAACGAAATATAAATTATTTTGCGAATAATCATATCCCAGCATTCTATTTCGCTTTCTATTTTTCATTATTTTTTCTTTTTCATAATTAGTGTACGGACAGGTCGCGACCTGTCCCTGCCCTATTCACATTCCCAAAACAACATTTTCTATCTTGCACACAAATCGTAACGAAATATAAATTATTTTGCGGATAATCCCCAATACCTATTGCATTTGGATAACGTACGGACAGGTCGCGACCTGTCCCTGCAGATTGCACTAAAAATTAATCATTGAATCTTGCCTCTTACTATGATTCTACTACCATTTATCGAATTTTTATTGATAGAAATAAAAAAATGCCTCAATATTGGGATATCAATCCAAAAAAGAGGCATTTTTTTATACGACATTCACCCATATTCCTTTGATAATTAGAAGGTAACAAGCCAACTAATATCGTGTTTTCTAATCTTTAATCAAACCACAACCGTATATAGAAAGAACTGAGATTTTAAAAAAATATCGTGTTTTCTAATCTTTAATCAAACCACAACGACGGAATGAGGTGTTTAGCGTTTGTAAAAAATATCGTGTTTTCTAATCTTTAATCAAACCACAACCTTTTGATCTCGCTTCTTTGATTACTCTTTAATATCGTGTTTTCTAATCTTTAATCAAACCACAACCCGTAAACTATGAGGTTGTATATTTTAGGGAATATCGTGTTTTCTAATCTTTAATCAAACCACAACGCTTGATGCCTTCTTCTGATATTCCTGTAGAATATCGTGTTTTCTAATCTTTAATCAAACCACAACCTTGAAGTCGGTGGCATTCCAACGGGAATAATATCGTGTTTTCTAATCTTTAATCAAACCACAACATAGGCAATTGAATAGCGCTTGAACTACTGAATATCGTGTTTTCTAATCTTTAATCAAACCACAACCTACTTTTGCACCGTGTGTTATTGCACGAAAATATCGTGTTTTCTAATCTTTAATCAAACCACAACTAAAAAGCGACGTGAATCCCGCTTTGTTTCAATATCGTGTTTTCTAATCTTTAATCAAACCACAACTGGAATTATTGGCATGTGTTTCTTCTCTCTAATATCGTGTTTTCTAATCTTTAATCAAACCACAACCTACTAATCGTTTTCAATATGATTATACTAATATCGTGTTTTCTAATCTTTAATCAAACCACAACGACAACAATTCATTTATACACTCCTGATGTAATATCGTGTTTTCTAATCTTTAATCAAACCACAACTATTGATAATAAAGTTAATTCATCTGCTAAATATCGTGTTTTCTAATCTTTAATCAAACCACAACAGGCGGGCGCAAATATTGCCTCTAGTAAATAATATCGTGTTTTCTAATCTTTAATCAAACCACAACCGCTAGCCTCAAACTCAATAGGCGTTAGTGAATATCGTGTTTTCTAATCTTTAATCAAACCACAACAATACCGCATTAATTATACAAGCTGTTAGAATATCGTGTTTTCTAATCTTTAATCAAACCACAACCCATCTGGACTCCCCATGAATAGTATCTGCAATATCGTGTTTTCTAATCTTTAATCAAACCACAACCAATGCAGGAATTATTAGAGATATTAGAAGAATATCGTGTTTTCTAATCTTTAATCAAACCACAACTACTATCAGCATTACAATCATTCAGATATTAATATCGTGTTTTCTAATCTTTAATCAAACCACAACTTTATTATATTTGTCAAACCCGTAAGAGAAATATCGTGTTTTCTAATCTTTAATCAAACCACAACCAAACGGAGCGAATATAATTAAAAAGCAAAAATATCGTGTTTTCTAATCTTTAATCAAACCACAACTATTGCCTAATGATAGAAAAACATCCCTTAAATATCGTGTTTTCTAATCTTTAATCAAACCACAACCCCGTGCGGTCTCTCTCCACATTGATATTAATATCGTGTTTTCTAATCTTTAATCAAACCACAACCAGTATACAATGTTATAGCTGTGCCAATGGAATATCGTGTTTTCTAATCTTTAATCAAACCACAACTTAAAGTGGACGGTAAAGAGTATAGCAACGAATATCGTGTTTTCTAATCTTTAATCAAACCACAACTTCTGCTCAATCTGCTAATATGTGGATTAGAATATCGTGTTTTCTAATCTTTAATCAAACCACAACTGCTGTGCACTTTCGGCTATGGCATTGAAAAATATCGTGTTTTCTAATCTTTAATCAAACCACAACTATGTTGTTTCAACTCCAGATATTCAATTCAATATCGTGTTTTCTAATCTTTAATCAAACCACAACCCCTTGTTTAATCCTAATTTTACAGGCGAAAATATCGTGTTTTCTAATCTTTAATCAAACCACAACCATTGAATTCATAACCTTCCACGCGGTTGTAATATCGTGTTTTCTAATCTTTAATCAAACCACAACTACCCATCAGTTGATAAGTGATAATTATCAAATATCGTGTTTTCTAATCTTTAATCAAACCACAACCAAAGTATTACCATTAAAGAATGGATTGTAAATATCGTGTTTTCTAATCTTTAATCAAACCACAACCCTGCTAGAGAACTCATAGCGGAAAGATTGAATATCGTGTTTTCTAATCTTTAATCAAACCACAACGCATTCGGTGTGTTTTTAAACCATTCCAGAAATATCGTGTTTTCTAATCTTTAATCAAACCACAACTTACTTCATTAGTTAACGTCGCTCCGTCAAATATCGTGTTTTCTAATCTTTAATCAAACCACAACCCTGCAGCGTAACCATGTCCGGCTTGAAAAATATCGTGTTTTCTAATCTTTAATCAAACCACAACTAGACACTTATGTGGCTAAACTTGCGCCAAAATATCGTGTTTTCTAATCTTTAATCAAACCACAACTATTATCCGCATATCCTTTTGATTTGTTCCAATATCGTGTTTTCTAATCTTTAATCAAACCACAACCTGTTAGAGTATTTCAAACACCTACTCAAAATATCGTGTTTTCTAATCTTTAATCAAACCACAACCTACAGAGGCAAACGATGAAGTTTGTTTTTAATATCGTGTTTTCTAATCTTTAATCAAACCACAACCCTATTTTGAAACCAACGGTCACCGGACAAAATATCGTGTTTTCTAATCTTTAATCAAACCACAACCTATCTACATGATCAGCGTCTAACGTCCTTAATATCGTGTTTTCTAATCTTTAATCAAACCACAACTAACCAAGGCTGCCAAGAAGAAGCCAACAGAATATCGTGTTTTCTAATCTTTAATCAAACCACAACTGAAAGCTACTGCATCCCTGCTGGGCGGATGCCATACCTTTCAGTTGTGGTTTGGCTGTTTAAGACAATGAAAAACTGTATGTCAAAGAACCTTTAAAAATCTTGTCTTCCTATAATTGCCATTATTTCTATTTCATTGGCATTAATTTTATAAAAATAGTATCCACTCCACAAATACAATATCTATAACCTTGACGAAAACGAATAGCTTCAGGAAATAGATATGGATTTGATGCGATTTTTGAAAAGCAATCAAAAAACATTTCATAATATTTATTAACTTGAAGAAATCCGAAACGACCAATTCCATATTCAAAAATTCGAGTCAAATCTTCCCTGCTTGTATATTAAGTTTATAACTAAACATTTAGTTTTTTCTTAATTTCTGCTAATAATTCCTCTTTTGTTTTGGTGCTAAATCCGCTTTTTTCAGCTCTATCTAACTTCATTCGAACAAATTCAACATACTCATCTCGATCACGAGCTTGCTTGATTAAATAATTTACCGCTTCACTTTTGCTGGTAAATTCTTCGTTGGCAACTTGTTGTTTTAACCATTCATCATTTTGATTGGCTAAAGTGATACTTTGTCTAGACATGATAAAATTATTTAGTGGTGTAAATATACACCGACCTTTCAGTATCCAAAAAGAATTATTTTAAAATTATTTTACCCGATGCGGAAATTGTAAAATCATAATCTTGAACTAAACAATCAAATGAATTTTCACTTATTTTAATCCAAGGGAATTTTTGGTGCTCTCCCAAATTTTTCCCCCCTTTCATTCCAATTTTTAATCCCATTGATTCGGTAATAATTTTCTTTTCTCTTGCCTCCTGATGATACAATAATTTAATACAAGAACCTTCAACATCTAATTGTGTAATTTGAAATAATCTTTCTAAAATTTTATTTTCACTCATTTCCAGAAACTCATTTGGAGATTTGTCATACATCAAAACCATTTTACCTTTTGTTAAAACATATTTCAAAGGCAATTCATTTTCGTCTTTTTCTGGAGCAATTGGATAATTTTTTTTATTGTCATTACTCAATTTAAAATAATTTCCTGCATCAAACATATTTATTAATAAACTGCTTCGTTTTAATTTTCCTTTTGTATCAAGTCCTTCATAAATTGCCATTGCAAAATTCTCGTCATTTTGAGCATAAACCTTCTGTTTGTGCTCATGGCGTGATTTCGACAGCAAGGCATGATCCTTTATTTCCAAGGGATTTTTTACGGAATTAGCATACAATCTAACTTTGTTTATTAGAATCCCTTTTTCTTCATTCATCCAAACCTTTTGATTTTCAGCAAGTTTGTTTTTTTGTTGTGGATTTGAAGATAGCAGTAAAACCTTAGCGGCAATTGCTTGTTTTACCTTTTCTTTTACAACCTCATCCACAATATTTTCCACATCAGAAGCTTTAATACTTTCTAAATCTTTCCGGATTACATAGCGTATTTCTTCCTGATGCAATGGGTTTTTAATTGCCCCATAAATACTGTCTTGATGCAAAGAACCTCGAATAGTGTCACCTTGGTGAAACCTCGCCATTTTCTCTCCGTTGCTATCTTTCTTAAAAATTATTTTGTTATTGATGTCCGTTCTCGGAACATTTTTTCCGTTTGTATCAATTTCCATTTCGGCAACAAATTGTTTTTTCCCTCGTATTCTGATAATTTTTTTAGATTGTTTCTTTACATTATCTGGTGTATGATGGGAAACCAAAATTCCGTCCTCAATCTTTTTTAAATCTTCAGTAAAGGTTTTCCAAGGTTTTGATTGTTCTAAAACGGATTTCATCAATTTGTATTGATTTTTTTCCAAGTCATCTTCTAAATCCCAAGCATGCGCCATTACATCATATTTGTCTTTGGTCATACAGGCAATTGTAATCGCATCAATACAATGGTGTGTGTGCTTGCTGCGGTCTTTAATTTTATAATATTTCTTGCCGTCTTTAATATAACTTTCCTGAATTCCCCAGGCTTTTCTAAATTCAGCAACCATTCCGCCTTTTACGGCTTCTACTCTGCCAAAATATGATTTTAAATACGCACTGGCATATTTGGTTATAATTCCCGTATCTGGAATTTGGCTGTTTTTGAAACCTACTTTCGGTTCATTATAAGTAAACCGTTCGTATTTTCCTTTGAAATATTCCTTCTGTAAATTCAATTTATGGCGCAATCTGATTTTTCGGTCTTTTTGTTCCTTTGTCGTTGCCGCTTTAACTGCTCTTGAAATCCCTATAATATCATATTCCAATGCCAAATATTTTTTTTGCCAAGGTGCAACTCGATCTAAAATATCGCTATGATTACTCAACTCAATAGGCATTTTATTCTTTTTAATCTCCCGATTATATCGCTTGCTGCACAGCGTTTTATTCATTTGTGAATTGTCCTGTGACCTGCTTCTTGGAATAGTATGTTCTATATCATAATCAGGGTCACTACCTATAATTTGGCATATACTAATATTAGTATATTGCTCTTCATAAATTGTTTTTCTGTCTTGCTCAATCCATAACTGATAACGTAAAATATCGTCTTCCGTTGGCTCAATGTCTATTCCAGTTTCCGCTTTATAGTCTTTTTTAATCTCCTCAATGTATGCTTTTCTGCTGTTTTCTATATCTCTTTGATAATCCTGAATTCCTTTTCGTTTATTGGCATCGTTTAATTCTCTGGCCATTTCAATATGAATTCTAGTTTTTTCATCAATTAGACCTTCAATAATTAAAGCATTCAACACTTTCCGTAATTGGTGCAAGGCTCGCATCGCCATCGGATTTTTTATTGAAGAAATTAACGGACTTCCTAAAACTAATTTTTCGTTTCCATTTCCATCTTTTAAAATTTGCTTTCTAAAAACATCAATATCCGATGGATGATATAGTTTATTAAGTTTATTCTTGGCGTTACAAAAAACCTGTCCGTCATCATTTTGACCATCTAAAAAATCAAATACTTTTTCGTCTAATCGTTTTATTGTTAAAAATTCGTATTTTTTTAATTGCTCAATGTAAATAGGAAATAACTTTTTTACAATAGCCTCTTTCTGGTCATCAATTTTATTTGATTTCACAAAATAACTTACCTTTTTTTCTAAATCTGATTTATAGGTTCCTTCGGCTTCTTTTGAATAATAAAAACCACCAACTTTACATTCTTTAATGAGCCCGTTTACAATTTCCAATAAATTATTATCAAAAGTGTTTGTAGCTATTAATTCGGCAATTTTAGTTTGGATGTGTTTTCTATCCTCAAGATTTTTCCAAATGTCGACATCTACAATATTTTTAATATTGGCCATAAAAACAGCGTGCGAATACAACAATCCTTCTCTCAAAAAAGGATTTATTTTATTAATTGCTGTTACACTCAAACTGGCAAAGTCTTTCTTTAGCTTTATTTTACTGAATAAAATAGCTTTTTTATCATCCAATTTCAATTTATCTTTTGCAAATTCCTGTAAGTACAAATCAGAAGTAGATACGGAAATCAAATGCCATAAATCATTATAATCTACATTTCGTGTTACTATTTCACCGCTTTTATTAAGAGTTTCATAGCTATAGATTTTAGTCTTCCAATCTTCACCCAAAGCATTTTTTAATGAAGTAGATGCTACACATCCACTCACAGAAGAATTCATATTATAATTAAACAGGTAATTAACATTTGGAGCAGCAGATGATTTATAAAAAGCATATTTACCGCCACTTGGAACCAATTCTTTGGCTAAATCCTCAAAATTAAAATTGTCCTTTTTTCGCAAAAACTTGGGAGTGATTTTCAATCTTTCTTCGTTAGTAAGAAATCTTAGAGTTTCATCATCGGGAGTTTTTATCTTTATGGTATTAATAAAACACAACATTCTGTATTCCTCAAAATTGGGATGTGAAATGGCACATCTTGACTTACTTTTTTCAAAAGTACATTTGCCTATTAAGCCTTTTTGAGATTTTAAAGGTCTTTGAAAAAAGATAGCTTTATACAATTCTTTAGCTAGTCCAAAATATCTTTTTTCAGGCAATTTTTCAGTTGCTATTATTCCGTCTATTCCTTGAACCAAACAAATGACTTCAAATTCAGAAAGATAGTGTTCTTCCCGTGCCGTATATTGATTTCTAATTTTACCTTTATTGTATAAACTGAAAAAATATTGTCCTAAAGTTGCATAATTGCCCAATTTCATTGCTTGAGAAATCTCTCCAATCTTTTGTTTGACAGCCCCTAAGTCTTCTTTTTTATTCAACCGTTCAAGGAGTATGGTTTTAGTTCTCTCAAAGTCTTTTGGATTATCTTTAATCGTTTTAAGGAATGAATTATATAAGGTTTTCAGTTTCTTTTCTCCATCGTCTAAATCCGTTGCTTTGCGTTCAATTAAATCACGATCTTGAAAATAGTCCGTTAATTCCATTTGAAGTTCCGAAATAGTTGCTACGTTTTCAAGAATATCTTCTAGATCGGGTTTATGTTGCTCGATAACACCCTCCGCAGAAGGATCTAATCTATTGCTCAAAAAACCTCTTCGTTGTGCAATATGATAGAAAGCCCTTCCTAACGATAACAATGAAGTCTTTTGTTTACTTGATTTATCTCTAAAATAATAAGGATTTAAGTTTTTGTCATCATCGGTACGTAACCAAGCAATGAATTCCGGATTAAGTGGATATTTTTTAAAACCAGATTTTCTCCATTCTATAACTTCTTCTACAGATAATGGACACATATTATTTTCAGATAGAACTTTTAGAGTTTCATACTTTCTCAATTTTCTGCGAAACTTTATTTTTCTAGCACTTCTAAAACCTGTACGTTCTGCTGCACGAGAACTTTCAATTCCTTTTTCAGATTTAACCCCTTCGGAAAATATTCTGACTCCCTTATCTACAAGTGAAAAATCTGTTCCATCTTTATCCACAATTGCCCACCCAATGCTATTTGTCCCTAAATCCAATCCTAATATTTTTGCCATAACAATCTGTATTTTGTAAGAATTTTTAAAGCTACGGAGAAAATAATTACCTGCTTTACGGTTTCCCTCATTGCAACCTAATTATTTTATATGTATATTTACAACTGATTAAAATTTCTAATCTTTAATCTTATCACAATAAGGCTATATGCCGTAGATGAAAATCTTAAGTCCTGCTTCGGTGGGACTTTTTTTTTGAAAACAATTCATAATTTTAACCCAAATCCCTAGCCCTGATGGAAGCGGCATCTCCCGATTTAGAAAAACAAGGCTTTTCAGCCGTAGTTTTTATTAATTGGGAATACAGCGGACAGCAGGAAATAGCTCCAAAAAAAAGCCATTTAACCTAAAATGACTATAAATTAAGTTTTTGTTTTGTATTTTCATACTGCTTTAGTATCTTTCGAGTTGAATCTATTTAGAAACCTTACACATTGAAAAAATGTTAGAAGAAAAGAATGATAACCTGCCTGAAGCAGACGGAAAATTAGACAAAAATACTATTGAATCTAATTCATTAGAATCAAACGTTTTAGCAACTCACGCCACTGATCCAACAAATGAACCCGAAGCTGCTGTTCCCGCCGAAGAGAATGTAATAGCGCCAGAAACAGCAAATACAACTGCGCTTCATGCCATTACACAAACAAATGCAGCTGAAAGTGAAGACGAAACACTCAAAGAAAGTCACGATATTCCGATGCAGGATTATGATACCTTATCACTTGAAGTATTGGTCAACGAACTGAAAAATTTAGTTTCCAGCGACAAAATTTTGACTTTTAAGCAGCATATTGAAGAAATTAAAAAAGCATTTTTAGCTAAATACAACCACCTCCTCGAAGAAAAAAAAGAAGAATTTCTAGCAGAAAATCAAGACCCTAACGAAGAATTTCAATATCATTCTCCGTTGAAATCTCAATTTGATACTTATTACTCTCTTTTTAGAGATACTAAAAATACTCATTTCAAGAGCTTGCAAACGAATCTAAAAACAAATTTAGAAAATCGTTTGGCCATTGTTGAGGAATTAAAAGAGTTGATTAACCCTCAGGAAAACATCAAAGACACCTTAAAACATTTTAATGATTTAAGAGAACGATGGAAAACTGCCGGGCCAATTCCGAAGGACAAATACAACCACGTGTGGAATAACTTCCATTTTCATGTGGAAAATTTCTATGATTATCTGCATTTAGACCGGGAAGCGAGAGATTTGGATTTCAAACACAACTTAGAACAAAAACAAAAAATTGTAGCGCGTGTTGAAGAATTGGTTACTGAAGCTGATATTAACAAAGCCTTCAGAGAACTACAGGATTTACATCGAATCTGGAAGGAGGATATTGGACCGGTATCTAGAGAACATCGAGATGATATTTGGAATAAATTCAGTGATTTGACCAAGCAAATGCATGATAAACGAGAAGTTTTATTCGAAAATCAAAGAGGAACTGAACAAGAGAATTTAGAAAAGAAAAAAGAAATTATTGCTCAAATTGAAGTTTTGGCGACCGAGAAAGTGAATGCACATTCTCAATGGCTGGCTCAAATAGAAAAGGTAGAAGCCTTGAGAACTGCTTTCTTCTCTGCCGGAAAAGTGCCATCGGAGGTAAATGAGGATACTTGGGCCAGTTTTAAAACTGCTGTAAGAAATTTCAATTCTTTCAAAAATTCATTTTATAAAGACATTAAGAAAGACCAAAACGACAATTTAAGCAAGAAAACAGCTCTTGTAGCTAAAGCCAAAGAATTGCAGGAAAGCACTGATTTTGATGCTACAACTCCTATCATGAAACAAATTCAGGATGAATGGAAACAAATAGGGCATGTACCAAGAAAATATTCGGATAAAATATGGAAAGAGTTTAAGGATGCCTGCAATCATTATTTTGACAAATTAAAAGAGCAAAAAAATGAGGAAAATGGGGAAGAAGTAGCTGCTTTTGATGCTAAAAAAACCTACCTGGAAACCTTAAGAGAGTTCCAATTGATCGGAGACCATAAAACAGATTTAGACTCCATAAAATTGCATATTGAAACCTGGAAAAACTTTGGTAAAGTACCGTTCACAAGAAGACATATTGAGGGAAAATTTAACAAAATACTGGATGCCCTTTTTGAAAAATTAAGTTTGAGTAAAAAAGATACTGATATGTTGCGTTTCTCAAACAGAATGGATCATTTGTCAGAAAGCCATGATACGCGCAAATTAGATAATGAAAAGATTTTTGTAATGCGTAAAATTGATGAAGTTCAAAATGAAATTTTTCAATTGGAAAATAACATTCAGTTTTTTACCAATACCCGAAATGCAAAAAAAGAAAATTCCATCGTATTAGAAGTTCGTAAAAACATTGCTATTCATAAAGAGAGTCTTGATGTTTGGAAAGAAAAACTCAAACAATTACGAAACTTAAAAACCGAATAAATTTCAGCACATACTGGTGATCAAAACCTCGAGAATAAACTGCTCGAGGTTTTTTTATGGGGAGACACTACTTAGCTGATTTTAACATTTAACGTTCATTTATTAAAAAAAATTTCATAAAGTCAGTCTCATTTTTTATGTTTACAAAATGAAATGGATTCAGAAAACTGTCTTTTTTATTGGCTTTTCAATAGCTCTGTTATTTGCTTTTAATGCAAATGCTATTTCATTGGATTCAATTCAAACAGAAAAGTCACATTCATTCTTTTCTGCTGACAGCATTCATTCTTCAGCTTTTATTCAACCACAGGTACATACTGTATTTGCTTTACATGATCGTTCTATTGATCCTAACGTTAGTAATTTTTACGAAAATTACTTGGTAGCTGTTCCAAATTTTAAAGCCTCTAAGTACATTATTCATTTTGCAAAACAAGACATCAACCGTTGTGAAATGGTTTCGCTCTTACTCTTTCCTTTTCATTTTTTCTGGTAATTTAAAGCACTGAAACCCTAATTAGAAGATATATTTATCTTCTATTTTGAATTGATTCCTTTTTAGTTTTCAGTTCAATTAATCCTGCATTATAAATCTAAAAAAAATAAAAAAAATGGATACATCCGTAACTATAATTGGCCTGGTACTAACGTTAATAATCGCCATCCCCATTTTCTATTCCATTCGGTATAGTTCACTAAATAAAACAAAAATTAAATCAATAAAACAGAAATTCAGTCAAAACAATCGCTTTAATTTTGAGTTAATGGAAACACAAAACAAAAAAGTATTGGCTTTAGACCAAAAAAACAAAGGGTTTCTTTTGATGGATTTTAATGCTAAAGAAGAAGTTGTTTCTTTTGTAGATTTAAATACAATTCAATCCTGTAAACTGATTCCAACAACGGAGAATAACAGCGATACGATAGTAAAAATTGAATTTCAATTTCACTATAAAGAAGGTAAAAAAACAGACACCATTCCATTTTACACAATTGAGAATGATCAAATAGGTCAGGTTTGTTTGCACGAAGATCATCAAATAGCTAAAAAATGGATAAAAATGATTCAGGATTGCATTACTATTTAAAGAACAAATTTCTTTGTGAAGAGGCTTTAGAAGCCTCTTTTTTTTGTAAAAGTTTTTTTTCAATATGATAATTGTCATTTTAATATGTGAGCAGTCGCTTTACTTTTGACTAACTATAAATGATTTTGCCATGAAAAATTCCTTAATACAAAAATACAATGTTTCGGAACCAAAATACACCAGTTATCCTAATTAGGATGAAATGGATTTTTCAGAAGAAATTTTGAAGAAATCTTTCACAGAGAGCAATCGTTCTGAAGGTATCAGTTTGCATATCCATTTGCCTTTTAATACCAAAGAATATGAGCAAATGCGAACAATGTATCGTTAGAGAATTTAGCTCTTTAAAAACCTTAACAAAAGACGAATTACTAAAACTTTCTTATTGTAAAACCTCCCATAGTAGTAAAAAAGGAGCGGTTACATTTGAAGAGGGAGAGAATGTAAATGGTATTTACTGTCTAAAAGATGGTATTTGTATTCCAAAATCAGAAGTGATGGGATGCTTTGGCAAGAACAATCAGTTTTCGATGAATGTGATGAAAAGCATTTGCGGTGATCTAAAAGAAGCCGACGATCACATGGTGCATTTAGCCCAAAAAACAGTCAAGAGAAGATTAGCCGAGGCACTTCTCTATTTGCATGACACCTTTGGAAAAAACGAAGATAACTCCTTAAAAGTACAACTTTAGAGAAATGAACTAGCCAGCATGATTGGAACAGCCATTGAAAGCTGTATCCGTTTACTTTCGGATTTAAAAAAACTAGGATTGATTGAATTAACCGGTAAAAAAATCGTTTTAAAAAGACATCAATTCACTCAAAAAATTAGCTAATTAATTCCATTTGCTTTACTCTTTCTTGTTCATTACAAAATAATACACCGGAATTCCTAACGCCACAATGCACAATCCCAATCCCGTATTGAAGGTATCATAAATCAGTAAAGTCAGACAAATGGCTGATGTCACCACAATATAAAGTGCGGGTACAACCGGATATCCAAACGCTTTATAAGGCCTATCGGCATTGGGTTCTTTTTTTCTAAGAATGAAAACTCCCAGAATAGTCAGGATATAAAACAACAATGACGCAAAAGTAGCATAGGTTAATAAGTCCCCAAATTTTCCTGAAATACAAAGCATACAAGCCCAAATGCATTGCACCCACAATGCTTTGGCCGGAACCTGGTTTTTATTCAGTTCTGTAGCCTGTTTAAAAAAAAGTCCGTCTTTTGCCATAGCAAAAAATAATCGTCCTCCCGAAAGAATCAATCCGCTGTTGCATCCAAAAGTAGAAACCATAATCAATGCACCCATTACAAAAACGCCTACATTTCCCATAATCATACTTGCTGCGGCCGCTCCTACTCTATCATTACTGGCAAACATGATTCCGTTACTGGCAATATCAGCAGCGTTTGGAGCTCCCTGCATTGGCAATAAAGCCAAATACGCCAGATTTGCTAAAACATAAATAACAGTAACAATTAAGGTTCCAAGAAACAAACTACGGGGGATATTCTTTTTAGGTTCTTTAATTTCCCCTGCAATGAAAGTGACATTATTCCATGCATCACTAGAAAACAAGGAATTAATAATGGTAGCTCCTGCTGCTCCCAAAATAGCCATTCCTGCTAATTTTGTTACTGTAATTGTTCCGTCAGGATTGACTACCGTTTTGCTGGATTCCCACATAGTTGCGAAATTATTGGACAAAACATCCGTTTGCAGACCCACGTATAATCCTAAAATTATCAAGGCAAAAAGCGCTATTAATTTTGCCGAAGTAAAGAGCAACTGAACTGTTTTTCCGCTTTCTACTCCTTTGGTATTGATGTAGGTTAACAGGATTATACTAAAAATAGCCAATACTTTTTGATACGAAAAAATAAAATCAGTACCGACTGTAAAAAGAGTTTGATCTAAAACAGGAAAGAATATAGCGGCATAATTCGCAAAAGTAACCGCTATAGCCGCAATAACTCCCGTTTGAATTACTGTAAAAACAGTCCAACCATACAGGAAAGAAACCAATCGCCCATAAGCGCGTTGAATATACACAAATTGTCCGCCCGCATTAGGCATCATTCCTGCCAATTCTCCATAACTCAATGCCGCGGCAACCGTGATTAATCCCGTTACCAACCAAATAACTAATAACCAGGCAGCAGAACCAATATCTCTTGCCATGGCTGATGTTACAATGAAAATTCCGGATCCTATCATGGAACCGGCAACTAAACTCGTGGCATCGATTAATCCTAAAGAACGTTTTAACTCGGTTTTATTTTCTGGCATTGGATAATTTTATAAGTGATCCTAATTTAATTATTTAATAATAAACACTATAGTTTCTTCGCTTCTTCCCAAAAAACATCCATTTCAGCAAGTGTCATATCCATTAAAGGTTTTCCCAATTCTCCTGCTTTACTTTCCAAATATTGAAAGCGCTTGATAAATTTTTTATTGGTTCGTTCCAAAGCATCTTCTGGATTTACATTTAAAAATCGGGCATAATTGATCATTGAAAATAAAACATCCCCAAATTCGGCTTCAATTTTATCCTGATCTCCTGCTTCAACCTCAACGTGTAATTCGTCTAATTCTTCTTGAACCTTATCCCAAACCTGATGCGATTCTTCCCAATCAAAACCCACTCCTTTTACTTTCTCCTGGATTCGGCTTGCTTTTACTAATGCGGGTAAACTTCTTGGAACACCTTCCAGAACGGACTTTCTGCCTTCTTTGAGTTTTAGTTTTTCCCAGTTTTGTTTCACTTCTTCCTCGTCTTTTACCACCACATCACTGTAAATATGGGGATGACGGTGAATTAGCTTTTCACAAATTTCATTACACACATCAGCAATGTCAAAATCGTTCGTCTCGCTTCCTATTTTGGCATAAAAAACAATATGCAACAACAAATCACCCAATTCTTTTTTGACTTCGTTCAAATCATTGTCTAAAATAGCATCGCCTAATTCATAGGTTTCTTCAATGGTAAGATGGCGCAAGGTTTGCATAGTTTGCTTTTTGTCCCAAGGACATCTTTCACGCAAATCATCCATAATATCTAATACTCGTTCGAAAGCTTGCAGTTGGTTTTGTCTTGAATTCATTAGAGATAGTTTTTGGTAAAAATAAAAAAATCCTGTTCAGAAAAACAACTGAACAGGATTAAATAGTATTTTAAAATATGATTATTCTTTTTTAGCTTTTGCTTTTTTAGCAGGAGCGTTAACTTCCGCTACTGGAGTTTCTTCGGCTGCAACCTCTTCTGTCACTGCGGCAGCAGGAGCTTCATCAGTAACAAGTCCTTTTGCTTGAAGCATATTATACCAGTTCAGCACTTTTTTGATATCAGAAGGATATACTCTTTCTTCATCATAATCAGGTAAAACTTCTTTGAAATAAGCCATCAATGTAGTGTTGTCTTCTTTATGGGATATTGCCGCACCTTTGCTTTCTTTATCAGCAATTTTTTGCATGATTTCAGCTAAAGGTTTTTCGCCTTCATAGGTATAAATTGAAATTTCCGATAGTAAGCTTACATTGCTTTTCAAGTTTACGGTGATTTTTTTTCCATCCGCTAATGATTCTGCTACAAATCCGGTTCTTGTTTGCACTTTCAATACATATAAACCTGGTTTCCCAGAAATGGCTAATATTTTTTCTAAATTCATGTTATTGTGGAATTATTATTAAGAATTTGACTTATTTATTTTTATTTGAAACCAAAAATCATACCAAGCGAAGTTAAAAAGCTGTTTTATCTTCCTTTTTTGGCAAAGAATTTCATTCGGTAGTCTTGGAATGTTTTTCCCTCTAAAATGTTTTTCAGTTTCTTTTGAATCAATCGTTTTTTTAATGATGAAATTTTATCGGTGAATAAAATTCCTTCAATATGATCGTATTCATGTTGGATTACTCTGGCGATTAATCCGTCAAAAACTTCGGTTTTCATTACAAAATCCTCTTCGCAATACTCAATTGTTATGGTTGGATTTCTATAAACATCCTCTCTGACATCCGGAATACTCAGACAGCCTTCATTAAAACTCCATTCTTCACCTTCTTCTTGTATCATTTTTGCATTGATAAAGGTTTTTTTGAATCCTTTTAATTCTTTTTGTTCTGCATCTTCTAATTCCTCATCGTCGCTAAAAGGAGTCGTGTCGATTACAAATAAACGAAGCGCTAATCCTACTTGTGGCGCAGCAAGACCCACACCATAGGCATTATACATCGTTTCATACATATTGGCAATCGTTTCTTTCAAGTTTGGATGTTCTGGTGAAAGAACTTCCCCTGTTTTTCTTAAAACTGGATCACCATATCCTATAATTGGTAAAATCATTCGTGTTGTATTAAATATTAGCTATTAAAATCGAAATAAGTTCTCTTTTAATTCGGTCTGCAAAAATAGTAAAAAAATAGCCAATGAATAATGCTCTAATGATAATTCATCACTATTTAAAATTTAGGTTAAAAGACCGATAGTATTCCTTTGAAAAATTCCTACAATCCTTACCTTTGCAAGCAATACAATTGTATGATTCATAAAATCCAAAAATTTACCGATACGACGTATTTCACTAATGCCCTAAAAGTAACTATCGCCACTGTGATTCCGGTGATGCTGTTTTCTTTTTTTGGCAAATTCGAAGTAGGTTTTACAATAGCTCTTGGAGCCTTTTTTACTTATCCCAGTGACATTCCAAGTAGTCTGAAACATAAAGTCAACGGGATTCTTGTTGCCACCATTCTTGTTGCTTGTGTGAATTTGCTGGTAAATATAATTTATCCGTATTCTTGGATTTTTCATCCTTTTTTAGCCTTATTAGTTTTCCTGACATCCATGTTATCCGTTTACGGACAACGAGCTACAATGGTTTCTTTCTCCTCCCTGATTTCACTCTCCTTGACATTTTCTGATATAAATACCGGTTGGGCTATGGTACAACATTCCGGTTTGATTCTAGCAGGAGGATTATTCTACCTCGTTGTTTCCCTTATTTTTCACTACATCAGACCACATCGCTACATCGAATTACAAATTGCTGAATGCATCAAACTTACGGCTAAATATTTGAAACTAAGAGGAGATTTATGGACCATAGACGCCGATAAAAAAGCAATTATTGAAAAGCAGTTAAACCTTCAGGTCGAGTTGAACACCATTCATCAAAACATAAGAGAAGTATTGATTAACAGCCATATCAGCGCAGGTTCTTCTAATCAAAATCGAAAAATGTTGCTTGTATTTATAGCAATGGTAGAAATCCTTGAAGTGGCATTGTCTACAGCATTTGACCATGAAAAATTGCACCAAAAATTCGACAATCATCCAAGGGTCTTGCTGACGTATCAAAACTTAGCCTACAATTTGGCCGCAAGTTTGAAGCAATTATCCAAAAGTGTAAAAAAACGAACGAATTATATTCCAAAACACACATTGCTAAACGATTTGAACGCCTTACAGCTGGCAATCACTGATTATGAGAAGGATTTAGGAAAAAATTATGCCTCAGAAGGCGTTTTTATGCTTACCACTATGCTGGAATATGCGGAAAAGCAAGTCGAGAAAATAAAAATTGTAGAACGTGCTTTTACCTCAATTGTTAATTTACAGGATTTTACAGGAATCGATACCGATTTAGAAAAATTCTTAACGCCGCAGTATTATCCGTGGCGTACTTTGACAGAGAATCTGAGTTTTTCCTCCACTATTTTCAGGCATTCCTTACGATTAACAATAGCGCTATTAGTTGGTTTTATTATTGGAAAAATACTGCCTTTTCATAATGTATACTGGATTTTATTGACTATTATCGTTATCATGCGACCCGGTTACGGCTTGACTAAACAACGTTCTTTTCATAGAATTCTAGGTACTGTTTTAGGTGGATTAATTGCCTTTGGAATTCTTTTCTTTGTCAAAGACAACATTATAATCAGTATTCTTTCTATTCTTTGCATGCTTTTAGGATTATCTTTTACCCAAACAAATTACAAAGTCAGTGCCACATTTGTAACCATGTATGTTGTTTTTATTTATGGAATTGTGACTCCTAACATAGGGGATCTTGTTCAATTTAGAATACTGGACACCATTGTAGGTGCCGGTCTTGCTTTTTTGGCCAATCATTTTTTATGGCCTTCTTGGGAATTTTTAAACATGCCCATGCATTTAGAAAAATCCATCAATGCCAATCAAAATTACCTGAAGGAAATTTCAATTTTTTATAATAAAAAAGGAACCGTTTCTACATCGTACCGCTTGGCTCGTAAAAATGCTTTCATCGAGATTGGGAATTTAATGGCTTCTTTTCAGAGAATGGCACAAGAGCCTAAATCAAAACAAAAACAGCTGCCTAAAGTCTATAAACTAACGGTATTAAATCACTCTCTTCTCTCCTCATTAGCGTCTTTAGGAACTTACATTCAATCCCATAAAACAACCTCCGCATCTGAAGCATTCAATGTGGTGGTGGATACTGTGATTAGAAATCTGGATGAGGCTATTGCACTTTTGAAGGAAAATGATTTCAAGCTAAAAGAAAACCTTCCCAAAGAGGATTTAGCGCTACGTTTTACCGAATTGAAAAATATACGTGCCCGAGAATTGAAAGCAGGAATTCCTATTGATGAAAAGGCTTTTCAATTGAAAATGCAAGAAGCACAATTGGTAATCGAACAATTAATCTGGCTGACCAGTTTATCCGAAACTATTTTAAAAACCACAACAGCATTAAAGGAATCTTAACAAGAAAAGCGCTTGAACCAGATTCTTATCTAATTCAAACGCTTTTTATTTTTGTGCTGACTTTCTAATTATTCAGTTTTAGGACGGCAGCCGTTTCTTTTCTGATTTTCTCTAATAAAATTGGATCTTCATTGAGATTTTGACCATAAGAAGGAATCATGATTTTTAATTTCTCCTGCCACTCCGCCGTTTTAATTTCCTCTTTGAAACATCTTCCTATCAAATCTATCATAATAGAAACTGCTGTTGAAGCACCTGGAGAAGCCCCCAGCAAAACGGATAAAGATCCATCTGCAGTGGTAATTACTTCGGTACCAAACTCCAGTATGCCTCCTTCTTTTTCGTCTTTTTTTATCACTTGTACCCGTTGTCCGGCACGTTCAATTTTCCAGTCTTTGGATCGTGCCTTGGGAACATATTCTCTTAACGCATTAATTCGGTCTTTAGGGGATTGGCGCACTTGCTCAATTAAATATTTGGTAAGGGGTATATTCTTAATACCTGCGGCTAACATTGGAATAATATTATCTGATTTTATCGATAAAGGTAAATCTGAATAGGAGCCATTTTTTAAAAACCGAGTCGAAAAACCCGCAAAAGGACCAAAAAGCAATTGCTTTTCTCCATTTATCATTCGGGAATCAATATGTGGTACAGACATTGGTGGTGCTCCCACGCTTGCCTTACCATATACTTTAGCCTGATGTTTTGCAATCACTTCCGGATTTGTGCATTTTAGCCATTGTCCGCTCACTGGGAAGCCGCCATAGCCTTTGCCTTCGGGCACATTTGCTTTTTCTAATAATGGCAAGGAACCACCCCCAGCACCAATGAAAACAAAGTTAGAGTATGTTTTTCTCTTTTGACCGGAAGCTAAATCAGTGATTTTTATGCGCCATAACTTATCTTCTCGTTGTTTTAATTTTTGAACTTCGTGGTTATAATGAATGGTAACCCCATCTAGTTTTGCTAAATAACCAAAAATACTTCGGGTCAATTCTCCAAAATTTACATCTGTCCCAATTGCCATTGAACTGGCGGCCACTTTTTCGGTTTCTGATCTCCCTTCCATAACCAGCGGCATCCATTCTTTTAATTGTGCAAAATCAGTACTAAAAACCATTTGCTTAAAAAGAGGATTCAAATGCAACGCGTCAAATCTTTTTTTAAGATAAGCAACATTTTTTTCTCCCCATACAAAACTTATGTGGGGAATGCTTTTAATAAAATTTTCAGGAGAAGGAACTCTGTTTTCTTGAACGAGATATGCCCAGAACTGTCTGGAAACTTCGAAAGACTCCGCGATACTGATCGCTTTTTTTGGGCTGATGCTTCCATCAGGTCCTACGGGAGTGTAATTGAGTTCACAAAAAGCAGCATGTCCAGTTCCTGCATTATTCCATGCATCAGAGCTTTCAGCCGCCGCTCTATCTAATCGTTCGTAAATTTCAATTTTTATATCCGGTTGCAGTTCTTTTAGGATTAAGCCCAGCGTGGCGCTCATAATTCCAGCTCCAATAAGAACTACTTCACTATTTGTACGTATGGTTGTGTCAGGCATAACTAGATTTTAAAGTGCAAAGGTAAATGATATATTCACAAAAAAAAGCATAAATTTTACCTCAAAAGTTACATTTATCAAACCGTTTTAGCAAAAAAATAGCTTTTTTACACTGATTTTAAAATTTTTTCCTGGTCAAATAGTCCTGAAGCATAATCGTGGCCGATATTTCGTCAATAAGTGCTTTGTTTTGACGCTGTTTCTTACTCATGCCGCTATCTATCATGGATTGAAAAGCCATTTTTGAAGTAAACCGTTCATCAACCCGAATGACTTTCATCTCCGGAAAATGATTGGTAAAGTGCGTGACAAATCCTTTAATGATCGATGCACTTTCTGAGGGTTCGCCATTCATTTGTTTGGGTTCACCAATAAGAACGGCTTCTACTTTTTCTTTAGCAAAATAATCCTTCAAAAAAGCAATTGCAGTTGCCGATGGGATTGTGGTTAAACCCGAAGCTATAATTTGCATTTCATCAGTAACCGCTATTCCGGTTCGTTTTTGACCGTAGTCTATGGAGAGAATTCTAGGCATTTATAAGAAGTTTTACAAACATATTGAGCTTAATCGGCTAAATCCATAAAAAAAATCAGAATAATTAATTTTCATATTTTGAAATCACTTTATCAAGATAGGCATCAACTTAGTATATTGTATAAAGTTTTGCAGTACCATTATGATTTTTTTCTAGTGAAGCGTCTAATTTTTTTTTATTTCTAGTAAACGCCTCATCTTCCTGTACTATTTACTATTGTAAGTTCATCTGATGAAAAGAAACTCAATAACTCCAGAATTTTGGCTTTGATTTCGGGTTGAAATTCTAATCTAATGGTTTCCATACTATTTTTACTTAAAACGAATTCCTATGTTTCAAAATTGCCACAACTAAAACAGTTTCGTGTGCAACATCAACTTTAAAAACGATTGTATAACCTTTAAAAACATAATCTCTTGTGTTTTCATTATCAAAATAAATTGATTTTTTGAAAAGAAAAGGCTGCTGCATATCTTTTTTTATGTTTTTTATCAATGCAATTTTAAATTTTCTTGCAGTAAGCGGTTTGTCTTTTGAAATGAAATCAATTATAACATCTAAATCATGATTAAATTCGATAGTTAATTTAATCCTCATATTTTGATATCGTTTTTTCCAGCAAAATATCCAATTCCTCAAAAGTAGAATATACAGCAGTACCATTATCAATCTTATCAATCCTGGACTGAAGCATTCTTTTTTCTTCTTCAAAAATTGACCTTTCCTGAACTATTGTAAGTTCATCTGATGAAAAGGAACTCAATAACTCCAGAATTTTGGCTTTGATTTCGGGTTGAAATTCTAATCTAATGGTTTCCATAGTACCTACAATTTAAAGTACAAATATATAACATTTTCAAATTAATTTGACTTTTTGCTTTTAGTTAAAAACCCTATCTTTGTCAAAAATCTATCAAAAATGAATCCATTACAGCCGATTATAGAACAAGCTTGGGAAAACCGTGCTTTGTTACAAGAAACTACAACAACTGATGCTATCAGAGCAGTTATTGAATTATTAGATACCGGAAAATTACGTGTTGCTGAACCAGTTGGAGAGGGATGGCAAGTAAACGAATGGGTAAAAAAAGCAGTAGTAATGTATTTCCCTATTCAAAAAATGGAAACATTAGAGTCTGGAATTTTCGAATACCATGACAAAATGTTATTGAAAAGAGGCTATGCCGAGAAAGGAATTCGTGTTGTTCCTAACGCAGTAGCGCGTTACGGTGCTTATATTTCCAGTGGTGTTATCTTGATGCCAAGTTATGTAAACATTGGTGCTTATGTAGACGAAGGAACTATGGTAGACACATGGGCAACCGTAGGTAGTTGTGCTCAAATAGGTAAAAACGTACACTTAAGCGGTGGTGTAGGTATTGGTGGCGTACTTGAACCTTTGCAAGCGGCTCCTGTAATTATTGAAGACGGCGCTTTCATTGGTTCCCGATGTATCGTAGTTGAAGGGGTACATGTTGGGAAAGAAGCGGTACTTGGTGCCAATGTTTGCCTGACTGCCTCCACAAAAATTATTGATGTAACCGGAGAAACTCCCGTTGAAATGAAGGGATATGTTCCTGCCCGTTCCGTTGTGATTCCAGGAAGTTACACTAAGAAATTTCCAGCAGGAGACTTCCAGGTTCCTTGTGCTTTAATCATTGGAACTCGTAAACCTTCAACTGATTTAAAAACATCATTGAATAATGCTTTACGTGAATATGACGTAGCGGTTTAATCCGTATTCGTTTAAAAATCTTTATAAAAAGACCTATTGGATATTTCAATAATTATTGTCAATTACCGTGGTTGGAAAGCCTTAGACGAATGTTTAGAATCCATTGATACAATTATTTCGAAAACATTCTCATTCGAAGTCATCATTGTTGATAATTTTTCGAATGACGGACAATTCAACATTTTTAAACAAAAATATTCCAAGTTTACATTTATAGAAAACACTGGTAATAATGGTTTCTCAAATGGTTGCAACTTTGGTGCAAGCATTGCTACGGGAAACCATTTCCTTTTTTTAAATCCAGATACAAAACTTACTCTTGAAGCCCTTGAAACTCTTTTAGAAACGGCTGTTTCCCATCCAGAAATTGGAATTTTATCCTGTTTACAAATAAACGAAAACGAAGTTTTTTACAAACAAAACAATTTATTTCCGGCTTTAGGACGATTTTTCGGAGTGTCAAGATCTATTTTTAGAAAACTGAATAAGGCAAAATTAGAAAAACGTTTTAATAACAACAATGAGTTGTTTTACCCAGATTGGGTTACCGGAGCGGTCATTTTCATAAGCCGAGAATGGTTTAACAAAATTCAAGGCTGGAATGAAGATTTTTGGCTTTATTTTGAAGATGTTGCACTTTGTAAAAAAATTTCTGATACGGATGGAAAAGTTGCCGTTACCCGAAAAGCTACTATTTTCCATCAACATGGTGGTGCATCCCGATTAAACGTAAAGACAAAAGCACTCACGAAAACAGAAGTGATCATCTCAAAACACGTGTACATCAGCAGTCAATTTTCAACAGGAATACAACTCTATTTACATACATTATTAATTTTAGGAGTTCTTAGTGAGAAACTATTTTTGTCGCTTTTAAGCGTGTTTTTATTTTTTATTCCAAAATTGAAAGTGAATCGATTGATGCTTAAAAATTTATCCATTTATTATTTAAATGTCCTACGAAAACAAACCTGGATTAGTCCTCGTGCAATGAATTACTTGAAAACAAAAGCATAACTTTTCAAATTTACTTCAAATGAAAATACTTGTAATTCAACAAAAAATGATTGGAGATGTTTTAGTAAGCTCCATATTATGCAATAATTTGCGCAAAGCCTACCCAAAAGCGCAAATTGATTATATGGTTTACGAATCTACCATTGCTGTTTTACAAGGAAATACAAGTTTCGATAATCTCATCCTTTTCCAGGAAAAACATCAAAAAAGCAAATGGGAATATTTTAAATTATTGAAATCCATTCGAACTGAAAAATATGATATTATTATAGATGCGTATTCCAAATTAGAAAGCTGGCTTGTCGTATTGTTATCGGGTGCAAAACAAAAAATATCGTATTGGAAAAAAGGAAGAGACTTTCTTTATACGGATACGGTGATTAGAAAAAAAACGACCAATACCAATTTAGGTTTAATAATTGAACAGCGATTAGCATTGCTAAATCCTTTGCATCTGGATATTGAATTAGAAACATTTCCCAGAATTTATGTCACAAAAGTAGAGAATGATTTTGCTAGTTCACTTTTTGAATCTCACGGTATAGACCAATCTAAAAAAACAGTTATGGTCAGCATAATTGGAAGCAGTCCAGACAAAACCTATTCGTTGGAATATATGTCTCAATTAGTCGATTTTATTGCAGATAAGGAAGATGTGAATATTCTTTTTAATTATTTTCCAAAGCAAATTGAAGATGCAAAAACAATTTACAATGGGTGTAAAGAAAGTACTAGACAAAAAATTTATTTCTCCCTCTTAGGAAAAAACATTCGAGAGTTTATCGCCATCATGAATCATTGTGATATGATAATTGGCAACGATGGCGGGGCAATAAATATGGCAAAAGCATTAGAAAAACCCTCTTTTATAATTTTTTCGCCTTGGATTGACAAAAAAGGATGGGCCACATTTGAAGATGGAATTAATCATGTTTCTCTGCATTTACAAGAGTTTAAACCTGATTTATTTGAAGGCAAAACGGCTAAAATCATAAAAAAAGAAACCATTGCGTTTTACAAAGAGTTTACTCCCGAGTTGATTATTCCTGCTTTACATACTTTCTTGGAAACACATTTAGAATAATATTCTATTTTTGTAAAACATTCAAAAATTAATGAAATACAATCACAACACGAACATTTCAGTTTTAATAATTACATTAAACGAGGAAAATCAAATTAAGCCACTTTTGGTTGATTTAGATTTTGCTGATGAAATTATTGTTGTCGATTCATTCAGTACCGATAAAACAGAAGCTATTTGTAAATCATTTGAAAAGGTCACTTTCATTCAAAATAAATTCGAAAACTATTCTTCTCAAAGGAACTTTGCTATTTTACATGCAAAAAATGACTGGATTTTATTTTTGGATGCAGATGAAAGACTGACTCCTGCATTAAAGAATGAAATTATAGCCACAATAAAAACCAATGAAACCTTTTCGGCTTTTCTTTTCTATAGAACTTTTATGTTTGAAGGCAAAGTATTGCATTTCAGCGGGAATCAGAATGATAAAATATTTAGGCTTTTTAATAAAAATCAAGCTGAATATAACACAGACCGGCTTGTTCATGAAAAATTAAAAGTAAATGGAAAAATAGGTGTTCTAAAAAACAAACTGATTCATTATTCCTATGCTAATTTTCAAGCGTATAAATCGAAAACGATTCGGTACGGAGAATTCAAAGCACAGGAGAAGTTTTTAAAAAAGCAAAAGCCTTCGGTTTTATTACATTTTTTGCATCCTGCATATAATTTTTTGTTCAATTACATTATCCGATTAGGATTTCTTGACGGAAAAAAAGGCTTGATTATTTGCTATTTAAACGCAAATTCAATTCACATCCGATATCAAGAATTAGAACAACTTTGGAAAAGACAACAACAGTTATCTCCAAAACAATAATTTCTTTTTACGAGCAATTTTTCTATGAAATTTCATTTGAAAATCATTGGTATAAAAGCACATTTTTACAAAAACTTTATCGTATTTCTTATTGTAAAGTTTGGCATATTCATCACTCATTATTGCCAGCATTTCTTTTTTTGGCGTAAGCCTGTTGAAATTTTTCATGCGTAGCTCGAAGTCCATAAACTGATGGAAATTCATTCTATTTAAATCAACTAGGTAGAAACTATAGCTTCCATCATCTGCTTTTTTAATCAAAGTATTTCCTGGAGAATGATCTAAAAACTCAATTCCTTTTTGATGTAAATCAAATGTAAATCGGGTAAACTGCCGCAAGATATTCTCATGATCCGGATAATCAGGTTGCAGCACTAATTCTCTGAAAGTTAACTCTGCCTGAAGATGCTCACTGATATAAAAACTTTCTTGTAATCCCAACAAAGTGAAATTTTCAGCACAAGCTATAGGTTGTGGCGTACCAATTCCCTTTTCTAATAAAATAGCTGCATATTCGAAAGAACGTCTGGCTTTAGATTTTCTGAAATATTTGTAGGCAATTTTATTGATCAGATTTGGGGTTTTGAAAGATTTGATATTTATCGTTTTCCCTTCTAATTCAAAAAGTTTTATTTTGTTTCGCACTCCGTCACCAAAAAGAATTCCTTTTGAATTGAAGCTTTCAATGATATCAATTAACACCTTTTGATTGGTTATCAATGACGTATTAAAAATTATAGTTCTTTTCAATTGTTTTATTATAAGATTAGTCGATTGTTTTAATAAAAGCAAAAATATTATTTAGCTAAATACTTAAACCATTGTCCGAAATTTTTAAAAAAAAGATAAAGTGATGAAATTCTAAGTACTTTATTATTACTAACATAGTTTTTAATTTCATCTATGTTTTTTGTAGGAAAATAACCTAAATTCTTCCATGTATCAGCTTCTATGTAATAAAAATCTTTAAATGTTTTATAATTTTCTTGATTTACTAATTTCCATTTTTCAAAGAAAGAGTTATTAATTTGTACATTATGTCCCCAATTTTTTAATTTGAAAGCTAATTGGTCTTCGGTTCTTGATAAACATTCATGCAAAAGAATTTTATCCGTGTAAATTACCCTTGCTTTTGTCTTTCTGCCTACTTTGTAATTTGGATAGTTTGTAGCAAGTAAAACTCTTGTAAGATTTTCAACATACAATATTCCTTCATTAGTGTATTTGTACAAGTGAGTTAAAAAACAACCTATTTGAACAGGATTTTCTTTTGGGTTTTTCAAAAAAGAATCATACTTCCTAAGATCATTTATAAAACCTGAAAAATCTAAAAAGTATTCATCTGCATCAATTTGAATTAACCAATTTCCTATTCCCATTTTATCAGAAAGCATTTTTCTTTCTCTAACTTCGCATTCCATTGTAGTTAAACTTGACACGTAAAAATCATCTTCATATATAACAATTTTATTTTCAACATCAAATGCATCAATCCATTCAAAAAAAGTATCATCAATAGTAAAAAATTCACCGTTCCATGTTTTTCGTTCCTTATCAATAGCTAAAAAAATAGTATTAGATTCTTTGTATATTGTTGGTATCGAATTTTTTAATAGTTCATAATCGTACGAGACTAAATAACCTACTTGTATTTTTCCTAACATAAACATCAATTTGAAATTTGTTGCAATTTAGTATTAAATATCTATTTTTGTTGAATGAAAAAAGAATATGATTATTTAATAGTAGGATCAGGTCTTTTCGGTAGTGTTTTTGCGCATGAGGCAACAAAAGCGGGTAAAAAGTGTTTGATTTTAGATAAAAGAAAACACACCGGAGGAAATATTTATTGTGAAAATATTGAAGGGATAAATGTCCACAAATATGGCCCGCATATTTTTCATACCAATGACAAGAAAATATGGGATTATGTAAATCAATTCGTGAATTTTAATCATTTCGTATATTCGCCTCTATCGCTTTCAAAGGGTAAACTTTATAATCTACCTTTTAACATGAATACCTTTTATCAGCTATGGGGAACCAAAACGCCGGCTGAAGCAAAAAATAAAATTGAGCAGCAAATTAAGGAATTTGGAAGCGACAACCCTAAAAACCTCGAAGAACAAGCACTTTCATTGGTGGGAAAAGACATATACGAAACCTTGATCAAAGGGTATACTGAAAAGCAATGGGGCAGAAAGGCCACCGAACTGCCTGCTTTCATTATTAAAAGACTTCCCGTTAGATTTACTTTTGACAATAATTATTTTAACGATCGCTACCAAGGAATCCCCATTGGAGGTTACAATAAAATTATAGAAAATTTATTGGAAAACATTGAAGTGAAACTTGATACAGATTATTTCGAAAACAAAGAGTACTTTGAAAATATCGCAACAAAAATTGTTTTCACGGGGAAAATTGACGAATATTTTGATTACCGGTTTGGAAAACTAGAATATCGCTCGTTGCGATTTGAAACACAAATTCTGGATACCGAGAATTTTCAAGGAAATGCAGGCATTAACTATAATGACATTGAATATCAACATACGAGGATCGTAGAGCATAAACATTTTGAATTTGGCAACCAAAAGAAAACTGTAGTGACAAAAGAATATCCTGAAAATTGGACGTCCGAAAAAGAGGCTTATTATCCTATTAATGACGAAAAAAATCAAGCGATATATCTCAATTATAAAAAGCTTTCCGAAACCCTTAATAATGTAATTTTCGGAGGCAGATTGGCAGAATACAAATATTACGACATGCACCAAATAATTGCATCCGCATTAATTAAATCTAAAAAAGAACTAGAAAATGGTTAAAATTTTTACAGTTACACATAAAGAGACCCCTATTTTATTTAACGAATTGCATATCCCGATACAAGTCGGCGAAAATGTAGACATTGCAACAAATATTTTGCGAGACAACACGCTCGATAACATTGCTAATAAAAACAAAAACTACTGTGAATTAACTGCTTCTTATTGGATTTGGAAAAATATTACGGATGTTGAATACGTTGGAATCTGTCATTACAGGAGGTATTTTAATTTTTTCAATCCCTTTTATAATTTCCAACCTTCCGCTCAAAAAAAAATTAAGATTGATGATTTTAAAAAAACAAAATTAGTTAAAACTGATGGAGAAATTTTAGAAAAAAAAATCATTAAAATACTCTCGGAGTACGATGTAATTCTTTGTAAACCATATAAATTTAAAAATACTACACTGACTCAAAACTACTGTGAAGATCACCGAAAAGAAGATTGGGATTTAACAAAAAAAATAATTAGTGAGAAGTACCCGCAATACAAAGAAAGTATTGTAACCCATTTAGACGAAGGTCGACTGTTTCATGTAGCAAATATGATGATTTGTTCCAAGAAAATTTGGGATGATTATTACACCTGGCTTTTTTCTATTCTATTTGAATTGGAATCTAAAGTCAGTATTCCCAAGGATGACTATCAAGCACGAATTTTCGGGTTTATATCTGAAAGATTAATTAATCTATATGTTTATCATAATAAATTAAAAATCAAAGCAATTCCCACTTATAAAATAATCGATCTATAATCATGGATATCAACCAAGAAATACACAATGCTTACGAAGTCATAAAAAATGGAGGAATCATCCTCTACCCCACTGATACCGTATGGGGAATTGGTTGTGACGCCACAAATCCAGAGGCTGTCGCTAAAATTTACAAACTCAAGAAAAGAGCCGAAACCCAAAGCATGATTGTTTTGATGAATGGCGATAAAATGATTTACAATGTATTCAAAGACATTCCGGAAGTAGCCTGGCAAATTATGGATTTCTCTGACCTGACCGATAGTGAACTGGCAAATCAAAACCCAACCACTTTAATTCTGGACAAACCACGAAACGTAGCACCCAATTTAATTGCAGCTGACAACTCACTAGGAATTAGACTTGTAAAGGAACCTTTTTGTTTTAAATTGATGGAAAAAATGAAAAAACCGTTGGTTTCCACATCGGCAAATATCTCCGGACAACCTACTCCAAAAAGTTTCAAAGAAATCAGTCCTGAAATTATAAAAGGCGTGGACTATGTTGTAAATTTGCATCGCGAAAAAATTGCCGAAAAACCATCTACAATTATAAAATTGACAAGTGATTCTCAGGTAAAAGTGATTCGGAAATAATTGTTTTTTTACCGCTAATTCACTAATTCAATTTTAAAAATGGATGATTTAATTTATAAAGATGAATGTTATAAAATTGTTGGACTCCTGTATGAAGTACACAAAAATCTTGGTAAAGGTTTCTCTGAAATAGTTTATAAAGATGCCTTAGAATTGGAATTTAATGAAAATAATATTCATTATGAGAGGGAAAAAGAATATTCTGTTAGTTATAAAAATTCAATTTTAAAACATAAATTTTATGCAGATTTTATTATCCATGACAAAATAATTCTTGAAATAAAAACTGTCGAATGTTTTAACAATAGTCATTACAATCAGTGTTTAAATTATTTAAAAAATTCTGGAAACAAACTTGCAATATTGGTTAATTTTAACTTGACCTCTTTAGAATACAAACGTATCGTTGATACCAAAAAATAATTAGCGAATTTGCGGTAATAAAAAATGAACTACAAAACAGCCTTACATAACAAAATATTCGAAGTAATTTCTCAAGCTTCTCAAGAACTTAGCGTTGACAGTTATGTGATTGGTGGTTTCGTAAGAGATTTACTTTTGAAGAGAGACTTTAAAAAAGACATTGATATTGTTGCCGTGGGCAGCGGAATTGAATTGGCTTTAAAAGTGTCACAACTGCTTCCTAACAAACCAAAAGTTCAGGTTTTCAAAACTTACGGAACAGCGATGCTGCGTTTTGAAGACACCGAAATTGAATTTGTTGGAGCCAGAAAAGAATCCTATAATTTTGAAAGCAGGAATCCAGTTGTAGAAAACGGCACCTTAGAAGACGACCAAAACCGTCGTGATTTCACCATAAATGCACTGGCTTTATCTTTGAACACCGCTAATTTTGGAGAACTCTCCGATCCTTTTAACGGATTGGAAGATTTAAAAAACAAAATAATCAGAACCCCTTTGGATCCGGATATTACTTTTTCTGACGATCCTTTGCGCATGTTGAGAGGGATTCGTTTTGCAAACCAATTGGGATTTGAAATCGAAGAAGATTCGCTGAATTCGATAACCAAAAATGCGGAACGAATCAAAATTATTTCCGGAGAACGCATTGTCGATGAATTGAATAAAATACTTTCGACAGACAAACCCTCCGTAGGATTCTTGCTATTGTTCAAAACTGGACTTTTAGATATTATTCTTCCAGAATTGACTGCTCTGAATCAAGTGGAAGAAATTGAAGGCCATACCCATAAAAATAACTTTTATCACACGCTGGAAGTTGTCGATAATATTTGTCCGCATACTGATGATGTTTGGTTGCGCTGGTCAGCATTATTGCACGACATAGGTAAAGCACCAACGAAACGTTTTACTAAAAAACAAGGCTGGACCTTTCACGGACATGAATTTCTTGGTGGCAAAATGGCAAAAAAGATTTTTGAACGTTTGCACATGCCGTTGAATCAAAAAATGAAATTTGTGCAAAAAATGGTCATGATGAGTTCACGACCGATTGTTTTATCCCAAGATACGGTAACGGATTCTGCAGTGCGCCGTTTGGTTTTTGACGCTGGCGAAGACGTTGAGAATTTAATGACACTATGCGAAGCGGATATCACAACGAAGAATCCAAATAAATTCAAGAAATACCACAATAATTTTGAAATCGTCCGCCAGAAAATTGTAGAAGTCGAAGAACGGGATCAGGTACGTAATTTCCAGCCACCAATATCAGGTGAAGAAATTATGGAAAAATTTAACTTAAAGCCTTCAAAAGAAATCGGAATGCTGAAAGAAGCCATAAAAGAAGCCATTTTAGAAGGAGAAATTCCAAATGAATATGAAGCTGCTTTTCAATTTATGCTAAAAAGAGCCGCAAAAATCGGATTAAAGATTAACGCTTGTTGAATTAACAATTAATTACATTTCAAATATCTTTGCAAAAATTAATTTCAAACAATGAAAAAAGAGAATAATTACGTTATCATTTGGTTGTTATCAGGATGCTTATTATTGTTTATGATGGTTGTAGTGGGAGGAATTACCCGATTGACCAATTCCGGTTTATCAATGACCGACTGGCATTTAGTAACTGATACTTTTCCTCCTTTAACAGAAGAAAAATGGTCACACGCTTTTGAAGAATATAAAAAATTTCCGGAGTACCAAAAAATAAACATCCACAATGATTTTACGTTAAGTGATTACAAATTCATTTATTTCTGGGAATGGTTTCACCGTTTTATAGGGAGAATAATAGGTTTAGCGTTTATCCTTCCTTTTATATATTTCTTGTTCAAGAAACGTCTTTCGACAGAGACTATAAAAAAATGTGTTGTTCTACTATTCATGGGTGGTTTTCAAGGATTTCTGGGCTGGTTTATGGTACGTAGCGGATTAATCGACAATCCGGATGTAAGTCATTTTAGATTGGCATTACACCTTACATTTGCTTTTATAACGTTTGCTTACACACTCTGGGTAGCTTTGGATTTAATCTACCCAAACAAAGCGACAGCTATACCTCCATTACGAAATCTCGCGCGTGTCGCATTAATTTTTCTAGTTATCCAAATCATTTATGGCGGGTTTGTTGCGGGTTTAAATGCGGGTTTGATTCACAATCATTGGCCGCTGATGAGTGATGGTCAATTCATTCACGAGAGTGTCTTTATAGAAAAAAGCACCTTGTTTTTAAATCTTATCGAAGGAAAAAGCGGCGTTCAGTTCGTACATCGAACTATGGCGTATGTCGTGGTAGGATTAATTCTTGCTCTTTATTTTACAAGCAGAAAATACACTCTTTCCTCACTTCAGAAAAAAGGAATCAATATATTGGTGTTGATTGTCTTCTTGCAATTTGCATTAGGTATCCTTACTCTGCTTTACAGTGTCCCACTTTGGTTGGGATTACTACATCAAGTGATGGCTTTCTTTTTATTAACGGCAATGACATTCACTTTACACCGATTATCTAAATAAGAAATAAACATAACCCATGGTTTAAACCGTGGTCAATTCAAAATAACACCTGACTATATTGTCGCATTTCTTTGTTTACCAACATAAATGTCTAAACTTGCTGCTCAAGATAAATTTTTAGATTTATCAGATTATGGAAGACCATTTGGAAAATTTCTTGCCAATCAATTAAAAAACACTCGGTTTACCCCTATTCATGTCACCTTACTTTTTGGTGTTTCGGGCTTGATTGCTATTTACTGTATTCTGCAAGGAAGTTACTATTTCGCAAGTTTTTTTATCATTTTGAAATCAATGATTGATGCAGCAGATGGTGAACTGGCACGCTTAAAAAACACGCCTTCTTATACTGGAAGATACTTGGACAGTGTATTTGATATCATCTTAAATTTTCTGCTTTTAATGACTATTTGTTATGTTTCAAAAACATCATTTTGGGTTACTATTTTGGCTTTTATCGGCATCCAATTGCAGGGCACTTTATACAATTACTACTATGTGATTTTAAGAAATAAATCCGTTGGCGGAGACACTACCAGTAAAATTTTCGAGTACAAATCACCCAGAGCTTTACCCGGCGAAACCCAAAAATCTGTCGATATTCTGTTCCGTGTTTACACCCTCGTTTATGGAACATTCGACAAGATCATTCACACACTTGATAAAGAAGCTTACAAAGTAAAAACGTTTCCTAATTGGTTTATGACGATACTTTCTATCTACGGTTTGGGCTTCCAACTATTGATAATTGCGGTAATGTTACCTATGAATTTAATTGAATATATCATTCCGTTTTTTATACTTTACACGGCACTCATTTTTGTTCTAATTGGAATCCGAAAAACATTTTTAAAGGTATAAAAGCACTATAGACATATTCTATACTAAATACCTAATTCGCTAAAAAAGAGCTATTTAACACCTATTATATACTTTATCTATTTAATACCATTATCAGCCTATCCAACTCTTGAAATCAGAAACCTTTTCTCTACTCACAATTACTTCTTCGTCTTTGTAAGAAGGTAAAATAACTTTCAAACGGGAGTTGCTGTAGACTACAATTTCTTTAATTGCTTTAAGAGGAACTATGAATTTTCGGCTTACCCGATAAAAATCCTTTGGATCTAATTCCTGTTCCAAAAGTTCTAAAGTTGTTTCTATTAAATAATTCCTATTGTCAAAAGTATGCAAATAGGTTCCTTTATTTTCACTAAAAAAACACTCAATTTCATCGGCAGAAATCACCTTTAAATGTTGGCCTATTTTTACAGAAAATCTTTTTTTGTAATTTTTTTCAAATGGATTAGACAGCATTTTTTTGATTTGTTCAAAATCCAATTGTACTGTTTCCAGTTTAGGCAAACGCGCCTTAAATTTTGTAACGGAAACCTCTAAATCATCTTCATCAATAGGCTTCAAAAGATAATCAATACTATTCAATTTAAAAGCCCGTAAAGCATACTCATCATAAGCCGTGGTGAAAATCACAGCACTCTTAATTTCAACTTTATCAAATATTTCAAATGACAATCCATCCGACAATTGAATGTCTAGAAAAATCAATTCCGGATGTTCATTATTAGAAAACCAATCAATTGCTTCTTCTACAGAATGCAACATCACTCCTACTTGAATATTTAGTTTTTCTAATTTTCGCTGCAGTAATCTTGCAGCTGGTTTTTCGTCTTCGATTATTATTGTCATCATTTAATATTGAATCGTTTATTAGGTTATTTTGGTTTACTGAAAATTGCGGCTGAACACTTATTTCACTCCCATTTTTCACTTTTCTCTTTCTCCATCAACTCCTTGATTTTTTTCTCTTCCCAGTTTCTTCCAAAAATCCAATTGGGCAAGAAAACAGAAAATCCGTGTACCACTATTCCTATTCCCCAAAAGAATGCAGTAAAGAAATTCTCTATTTTGAAATAGCTTTCTCCCGGATCCAAATCTCTAACATTGAGGAATACAATCATTATATTTATGGCTATATATACTATTAAATGCGTATAAAACCCTTTCAATCGCTTGACTTCTCGTTGGGCGGCAGTGTATTTGTCTTCTGGCTGAAATCCTTCAAACTCAGAATTAAAATTTCTTTTCATTTTACTGATATTAAGTGTCATTTACTATTTAAAAAAAGCAATTCAATTGTAATAGAAGAATTGTGACTTTACGTCCAGGTATCTTTTCTCTCATTTTCTTTATCCATAAACTCTTTGATTTTTTGTTCTTCCCAATCTTTACCAAAAAATGGCATATAATTAAAGACTTTCATGCCATGAAAAATTACTCCAATTCCCCACCCTAACATAGGCCAAAAAAACCATAAATGCTCGGGAGATGTCACTAAATTTATAATTAAGAGAGCAATATTAAAGACAATATAGGCTGTTAAGTTCCCATAGAAACCTTTAATTTCTTCCACTTGTTTTTTTGCTTTAAAATAGCGCTCTTCGTTTTGATATGTATTTTCCATAATTTCTTATTTAATTTTTTTACGTTTATAACAGCTCATATTCTTATTTCCAAGTTTGTTTCTGCTCCTCTTTGCGCAAAATTTCTTGAATTTTTCTTTGTTCCCAATTAGAACTGTAGCCAAAAACCTTTAAAGCATGCATCGTCAATCCAAATCCCCATCCGGCTGCAGAAAACCAAAACCATTGAAAATGTGGCGAAAAAGTTAAATTGATATAAATTAAAAACGGAATAACACAACAGTAAGAGATCAAGTTTCCGTAAAAACCTTTAAGCTCATCCACTCGTTTTTTAGCTCTGTAATAAGCCGTATCTTCATTGAAATTTGTAGTTGTTTCCATAACTGTAATTTGTTTTGTCAAAAGAGGTATTTTGACTGTAAATGTTGTTTCATTTTGAATAACCAAGACTTTTCTGTTGGTTATAATTCCATACCTGTTGACGATATTTTGCAAACCAACACCTTGACGATCTTGCAATACTTCTTTCTTTTGATAATCATTCTGGATTGCTAAATAATCGCCCTCAACATAAATCCGAATGTGCAATGGCCTTTGTTCACTTACCACATTATGCTTCACTGTGTTCTCTAATAAAAGTTGCAAAGAGAGCGGTACTACTTTGGCTTCTGTCATTGTGAGGGACGAAGCAATCCCATCATTTTGGATTGGCAATTCATAAAACAAGCTGTTCTCAAAACGCATTTTTAATAAATTCATATAGGTTTTGGCAAAAGCCAGTTCTTCTTCCACTGGAACCAATTCCTTGTCTTTTTGTTCTAAAACATACCGGTAAATTTTAGATAATGAAGTCGTAAATCGTTGTGCATTTTCTGGATTTTCTTCAATAAGAGCACTTAAAACATTCAAACTATTGAAAAGAAAATGGGGATCTATTTGATTTTTTAAACTTTCAAACTTAGCATTTGCGGTTCCTGCGATGATTTTCTGTTCTTTGACTTTATTTTCATTGTAAGCTTTATAAAAATGCAAAGCGTGAACGCCTAACAGTACAATAAAAGTAATAATTGATGATTCTATATAAGCCTGAGGAGTTTCATTGGACAAAAATTCTGAAAATGAGTTTCTTTCTATAATTACTTTTATAAAAATTCGCAACAAAAAAATCACAAATAAGGTGAGAAAAAAAGAACTTACAAATCCAATTAGTATCCGTTTTGGAACGTAAATATTATCTTTAAAAACTTTGTCCAAAAATACGAACAAAGCAGCATTTACAAGATACAAAGTAACACTATAAAGCATACAATATAAAAAGTAAACGTACAATCTAGGACTAAACACCTCACTCCCAACAGTAATAAATTCAATAAGAAACGACACTAAAAAAATTATAACCCCAATAAATAAAGCTTTTAGTAATTGTGGTTTTATATACATTATTCTCTTTTTTTCAATAGTTTTTATTCTCTATTTTTTTCATTAAAATGACTAATTCGAAACAATCAACTGAATTATTTACAATTTTTCTGTGCTGCTAATGCTCTGTCCAATCCCCATTTTGGAGAAAAAGGTGTTTCAGGTTTAAAAGTAGCAAAAAGTCCGATAGCTTTTTCAATTTGCGCACACATTGGTTTGGTGTCTGTTCCCCAAAATTGAGCGCTATCAATTTCAAATTCGGCTTTACCAAAAACAACTCTTGGGTTTTCCGGAGCAATTGCTTGTGCTTTTCCGTACAATTCCATAACCGTTCCGGATAATTTTTGTCCGTTTGTCATTGGGTCAAAAGCAATCCAAGCCGTATGAATCATTGCTTGCATAACCAATAATTCGGCATTATTTGGATTTTTATCCATTTCTAAATCTAATGATTTTTGCGCTTTCGAAAGTAATAAATTCATTTGATCTTTATCTTTTGTTCTAAAAGCAGTTGTGGTATTCACCAATGCAACATAATAATTTGGCAACCAGCTTGTTTTTTCAGCACCGGAAATTCTTTCGAACAAATCAGAAGCTTCCGTGTTTTTTCCTTCGCCCCATAATTGGAATGCTTTTCCCATACCTTGTTCGAATTGCCCTTGAGCCGATAATAAACTACAGATAAAAAATGCGATTGTGGTGATAATTTTGGTCATGATTTCTTGTTTTTAATGGTTGTTTTTTTGATGATTGAAACATTGTGTTATTTATACTTCAAAAGTATCTCGGTTTTCATTGGATTAAAATTTATAAATACTGAACTGTCAATTTTGATGGATGAATTGTGTGTCAGTCGAAAGTCATAAAGTCGAAAGTCTTAAAGCCGAAAGTCATAAAGTGGAATGAATTTACGTTTATTAGGATTTTATACCTTTGACATTATGACTCGTTTTAAAGATTTTTCAACTGATTGTCTTTTTTATCGTTGCTAATCGTCCAAAAGAATCCTACGAAGAAAAAACGATCGGCCGTAGGAATAATTGCTTTTCTGTTATAAAAGCCCGCATTATCCGGATTGTTCGCATATTCGTAGCCAAAAACATTTTGACTTCCTAAAACATTCGAGACCGAGAAGTATAAAATCTTTTGCTGTGATAGCAAATACGCCCAATTGAAGCTCAAACTGTTGTACGATTTGGTTTTTCCATTCATAAATTTCGTTTCATTTGGATTGTTGTAGGGTCGTCCGGAACTGTATGAATTCGTGAAACCTATTTGCGATTTCCAATCGTTTATCCAGTATTTAGTAACTATCGACAAACTGTGATCCGCAACAAAACTTGGTGTAACTTGAAAACTGAAATTTTTATAATCTCTTTCGGTATCAATGTAGGAATAGGAAACCCAATATTCTAAATTTTTGATTGATTTTCCATCTCTCCAAAACAAATCCAAACCTTTAGCATAACCAGAACCGGTATTATTGTAAACCGAATTATATGCGGCCATTTGGGTGTCGAATTTTACTAAATCGCGATAGTCTTTATAATAGGTTTCGGCACGAAATGTTTTCCCGTTTTTATGGTATTGAAAATTCAAAATGTAATGCGAGGCTTTTTCGCTTTCAAACTGATTGTTGTTGGAATATTTAATGTATTCAGCACTTGGAGTTTGAGTAAAATCGCCATAGGCAAATGAAAACTGACTGTTCTTTGCCATTTTATACGCAAATGAAATTCGGGGGGAAATAGCGGTTTCGTTCAGCAAATTGTTATTCGAAGCTCTTAAGCCTACTTTTGCAGCCCATTTTTTAGAGAAGAAAACATCAGCTTCCGTATAAACAGCCGCAATGTTTGCATTGTAGCCATTGGTGAAAACCGACCCTGAATTTTCGTTGAAATCTTCATTGAACTGGGTAATAAAATAATCTGCTCCAAAGGAAATTTTTACTCTTTCAGAAAAACTTTTTTTCAATTTTAATTTCAAATGAGCCGCATTTTCATCATTCGCCACTTTATCTGAATCTAAATTTATTTTGTTGTTGCTGTAGCCATAACTCAATCCAGTAGTAATTTGCCAATTGTTCCCAAAAACGCCTTTGTAAGACGAATTTAAATAGAAATTATTGTTATTTAAATCAACTCTGATTTTCTCCGGCGAATTGATATTTTCCTGATTAATATCAAATTTTGAAGAGTCAAAAGCAGCGTATACTTTCAAAATCCCATTATTAAAATTATAACGGTACACCGTTTCTCCAGACACCGATTGAAAAGGACTATTCCAATCCACATTTTGTGGAATCAAAGCCTGATAAGGTGCTAAATTGATGTAATTCGCATTTACGCTCAACGAACTTTTTTTCCATTTTTGGGTATTTCCAATTCCTAAACCCACAGTCATCAATGCTATTTCAGTTTTATTTTGGTCTGGGTCATCTTGTGTATTCAACAATAAAACACTGGATAACGCTTCGCCATATTCCGCTGAATAGCCGCCTGTAGAAAATGAAATTCCGCTGAACAGAAAAGGAGAAAACCTTCCTCGTGTAGGCAGATTATTCGTGGTTGCACCATAAGGTTGCGCCACTCGAATCCCATCAACGAAAGTTTGTGTTTCATTAGCCTCGCCGCCACGAACAAACAATCGCCCGTCCTCACCTACCGTCTGTGTTCCTGGCAACGTTTGCAAAGCCGCAATAATATTTCCCGCAGAACCCGCTGTAGTTACGATGTCTAATGGTTTCAAAACCGAAACTCTAGCTTTATCGCCCGCTTCTAAAGTTCCAGCCGTAATCACAACTGCATCTAGCGACGTAACGCTTTCTCGTAATTTGATAGTTTTATTTTTAAAATTAGCGACATCAATTATGGTTTTTAAAGTTTCATAAATCAGGAAACTCACCACCAAACTCTGATTTCCAGTTGTCATAGTCGTAAAACTAAAATCACCCGTTTCACTGCTGGAAGCGCCGTCATACGTTCCTTCGATAAAAATATTAGCTCCAGAAACCGGTTTTCCTTTTTCATCTACCACTTTCCCGGAAACTGTATTTTGTGAAAAAATAGTCAAGCTGAATAATAAAAAGGCAAATAAAAAAATCGAATTAAAACTTTTCTTGAAATGATTTGGCTGCTTAGTACATGTTAGTTTCATCGTATTTAATTTTTTTATAAAGCAAATGTATTTTAGAAAAGAAGGTGGCAAAACAATACAATACTGAACTGTTGAAATACGAGGATGAGTTGTAATAATTTTAATTTTAGATTATATTTACAACGTACTATTGCCCTTCAAAAGCAGGATCAGCATGAGGGATAGTAGTGAAAATCCTTTCTTGGCAAGCTGTTAAAGCGAGACAAGAAAGATTGTAACGAATAGCCCGACCGGAGCTTTTGCGCAGGGCATGCCCAAAAACAAAAAAACTAAGTATGGAAATAAAAACCGAAAAAGAGAAAATGATTGCCGGAGAATATTATTTAGCAGGCGATCCTGTTTTAGTAAAAGACAGGCGAAAATCTAAAAATTTGCTCCACCGATTAAATGTTGTGGAATACAGAATAACTAAAAAAGCACGGGAAATTCTAAAAGAACTGATTCCCAATGCCGGAGCAAATCTATATATTGAACCTCCATTCTTTTGCGATTACGGCTACAATATCAGTTGTGGGGAAAATGTGTATTTTAATGTAAACTGTGTTGTTTTAGACTGTGCCAAGGTCACTATTGGTTCCAATGTGTTTTTTGCACCGGGCGTTCAATTGTACACCGCCACACATCCGCTGGATGCTGAACTGAGAAAAACGCTGGAAAATGCCTTACCAATCACCATTGGTGATGATTGCTGGATTGGAGGAAATTCCGTTATTTGTCCTGGAATCACTATTGGAAATGGCTGCGTTATTGGTGCAGGTTCAGTGGTTACTAAAGACATTCCTGATAATTCTTTGGCAGTAGGAAATCCGGCAAAAGTGATCCGGCAATTAAATCAACAATAATATGATCCAACTTAACAAAATTCATCATATTGCCATTATTTGTGCCAATTATCAAAAATCTAAAACGTTCTATACAACTGTTTTAGGACTTACCATTATTCAGGAAATTTACCGTGAGGAAAGACGATCGTATAAACTTGA
Organism: Flavobacterium sp. LS1R10; assembly: GCF_003968825.1. NCBI lineage: Bacteria > Pseudomonadati > Bacteroidota > Flavobacteriia > Flavobacteriales > Flavobacteriaceae > Flavobacterium > Flavobacterium sp. LS1R10. Next base: position 134,889 of record NZ_RYDH01000003.1, on the reverse strand, counting down.
TTTGGCACTTAACGGAGAATATGTAATAGAATTATTTTCTTTTCCAAATCCGCCAAAACGTTCTTCCGCTCCTGAAGCGGCAGGAATGCGTCATTTAGCTTTTGAAGTAGATGATATTCAGAAAACACGCGATTATTTTTTGAATCAAAACATCCCTTCCGAAGAAATACGCATCGATGAATTTACCCAAAAAAAGTTCTTCTTTATTGCCGATCCGGATGAATTACCTTTAGAATTTTATGAAAAATAAGATGCTTCCTAAATTTAAAAGAATAAAATAATACCAGAATCGCAAAAGAAAACCATGCCTTTCTTTTTTTAATTCTAATCTGGCTTTGTTTCTTTATCTTTGCAACATTGAGTTAAATTCTTTTTATTACACTAATAAAGATTCCATCCCCCTTTTAAATGAACACTACTGCAAGAATAAAAAAAAATTATCGCTTCATTAAATTCCGAAAATTAGTTATTGTCTCTGTTTTGATTGGTTTTCTTTCTGCTTTTTTAGGTGTTATTTTAAAAAATGCTACAGAATATTATGAGGAAATATTTTTTCATCAAGCGACTATCAATCCACTATTCTTAGTTATTTTTCCCGTATTTGGATTGTCGATTATTTATTTTCTTAGGGAATATTTATTCAAGAAAAAGGAAAACAAAGGCATAAAAGAAATCTTTGAAAGCACCAATTCTAAATCTAAAAATTTACCCAGTTATAAAATCCCTTCTCATTTCATTAACGGATTATTGACCGTCGTTTTTGGCGGTTCCACCGGGATAGAAGTCTCAACTGTTGTGGCTTCGGCAACCATTGGCTCCGTTGCTCAAAGAAAGCAAAATGTGTTTAGACAATACAAAACTGAATTGATATGTGCCGGAATTGCCGCTGGAATTACAGCTATATTCAGCAGCCCGATCGCTGGAATTCTTTTTGCGATAGAGGTTATTTCTAGAAAAGTCACTCGAGCATTCTTACTTAGTAACTTGATTGCGGTAGCCATTGCTTTTGGGCTGGTATTTTTATTGGACGAAAAACCACTGTTTGCAGTAAATATTACAACTTGGCATCTTAAAGCCATTCCCTATTTTATTCTTTTAGGCATTTTGTCAGGATTGAATTCTGTGTATCTAACGCGCAGTGTATTGTTTTTCAAAGCCCAATTTACGAGAATAAAAATTCCATATTTCAAAATTATAATAGGATCGCTGATTTTAAGTTCCTCTTTATTCCTGTTTCCACAGCTTTATGGCGAAGGATATCATGCTATTAAAACTATTTTTGTTAGTTCGAATGAAATGTCATTGACTTTCCCTCTGGCACTAACAATCATTGGCATCATCATCCTGAAACCCATTGTAACATCAGCCACACTTGCTTCAGGAGGAGATGGAGGTGTTTTTGCACCCAGTCTTTTCATGGGTGCTTTTTTAGGATTGCTTCTTGCTTTAGTTACAAACACTTATTTTAATGCTCATGTAATTCCGATAAACTTTATTATCATGGGGATGGCTGCCGTTTTAAGCGCAAGTATTCATGCCCCTTTTACTGCTATTTTCTTAGTTTGTGGTTTAACGAATGATTACACTTTGTTTATTCCTATTTTGTTGGTTTGCTTAATATCAAAATATACGGCAAAAATGATTTACCCTTTTACCGTTTATTCCTATTCGCCAAGTTTAATAAAATAATCTCCTATGCACGTTCAAAAAATAAAAAGGAGTTATCGCAAAACCAAATACATCCTCTACAAGGAGACTTTGGTTGATTTCAAAGAACATTCCTGGGCTTTTTTGGGTTCTTTTATTGGCATTGGAATAATAGCCTATTTGCAATCAAAAGCTTTACCAGAATCTGATGTTATATATTTAATTGGATCCTTTGGCGCATCGAGTGTATTGGTATATGGTGTGATTCAAAGTCCATTAGCACAGCCTAGAAACCTTATTGGAGGCCACCTGGTTTCAGCAATTATAGGTGTAACAATTGCTAAATTTGTCCCTGATATTCTATGGTTATCCGCACCGCTTGCAGTTTCCTTGTCTATAGTTTTGATGCAAATGACAAAGACGCTTCACCCGCCGGGAGGTGCCACAGCATTGATAGCCATAATTGGCTCCCCAAAAATTAAAGAACTGGGATACTGGTATGTGCTGTATCCTGTGCTAACTGGCTCACTCATACTCCTTGTTATTGCATTGATTGTAAATAACATGACATCAAAAAGACAATACCCAAATCATAAAAAATACCACCAGTACCGAAAAAGAGTAGCCCGTGTATTTAAAATAAAAAAACTGTAACTTTTTATTCAAATAAGTGATTTGAAAACAAAATACACTTTCCTTCTTTTCTTCAAAAAGACTTTGACATTGATGTATTCCTTTCTCGTGCATACGCAAAAATCTTATTAACAAATCTGAAATCTGAAATCTAAATCTAAAATTATATTTTACCTTTGGACTTTTAATATAAATAAAGATTATGGTTTATAAATTTAGAGTGATTCTAGACGCGGAAGAAGATGTTTTTAGAGACATTGCAATACTTGAAGACGATACTTTAGAAGATTTACACAATGCTATTTTCAATTCTTTTGGTTTTGACGGGATGGAAGTAGCTTCTTTTTATACTTGTGATGAGACTTGGAACCAAGAAGAGGAAATTTCACTTTTTGATACCGGTGATGTTCCCGGTGAGCAAAAAATCATGAGTGACTATCAATTATCTGATATTTTAGACAAACAAAATACCAAAATTCTTTATGTCTATGACTTTATCAATATGTGGACATTCCTTGTAGAACTTGCTGCTGTAGAAGACCAAGTGCTGGGTAATTTATATCCGGAAACTATTTTTTCTCACGGGGAAATGCCGGATGAAGCGATGGAGAAAAACTTTGAATCTGACAATGCCGATAACTATAATGATGAATTTGAAGATGGCTTGGACGAAGATGATCTGAACATGTTTGAAGGCGATGATAGTTTTGAAGACTACGGATTTGAGGAAAATTGGAATTAGCCCTCTCCCCAACCTGCTCCAAAGGTGAGGGGAGACTAACCATATAAAAATAAAATGAATGTCCGTATTGATACCCAATGAACATTTTTTTACGTGGCTTTCTTTGTTAGGTATGATTCCAGACAATTATAAAAAAAATCAACAAATACAAAATTACGTCTCATCTACCCCTCCTTAGGAAGGGACTGAGGGGAGGAAATCTTATAAAAAACATGATCAACTTATATAACACACACATCGAGAACTTATCCATTCATAGAGTGGGTAATAAAAGCAGAAACGAAGCCATTTTTTTATCAGAGCAGCCCTTTAATTTAAATGATGAAATTGTTCCCTTGATGAAAGAATTTTTCTTTAAACCCTTTAGAGAAAAAGAAGAAAACTATTTTCAGTTTGCCCATGAAATTGATTTGGATTACAATGATATGTTCAAGTTTGCAACAGAAGTTTTTGACAATCCAAGCAGCGTTCATGAGATTTCTAAAAAAATCACAACCCACTTATTTGAGCAATCCAATCATCCGCATATCAAGAATGGCGAAGTGTACGTTACATATTTATCTAACGTAAGTATTGATAATAATGTCGTGGATGCGATAGGGATTTTCAAAAGTGAAATACAAGCAGATTTCTTGCAGTTTGAAGAAAAAGCAACCCATTTAGAGATGATTTTGCAACAAGGTGTGAGTTTAAACAAGTTAGATAAAGGCTGCATCATTTTTAATTATAAAAAAGAGGAAGGATACAAAATCCTGACTGTTGACAGCAACCGCTACGATGCCAGATACTGGCTAGAGCATTTCTTATCAGTAGATGCTTTTGAGGATGAAAACTTTATCACTAAAAAGTATTTAAAATTTTGTCAGAACTTTGCTAAGGATGTTGTTTTCCCAGCCGAGGACAAGAAAGAAGAAGTAATGTTCATGAACCGTTCCGTGAACTATTTTGCCAAAAATGATCAGTTTGAAGAAACTAATTTCCTGAACGAAGTTTTAGACAATCCAGACCTTATTCCTGAATTCAAGAACTACAAAATGGACAAAGGAGAAAAATACAGTATTGAAGATGTTACTTCTTTTCCAATTGCAAATGCAGCAGTTTCTGATGCTAGAAAATCAATCAAAAACATCATTAATTTAGACACACACATCCAAATTAAAATGGATTTTATCAATCCTGAAAGTGCTGAAAAATATGTTGAAAAAGGATGGGACGAGGAAAAACAAATGTACTACTATCTCGTTTATTTCAACAAAGAAGAGAAGAGCTAGTTTAAGTTTACAGTGTTCTATTGCCGTTTAAAGCACCAATAATGATATCAATCTCCAATTACGAAAGTGTAATTGGAGATTTTTTTTAGAAATAAATGCAAAAACCAACCTTGTAAATTTACGGTTCTTAAAAACTACCAAAAATGGCGCATCCATTTTTCAAAGAAAGTCCGTTCAAAACCTTGATTTCATTTCATAAGCTTATCGAAGCCTTGGAAGAAATTGCGGGTGCCAACGTAGATTGTCACGCCAATTATGCCAAAGCATTACTCCTAAAAATCGAGCGTTTTCCAGTTTAAACTAGGTGATTTTTTTAAAACACAGCAATACCGTGATTCAACTGAAAAACAAGGAAATTTATACTTTTGTTTTGAATAAAGTACTGGTTTTGAAATTTCTGGTAATAAAATGAAAAGCTGCACTCATGATACCGCCCATTGATTTTGCACTTTTAAAATTCAAATCATTGGTGTACCGATAAAGCTCTAATCGCAATTGTTCAATATGTGCCTCGGGAGCAATTACGTCCTCGCGCATAATTTTCAACAACCGCTTGATCCTGTTTTCGGCAGAAAGGATTCTTTTGGCTAAAACGGCTCTTTCTTCATCCTTATATTGCTCTATGGAACTGTTTTGAAGCTTTTCTTTAACTAATTTTACCATGGGGTAATTTTCTTTAAAAAACTGAGGACGGTACACTTTGAAATTTCCTTCGTAGCATTGCTGATCAAAATCAATAGCACGTATTTTATAGACCACTTGATCAAAATCATGGGTGGGCACAATTACATAATTATAGGAACGCATATCCCCTAATAATCGAATCATACAGCGCTCATTGAACTTGACAAATTCTTTGGCTATTTGCGCTTTTTCGGTTTCGGTGCAATCAATGAGCAGTGTTTTCATAAACACATCACCAGGAATCCCCATAATATGCTCTTCTATTAAAGTGTCTTCATATACTAAAAAATTTATTTTGTCCGGAGAAAGAATATGCTCTAACTCCAGTCCGTAAATACGAGAAGCATCTGCTTTTTTAATATAAAAATGGGTGTAATTATCATTTAGTATATTCCTGACTTTTATTCGAAAAGGTTTTGAATTTCCAAAAGTGCAGTAATCAATGGAATCCACATTCAAGAATTTGATAATCCCCAGATTACCGTCAGAATGGAGTAGTGAATAGATTTTTTTTAGATTCAAATCAATTTCTTCTCGCTCAAAATCATTGTAGTATACCCGTATCCATAACGTATCCTGGTCATTTTTATCATAGACCGTTATTGATCCGGAAAAACGCAATAAGTCATCGTAAAAAATAGAAACTTTTGACAAGCGATCAAACCGTCCCAAGTATTCTAAAAGTGATTTATTTACAGGATAGGATGGTTTTTTAAAAAGCATTACTGGCTCACTCATTGAAAAAAAAATTTAATACAAATTTACGATAAATTAAGGCGTTGCTTGCGATTAGTTTCTAAAAGATATTTTAATAAATTCTCATTTTTTTTCATAAAATAAATACTGACTAGACAATAAAATAAGATATAAATAGCAAAACCATCATTTTATGTTAAAAATATTTGATACAAAAAAAAATAACCTTTATATTTGGTAGTCTCCAAGACTCTTTAACTATTTAAAACCTACTGATGAAGAACAAACTAGAACTTTATTTCAGGGCGGCTCAATCAGCTAAGATTGGAATATGGAAAATGGACCTGCAAACGAATCACATTTTTTGGGATGCGGTTACAAAATGTATTCTGGAAGTTCCTGAAAATTATGAACCCATAATTGGGAATGGAATTAATTTTTACACCATGGGTGAGAATAGAGACCGAATCAAAGTTCTTATTAATAGTGCAATAAACCACGGGATTCCATTTAGTGATAAATTTGAGATTACGACCGCAAAAAACAATATCAAATATGTAGAATGCATTTGTCAAGTCGATGTGATTGATGGAAAAGCAGTATCTCTACTAGGTACTTTTCAAGACATTACAAAGGAGCAAAATCTAATCAATGAACTTCAGCTCAGTGTTGAAAAATTCTCTTCTGTTTTTTCCAGTGCCAATGATGCAATCCTAATTATAGATACCTCTAATGGTATTATTACAGACTGTAATTCCAGATCCACCGAACTTACCGGATATTATGATTCGGAAATCAAAGGAATACACCATTCGAAACTGTTTCCTATGACATTTAGAAAAGAGCTTCGTTTTTTCTTGAAATACAATTTAACAAAGAATGAATATACTGTCAACGAAACATCCTTAAGGACCAAATCTGGAAAATCAATTGCTGTTGAAATTGCTTCAGGCAAAAAATTTATGGTGGACAACATTACCTATTTAGTCTGTTTTGTCAGAGATATCAGCGAAAGAAAAAATGTTGAAGCAAAAATGAGTTTGCTTTCCCTAGCAGCCTCCGAAACTACAGACACCATTGTAATTGCAAATCCTAACGGTGAAGCAGTATGGGCAAATCAGGCTTATTTAGACCTTACAGGGTTGAAAATGGAAGAAGTAATAGGCCAAAAACCCGGCTATGCCTCTAAAGGTCCAGAAACGGATGAACAAGCCTGCGAATTCCTGCGAAAGGCAATTCAGAATCAGGAAAGTATAAAAATCACCATTCTTAATTACACTAAAAACAAAGAAAAATATTGGTTTGAACTTAATATAACAACGGTATTTGACAGCCATAATACCTTTATTCATTTCATAGGCGTAGGCCGAAATGTAACCTCAAGAATTGAAAAAGAAATAGAGTTAAAAAAATTATTGGATATTACCAACATTCAAAATAATAAATTATACAATTTCACGCATATTGTTTCCCACAACATCCGCTCCCACACCAGCAATCTATCTATGGTAATTGATGTGATAGATCATACCGATGATATTACTGAAAAACTATCTTATTTTGATTTATTCAAAGAAGGCACCCAAAAACTCTCTGAAACAATTGAATATTTGAATGAGATTATAACCATTCAGCAAAAAATAAATATTGAAAAGAAAGGAATTCGCTTAAGGCAAGAAATTGAAAAAACAAGAATGGCTTTGAGTCAGGCCATCAAAGAGAGTCAAATAGTAATTACTCACACCATTCCTGACCATTTGATTGTAAATGCTATCCCCGCTTATTTAGACAGCATATTACTTAACTTATTTACCAATGCAATTAAATATAAATCCCCCCATAGAACTGCAACTTTAGAAATTAGCTACGAAGCTAAAGACAATTACAGCATTATCAATTTCAAAGATAATGGTTTGGGATTAGATTTAGAAAAAAATGGTCACAAGCTTTTTGGTATGTACAAAACGTTTCACGGCAATGAAGACGCGAAAGGAATTGGATTATTCTTAACCAAAAACCAGCTGGAAGCCATGGGTGGAAAAATTGAAGTAGAAAGTGAAGTGGGGCAAGGTTCTAATTTTAAAATTTATTTATATGAAGAATAAATTAACATACATCATTGACGATGATAAATTAAATGTAAAATTGATGAGCATTCTCATTTCTAAAAATAAGTTTTGTGACGAAATTGAATCTTTTCATAATCCCCAATTAGCCTTAGATAAATTAAAACATTGTTTTGATACTAATGAAAACCTGCCGGACACTATTTTATTAGATTTAAATATGCCGGTCATGGATGGTTGGCAATTTTTAGATGAATTTTTGCTGATAGCCTTAGAAAAAAAAATTATAATTTTCATCATGACATCCTCAATTGACCCTAATGATATTGAAAAGACAAAAAAATACCGTGTAGTAAAAGACTATATCGACAAACCTATTACGGCACAAAAATTAGATTTATTACGTAAATTAATCGAAGAAATAAACTAATATGAATTTTAGAGTACCAAAATCATACCTTATTCGTCCTATATAAAATTATAAAGATGACCCCTTTGGAAACGATACTCTTTATTAAAAATCTCCACAAACGTTATGGCACACTTCAAGCTTTAAAAAACGTTTCTTTCGAAATACAAAAAGGTAATGTATACGGGATTCTAGGTCCTAACGGCAGCGGGAAATCAACTACTTTAGGAATTGCGCTGAATGTGGTCAATAAAACCTCCAGTGTATACCGCTTTTGGCGGGACAATGGAAACTCATGAAGCCTTGAAAAAAGTGGGTACCATTATTGAAAGACCTAACTTTTATCCCTACATGACGGCTAAGGAAAACTTAAAGTTGGTTTGCAAAATCAAAGGAATCCAATCTGCAAAAGTCAGTGAAAAGCTGGAATTTGATACTGGCAAAGTAATAAAAGGCGATTTTTCAGTAAGAAGATAATATAAATTTTGTTATTTTTAACACATGAAAAAAACTTTACTTATTTTCTTCACTTTTTTATCAATAAGTTGCTTTGCTCAATTTAGCAAAACACATTATATACCGCCATTGACCTGTTCTACAAATTTAGCAGGCGATCAGTATTTATATCTTTCTACACCTAGTAGTACCGATGTCAATTTTAAAATCATTGCAAACGGAATCCCTATTGTTACAGACGTTTTAAGAAATAATGCTCCCTATATTTATCGTATTGGTCAAGGTCAGGACACACAATTATTTACTCCAAAAACCAGTATTGGCATCCTTACAAACAAAGGATTTATAGTAGAAGCCGAAGATTTAATTTATGTAAGTGTTAGAGTTAATGCAGGGTTGAATGTCAATAATGGTAGTTATGTTCATGCTGGCGGACTTGTATCTAAAGGAAACAGTGCATTAGGTAAAACTTTTAGGCTAGGCGCCATGTTAAATCCGCTTTATGACAGTACTGTACTGAACTTTGCTTCAGTTTTAGCTACAGAAAACGGTACGAAAATCACTATTTCAAATATAGAAAATGGAACAAGATTATCCAATGGAGAAATTATTTCTGGGCCTATAGAAATTCCTTTAAACAAAAATGAAAGTTATGTTATAGCTTTAGAAAACTACAACAATTCTGTTTCTAATAGCTCTAAAATGATTGGGGCTTTAGTAGAATCAGACAAACCAGTGGTGGTCAATTCAGGATCTTTTGGAGGCAGTAACAGCACTTTGGTTAATGCTCAAGGCTTGCCAACAGGCAGAGATGTAGGTTTTGACCAAATTGTCCCTTTTGAAAAAACAGGCAAAGAATACGTTTTTGTTAAGGGACTTGGCACAGATGAATTAGAAAGGGTTTTATTGATTGCAAATCTTGATAACACCAAAATTTTCATCAACGGATCAACAACTCCTCTTCCTACTATTAATAGCGGACAATATACTGTAATCAATGGAAGCCAATTTATTGATGGAAACTTATATGTTTCAACCTCTGAAAACGTATCAGCTTATCAAAGTATCGGTGGCCTGGCTCCCGGTTTTCTCACAAACGGCACACCTAATAATCCTCCTGCAAATCAAAACTTGTTTTTTGTTCCACCATTAAATTGCGCTACACCAAATAGTGTTGATAATATCCCTCACATTGAATCGATAGGAAACGTAACATTTAACGGAGGTGTAAACATCGTTACTGAAACAGGAGCTACCGTGACTATAAACAACAATCCACTCAATAATAACACTGCTATTCCTGTAACAGGAAATTCAGGTTTTGTGAGATATACAATTAATGGTTTATTCGGCAATATATCAGTAAAATCTACCCGACAAGTGTATGTTTCTTACTTTGGAACAAATGGAGCTGCTACTTATGGCGGTTATTATTCCGGATTTGACACTAAACCAGAAATTGTTACCGATAAAATTTCGGTAACCAACTCAGCCTGTATTCCTTACGTTATTTTGAAAATTAATACTTTATCCTCTTATGATTCTTTTCAGTGGTATTTCGACGACACTCCAATAATTGGTGCCAATTTAAATTCATACAAACCAACTCGAGCAGGATATTACCAAGTAAAAGGAAGTATTTTGGGATGTCCAAACACTGTTCCTATTTTTTCAGACAAAATTCCAGTCAGTGATTGCCCACTGGATACAGATAATGACGGTACCAATAACAACATTGATATTGACCTGGATAATGATGGCATAACGAATACTCTTGAAGCCACTATTTCGTCATTCAATCAGTCAAATACTACCTCAAGCCCGGATTATAGTGCTACAATTACGGGAAATGGAACAATTACCGAAAAACCAGTATATGGATTCGTATCTGCTGTTCCGGCTGGACAAACCAGTTCAGTTTCCTATTCCTTAAATCTAACCAAAACAGAAAGCATAAGTATTAATTACATCGCGCAGGACAACCCAAACCAAACTACTGCTGTTTCTGACTATTTAAATGCTGAAGGTGATTTTATAATAAAAGTTCCAACGAATAAGACAATTACATTGACAGACCCGCAAAATCAGTTACTGGTCGATACTAACTATGACGGAATTTATGAAAGTGGCGTAACTGAATTTTCCTCTTTTGAAATTCGTTTCAGGCTAAAAAGTACCACTCCACTGATGCCTGGTTCAGGTGGTTTTAATTTTTCATCGTATCACACTAACGCAGTAACATTCACGCATAGGAACCTCTCCGAAACAACCTCGAACAAAGCTATTTTTACAATAAGCCACACTGCAACGCATGATTCGGATTGGGACATAATACCAGATTTAGAAGATAGTGATAGCGATAATGACGGAATTCCGGATGTAATTGAAGCGCAAGGAAAGGGATTCAAAGTTTTTTCTGGAACAGATTCTGATAAAAATGGACTAGACAATGTCTTTGAACCCGGGATTACACCAATTGATACCGATCGAGATGGAGTTACAGACCATCTGGATACAGACAGCGATAATGATGGTATTTATGATTTAGTAGAAGCCGGTCATAACGCTATAGATGCTAATAAAAATGGAATTCTAGATGGCAGCCCTATTTTTTTTGGAACAAACGGACTTTTTGACCCTCTTGAAACAGCTCCGGATAGTGGCAAACTAAATTATACCAGTGCAGATACTGATTCGGACAACACTTTAAATTATATCGATCTGGATAGTGATAATGATGTTTGTTTTGATGTTACAGAAGCCGGATTTTTGGATCCTGACAATAATGGACAGTTAGGCAATAGTCCCGAAATAGTAAACCTGAACGGTAAGGTCATGAGTGGTATTGGCTATACTACTCCAAGCAATAACTACACCACTGCTGCACCAATAGTAATTATTGCGCAACCGCAAGCACCACCCACATGTGAACTGCAAAATGCGGTAATTACTCTAGCTGATAATGGCGGAAACACCTATCAATGGCAAGTATCCACTAATGGAACCATTTGGACTAATATTACTGATGACGCAACATATTCTGGAGTAACTACAAATTCATTGACTGTTACCAGTGTAAAAACCACAATGAATGGTTATAAATATCGTGTAAAATTAGATAAAATTGGAAACAGTTGTGGCTTAATTTCTTCCGAAACGACTTTGATAATTCATACTTTACCGGTAGTCAATGCTGTCACAATTGTACAATGTGATGATGACGAAGATGGTTTCTCTGATTTTAATTTAACCGTGAAAAATGATGCGATTTCTTCTAATGCATCGGAAACATTCACTTATTACACCTCACTTGCTGCTGCTGAAAATCAAGATTCCACTAAATCAATCCCCAATCCCTTTGCTTTTAGAAATACAACTGCTGGTAGTATGACGGTTTATACACGGGTTACAAATTCAAATACCTGTTACAGCACCACAGCAATTGATTTAATTGTTTCTACGACGCAAATACCAGCTTCCTACAGTAGAACTTTTAGCGATTGCGATGATTTAGGTTTAAATAATAATGATACGGATGGTATTGCTACATTCGATTTCAGTAGCGTAACCACGGATGTCCTGGCCATTCTCCCGCAAGCAAGCACTCCTTATTCGATACAATATTACAAAAATGAGCAAGATGCTTTATCTGAGAATGATGCCATTACAAACACAACGAACTATAGAAATGAGGGCTATCAAAATCAACAAAAAATTTGGGTCCGAGTAGAAAGTACCGCTGATAATACCTGTTATGGTTTAAGTCCAAAAATCACATTGCTCGTAAATCCAAAACCCATTATTGATACCAATGCAGATTTAGCAGCAAATGAATTGGTCTGTTCGAACCTTCCTACTTTTTTTGTAACACTAAATGCAGGGATTCAAGATGGATCCCCAACTACTGACTACACCTATGTCTGGTCCAAAGATAATATCATTCTGACAAATCAGACAAGTTATACTTTGGATATAAATCAGGAAGGTAATTACACAGTGAAAGTCAGTACTAATGCAGGCTGTAGCAGAACGAGAACGATAAAAGTAACGGCTTCAGATGTTGCAAGAATTACCAATATTGCTATTATAGATTTATCAGATGTAAACTCCATAACTATAAATGTTAGTGGACAAGGAGACTATGAATACAGTCTTGATGCTCCGTCCGGACCGTTTCAAGATTCAAATTTCTTTGACAATATAGCTGCTGGAATTCATGAAGTATACATCAATGACAAAAATGGTTGTGGAACAGTGAGCCAAAAAATAGCCTTAATTGGCGTACCTAAATTTTTCACTCCAAATGGAGACGGCCAAAATGATTATTGGAATGTAAAAGGAGTAAATGCTGATTTTAATGCAAATTCTACCATCTATATTTATGATAGATACGGCAAATTACTAAAACAAATTACAGCTTCCAGTCAAGGCTGGGACGGTACTTTTACAGGGCAGCCATTACCCTCTGATGATTATTGGTATACCATAAAATTAGCTGATGGAAGAGAAGCTAAAGGTCATTTTAGTTTGAAACGATAAAACAATTAATAGGGCATGCCACCATAAATAGAAAAGGCCTACTTATCATTATGCGGAATTAGCCCTTTCTATTTATGCTGTCGGGCTATCCGCGCTACTTCGGTAGCTTGCTGCTATCCCTCATGCAAATCCCGGATAATATTATTTATGAATATCAATTAATCTAAATTTTATGGTACAATACCGTCATAGTTAAAATGTGCCGCAAAAAAACAACTGACATTTATACCTCACAAGAGGCCATTAAAATTGTGTAGCAAACAGCGAATTAAAATCAATAAAAGGGATCTAAACACCAAAAAAAAGCCATTCGAATCAACGAATGGCTTTTCAGTTTTATAAAAATAAAATTAGATTTTAAATCTTTTTCTATCCGTTTCTGTCAAATATATTTTTCTCAAACGAATCGATTTTGGAGTTACCTCAACATATTCATCTTTTTGAATGTACTCTAAAGCTTCTTCAAGAGAGAAAATAACTGGAGGAATAATTCTAGCCTTATCATCATTTCCTGATGAACGAACGTTAGATTGTTTTTTCTCTTTAGTTACGTTGACACACATATCATCGCTACGGGAGTTTTCTCCAATTACTTGACCTTCGTAAATTTCATCATTAGGATTAACGAAGAATCTACCACGATCTTGCAATTTATCGATAGAGTAAGGAATCGCTTTTCCTTTTTCCATAGAAATCAATGACCCTTTGTTACGTCCAGAAATTTCTCCTTTGTAAGGCTCATATCCTATAAAACGGTGTGCCATAATAGCCTCACCAGCTGTAGCAGTAAGCAATAGGTTACGCAATCCAATGATTCCACGAGACGGGATATTGAATTTTATGATCATACGCTCCCCTTTAGTTTCCATACTCAACATTTCTCCTTTACGGAAAGAAACAAACTCTACCGCTCTTCCAGACAAATTCTCTGGTAAGTCGATTGTCAATTCCTCAATTGGCTCACATTTTTTGCCATCAATTTCTTTGATGATAACTTGTGGTTGCCCAATTTGTAACTCATACCCTTCTCTTCTCATTGTTTCAATAAGAACAGACAAGTGAAGTACTCCACGACCAAAAACCATGAACTTATCCGCTGAATCAGTTTCACCCAATTTCATCGCTAAGTTTTTTTCCAATTCTTTATTCAACCTGTCTCTGATATGACGAGAAGTTACAAACTTACCTTCTTTCCCAAAGAAAGGAGAGTCATTGATGGTAAATAACATACTCATCGTTGGCTCATCAATAGTAATTGTTTGTAAGGCTTCCGGATTTTCAAAATCAGCGATAGTATCCCCAATTTCAAAACCTTCAACTCCAATAATTGCACAAATATCTCCAGCAATTACTTCTTGCACTTTTTTACGACCTAATCCTTCAAAAGTATGTAATTCTTTAATACGTGATTTCATGATTACACCATCTCTTTTGCACAAAGAAATCTGCATTCCTTCTTTCAAAACACCTCTTTCTAAACGACCAATAGCGATACGACCTGTAAAAGCAGAGAAGTCTAATGAAGTAATCAACATTTGAGGAGTTCCTTCTGATACTTTAGGAGCCGGTACATTAGCAATAACCATATCTAATAATGCTTCCACATTATCAGTTACGTTTTCCCAATGATCAGACATCCAATTGTTCTTAGCTGATCCGTAAACTGTTGGAAAATCCAACTGCCACTCTTCTGCTCCTAATTCGAACATTAAGTCAAAAACTTTTTCATGCACTTCTTCAGGAGTACAGTTTTCTTTATCTACTTTATTAATAACAACGCATGGTTTCAAACCAAGGTCTAGTGCTTTCTGTAATACAAAACGAGTTTGTGGCATAGGCCCTTCAAATGCATCTACTAGTAGACAAACACCATCAGCCATATTCAATACACGCTCTACCTCTCCACCAAAATCGGCGTGACCAGGAGTATCAATAATGTTGATTTTTGTTCCTTTGTATACTACAGAAACATTCTTTGAAGTAATGGTAATACCTCTTTCACGCTCTAAGTCGTTGTTGTCAAGGATTAAGTCACCTGTATTTTCGTTATCGCGAAATAACTGACAGTGATACATAATTTTATCAACCAAAGTTGTTTTACCGTGATCGACGTGGGCAATAATTGCAATGTTTCTAATAGATTCCATCTGTGATTTTTAATGGGTGCAAAGGTACACTTTATTTTGATATAAAAAATATTTATGTAATAGTTTACATATTCTTAACGCATTAGACACAGAAATAGGTCTTTAAAAAAATCACGAAAAATAAGTTATTATGTTGTTTAATAATTCACAAATAATTATTTATATTTGAGTAATGAAAAGTAAAACCAATCAAATAATTATCATTTACATTGTAATTTCAATGTTTGTAGCAACCATTAGTCATAAATTATTACAACCTTTTATTTCTGATTCAAACCACCAATTTTACACTTTCACAAAAGACATCTTATACATATTTTTAACCGGAATAATTTTCAAACTCATTTTATCAAAAAATGACACTCGAAACATATCCATTTTTGAAAAGCTGAAAAACACAAATGATGAAATAAAGGAATCGAATGAACAATACCATATTGTAGCAAAAGCGACAAGTGATACTATTTGGGATTGGAAAATACAAGAAGACAGCTTTTCTTGGAACAAAGGTATTGAAACTGTTTTTGGCTATAAAGAATACGAAGTTGGTAATAGTTCAAAATGGTGGTTTGATAAAATTCACCCCGAGGACAGTATTAAAATGTCTGTCAAACTCTACTCTTTTATCGAACAAAAAACCGAAAACTGGCAAGATCAATACCGTTTTAAATGCGCTAACGATTCCTATAAGTATGTTCTTGACAGAGGTTTTCTCTTGAAAGATGAAAATGGGAAAGCCGTTAGAATGATTGGAGCCATTCAAGACATCACAAAACAAAAAGAAGAAGAACAAAGACTAAAATTGCTAGAGACTGTTATTATTCAATCAAAAGATTCCATCATCATCACCGAAGCCAATTCGATCGACGGAAATATCCCAAATATCACCTATGTAAACCCGGCTTTTTCAATCATGTCAGGATACAATTCCGAAGAAAGTATAGGAAAATCCCCAGAACTTTTTAATAGTCCCAATTCAGATTACGAGGAATTAAAAAAACTGATAGCCGCTATACAAAATAAAGAAGAGTGCATTATTGAAACCATCAGCTATACAAAAAACAAAAAAGAATACTGGGTACGCTTCTCCATGATACCAATATACAATACTGATAACGAACTTTCACATTGGATCTCCATCCAGAGAGACATCACTGATGAAAAAAAACAAGAAAAGGAAAAAGAACAGCTTATTCGAGAGCTAACACAAAACAACAAAGATCTAAAACAGTTTTCGTACATTACTTCACACAACCTTAGGGCTCCATTATCAAATTTGACAGGACTTTTGAACTTAATCGAAGACATTCCTATTGATAATCCAGAGTTAAAAGAAATTTTATATGGCTTCAATAAATCTACGCATTTATTAAACGAAACCATTAATGACTTAGTCAAAGTAATCATTATCAAAGACAATCCATCAATCAAAAAAGAAGCAGTACTTCTTCAAGATATTTTTGAAAATGTGTTCAATCAACTCAACTTTCAAATTGAATTATACAAACCCATTATAAAAATTAATTTTGAAAAAGTTTCAATTATCAACATCAATAAAGCGTATATAGAAAGCATTTTACTAAACCTATTAACCAACGCTATAAAATACAAATCCGAAAATAGAAAACTAAAAATAACAATCACAACTAGCGAAATTGACGACACAATTGTATTAATTTTCAAAGACAACGGAATAGGCATCGATCTGGAAAGAAACAGAGATAAAGTTTTTGGCCTTTACCAGAGATTTCATAATTATCCGGACAGCAAAGGATTAGGGCTCTATTTAGTAAAATCTCAAGTTGAAACTATGGGAGGAACAATTAATATTGAAAGTGAAGTCAATAAAGGAACTATATTTACATTAACTTTTAAAAATAAATAATATGTTAGATACAATTTTATGTGTTGATGATGACCCAATAACACTTATGCTATGCAAAAAAGTAATCAACAAATCATCCTTTTCTAACGAAATAATTACTTCTCAAAATGGCGAAGAAGCGCTGAAATACTTCAATACTATCAGACAAAATAATGATGACAAACACCACCATCCGCAATTAATTTTTTTGGATCTAAATATGCCCGTAATGGGAGGATGGGAATTTCTGGATTATTTTAACAGCCCGGAGTTTTCAGATTTTAGTGCTATTAAGGTAATTGTACTTTCTTCTACAATTGATCCGGAAGACTTAGAAAAAGCAAAAAAATACCCCATGGTAATTGACTTTTTATCAAAACCAATAACCCTATCTATGCTTGAATATTTAAAAAATAAGATTAGCTAATATTACCCATAAAAAAAACTCCCATCCTAAGAATGAGAGCTTTTTATTTATATAAAATAAATTGTTTTAATTACAATTTAGCAACAAGCTTCGTTAATTTAGATTTTAAATTAGACGCTTTGTTATCATGAATGATATTCTTTTTAGCTAATTTATCAATCATAGAAATCACGTTTGATAATTTAGAAGTAGCATCTACTTTATCAGTCGCTATTCTTAATGCTTTTATAGCATTACGAGTAGTTTTATGTTGGTATCTATTTAATACTCTTCTCTTTTCGTTACTTCTAATTCTTTTTAGAGCTGATTTATGATTTGCCATTTTATTATGTTTTTATCTTTTACTATATTTTTGTAGTCCGTAAGGGAATCGAACCCCTGTTACCAAGACGAAATCTTGGCGTCCTAACCCCTAGACGAACGGACCATTATCCCCTAAGTTTTATCAATTAATCAAAATTGAATTTGTAGCCCGTAGCGGAATCGAACCGCTCTTACATGGATGAAAACCATGCGTCCTAACCGATAGACGAACGGGCCATTTTCCCTCTGAGTTCAGGATCACTTTAACCTGCAAAAAAAATAGTAGCCCGTAGCGGAATCGAACCGCTCTTACATGGATGAAAACCATGCGTCCTAACCGATAGACGAACGGGCCCTGCTTCTCTAATGCGGATGCAAAAATACAACTATTTTTGAAACGTACAATAGTACATGCAAAAAAAATTATTTTTTTTTAATATGCCTTCGCAAACAGTACTCGGCCTACTGAGTTTTCACCAGTAAAAACGCAGCTTCCCGCTTCTTCTATTCGGTCTAAAGGGATGCATCTGATGGTTGCTTTCGTTAAGTCTTTAATCTTTTCCTCAGTTGCTGCAGTTCCATCCCAATGTGCTGATACAAAACCTCCTTTCGCATCTAAAACCGCTTTGAACTCTTCAAAACTGTTTACCTCAGTAACATGTGTATTTCTATATTGCAATGCTTTTTCAAATAATTCTTTTTGAATTTGCGCTAGTAAATCGTTGATATACGTTTCAATTCCATCTTTAGAAACGACTTCTTTAGTCAATGTATCTCTTCTTGCAACCTCAAAAGTTCCATTTTCTAAATCTTTTGGACCTACAGCAATCCTAACCGGCACCCCTTTTAATTCCCATTCTGCAAATTTAAAACCAGGCTTTTGAGTGGTTCTGTTATCATATTTGACAGCGATTTGTAATTTTCGCAAAGCCACAGTCAAAACAGTTACTGCTTCAGTTATTGCCGCTAACTGTTCCTCTGTTTTATAAATAGGAACAATCACGACCTGAATAGGCGCTAAACTAGGAGGCAATACCAGGCCTTGGTCGTCTGAATGCGTCATCACTAATGCCCCCATCAAACGAGTAGAAACACCCCACGAAGTTCCCCAAACGTACTCTTGCTTTCCTTCGGCTGTAGCAAATTTGACATCAAATGCTTTAGCAAAGTTTTGCCCTAAAAAATGTGAAGTCCCCGCTTGTAATGCTTTACCATCCTGCATCAACGCTTCGATACAATAGGTTTCTTCTGCTCCAGCAAAACGCTCGGTTTCAGTTTTTATTCCTTTTATAACTGGAATTGCCATAAAATTCTCGGCAAAATCAGCATACACATGCATCATTTTTTCTGATTCTTCTACCGCTTCTGCTTTAGTAGCGTGAGCGGTATGCCCTTCTTGCCATAAAAATTCTGCAGTACGCAAAAACAATCTCGTTCTCATTTCCCAGCGCACCACATTTGCCCATTGGTTAATCAGTAATGGCAAATCTCTATACGATTGTACCCATCCTTTATAAGTAGACCAAATAATAGCTTCACTTGTAGGACGTACAATTAATTCTTCTTCTAATTTTGCATTGGGATCCACCATTAGTTTACCAGGTCTGTCAGGATCGTTTTTTAATCGATAATGGGTAACAATAGCACATTCCTTAGCAAAACCTTCTGCATTTTTTTCTTCGGCTTCAAACATGCTTTTAGGAACAAATAGAGGGAAATATGCATTTTGATGTCCGGTTTCTTTAAACATTCGATCCAACTCCGCTTGCATTTTTTCCCAAATTGCATATCCGTAAGGCTTGATAACCATACACCCCCTCACCCCTGAATTTTCGGCTAAATCGGCTTTGACAACCAACTCGTTATACCATTTTGAATAATCTTCCGCTCTTGTAGTTAAGTTCTTACCCATGTTTTATATTTTGGCACAAATTTTGTTTAATATTTATTTAACTAATAATTACGCAAAACTAACTATTTTTGTATTGTCCAACAATAAAAACTCCACATATATGAAAACTACCCCTTTTTCCGCCCCGAACACATCAATATATTATACGATCAGTTTTTTAACACTATTGTTGGCCTCTTGCAGCTCTTATCAAAACAGTTCGTACTATGATTCTGACGGAATATATGGTAACACTTCCTACAAAATTACTGAACGAGAACCACAAAATGATCCAAATAACCAATATACTGCGTATTTCAATTCACTTCAAAACAACTACCAATCCAATGAAATTTTTACAGATGTAGATACTTACAGTGATTATGATTTAGAAAATGACACTCTTCAGGAAAACTACACTACTTATCCTGGATGGGGAGGTAATGCGCAATCCGTAAATGTCTATGACAACGGATGGGGTATGAATAACTGGTACGGAAACAATTGGGGTATGAACAATTGGGGCATGAATAACTGGTACGGAAACAACTGGGGATTTAACGGTGGTTTTGGATGGGGAATGAGCATGGGATTTGGGTGGAATAACTGGTATGGCAACAATTGGGGATGGAACAACTGGTATGGAAACAACTGGTATGGAAACAATTGGGGATGGAACAATTGGTACGGTAACGGCTGGGGAAACTATGGAGATGGTCAAAACAATGTCAATTATTCTTCTAATGCAGGCCGAAGAGGGTCTTCGTATTCCAATTCAAATACGATAAACAACACCAATCAAACAAGCAGAGAATATTCCCGAAACCAAACCAATACCACTATTGGCAGACGAACTAATAACGCCAACTTTAGAAACAACACCACTGATTTGCGACGAAACGCAACGAATAGCATCAACCGAACAAGTCCTACATTCTCTAGGAATCAAGGTCAACCACAAAACAGTTCGTACAATACTCCCAGAAGAAGATCCGATATAAACAATGTGCGCAATCAAAACAATGTGCCTTCACGATCTTTCACACCAACAAGAAATGACAACAACAGCCCGTCGTCTTATAGCCCTAGTTCAAACATGTCCAGATCTAATAATTCAGGTGGCGGAAGATCTGGTGGTAGTGGTGGTGGTAGATCATCTGGCGGTGGTGGAAGAGGTGGAAGAGGATAAAAAATAGTGCGGAACCATCCTTTTTGATAAAAATTAAATATCCCAACAAAAAATGAAAAAACACCTATATTTATTACTCGCTGGCTTATCGTTTACCGTAGCCCAATCACAAGAAATTTCTGATGCACTTCGGTATTCACAGGACAACTTAAATGGAACAGCCCGTTTCAGAGCCATGAGCGGTGCTTTTGGAGCGCTTGGGGGCGACCTGTCATCTATCAATGTAAACCCTGCTGGTTCAGCGGTGTTTACCAATAATCAAATGGCTGTTACATTGACAAACTTCGATACTAAAAACAATTCAAATTACTTTGGCGGGACAGCAACAGAGAAAGAAAACTCCTTTGATTTGAATCAAGCAGGAATTGTATTTGTTTTTAATACCAGAAACCCAAACAGCAAGTGGAGAAAAATTTCCTTAGCCATAAATTATGAAAACGCCAATAATTTTGATAATGGGCTGTTTTCCGCAGGAACCAATCCAAACAATTCTATAGCTAATTATTTTTTGAGTTATGCCAATAATGGGAACGGTGGTGCTCCAGTTCCTCAAGATTTTGTAAACACAAATCCGGGAGAATCTATATCCCAATTGTATTCTTTCTTGGGTAGCAATCTTCCAAATGGTCAATATCCTAATTTAAGTGGCTTCGCAGCTCAACAAGCATTTTTGGGGTATCAAGGTTATGTTTTAAATGCCGCAGACGAGTCCAATAACAACTCTACTTTTTTATCCAACGTTCCTGCTGGAGGAAATTATTATCAAGAAAATTCCGTTTACAGTACGGGATACAACGGAAAATTATCTTTTAATGCAGCAACCTCTTATAATGACCAATTTTATTTTGGACTAAATTTAAATTCTCACTTTACTGATTTCAATAAATCGTCTAGCTTTTACGAAGACAATAGCAACCCATTAGGCACTAATGATCAAATCACAAGAGTACAATTTGACAATGATCTTTATACTTACGGATCGGGATTTTCATTTCAAGTAGGTGCTATTGCAAAAATTACTAACGAAATTCGAGTAGGTATGGCATATCAATCTTCTACATGGTATACTTTGAACGACGAGCTTTCACAAAAGTTAATTACGGTAAGCGGCAATTCAACCGGTGAATTACCGCAAGATGTGGTAGACCCGCAAGTGGTTAATGTTTACGAGCCCTATAAATTGCAAACGCCAAGTAAGTTGACCGGGAGTTTTGCCTACGTATTTGGAAAATCTGGATTAATCAGTATCGATTACGCTTTTAAAGATTACAGTGACACCAAATTTAAACCTGAAAACGATCCCTTATTCAGAACCTTAAATAATGACATGAATGAATTGCTCAACGTTACCGGAGAGTTAAGAATAGGTGCCGAATATAAAATTAAGGCATTAAGTCTAAGAGCAGGATACCGGTACGAACAAAGTCCGTATAAAAATGCCGTAACCGTGGGTGATTTAACTGGGTATTCCGCAGGTTTAGGATATAATTTTGGATCTACCAAACTGGATTTAGCCTATTCCTATGCCAAAAGAAATTCCCAACAAGGTTTTTTTAACCAAGGATTCACTGATGGAGCAAGTATAGATGCTATTAACAACAATGTTTCTTTGACACTATTGTTTGAGTTGTAACGTCCTGAAAAATGAATTAGAAAAATCCGTTTCGTGATTGTGAAACGGATTTTTTTTAGCCCTGATGGCAGTGAAAATCCTCCCGATTATTTTCGGGAGATTACTTCCTCTAGTAGTCATTTTTATAGGAGTTCAGTGAACTTTGTTTGTAGCGTACAGCAGGAATAGCTCCTTAAAAAGTGTAAAAGAAACAGAAACAAGTTCCGTTTGAATAAAAAAGTGTAATTTTGCAAAATTCCCAAATTATCGGGATTCTAATGTTATGAGAACGAAGTCTTTAAAAAAGAATAAAATAAACGTGATCACTCTTGGGTGTTCAAAAAATGTATATGATAGTGAAGTGCTTATGGGTCAGCTACGCGCAAGCGGCAAAGACGTTACGCATGAAGCTCCGGAAGCCGAGGAAGGAAATATCATTGTAATAAATACCTGCGGATTTATTGATAATGCCAAGGCCGAATCTGTCAACATGATTCTGGAATATGCGGACAAAAAAGAAAGAGGATTAGTTGATAAAGTATTTGTTACTGGATGTCTGTCCGAGCGTTACCGACCTGATTTAGAAAAAGAGATTCCAAATGTGGATCAATTTTTTGGAACTACAGAGCTACCACAATTATTAAAAGCCTTGGGAGCGGACTACAAGCACGAGTTGCTTGGAGAACGACTGACTACAACTCCAAAAAATTATGCCTATCTAAAAATTTCCGAAGGTTGTGACAGACCATGCAGTTTTTGTGCAATACCCTTAATGCGAGGAAAAAACGTTTCACAAACAATTGAAAAACTGGTAAAAGAATCCGAAGGTCTAGCAAAAAATGGCGTTAAAGAATTGATCTTGATTGCTCAGGATTTGACGTATTACGGATTAGATATCTACAAAAAAAGAGCGCTTGGAGAACTACTGGAAGCTTTAGTTAAAGTAGAAGGAATTGAGTGGATTCGTTTGCATTATGCTTTTCCAACCGGTTTTCCTATGGATGTACTGGAAATCATGAAACGCGAACCTAAGATTTGTAATTACATTGATATTCCGTTGCAACACATTTCAGATTCAATTTTGAAATCCATGCGTCGCGGAACAACGCAAGCAAAAACAACAAAATTATTAAAAGAGTTTCGCGAAGCAGTACCTGGAATTGCAATACGCACCACTTTGATCGTAGGATATCCCGGAGAAACACAAGAAGATTTCAATATATTGAAAGACTGGGTTCAGGAAATGAAATTTGATAGAATGGGCTGTTTTGCTTATTCTCATGAAGAAAACACACATGCCTATTTACTGGAAGATGATGTTCCAGATACTGTAAAACAAGAGCGCGCCAATGAGATTATGGAGTTACAATCACAAATTTCATGGGATTTAAATCAGGAAAAAGTAGGTCAAACGTTCCGATGCATCATCGACAGAAAAGAAGGTGGCCATTTTGTAGGCCGAACTGAGTTTGACAGTCCAGACGTAGACAATGAGGTTTTAATAGATGCATCAAAACATTATGTAAAAACAGGAGAGTTTGTGATGATCAAAATTATCGAAGCAACGGAATTTGATTTGTACGGAGAACCGGTATAATTTTTTAAACGATTTTTTAATATTTTAAAATGCTACACATGAAAACAATTCAATCAGTACTAGTGATCACATTTGTATTATTATCAGTCCACACCATTTCAGCACAATACGGAAACGGCGGTTATAATAATGGATATGGAAACGGGAACGGTTACGGAGGAAATCGTAGGATGAATAGCGGAATGGATCAAACCAGAACTCCTGAAAAACCTAAAGAAATTCCTGTTGAAGTTTCAGTTGCTAAAATAATGGAAACTATAAAACCGGAACTTAATCTGGATGAACTCCAAGTGGTAGCAATGTCTAATATCTTCATTGAAAGCTTCAGAACTCAAGGAATGCTTCTAAAGGCAGAAACCAGTCAGGAAGATAAAATTAAAAACATCGAGGCACTATCTGAAGTTACCGATAGAAAATTAATGGCATTATTAAATGAAGATCAGAAGGAAAAATTCATTATTTTAAAAAAAGAGCAGAAAAATCCAAAAAAATCAAAGTCTAAAAAGAAATCGAAATAATCGTTTTTTTATTTCATTATAAAACTCAAATCCTAATGAGAAATATTTTTTATACCCTATTTTTCGCCCTTGCTATTGCTGCTTGCTCTACAAATCCATACAAGAAAACTGAAAAGGTATATGACACCAAACTCAAAACATTAAAAAAAACGATTTCTAATAAGGATCCTAAACCCCTTCCGGTTGTTCCTCCGGTTGAATTAAACAGAGATACATTATACACGCAGCAATTACATACCTATAAGGATACTATTTTCAAAATGGGATCTACGTTTTTGGAGAATGGAATCAATACAAAATGGATTGGTACCGTCAATTTTAATTTACGCAAGCCTAATTTTATCATTATTCATCATACAGCGCAAGATTCATTGCAACAAACCATAAATACATTTACAAAAACAGAAACTCAGGTAAGTTCCCATTATGTAATTTCAGATGATGGTAAAGTCGTGCAAATGCTGAATGACTACCTAAGAGCCTGGCATGCCGGAAATGGCTCTTGGGGAAAAAATACGGATATTAATTCAGCTTCTATAGGAATTGAACTCGACAATAACGGATCCGAAGTGTTTTCAGAATCACAAATCAATAGCTTATTAGCCCTTCTAACTAAGTTAAAAAAAGATTATAACATTCCTGCTCAAAACATTTTAGGTCATGTGGATATTGCCCCAACCAGAAAAAAAGATCCTAGCGCCTTATTTCCCTGGAAAATTTTAGCCGAAAAAGGTTTTGGAATTTGGCCTGATGAATTTCTACAAACAGCTCCTTTTGATTTTAATGTCGATCAGGGATTACGAATTATTGGGTATGACACTAAAAACATATCTGCTGCTATTATTGCTTTTAAACTTCATTATATTCAAGATGAAGTTACTGATGTTTTAGATGAGAAAACAAGAAATACCATTTATTCTATTTACAAACAACAATAGCAAAAGCCCCTAAAACAATCCTAAACGGTTTTTTGAATTTTCAAAGAGCCGTTTTTTGTGTCCAAAATTGAATAATTAATATTTCTCCAAACCACTGCCGAAATTATTAATGAGTACTGAAGTAAAACCAAAATCGGCATTAGTTTTTAGTCATACATTGGCACTCGTTGGGTGCAATTGTTCAAAACGTCAGTCCGAGTGTTTTTTGTGGAGTAAAACGGAACAAAGCTTCTCGATACGCTTCGCACTTGAAGTGACGTGTATCGAGAACTGTTTTTAATACTAATTTTCTAGTTCTTGATATAATCCCGCCCAAAAGCGGGATCATTCGAACTGACGAAAATTTCCATCAAAAACTAATTACACCCAACGGGTACTTTAGGAAATTTTAAACAAAAAAACTGCCAAAATACAAAAGAGTATCCTGGCAGCAAAAAAAATATTGTTTTAAATACTAGAATGAATAGGTTGTAGCGAGCAGTGCAAATGCGGTCAAGACTTTTGGAGCAGCATCATTATTTGAAAAAATAGCTTCAGAGGCGGAGTCAAGTCTGAATTCCGGAATGATAGTCAAGTTACCAACCTTGTAGTTTAATGACAATGTATTCCCTATAACACTAGTTCCAGCAAGCAATCCCAGCGCAGGAGTTGCCTCTTTTGCATCTAAATATTCCAATCTGTATGTCAGACTTAGAGATTCTTTTATAGCAACATTTGCATAGCCTACTAATGCAAACCACTCTCCATCCAATGAACTGTCAAAGTCGTTATCAGTCATTGCATACGTACCATTAAACCCTAAGGAAAATGCGTCACTAAGTTTCTTTGTTCCAACGAAATCAAACTGCGTCTTATTTTCATCAGAAGCTGGATTACTACTACCAGATGTTACATTAAAAAAGGCGCTACCTGTGTCGCCCAGAAACGCAAGTTGCCCTATAAACGTTTTTTGAGTTGAGCCTGCATCAATAGTAGATTTAAAATCTGTAGGATTAGTAACTCCCGCCATAAAACTGAATTTTCCAGTAGTATATTGTGCTTTTACCCCTGTATTAAAAAAGGGTCCGTAAGTAAAGGCATAGGACATACTGTAGTTTTTATTATCAACAGCATCCAATAATTCATATCCCAGATGAGTTCCAAAACTACCAGCAGCAACTTTGAACTTATCTGAAAATTCATATGTGAAATTTAATTGCTTAATCATAAAAGTTGCATTGGTATCATTATAAGTAAACTGAGCGGCTCTGTTACCAAAACCTAAATCTACAAAAACAGAACCTTTACCCCTTTTATGTGATGCTTCAATAGAAACCATTCCTAGTTCAAACGAGTTATGAGAATTAGTAAAACTTGTCAAACTGTTGTCTATTCCGGAAAAATCATATTTGTAATATGCATCTGCAGATCCTGCAAAAGTTGTTGCTGGAACCTCAGAGCTTTCTTGTGCAAATATAAAAGTTGTGGTTAGCAATACTGCTAAGATAGTTACTGTTTTTTTCATCTTTAAGGTGTTTTAATTAATAATACAGCTTGGTAATTATTTGGTTTTGGTTACTATTTAAAAAAATCAGAAATAAAATAATTGCTAAAAACATTATTTTATGCTGCTTTTGGTGTGAATTTTTCCCTAATCCTAAAGCGAATTTATTAACTTTTACTCCACTTAAATTACTATTTCCCACTTTTTTATCTTGTTTAGAAAAGAATTATCAATAACGAAAAATCAATAAAAAAAAATCATTATTCCATATTTTTACGAAAGTATTTTAAAAATTCAATAATTAAATTTTACAACACACCCCATATTTTTTTGATTAAAATAAATTTAAAATATAAAAAATAGAATATTATCAATAAATAAATATACTTAATAACAGCAACCCCCATAAAAAAGACAGTTAAAAAAAATTAAATATTTTTTACTAAATTTAAATAATTTTGTTTTTTTATAGTTCTACGTTTTGTAACACAAAAAAAATATTCTTTTTTTTTAAGTCTAAGAAACGAGTTCTAATGAGAATTAAACAGTAACAAAAAACGTTTTTTCTATTTTTTATTTTATGAAAATTTTAATGGTAACTCCCATTCAATTGTATTAAATTTATACCATGCTTCGTACCCTAATTAAATTAAATCTTATAGTCCTTTTTATTGCTTTTTCCGTTACATGGATTAGTGAGGCAGTTGCTGTTTTTGTCATTGACAGGAAATACGAAGTGTACGAAGTGTTTGAAAATAATACGGAAGAAAACAATTTCGAGAATAAACTAAAAACGCTTTTCATAGGTACCGTAGCCCTCCCAAATGCATTAGCATACGATTCCATTGTTCCAAACAGAATAAACGCTTTGGATTTATTCAAAGCAAAAGAGTCGCATTTAAAAAATTCAACTCCACCTCCGGAGGGCATCGCTTGATTTTATTATATGTTTCCTAATACACCAAAAGGAGCTATACCCATATAAAGCCATTACACACTTGAGATATGATTTACTATCGATAGCAATGAACTGTACTCTAGTATTTTTTTATTAGCTGAAAGTAAAGCGCTGTAATTAAATTAAAGAAGTTGGCAAAACAGCAAAAGCAAACAATCCCTTAATATCTGAACACATGAAAAATCTATTTATATTATTCACAATTTTATTCAATGTTGCATTAGTTGCACAAACTCACGAAATCATTACGCATGACGATAAAAAAATGGATGTAAACTTCATCAAAATGGAGAATAATCTGGTTTATTTTGCAGTACCAGGCAGTAGTGAAGAAAAAAAAATCAGCCAATATGCCGTTGCTCAATTAAATGAAAAATCAGCTGCCGATTCAAAACTAGTTTCGGAAAAAATCAATGTCCTTGCAAAATCAGATTATAAAAAAGTAATCGTCTTAAAAGACTTTCAGACAATTGGTCTAAAAAAATCCGGGGTCATCACTAGTTTTTATGGAAAAGCAAAAGGAGAAACTAATACCTCCTTTATACATGGAGGAGAAAAGCGATTAAAAGAGAATGCTGCTCGCAAAGGATATCCGTTTATTGTTATTCTATCCAATACACCTAACGATATAAAAGCAGCAGTCTATACCTACTAGGACAAAAAACTAGGACAAAAAAATTTTACGAAACAAAAAAAAAATAAATAAAAAAAACGAGAACTGGTTTTGTACTTACAATTCCGGTTCTCGTTTTCCTTTTTTTATCCACACCAACTGAATACTAGTAGCTGAACAAAACTATTCTATAACCAATGATTTCATATTCATAAATTCTTTGATCCCTACGGCCCCTAATTCCCTGCCATAGCCTGATTTTTTTATGCCTCCAAAAGGGACTCTGGAATCAGAACGCACTAATGAATTTACAAATACATTTCCTGCTTCTATTCTCCTCGCCAAGGTGTATGCCTTTTCACGGTCTTCAGTCCACAGGGCAGAAGCCAAGCCATAATGATGATTATTGGCAATGGCAATGGCATCATTTTCATCTTTAGCCCGTATAATTGTTGCTAACGGACCAAAAGTTTCTTCCTGAAAAGCAATACTATCTACAGTTACAAAATCAATCAATGTGGGTAGAAAATTACAATTTTCCCGCTCCCCGCCCACAATTAACTTGGCACCCTGTTCCAATGCTTTATGCAATTGGCGGGACAATTGCTTCGCTAAGTCCAATCGAGCCAAAGGCCCCATATCAATCCCTTGCTGGAGCGGATTCCCTTGCTGCAACAACTGTGTTTTTTGAGCAAAAAGAGCAGAGAATTCATCCGCTACTTTCTCAGTAACGATAAAACGTTTTGCACAAATACAAGCCTGACCTGCATTGAGCATTCTGGATTGTGTTGCAATACTGGCGGCTCTCTCTAGATTAGCATCATTCAAAACGATAAATGCATCTGAACCACCCAATTCCATCACTGATTTCTTGATGTGCTTTCCAGCCAAGGAAGCCACTGAGGAGCCAGCCTTTTCGCTTCCGGTCAAAGTCACTCCCTGCACAATATTTGAAGCAATAACACTTTCAACCTGGGGAATATCAATAGTAATTTGCAGAAAAACACCTTCAGGAAAACCCGATTCCAAAAAGGCATTTTCAATAGCTTTGGCACAACCTATAACATTAGGAGCATGTTTCAAAAGCGTCACATTCCCCGCCATAATTGCCGGCGCAGCATAGCGTAATACCTGCCAAAAAGGATAGTTCCAAGGCATAATGGCAAAAACAGCTCCCAAAGGATCGTAAACGGAAAGGCTCTTGAAAGACGTATCATAATATTCATCTTTCAACATTTGTTCCGCATGCTCCGCATAAAAATCGCAGTTTGCTGCTGATTTTTCGACTTCAGAAATACTTTCGGACACAATTTTACCCATTTCATTGGTAATAAGCAATCCTAATTTTTCTTTATTTGCTCTTAAAACGTGAGCTAATTTTTTCATTTTATCCGCCCTTTCCTGAAAAGTGGTATTCCTCCACTTTTTAAAGGCCCGTTCAGACAGTTGCAGTTTTTGATTTAATTCCCCATTCGTAAGCACTTCATGTTCAGCGATAATTTCTTGCGAGAATGGATTTATCGATTTAAATATCATTTTTTATGTTTTAATTTTTTTGAAAATGTAGTTTTGAAACAGGAAATTGTATCGTCTTACTGTATAAAAAGCGACACTATTTCTTCTTGAAAATTGTATATAACCAAAGACACTCCTTAAAACTTTAGTAAAAATCCAAAAAAAGCCGACAAAAGAATTTGGCTTATGCCTTTCATTAGAGGTTGAGAATAAAAAACCAAAAAGTGTTACAAGAGGAACTCCTCAGATAATTCTAGGAATTAATTTCCATAAAAATAACATCCAATAGCGCAAAGACTTTTTCCTTGTCCAAAGGTTTTGTAATGTAGTCATTAAAGCCGCACTGAACTATTTTTTCTCTCTCTTCTGCGGATGAATACGCTGTCTGGGCTATGACTGGAAGTCCCGGTTTAATTAACTTTATTTTTTCAAAAGCCTCATAACCACTCAAAATAGGCATTTTTATATCCATAAAAACCAAACTGATATCCGGATTTTCGGAACAAATAGTAACTGCTTCCTGACCATTAAAAGCACGCAAAACTGTATGGTTTTTTGACTCAATAATTTTCTTTAACAACAAGAAATTGATAGTATCATCTTCAGCAATTAAAATTATTTCATTCTCCTGGTTTCCTGAAAAAGATATCGTCTTACTTGACACAATGTCTTTTTCAGTCTGATCAAATTTTAATGGAAACGAAAAGGTAAAAACAGATCCTACTCCAATTGTAGATGTCACTGTTATTTCCCCACCCAGCATCTCTACATACGCCTTCGAGATGGACAAACCAAGACCTAATCCCGTTAATTCAGTAGTGCCGTCCCCTTCAATTCTTCGGAAACGATCAAATATTACTTTCAGATGATTTGTACTCATACCGATCCCTGAATCTTCAATAGTAAACGCTAAAATTCCTTTTTCTTTGTGGACTGTGTATCCAAAAGCAACAAATCCATTATCGGTAAATTTTACCGCATTTGTAATTAAATTCACAATAATCTGTTTCAGTTTCGTTTCATCAGTAAGAATATTTTCTGTAATTTTAGCTGAATTTTCAAGAATATAAAATTGAATATTTTTATCTTTAGGAATCGTAACTTTGATGGAATCATACAACTCTGTCATACATTTTTCAATGTCTAATCCTTTATAATTAGGTGTAATTTGCTTGGCGTCAATTTTAGACATTTCAATAAGATCTTCAATTATTGAAACCAGGTTGTTCCCACTGTTTTTTATTATTTTTAAATATTCCAATTTCTCACTTTCTGTCAAATTTGCATCCGTTAGCAAATCACTAAATCCCATTATGGCATTCATAGGAGTTCTGATTTCATGCG
The DNA here is from genome assembly GCF_003968825.1 of Flavobacterium sp. LS1R10. Taxonomy (NCBI): domain Bacteria; kingdom Pseudomonadati; phylum Bacteroidota; class Flavobacteriia; order Flavobacteriales; family Flavobacteriaceae; genus Flavobacterium; species Flavobacterium sp. LS1R10. The sequence goes on along the minus strand of NZ_RYDH01000003.1, from coordinate 103,347 downwards.
ATAAATTAGCCAAAAAAGAAGATTTTAAGGTATCGCTTTCCTCCGCCTTTTGTTTGGATATCTCTAATTGTCTCCTTTGATTGCTGTTCTCTTCAAAAAGATTCCCTATATACCCAAACTCTCCTTTGAATTTTCTTAAAGAAGCTATCGCTTTAATATTACCTGTTTCTAGAATACTTTTGACTAATTTTAGTGGGTTATAAACCCATCGTTTTGTATAATACACAAAAATAAAAATGTTCAATAAAGAAACCAGCACCACAATAAAAAGAATTTCTTTTGAATTTTTATAATTCAAATTGAACGGCCTTTTGAAAAGCAATGTAGCCACAACGTCATTTTTCCAGTCTTTCAGATCTAAACTTACAATTACAAAATCACTTTCTTCAAGAACCGTACGATGCGCCGGAACTAAATTAACTTTTGAACTGCTTATATTTCCTAAAGAATTCAAAAAAGGCTTATCTAAAAGTCTAGCTATAAAAAAGTAACCGGACGGAGCTGTTTTATTCTTTTTAGGATCTATTGAAGGATGAATCGTTGCACCAAAAACCTCGACAATTCCTTCTGGAATTTTAATATAGAATTTTTTTAGTTTCGATTTATAAAGCACTGTCATCATCTCTTTTGGGATAAAGTCAAGGCTTTTAATCTTAGAGGAAGCTGTTTTATTTATTATTTTTTTGTCAAGGCCATACACCCCAACATAATCCGCATTATAAAATTCAAATTCGCTTAGAATATATTTATCATACCATTTTGCATCTTTTGTTATAGTATAACTAACCAAATTATCCCAATGGGTAACATCAATAATGGTGGCGGTAGTGGTTTTAGAATTGAGTCTAAACAAAGATCTCACTTCTTTATCGTATTGATTGTAAGTGGTTTTATAAAAATTTCGTTCTTCCTGAATAGTATAAAGATATAAGGTGATGTAAATTACAAAAAAGAAAATACTTGCCGAAAGTATCAACATCAGTAGTTTATAGTACGTATTTAATCTAATCAATCTTTTCATGGAATCACTCGAATAAAACTAAAACACAGCCTACTTTTGTAAGACATATCAGTTTTTTTCTATGCCGCAAGTTAACCATTTTTATCAGTAAAAAAAATAAGCCACTTCAAACTAAGTATTTTTTTTATAATAAAACCTTATTTATCAGCGGTATACTTTTAAAAAAGCATTCTAATCTTTCTTAAATCCCTTTTAAATGGCAACTTTTCATTTTTTTTCAGAATTAAAAAAAGATTATTTTTTTTTCCTTGTCAAAACAGAAGTGATTCGGTTCTCTTTTAGCAACCAAGCCAATGTCATTTGTGTCAAAGGAGAAAAAGCAACACAACCCTCTCCTTTGTCTTCGAGAACATCTAATAATCCCGCTTCTGGTTGCCACGCAAACATGGAATATTTCACTTGATGAATAAAGCAGGGTGTCTCCAATTGTTTCAGTATTTCAGTAGTTTCCTTAGTTTGCGCTGCTGTATAATTAGAAATTTCCACATACAATGCTTTTCCGCTTCGTACGGCGTAATCCAGCGCCATCATGGTTTCCTCCAATAGCGTTTCCGGATCAAAACGATTCGAATAAAAAAGAAATTTGTGGCAGTAACAAATCACTTTTTCCACATCTGTCCTATTTCATCTAGTTGTTTTTTTAGCCAAATTCTAATTTAATTTTTATAGTCCGATTGAAAGATACTAAAACGTCAAATGATCCCCCAAAACACCAACTAGTTTTTGATATTAAATGTAAAACTAAAAAACCACCTAAAATAATCAGGTGGTTTTTTCATTTCTTAAAAAAATACTACAACGGAATATTCCCGTGTTTTCTATCTGGAGTAACACTAACTTTATTTTCTAGCATGCTAAAGGCTTTTATCAGTTTGCATCTGGTGTCTTCCGGTAAGATTACCTCATCCACAAAACCACGTTGTGCTGCGGTATACGGATTCGCAAACAAATTCGCATATTCAGCTTCTTTTTCCAAAAGTTTAGCGGCAGGATCTTCGGCCTCATTGATTTCTTTCTTGAAAATAATTTCAGAGGCTCCTTTGGCTCCCATCACAGCTATCTCGGCACTGGGCCAAGCAAAATTCATGTCGGCACCAATGTGTTTCGAGTTCATCACATCATACGCACCACCGTAGGCTTTACGTGTAATTACCGTAACTCGTGGCACGGTCGCTTCGCTTAAAGCGTACAATAATTTCGCTCCGTGAACGATAATTCCATTCCATTCTTGGTCCGTTCCCGGCAAAAACCCCGGCACATCCACTACAACCAATAACGGAATATTAAAACAATCACAAAAACGAGTAAATCGAGCTGCTTTTTTCGAGCTGTTCACATCCAGACAACCCGCTAAAATCATCGGTTGGTTGGCTATAATCCCAATGCTTTTTCCTCCCAATCGAGCAAAACCCACCAAGATATTTTCGGCATAGTTTTTATGAATTTCATAAAACGAATCTTCGTCAATAATGCCGCTAATTACCTCGTGCATATCGTACGGTTTATTGGGATTATCCGGAATAATAGTCGCTAATTTGGGACGAACCTCATCATTGAGTTCATACCGTAAATTGTGTGCTTTTTCTTTGTTGCTTTGTGGTAAATAACTCAACAAGCGTTTCAAATCTTCCAGACATTCCACATCATTAGCAGAAGTAATGTGCGCCACACCGGATTTCGTAGAATGCGTGCTTGCCCCTCCCAATTCCTCTGAAGTCACCGTTTCATTGGTTACTGTTTTCACGACATTCGGGCCTGTTACAAACATATAACTGGTATCTTCAACCATCATCGTAAAATCAGTCATGGCTGGTGAATATACCGCTCCACCAGCGCAGGGACCCATAATTGCAGAGATTTGCGGAATTACGCCACTGGCTTGTACGTTTCTATAAAAAATATCAGCATAACCACCCAACGAACGAACACCTTCCTGAATACGTGCCCCACCAGAATCATTCAGGCCAATCATGGGTGCGCCCATTTTGACTGCCATATCCATAATTTTACAAATTTTTTCGGCATGAGTTTCAGATAATGATCCCCCAAAAACGGTAAAATCCTGCGCAAAAATATAGACCAATCGACCGTTTATAGTTCCGTATCCGGTAATGACACCATCTCCAAAAAACAGTTCTTTTTGCATTCCAAAATCAGACGTTCGATGGGTAACTAACATCCCGATTTCTTCAAAAGAGCCTTCATCCATCAAATAATTGACGCGCTCTCTTGCCGATAGTTTTTTATTAGAATGTTGTTTTTCGATACGTTTTTTACCGCCGCCCAAATGAGCTTCAGCAATTTTATCGTTTAATGTTTTTATTTTAGATTCCATACTTTATTTAATTGGATACTATTGTTTTTTAAAATTTCGTCACTTCGAGTGGTTTTGAAAAGTAATGCGATAGCTTTAATGTTTAAAATTGTATCGAGAAGCCTTGTGAAATGTAAAGTTCTCGATACTTCTCAAAGGTTTTTTGTTCAAAACCTTTGCTCAACTCGAACTGACGTTTTAAGAGTTTAGTAAGCGTACGATTTTTTGATCTTCAAAATACTGTTTCAACGCCACCAAAGCAGCGATTTCGGCTTCTTGCTCCATTTGATTTTTCAATACATCCATATTGTAATAGTTCTTTACAAAATGCGTGTCAAATTTCCCGGAACGAAATGCCTCGTGTTCAAAAACAAATTTCCCAAAAGGCAACGTTGTTTGTACGCCTTCCACATGATAATCTTCAATGGCTTTGAGCATAATTTGAATGGCCTCTTCACGGGTTTCGCCGTACGTAATTAATTTGGCTAACATAGGATCGTAATAAATAGGAATGTCCATGCCTTGTTCAAAACCATTGTCCACACGAATACCCTGGCCAACTGGCAATTGATACACCTCCAAATTCCCCACACTCGGCAAGAAATCATTCATCGGATCTTCGGCATACACACGTAATTCCATTGCATGCCCTTTTATTTTCAAATCTTCTTGTTTTATTGCTAATGCTTCTCCCCTGGCCACTCTGATTTGAAGTTCAACCAAATCAGTTCCTGTAATCCATTCCGTAACAGGATGTTCTACCTGCAAACGAGTATTCATTTCAAGAAAGTAGAAATTATTATTTTCATCCAATAAAAATTCGACAGTTCCTGCTCCTAAATAATCACATGATTTAGCTACCAAAACAGCAGCTTCTCCCATTTTTTTACGCAATTCAGGTGTTAAAACCGAAGAAGGCGCTTCTTCTATTACTTTTTGGTGACGACGCTGGATACTGCACTCTCTTTCGAATAAATACAACACATTCCCGTGGCTGTCTGCCATAACTTGAATTTCGATATGCCTTGGCGAACCCACATATTTTTCGATAAAAACAGAACCATCACCAAAAGCGGAAATCGCTTCACTGATGGCGCGATCCATTTGAGATTCGAAATCAGCTTCACTCTCTACCACACGCATTCCTTTTCCGCCACCACCTGCAGAGGCTTTAATCAGAATTGGAAAACCAATTTTTTTAGCAACCACTTTCGCTTTTTCGACATCCGTAATGGCTTCGTCAAAGCCCGGAACCATTGGAATGTTGTATTGCTTAACAGCCTCTTTCGCCGCTAATTTACTTCCCATGATTTTGATCGCTTTCGACTTTGGACCAATAAAAATGATGTTATTTTTCTCTGCTTCTTCGGCAAAATCAGCATTTTCACTCAGGAATCCGTACCCGGGATGAATTGCATCTACGTTTAATGATTTCGCAACCTCTATGATTTTACTTCCCAATAAATAGGATTGATTAGAAGGAGCTTCGCCAATCCAAACGGCTTCATCAGCAAATTTTACGTGCGGTGCATTTCTGTCGGCAGTAGAATATACTGCTACAGTTTTAATGCCCATTTTTTGTGCGGTTTTCATCACTCTTATGGCGATTTCACCTCTATTGGCAACTAATAATTTTTTCATTTTATATTTTTTAACCGCAGATTCGCTAATTTTAATTCTCTCACAATCAATTGCGTTATATAATTTAAAATTTTCTTTTAAATTAGTGGTGTTTTATTCGAATTCAATTAACAACTGTCCTTTATCTACGGCATCGCCCATCATTACTGATATGGTTTTGATAACGCCATCACGCGGAGAAAGAAAGCTATTTTCCATTTTCATGGCCCCTAAAATAATAAGGTTGTCATTCTCTTTGACGGTTTGTCCTACTACCACACTGATTTCGAGAATTAAACCTGGCATGGGTGCTTTGATAAAATTGACTTGTTTGGTAAGCCCTACTTCGAATCCCATTTCCTTAATCAAAACATCCAAAGGATTTGAAATGGCAACGGTGTAGGTGTTATTGTTTACCTTTACGGTGTAGCTTTTTTGAAGAAAATCAGAAGTGATGATTTCCGCTTGATAAGGAGTGTTTGAGTGCAAAACATGAAACTTATTCGTTTCCACACTTACTGCATCCAGTTGTGAAATACTTTTCTTTTCTAAATCAAAATGAAAAGTGTCATTTACATTAACTTTATAACCAATACTCATTTGCTTTTATTTTATGGTCGTAAAAATAGGCAAAAGAAAACGTTTTCGTAAACCAATGAAGAAAGTTTTATGCTAATTTAGTATAGGTATCAAAAATAAAATTATAATACTAATAACCCATATTCCCGCAGCGTTTTAATTGGTTTGGAGTACCAAAACAATTCAAAGTCCTCCAGATATGATTCGAAATCTATTTTTATTTCTTGAAAGCTGTGAGTTTTAGAATTCGAAACAGCGATTTTCTGTAGCATTTCTACCAGCCATTCTCCCTCCCTTTTATTCGTTTGAATACTGAAACTTTCTTTTTTATCATGAAATAGCAAAGTCATTAGTTCCCAAGAATTTCCTTTTTTAGATTTGGTAAAATGTTCCACAAATGGTTTGCCGCCTAACCAAACGATTTTAGCAGTGGGTTTGACGCTAAAATCATTGTCTTCTTGTAGAGCATCAAAAATAAAATCAGGTGAAATTTTAGTTTTTGGAATTTTAAATTCAAACCAATCCTGCAATTCGTAATCAAAACAGATTCCGTGCATGAAATTGAACAACGATTTCTTAAGTCCAAAACTGAATTTATCATGGTCGATTCCTGTTGCATCGGTATAATTAATATCGTTATTGGCAAAAGTTCCAATGATTTCGGTTTCTTTTGTCACACCAAATTTCTCTGGATACAAGCCTACTGGACTGTGCGCCGTCATAGCAAATTGATGCCAAAATCCCGATTGTAATACCCCAACTTCAAATAACTGACGCACCATTTCGAGACTATCTATCGTTTCCTGAATGGTTTGTGTAGGATAGCCGTACATCAAATAGGAATGAACCATGACTCCTGCTTCGGTAAAATTTCTGGTGACTTTAGCCACTTGCTCCACCGTAACGCCTTTGTCAATCAATTTTAATAATCGATCAGAAGCTACTTCGAGACCACCAGAAACCGCAATGCAACCGGAAGCTTTAAGTAGCAAACACAAGTCTTTGGTAAAACTTTTTTCGAATCGAATGTTCGTCCACCACGTCACGGCTATTTTCCTACGAAGAATTTCGAGAGCTAGAGCCCGCATCAAAGCCGGTGGCGCCGCTTCATCTACAAAATGAAATCCGTTCTCACCTGTTTGGGCAATCATTTCCTCCATTCGGTCGCACAATAAATTGGCCGCCACGGGTTCGTAAATTTTGATGTAATCCAAAGAAATATCGCAAAACGTACATTTCCCCCAGTAACAACCATGTGCCATGGTAAGTTTATTCCATCTCCCATCACTCCACATGCGGTGCATGGGATTCACAATTTCGATAACCGAAATGTATTTATCCAAAAATAAATCCGAATAATCCGGAGTTCCTACTTGTGATTGTTTGTAATCGTGTTTCAGGGAATTATTTTTATAAACTACTTTTCCGTCTTCCAACAGAAAGGTTCGTTTATAGGAATTGTAATCTGTCCCGAAATTTCGGGATTCAATATTAGAGATTAATTCTTCAATTGGCATTTCCCCATCGTCCAAAGTAATAAAATCGAAAAACTCAAACACACGAGCATCTGAAAGCGAACGCAATTCTGTATTTGGAAAACCACCACCCATCGAAATCTTGATATTGGGATAATGCTTTTTAACCCATTGTGCCGAACGAAAAGCCGCGTACAAATTTCCTGGAAACGGAACTGAAATCAAGAATAATGTAGGTTTTATAGTTTCTATTTTTTCTTTTAAAATAGAAAGAAGAACGGTATCAATATAAGTTGGTTCCTGTTGCAAGGCTTCATACAATTCGTCAAAAGAATTCGCACTTCGTCCCAAACGTTCTGCATAGCGGCTGAAACCAAAATTAGCATCTACACATTCGACAATAAAATCTGAAATATCTTCGAGATACAAAGTCGCTAAATGCTTGGCTTTGTCCTGTGTTCCCATCGTTCCGAAAGCCCAATCAAGTTCTTCCAATTGTGCAAAACGGGACGCTTCCGGCAAGAAATCTTCTTGACAAATTTGAAGCGCCAATGTTGGATTTTTTCCTTGCAGAAAAGCAATCACGGGATCAATCGTTTTTAGATATTCATCTTGCAAAGCTTGAATTCTTTGGGAGTTGGGTGTTAGCTTTTGGGTCCTAGCTGTGGCAATAGCAAACACATTTTGCAAACCTTCATTAGAAAACAATTCCAAAATCACCTCAATACCCAAATCCGCCTGAACAGACTCAATGTTTTTGGTATTCAGAAACCCTTTAATATAAGCGGTCGCCGGATACGGTGTGTTGAGTTGGGTAAACGGAGGCGTGATGATGAATAATTTGGTTTTCAAAAGAAATAAGTTTTGTGCAAAAATAAGGGATAATTCTGTTCTTATCACCAAAGTAAAAGTCCATATTATTATTTATTCTTTGGATTCAAATATAAAACAAAGCTATTTTTAGTTTCAACGTAATATATAGGTATTTAATTATATTTATCTTGCTGTAAATCTTACTTCTGAAGCGAATTTTTCCTTTTTCATTTACAATGCAAAGTCAATGTTTTGATTGTGCCAAAAACCTACGTGGTTGCAATGATGATGATGCTGCCGATTTAAAGAAAGCAAGCGATGGTATATACCTAGCAAAGAATTAAACAATTAACTCAAAAATAGTTCATGTGACGGAAGTCTTAATGGTCATCAACTTCCATCAGGTGATTATTGGTATACAGCAACCAGAACTGATGAAAATGAATACAAAGGTCATTTTAGTTTGAAGCGATAGCAAATCATCAAAACTTATGCTCTTTTTTGCTGACCATCAACAATGAAAATAAAGAGACACAGGCTGCCGTACTTAAGTAAAACCCAACGTAGGTCAGGCTATACTGTGTAGCTAACCAAATCGCAATCATAGGGGCAAAAGCGGCTCCGATAATTCCTGCCATGTTAAATGCCAAAGAGGTCCCTGAATAACGCACCGTTGTAGGAAACAGTTCCGATAAAAAAGTCCCCAATGGGCCATATGTGAATCCCATCAGCGCCATTCCAACACATAAAAACAAAGTCACAAGAACCGAACTGGCAGAATTTAAAAAAAATGAAAATGCAAAACCAAAAACAGCTATTGCTATCGTTGCATAAATAAGCATTTTTCTACGCCCAATACAATCCGCAATTAAAGCAGAAACAGGAATAAAAAGCGCAAAAAACAATACCGAAAACAATTGCATCAATAGAAAATCCCTTTTGGAATAACCTAAATCTGACGTTGCCCAGCTAAGCGTGAACACCGTCATGAGATAAAAAACCAAGAAAGTTGTAATCGACGCAAATGTGCCAAAAATCAATTGGTTTTTATAAAATTTTAATAAAGTAAAAAAGGGAATTTTAACCTCTTGTTGTTCTTTTTTAGAGTTTTTGAAAGCAGGAGTTTCATCAATTTTTAATCGGATATAGAAACCTACAACAACCAATAACGAACTCCCTATAAACGGAATTCTCCACCCGTAGTCCAGAAAAGCTTCGGCACTCATTGTGTCTGTCAAAATCAAGAAAGTACCACCTGAAAGCAACAAGCCTATTGGAGCTCCCAATTGCGGGAACATACCATACCAAGCACGCTTATTAGGCGGAGCATTTTCGATTGCTAATAAAACCGCTCCACCCCATTCGCCACCTAAACCAACTCCTTGACCAAAGCGACACAACATAAGTAATAAAGGAGCTGTAATTCCAATACTGGCATAACTTGGTAAAAAACCAATACAAACAGTTGAAATCCCCATTGTTAATAATGCAATTACTAAGGTGGTTTTACGTCCAATTTTATCACCATAATGGCCAAAGACTGCGGAACCTAAAGGTCGGGAAAGAAAAGCAATCGAAAAAGTTGCAAGAGATAATAAAACAGAATTAGTATTATCTGTTGAAGGAAAAAACAATTGAGGAAAAACTAAAACTGCTGCATTAGCATATATATAAAAATCAAAAAACTCTATAGTTGTACCAATTAAACTGCCAAAAAGAACATGTTTTAAAGAATTTTTATTCGTAAGCTTTAAATTATCTTTCATAAAATTGTTAATTTTTTTTGATAAAATTGATACTATTTTTCGAAAGTAACAAATATTATAGTTCCAATATTTTTCGGTAATTTAGCCTCAAATAAAATTCCATATGCCAACCGACTGTATCAGCTATCAAAATTCAGGATATTTCTCTTCTTTGATGAACGATTATTTAGATCAAAAAAATAATTTACATTCTCTATACAATAGATTTCCAACGCTGGAAAACTTTGAAAAGCAAATCCTTGAAAAGCAAAATAACTTCCCCTCCCCAGCCCTCCCCGAAGGAGAGGGAGTCGAAATGGATAAAAAAATTGTCAATGACAATAAAAGAAATATTTTAGTTTCAGTCTTAAAAAAACAATATTCGGCTATTTCAACTTCTGTTTTAACAAAACAAAATATTGAAACTTTAGCCCTTCCAAATACATTTACTGTAACCACTGGCCATCAGCTAAATTTATTCAGTGGACCTTTATATTTTTTATACAAGATTATTTCGACAATTAATTTGACAACCGAATTAAAAGCGAAATATCCCACCTATAATTTTGTCCCCATTTACTGGATGGCTACCGAAGACCATGATTTTGAAGAAATCAATTATTTTAATTTTAAAGGCAAAAAATTCCGTTGGAACAAAGAAAGTACAGGTCCTGTTGGACGATTGTCTACTAAAGGTTTATCCGATTTTCTAGAAGTATATGCGCTGGAATTAGGTTCCGGTACGAATGCAGATACTCTAAAAAAATTATTCAAAGACTCTTATCTGAATCACGATAATTTAGCCGATGCCACACGATTTTTGGCAAATGCATTATTTGGTGCAAATGGTTTAGTCATTTTAGATGCGGATAATTCAGACTTAAAAAGAGCTTTTATTCCTTTTGCAAAAGAAGAATTACTACACCAATCCTCGCATAAATTAGTACTAGAAACTGCCGAAAAATTAAAAGAGTATACGATTCAAGTGAATCCTCGTGAAATCAATTTGTTTTATATTGAAGATAGTATCAGAGAACGCATCATCTTTGAAAATGATCGATACAAAGTAAACCATACTAAAATTGAGTTTTCTGAAACAGAAATTCTATCCCTTTTAGAAAATCATCCAGAGAAATTCAGTCCTAACGTGATTATGCGTCCGTTATATCAAGAAGTGATTCTCCCCAACTTATGCTACATTGGCGGAGGAGGAGAGATTGCCTATTGGCTAGAGCTACAATCGTTTTTTGCCGCTGCAAAAGTAACTTTTCCAATACTTTTGCTTAGAAATTCCGTACTATTAGCAACCGAAAAGCAAGCTAAAAAAGCAGACAAATTAGAATTGAATTGGGAAAATTTATTTTCGAAACAGGCGAATTTAGTACCTACTAAAACCAAAGAATTATCAGATTTCCCAGTCGATTTAACGCATCTCAAAATCCAATTGGAAAAACAATTTCAGGAGCTTTATGATGTTGCGACCAAAACCGATAAATCTTTTATTGGAGCGGTAAAAGCCCAGGAAATAAAACAAAACAAAGGATTAGAAAATCTGGAAAAACGATTGCTAAAAGCACAAAAAAGAAAACTAAGTGACGTTTTACAACGCATCACCTACTTGCAAAATGAGCTGTTTCCCAACCAAAGTTTACAGGAACGACAAACTAATTTTTCCGAATTTTATTTGGAATACGGAGACAATCTGATTCCTACATTAGTCAAACAACTCCAACCGCTGGATAATAAATTTGAAATTATTGTACTTTAATCAGATTACGATTATTTGAATGTCTTAATTGTAAAAATATTCAATAAAAAAATGCTAATTTTGCATAAAATTAAAAAAAATAAAAATGGCTACTAATAGAACTTTTACCATGATCAAGCCGGATGCTGTTGCTAACGGACACATCGGAAACATACTTGCAATGATTACTACGGCAGGTTTCAAAATCGTTTCTTTAAAATTGACACAATTAACTGTTGCTGATGCACAAGCTTTTTACGAAGTGCACGCTGCAAGACCTTTCTATGGTGAATTAGTAGAATTTATGTCAAGAGGACCAATTGTTGCTGCTATTTTAGAAAAAGACAACGCTGTTGAAGATTTCAGAACTCTAATTGGAGCTACAAACCCAGCTGACGCTGCTGAAGGAACTATCCGTAAAGCATACGCAACCTCTATTGGAGAAAATGCAGTTCACGGTTCTGATAGCGATGAAAATGCAGCTATCGAAGGTGCGTTCCATTTTGCCGGAAGAGAGCAGTTCTAGTATCGGTTTTCAGTCGCAATTGACAGTTACGAATTATAATAAAATAGAAATCCCGTTTCAAAATTGAAACGGGATTTTTTTATATCAAAAATCTGAAATCTAAATTCGTTAATCAACAATCTAAAATCATTACCTTAAAACCACATCCTTCACCACATCTCGTCTTAGTTCCTCATTAATCATAGCCACAATTTTTGATTTACCATGACTTAATTCCTCTCGTAAAACGGACGAGGTCAACTCTACATACAACGTACTTCCTTTCAAAACTACATTATTGGTATAACTGTTCACACCGTTACCCATCAAGTTTTTCCAAGCGTATTTTACGTCCATTTGATCCATTCCGGGCTGCAGCTTATTTACTTGGATAATTTGTTTCAAAACATCCCCTATCGTACTTTGATTATTTAGTCTCTTTGCCATCGCCCAGTAAATTTATTGGTGTTGCTTTCTTGTAATGATATGCTGTTTTTTCTTTGTTCAGTAATACTAATTCTTCCGCTGACACTGCAATTATTTCCTCACTCCATTTCATATAAGGTGTTGAATAATCCACAAACGCCTTGTCATCTGCAAATCGAATTGAAACCTTTTCATACGCATCATTCACCATAAAAGTACCGTCTAGTTGTGGCATGACTTTCTTTCGAAACCCTTTATTCTTTTTGTCAACTTCAAAATAATCATACACTTCATTCATCTTATACTCCTTGTTTTCCCCCTTATCAAAAACAACCTTTTTAATTTCCCAATAGCCGTTTATGTTGGCAATATCAGCAGGTATAATTTCTTGCTGGCATCCCACAAAAAGGAATGCAATAAAAAGAAAGCTAAATGTATTTTTCATATAATTAATATTTTTAGGAGCTATTTCCTGCTTTTCACTTCAATCTTTTTATCCGCCTAAAAAGCGGCTAAAAAAGGATTTCCGCTTCAATCAGGGCTAGGTATTTTGAAGTAACCATACTTAAATTGCATACAACAAAGTTACTCTTATTAAATTCACAGAAAACAAAAAAAGTAGAACACATTAAACTATTTTATATATTACTAACCATAAGGTAATTAGAACTAAATCAGAGCAAAATGTAAAAAATAATCTACCGTATCGTCCTCACAATATTTTGCATAAGCTACAGTTCTGAAACTTCAGAACCAACGCCTACTCCAACAGATACACTCTATTTCCTTCCACTAACCGGCGCCACTTGGGTAACAAAATCTAGTATCATTCTTGTCAACGGCCGAATTGTTATGGAAAATCATTTCAATGGTCATCACGCCAATTGGAATTCAACGGTAGTTTAATACCAACAGCTCCTGCCGACATGTTTATGGCCTTAGGCAAAAACGATCAAAAAATTTATGTCATTCCGAGCAAGAAAATGGTCGTTATCAGAATGGGAGAGGTGGTAAACCTTGATAATCCAACTTTAGCTTTATCTGATTTTGATGAAATATTACAGCAGAAAACTAGTGTTTTATATCAGTAAATCTATTTGGTTTTCAAACGTTTAAGAAACCCTAAAACAAAGAAAACCAATCCCATAAGTATCAAAAAATAATACAGACTGATACTTAAATCTCGAATAAGATTAGCCGTTATAAAAGAAACTATACTCCCAAAATAAAGGTATAGTGGTGGTACATTTTTTAAAGAAGAAAAATCCATAATTGTCTTTTATTTAAAGAATGAATCTACAAATTCATATTTATTAAAAACCTGAAGATCCTCAATTCCTTCTCCAACACCAATATATTTTACAGGAATTTTAAACTGATCTGAAATTCCTATCACCACACCGCCTTTAGCAGTGCCGTCAAGTTTTGTAACCGCTAAACAAGTAACCTCAGTAGCGGCAGTGAATTGTTTGGCTTGTTCAAAAGCATTCTGACCCGTTGAACCATCCAAAACTAACAGTACATCATGTGGCGCATCTCCAACAATTTTTTGCATCACTCGTTTTACTTTGGTCAATTCGTTCATTAAATTAATTTTATTATGCAAACGACCTGCGGTATCAATGATAACGATATCCGCATTTTGCGCCACCGCGGATTGCAAGGTATCAAAAGCCACCGAAGCCGGATCACTTCCCATATCCTGACGAACAATAGGAACTCCTACTCGATCCGCCCAAATTTGCAACTGGTCAATGGCAGCGGCTCGAAAAGTATCAGCTGCGCCCAGCACAACGTTGTATCCTTGTTTTTTAAACTGAAAGGCTAATTTACCAATAGTAGTAGTTTTACCAACTCCATTTACACCCACTACCATCAAAACATACGGCTTAGTCTGAGTTGGAATTACAAACTCAGTGGCTTCACCGGAGTTAGTCTCTGATAATAAAGCCGCAATTTCTTCTCTGAGGATCAGATTGAGTTCTTCAATTCCCAGATATTTATCTGCTGCTACCCGACTTTCTATTCTTTCAATGATTTTCAAAGTCGTATTGACACCAACATCGGAAGCAACCAGAATTTCTTCTAAATTATCCAGGACTTCCTCATCCACTTTTGACTTTCCGGCAACCGCTTTGGTTAACTTAGAAAAGAAATTTGTTTTTGATTTTTCAAGACCTTTATCTAATGTTTGCTTCGCCTGTTCGGTTAGGCTCGGGTCTTTTTTGTCTGCTGAAAATATTCTTTTGAAAAAACTCATTGTGTAAATAGTATTAAGAATGAAGTATTTAAGTCCAAAGAACAAATACAATTTCTAATGGTAAATATAGAAAATAAAAAAGCTACTTCCGAATGAAAGTAGCTTTTCTATATACTGCTGTTGTAAATTATTTCTTTTTCAAGAATTCATCAACTGATTCTGGAGTCATAATAGATTCTACGAATGTATATGCACCTGTTTTTGGAGATTTCACCATTTTGATGGCTTTTGATAATCTCTTAGAAGATGTCTGTAACGATGCTACGGTTTTCTTTGCCATGATTCAAATGTTATTTAAATTTAAATAAAATCTCTAAATGTGACCATTTCTAGATTTCTATTAAAATCTCTAATTATTATTTAATTTCTTTGTGAACAGTTACTCTTTTCAAGATTGGATTAAATTTTTTAATCTCTAATCTGTCTGGAGTATTTTTTTTGTTCTTTGTTGTTATGTATCTTGAAGTCCCTGCAACACCTGATGTTTTGTGTTCAGTACATTCTAAAATTACCTGGATTCTATTACCTTTCTTTGCCATCTTGCTATTTTTTTATTTTGGAAGGGATTATTTAATAAATCCTTCTGCTTTTGCTTTTTTCAAAACTGCAGCGATTCCATTTTTATTAATTGTTTTTACCGTAGATGCAGCTACTCGTAGAGTAATCCATCTATCTTCTTCTGGAAGATAAAAACGCTTTTTAACTAAGTTTACAGAAAATTTTCTCTTAGTTTTGTTCATAGCGTGAGAAACGTTATTTCCTACCATCGCTCTTTTACCTGTAAGGTCACAAACTCTTGACATTATACTTATCTTTTATCGTTATTCAAAATCAGGGTGCAAAGAAAAGAAAAATAAACCTATTAAGCAACATATTTACTGCACATTTTTTAAAATTTCTTTCTGTACTAGTTCTAAACTTTTTATTACCGCTCTATCTATCACTTTTTCACGGGGTTGACCAAAATTGAATTCTTCAACAATTACTTCCTTTGGTGTTGCTATTGCAATAAAAACAGTGCCAATTTCTGCATCTGAGTCGCCTTTTGTTGGTCCGGCATTTCCTGTTGTCG
The DNA here is from genome assembly GCF_003968825.1 of Flavobacterium sp. LS1R10. Lineage (NCBI taxonomy): Bacteria > Pseudomonadati > Bacteroidota > Flavobacteriia > Flavobacteriales > Flavobacteriaceae > Flavobacterium > Flavobacterium sp. LS1R10. The sequence continues at coordinate 87,770 of NZ_RYDH01000003.1, read as the reverse complement.
CAATTGCATAATCCGTATTCATTCTCTTTTTTATACTCAAAGCCATTGCAGAAGCTACCTCCTTACCGACTACGGAATATTCCTTTATCAGACTTTCCGGAATACCCAAAACATTTATTTTAGCCTGGGTTGAGTACGAAACTACACTTCCTGCAAAATAATTGGAAGCACCGGCAACAGCACTTAAAAGCGTTGCTATTTTACCTCCTGTACAACTCTCGGCTGTAGCTATTGTTTTGTTTTGTTGGGTCAAAAGTTTCCCTACTGCAACTTCAATCGTTTCGTCTTCATCATAACCAACGATGATATCATGAATAATTGCGTCCAACAAGTTTACATTTTCAAGTAGCGCAGCCTCTAATTTATCTTTATCTGTACCACGTGCCGAAAGACGCAATCGTACGCGTCCCGGAGCAGGCAAATAAGCCAGCTTAATAAATTCAGGAAGGTTATTTTCCCAGTCTTCGATGCGCTCTGCCACCAGACTTTCGCCCTGACCATAGGTCAGAATTGTTTTATGAATTATATAAGGGCGCTCATATTCCCGAACTACTTTTGGGATGATTTCATGTTCAACCAAATATTTCATCTCGTAGGGAACTCCAGGGAGCGAAATAAAAACAGTGTTTTCCTTTTTCATCCACATTCCTGGTGCCGTACCTACCTGATTGTGAAGTACCGTACATTTCGAAGGAACCAGCGCCTGATCTTTATTGATTTGCGTAATGGTTCGCTTATAAAAACCTTCTATAAGTTGCGTGACATGAGCTAACACTTTTTGATCAACAACTAATTCATCTTCAAAGTAATCACAAAATGTTTTCTTGGTAATATCATCTTTTGTTGGTCCTAGACCTCCAGTTATAATAACCAAATCGACTTTGTTTTGAAGTGCTGTAAACGTATCAAAAATGTGTTTTTTATCATCACTAATCGAAATCATTTCGTTGATTTCAACACCAATTTTATCTAACGATTTGGCTATAAAACCAGAATTTGTATCGACAATTTGGCCTATTAAAATTTCGTCACCTATGGTAACTATGGTTGCTTTCATTTTTTTTGGTGCTGCTTATTTTGTAAAACTGTATTTAAAAAAGGAAAGTGTAAATTGGCAGATTCCATTTTTTGCGTGAGGGATAACAGTGAAAATCCTTCCGTTTTTTCGGAAGATTACTTCACCTAACAATTATTTCAATAGGGGTTCAGTGAACTTCGTTTGCAACGGATAGCCCGACCACGCTTTAACGTAAGTGAAAGCGTGGTCACGCCCAAATTTTACAAATCAAAGTCTTTTTTAATTTCTTTAATGGCTTCTTTCACCTGATTTTTTACACTCTTAAACGTTTCTTTGATTTCTTTCTTTTTACCTTCAGTCTTTGTCCAGGCTTCAACTTGAAGAATTTCTTCAAAAGCAACATTAAGTCCCATCAAATCCAGGGTTGGCTTTATTTTGTGTGCATAAGCATAGGCATGCTTGTGGTCTTTCTTTTTTATTCCTTCTTTAATTTGCTCTAGATCTGCCGGAACTTCAGTCACAAACAAAGTCAGAATTTCATTTACAAATTCAGGGTCGTTGTCCGACAGTGCGTACACTTTTGACAGGTTGTAGTTTATTGCCATTATTTTACTTGTATTCTAAATAGTTGTTGCCCTTCTAAAAATCCTTCTAAAACGTCCTCCGGCTTTACCGCTGCCACTCCTTCCGGGGTTCCTGTAAAAATGATATCGCCAATTTTTAATGTGAAAAACTGAGAAACGTATGAAATCAGCTCATCAATTTTCCAGAGCATCAAACTCGAATTACTCATTTGAACCGTTTCATTATTTTTCTTTAATTCAAAAGTAATATTTTCTACGGAACTAAATTCATTTTTTGATACAAATTCACCTATAACTGCCGAGCCATCAAATGCTTTGGCTTTTTCCCAAGGCAGCCCTTTTGCTTTTAATTTGTCTTGTAAATCCCGAGCGGTAAAATCGATTCCCACACTAATTTCGTCATAATATTTATGAGCAAACTTAGGCTCGATGTATTTCCCTACTTTACTTATCTTGACTATAATTTCGATTTCGTGGTGCACCTCTTCCGAAAATTCCGGGATTACAAACGGATGTTGTTTTAATAAAACGGCTGAATCCGGTTTCATGAAAACCACAGGTTCCGTGGGCCGCTCGTTTTGTAATTCCTCTATGTGATTGGTATAATTCCTACCGATACAGATTATTTTCATTTTTTATTAATTAAAAAATTTAATGATTGAAAGATTCAAAAATTAACTTAATTTATTATTCAGTTTTCGTAGTTTAATTGCCGTTAAAACTTTCTTGGTGTACAACGGAAAATCGGCATTTTGAATCCAACTGAAATAACCGGGCTCTGTTTCCAGAATTTTACCCACTTTGACTCCTTTGTGTTTTCCAAAAGTAAAAATCTCCTCCTCATCCTTATCAAAAGCTATCATTCCTGCGAAATCAGCAATTTTCTTTCTTGTTGTAAACTCGGACAATAATTTCATATCGTTTTCAAGTTCCGGATAGCGATCCAGTTGCGCTTTCAGAATCTCGTAAGTTGCCATGGTATCTGCTTCTGCAGAGTGTGCGTTTTCAAGTGTTTTTCCACAATAAAATTTGTGAGCTGCGCTCAATGTACGCTCTTCCATTTTATGAAAAACGGTTTGCACATCAACAGAAACCCTTCCTTTCATATCAAAATCTACTCCGGCACGTAGCATTTCTTCAGCCAATAACGGAATATCAAAACGATCCGAATTAAATCCAGCCAAATCACTGTCTTTAATCATATTATACACTTGAGTCGCCAATTCTTTGAATGTAGGTTCATTTGCTACTTTTTCATCTGTGATCCCATGAACAGCAGTTGTTTGCGGTGGAATTGGGATTGTTGGATTGACCAACCAAGTTTTACTTTCTTTATTTCCGTTCGGAAAAACTTTTAAAACTGAGATTTCTACAATTCTATCTTTTCCGATATCAATCCCTGTGGTTTCTAGATCGAAAAAACAAATTGGTTTATTGAGTTTGAGTTCCATTTTTAATTTTTGTGTGGTTACAAATATAGAAATTTGGGTTTAATTTCATTTAAAGTTCACCGTTTAAAGTTTCATAAAATCTTAAAAAAAGAAAACCCGATTGATTTTTAAAAATCAATCGGGTTTTTATTCTAAATATTAGCTTTTAAACATCTCTGTTTACATCAAATGCTTCTAAGTATTCAGCGACTCTTTTTACAAAACTACCGCCTAAAGCTCCATCTACCACTCTATGATCATAGCTGTGTGATAAGAACATTTTTTGACGAATCCCGATAAAATCTCCTTCAGGGGTTTCGATTACTGCCGGCATTTTACGGATTGCTCCAAGGGCTAAAATACCCACTTGAGGCTGATTTAAAATTGGCGTACCAAAAACACTTCCAAAAGTTCCCACATTAGTAACTGTATAGGTTCCGCCTTGAGTATCGTCCGGTTTTAGTTTTCCAGCTTTTGCACGACCTCCTAAATCATTGACCGCTTTAGCCATTCCTACTAAATTCAACTGATCCGCATTTTTAATAACGGGAACAATTAAATTTCCGTTTGGTAACGAAGCAGCCATTCCTAAGTTGATGTTTTTCTTCTTGATAATATAATCGCCATCCACAGAAATATTCATTCCTGGAAAATCTTTTATCGCTTTAGCAACCGCTTCCATGAAAATTGGCGTATACGTCAACTTCTCCCCTTCTCTTTTTTCGAAAGCAACTTTATTTTTCTCTCTCCATTTCACAATATTCGTCACATCGACTTCGATAAACGATTGTACGTGAGCCGAAGTTTGTACCGAAGCGACCATGTATCCCGCAATTAGCTTGCGCATTCTGTCCATTTCTATAATTTCATCACCACCGCTTACGGATACCGGAGCTGCTTTTTGAGCTGCTGGCACTGCAACCGGTTTTTGAACTGCTGCCACCGGAACTGCAACTACAGGCTGACTAATTCTGTTTTTTACATACTCTAAAATATCATTTTTAGTCACTCTTCCCTCTTTTCCTGTTCCCGAAATTGCTGCTAATTCAGCCACAGAAACCCCTTCTTCTTTAGCAATATTTTTTACCAAAGGCGATAAGAATTTTTCAGATTCCGAGTAATCGGAAGACAAATCTACCGGAGTCGCAACACTTTCGTTGGATCCTAAAGCTTCGGGATTAACCATTTTTGTTACTTCAGCAATAACCTCAGGAGCTACAGCTTCTTTAACAATTGGCACAAGCGCTCCATCTTCAGTCTCAATAATAGCAATAGTTTGCCCTACCTGAACTAAATCATCTTTACCAAACAGTTGTTCTACTAAAATTCCCGAAACTTCGCTTGGCACTTCACTGTCTACTTTATCAGTAGCAATTTCAAGTACTGCTTCATCCGCTTCAATTTTGTCGCCAACTTCTTTTAACCAGTTTGTAATGGTTGCTTCTGCAACGCTTTCTCCCATTTTTGGAAGTTTTAATTCAAATCTTGCCATATTGTTAACCTAAAAGGTGATATTGATTTTCAGTTTGCGAAATTACTAAATATTTCAAACATAAATTACATTAAATGTAATTTTTTACTCTATTTCTATAATCTCACCTCTCTCATTACTATTATTACTTCCTATTAAAAAATTAGCGTTTTTTGGTATAATTTTAAAGGTAAATCCTTTATTCCTTGAAGATTCGAGAATTGCGATACATTTTTTGAAAGAAATGAATTCGTTATCTAAAATAATTTCTGCACCTATTTTACTTTTAACAGAAGACGAAATTACTGTTTTTTCTGTTTTCAAATCGTGAAACAGGACTTTTTTTTGCAAAACCAAATGGAGCTTATCTGCTAATTTTTGGTTAGCTGAATACAAAAGATATGATTTTGGAATGATTTTTATTCCTGGTTTCCCTTGAAACATTTTCGCCAAAGAAAAAAAGACAATCCCAATTTTCATAAAAAGGGAGAAAAATAAAACACTTTTAAAATGCTTTTTGTAGAAGAAATTCATCGCTTCCTGAAACCGTTTCATATACGTTTCATCCTTAACCGTGCTTTCTCCTTTGTAGTGAATTGCGGTCGTTTCATGGAAATAATAATTGAATCTTCCTTCTTTCAGGACTCGATACGACAAATCAATATCGTCAGAATACATGAAACAATCTTCATCAAATCCGGCTACTTCAAGATACAAATCTCTTTTCATAACCATAAAAGCACCCACAAGAATGGCTACTTTTCCGGTTTGGTTTTCACTTAAATGTTGCGCATAATATTTCCCGAATGTTCCAGGAAATAATTTGTATAAACCTGTGATTTTGGTAAAAGCGACCCAAGGTGTCGGAACGCCACGTTTACTTTCGGGCAGAAATCTTCCGGTTCCATCGATGAGTTTACAACCCACAATTCCTAAATCCGATTGTTTTTGGGCGAAAGCCAATACTTTCATAAACGTATCTTCGGCAACAACAGTATCGGGATTCAGAACGCAAATGTATTCGCCTTGCGCTTGGGCTACCCCAATGTTATTGCCTTTGGGAAAGCCAATATTTTCTTTGTTTTGAATGAGTTTTACGTTAGGAAAAAGCTTTTGCATCATTGCACAACTGTCATCCGAAGAATTGTTATCAATTACAATAATTTCGCCGTCAATGGTTTCTAATGCGTTTTGAACGCTTAAAACACAGAGCTCCAGAAAATAGCGAACGTTGTAATTGAGAATAATGACGGATAGTTGCAAAGCTTATTGTTTTAGTTTTTTGGGATTTTGTTTCGTGTTGAAAATTCTCAAAACTACAACACTTTCTTTCTCTACGGAATAGATAATTTTAAAACTCCAAATGGCCACAAATCTAACTTTTTGGATATTAATTATTGGCTCAACCGGAAATTTATAAGGAAAATTCGGCAGAGAATTTGCCAAATCATAAATTTCATTAAATACTAAAATAGCATTTTGAGGACTTTCTTTTTTTATGTACTTATAAATAGCTTCTAGTTCATTTGATGCTTTTTTACTCCAAAGCACCCTCATTAACCTAGAATTTTTTTTCTGACATCTTCACTAGAATAGGTTTCTAACTTTCCTTCATTCAATTGATGTAAAGCCTCATGAATGTCTTTAGTATATTCTTTTTCAGAAATTGGGTTTCCATCTGCGTCATAACCAACTATATTTTCTTCATCAAGAAGTTTTGCTATTTTACTAAGAATCTTATTGTCGTTAATACTTAAGATTCTTTGCGTGATGCTGATTTTTAAAGTCTCCGTTTTCATGATACAAATTTTTAACCACTCAAATTTACGTCATTTTATTGAAAATTAAAAAAAAACATGTTTCTCCACTAGCCCCGAAGGAAGGGAAAAATTTTTTTTGTTCTTTCTTTAAGGACTAAAAGAGTACTTCACCAAGTTAATATTTTCATCGGTGTTCAGTGAATTTCATTTAGAATGAAAGCTGGACCTTTAGTTCCAACTAAAACCAAGTCATTCGCTCCTAAAAAACAGGTTATCATGTTTAGTTTTAACATTACTTAAACGATAAAACTTGAAACCTAATATAAATGAATTACTTTTGCAAAAAAGTTATGTTTAGTAATGCATGCATCTCTTATAATTTATAACTCATACCCTACAAAGTGAATTACTTATCTGTCGAAAATATCTCTAAATCTTTTGGAGAAAGAACACTTTTTGAAAACATTTCTTTTGGAATTAGTAAAGACCAAAAAATCGCCTTCATTGCCAAAAATGGCTCTGGAAAAACGACTATCATGAGCATCATTAACGGTTTGGAAGAATCAGATACCGGACAAGTTGTACTCAGAAAAGGTATCAAAATGGCCTTCCTTTCGCAAAATAACAATTTGCAGGAAGAATTGACGATTGAAGAAAGCATTTTCGCATCGGATAATGAGACTTTGAAAGTGATTGAAGCGTATGAAAAAGCATTAGAAAATCCGGAAGACGAAGAAGCCTACCAAAAAGCTTTTGACGGAATGGATCAGCACAATGCGTGGGACTTTGAAACACAATACAAGCAAATTCTGTTCAAACTGAAGTTGGAAGATTTCAAACTGAAAGTAAAAAATCTTTCTGGTGGACAGAAAAAAAGACTTTCATTAGCTATTATTTTGATCAATCGTCCCGATTTATTAATTCTGGATGAGCCTACCAACCACTTGGATTTAGAGATGATTGAATGGCTGGAAAGCTATTTTACTAAAGAAAATATTACGTTGTTTATGGTGACGCACGACCGTTTCTTCTTGGAGCGTGTTTGTAACGAAATCATCGAACTGGATAACGGAAAATTATACCAATACAAAGGAAATTACTCGTATTATTTAGAGAAAAAAGAGGAACGCATTGCATCAGAAAATTCGAGTGTGGATAAAGCGCAAAACCTTTTTGTAAAAGAACTGGAATGGATGCGTCGTCAGCCAAAAGCGAGAACGACCAAATCTAAATCCCGTCAGGATGACTTCTATGACATCAAAGAAAAAGCACAAAGCCGCCGCCGTGAAAACAAAGTAGAGCTTGAAATTAACATGGAACGTATGGGAAGCAAGATTATCGAGCTTCACAAAATTTCCAAGAAATTCAAGGATCATGTCATTATGGATAATTTCAGTTTTGATTTTCAACGTGGCGAACGCATTGGAATCATTGGGAAAAACGGAACTGGTAAATCTACTTTCTTGAATTTATTGACCGGAAACGTTTCGCTTGATAGCGGTAAAGTGGTGATTGGGGAAACGATAAAAGTAGGTTACTACACGCAAAGCGGAATAAACCCAAAACCGGGTCAGCGTGTGATTGATGTAATTAAGGAATACGGAGAATTCATTCCGTTGATGAAAGGGAAATTGATTTCGGCTTCACAATTGTTAGAGCGTTTCTTGTTTGATGCTAAAAAACAATACGATTTCGTGGATAGATTGAGTGGTGGAGAATTGAAACGTTTGTACTTGTGTACGGTTTTGATTCAGAATCCGAATTTCTTGATTCTGGATGAGCCTACGAATGATTTGGATATTGTGACACTGAATGTTTTGGAAAGTTTCCTTTTGGACTATCCAGGTTGTCTTTTAGTGGTTTCTCATGACAGGTATTTCATGGATAAAATTGTGGATCACTTATTCATTTTTAGAGGACAAGGTGTAGTGGAAGATTTTCCCGGCAACTATTCTGATTTTAGAGCCTACGAAGACAGTGCTGATGTTGCTCAAAAAGAGGAAAACAAAGCGGATAAGAAAGACTGGAAACAAAATAATCCAACCGGAAACCTGACGTTCAACGAGCAAAAAGAATTCCAGAAAACAGAGAAAGAAATCAAAGATTTAGAGCTTCAGAAAGTAGCTATTGAGCAATTATTCTCAGATGGGAAAATTGCTGACACTGATATTGAGAAAAAAGGAAATGAATTGCAAAACCTCATCCAAAAGATGGAACTCAAAGAAGAGCGTTGGTTTGAATTAAGTGCCAAAATGGAAGGATAAAAAACTTATAATTGTATTCAATTTTTGTAAAAACCCCATCACAAATTACATAATAGTAGCTTGTGGTGGGGTTTTTCGCATGAGTATATTAACAGAAAATTAGCACAATTATGCTACTTGAGTATTGAAATAACATATACATTTGACTATCAATTTCAATCATCAAACTGTAAATCAACTCAAATGAACGTAAAATCTACAAACACATCCATCAAAAAAAAATCTAAATTCATTCCATACCTGCTCTTGTTGAGTACTATTTTGTTTTTTCAATATTCTTGGTCACAAAATATTTCAGTAAAAATAATTGATGCAACTACTAAAGAACCTATTCCCTACGCCACCATCAATATTGATAAAAAAGAGCATTTGATTTCAAATGCCGAAGGTTTTTTTAACCTATCTGAAACTGCAATTCAAGATGAAAATACACTAATCATTACCTATCTAGGATATAAAAATCTTGAAGTTAAGGTGAGTCAATTATCAAAACTAGATTATATCATAGCACTCACTCCTACTATTTTTGAATTAAATGATGTACAAGTAAATGGTAAAAAACCCAATCCTTATGTTATAATGGCTGCGGTAAAGGCTAATCTTTCTATAAATTATAGAAATACCGATAATCCTATTAAAGACATGTTATTTGTGAGAAAATCAACGGCGACATATCCTAAAGAAGTTGTAGTTGATATAAATCAGTCGACAGGTTTTTCAAAACAAGCGCTTAAGCAAGTCAATAGTGATGTTCAAAATTTCACCAATGCCTTAATTAAATCACCCCCAAAAGAGTATACAGACATGTTGTGTAATTTATTTACTCATACTATTAAAAAAGATAATAAGTCATTTGAATCACATAAAATGAACGTTCTCAAAGCAACTGTTCTCAAAAATGAAGGAAGTGCAACCTCATCAGAAGAGTTGAAAGAAATTGGTATAAAAACAATGTTAAAGCACTTAGATTCTACAAAGTATTACCGCATTAAAAGTGGACTCATCGGTTCTCGAGATACTATTTCTTTAAGAAAAGATTTCAACAAAAAGAAAACAAAATCTAAAACAGCAGATCAAAGTACGCTCTTAACAACTACCAAATACAATTTAACACAATTCATCAAGAACAATAATTTAGGTAAATCTTCTGAGCATGATTTTATAAATAATCCAGAACTTTACACTTACAAATTTGAAGGAACTACTTTTACTGAGGATAACGATTATGCATTTGTACTTTCATTTTTACCAAAAAAAGGTAGTGCAAAATTTACCGGTAAACTCTATATCAATGAGTCGGATTATGCCGTTCTTAGAGCTGAATACCAACTTGATGAAGGAGAAAATTTACACAATGTTAATTTAAAATGGCTTTTTGGCATTAAAGTAGCCCAAAATAACAACAAAGGAATTTTAATGTTTCGCAAAAAATCTGAAAACAAGAATTATTACTTGCATTATGCCTCTGAAGAAAATGGGAATTATTTTTATATAAACCGACCTTTGAAATTTATTGAAATCACCAAAGAAGACAAAGACATTCTATCATTAGACATAAAATATGAAGGAAACTCTACGACTAAAACTGAATTTTTAAATCTATCACATTCCCTTGTAACAGATACTGATGTTACTAAAGTTGTTGAAAATGAATTCAATATTGTATCCTTAAAATCATACGATCCTAAAATATGGAAAGGATACCATGCTATTGAACCAGTTGCAGAATTAAAGCGTTTTAAAGTTAAAGAATAATACCTCTGCACAATGTTTCTGTATCAAATCTTTTTAAAAACTAGATTCAACTAATTAAAAAAAAACCTCATCAATAAAATTGAAGAGAAAGAGGAACGCTGGTTTGAACTGAGCGCGAAGATAGAAGGATAAAATCCCCCTAACCCCCGAAGGGGGAATAGAAGTGAACATAGCATACTATTTACAACCCCAACACTTTTAGCGGTAACGCTAGAAATGTTGGGGTTTTGTTTTTTAGGAAAAACAGTGATTACAAATTAGTAAGAAATATTAGAATTAATAAAAAGTCCATTTGATGCTTTGTAGTTTTATTTTCACAGCTATCCGAAAGTTTTAATAAAAATCAAAAGTTCCCGTCCTAGCTCATATAAACAGGCTCTAAGTATTTTATTACCCTGAAAAAAAGTCTGGTTTAAATATAATTTCAGATTTTTTCCTTATTTTTTTAGAAGCCCCGCTCTTCAAAGCATACAATAGTTCTTGATTATGCTGCGCAAATGTCTCCGACTTTGCGCTCACAATAGTAATCACAAAAAAACCACAACAAATTTAATTCTGTTGTGGTTCTTTTATTTTTAACCATTTTTAATTCCTCCTTCGGGGGTTAGGGGGATTTCTACCAAGGAATCGGATTGTAATCTTTCAAAAACTTCCCGCACCAATGTTTTCCTGTATTAATACCGTCAAACAACGGATCCATCACTCGTGCTGCTCCATCCACAATATCCAATGGCGGTTGAAAATCCTCTTCTTCCTGTTTTCTTTTGGCTAATTCTGCAGGATCTTCGTCGGTTACCCAGCCGGTATCAACCGCATTCATAAAAATGCCGTCTTTTGCTAAAGTTCCTGAGGAAGTATGTGTCAGCATATTCAAAGCAGCTTTGGCCATATTGGTATGTGGATGACGGTCTTCTTTGAAAAAGCGATGAAACTTCCCTTCCATCGCCGACACATTAATGATGTGCTTTTTCCCAGTGTTCTCTTTCTTCATCACTTCTGAAAGGCGGTTACATAATACAAAAGGCGCCACGGAATTCACCAGTTGCACTTCGATCATTTCTGTGGTTTCTATTTGTCCCAAACGTAAACGCCAGCTGTTGGTTTTTCTCAAATCGACTTGCTGTAAATCGGCATCAAGTTCCCCTTCCGGGAAAACTTCATTTGCCACCAAAGCATTATCAAACGAATACGGAATTTGAGACAATTTAGCGGAAGCCCGCAACCCAATTCCAGGTTCTGGTCCGTGCCAAGTCACCGGCATATTCTGATTGGAGGAAGCCCCTGCTGTCAACACTTTTAATTCATCCAAACAATTGGTATGATCCAGCAATAATTCTTGTGTCTGTTGCGGCAAAGAAGCGATAGAACGCTCCTCATTTTCCATTAGATGCGTATAAAATCCCGCAGGACGCCTCACCGTTTGCGCCGCATTATTAATCAGAATATCCAAACGCTCGTATTTTTGCTCTATAAAATTGCAGAAAATCTCTACACTGGGAATGTGTCGCAAATCCAATCCGTGAATTTTCAAACGATGTCCCCAATCCATGAAATCGTCTTCCTTAGAAAAACGCAATGCGGAATCCACCGGAAAGCGAGTTGTTGCAATAACGGTTGCTCCACCACGCAACAACATCAACGTAATGTGATATCCAATTTTTAGACGAGAACCTGTGATAACGGCAACTTGCCCATTTACATCTGCGGTTTGAAAACGTTTGGCATAATTAAAATCGCCACAATCGGTACACATTGTATCGTAAAAATGGTGCATTTTAGTAAACTCCGTTTTACACACGTAACAGTTTCGTGGAGTTTCCAGTTCCAATTGTTCTTTGTTCACAAGATCATTATAAGCCAAAAGTTTTGGCGCCATAAAAACACTTGCTTCACGCGCATGGCGGATTCCGGTTACCTTACGGGCGGTTCGGTCTCGTTTTTCCATTTTGCGTTTAGCAGCCACTTTACCGTCTTTTTTTCTCCGGGAAAGCTCGTCACGATCGGGTCTGGAAAACATACCTGCCGCTTTGATTAAAGCGGTGCGTTGCTCTTTTGGAATATCAAATATTTGATCCGTATCCGTATTCAATTGTGCTAAAATAGCGATGCAGCGGTCAATTTCTTCAGAGCTTATCGTAGTTTTATGTTCTATTTGTTCAATCATCATCGTAAAAAAAATGGATATTATTCTTGTGTAAATTCCAAGGCTGCAAATATAGCCTTTTTAAAGTCGTAATGTTTCGAAGCAATACTGTCGGAAGTCGAAGCGCAAAGATGATAGAATTGTATTTTGACTTTCGACTATTATCTTACTATCTTCGCACCCACAATGTTCTTTCACCAAGATGCACGATGCAACCGCAAAGATTCACAAAATTGAAAAACTCAGTGTATCTTCGTGTTTTCTCTTTGAGAATCTCTGTGTAACAAAAAAGTTCCATGCTGTTTCAAATCAAATCGTATTTACAATTCCTTTGGCACTCAAAAAATGAGCATGCGGTGCATTCGCCATTTGTGTTTACTTTATTGACGAGATGCTTTTATGATAAAAAATCAAAACCGGAATATACGATTTTAAGAGAATATAGAAACTCGCTTTTAGCAAACAATAATACCATTGAAGTCACTGATTTTGGTGCGGGTTCCAAAGTGTTTAAATCGAATTCCAGAGTTATTGCCAAGATTGCCAAAACAGCAGGGATTTCTCCCAAGCGAGCTGAATTACTTTTTAGAATCACCAATTATTTTCAACCGGACTCTATTTTAGAAATTGGAACTTCATTGGGATTGGCGACTTCTGCCCTAGCTTTAGGGAATTTAAAAGCCCAAATAATCACTTTAGAAGGTTGTCCTGAAACCGCTAGACAAGCTCAATTGCAATTTAAAAAATTCAATTTCAATACTATATGTTCCGAAATAACAGAGTTCAATGCTTATCTGCAAAACTGTACACTGAACACAGAACACTTTTCTTTAATTTATTTCGACGGCAATCACTCCAAGAAAGCAACATTAGACTATTTTGAAGTATTACTTCCTACCATTACGAACGAAACCCTTTGGATATTCGATGACATTCACTGGTCGCCAGAAATGGAACAAGCTTGGGAAATTATAAAAAACCATCCCAAAGTAACGGTAACAATTGACACATTTCAGTGGGGATTGGTATTTTTTAGGAGAGAACAACCAAAAGAACATTTTGTGATTCGAACCTAAAAAAAGTGACAGCCATTGCTGACTGCCATTTTCAATATCGAATAACTACTTTTTATTCTTTAGCTTTTTTCATTTCTCCAGATTTTGCTCCCATTCTGTTTAGCGTATAAATTGGTGCAAATTTTAATTTTAAACCCGGAATTTTTCTGTTATCATCCACTGAAAGTCCTTCTTTTTCAACTGTATTTTTTCTACTGTCCAATGCTTCATACATCAATTTGATTTCGTCCCAGTCTTCACGAGAATACTTATCTTTATTCGTTTCAACTGCATCTACAAATTGCTGGTACACGCTAAGAATATTATCTTTATCCACCCAGGCAAAACTCATATCCTCACCCACTTTCCCTTCACCAAATAAAGTATTTCTCATTTGTTGTTTTGGGTTTGCAGCAGCGGCGGCTTTATCTTGAGCCTCTATTTTGGCTTCGTATTTTGCTTTCAAAGCCTCGTATTTAGCATTTGCTTCATCAAGGTATTTCTGCGCCTCCGCATTGTCTTTCATATTTGCCAATGCTGCCTTTGCATTACCACTTTTTAATTGATACGTAGCTTCAATTCCTTGCCAGTTTGCTTTAGCATTCTCGGAAGAAACATTCCCTAATGAATCCACATACATCACATAAGAATCCACTATTTTCTCCGCTTGCTCTGTTTTTTCATCTTTACAGGAGGCAAATCCTAAAGCGACTACCGCTATTCCTAACACCATTTTTGTACTTTTCATAACTTCTTGATTTGATTAATACTTTTAACAAAAATAAGTAATATTATTATATTATCAATTATGACCAAAAAATGTTATAAATAATTAAAATAATTATGAAATAAATACCAATAAAGTGTGAATTATACAAATTTATACTATAATAACATAAAATTTAATAGAATGATTTAACGTATTAAAAAATACATTTACAAAGAAAATAGAAATAAACGCAAGTACTTCATTAATAAAAAATTATCTGACCGCATAAATCTAAGCTCAAAATGTAACAAATTTAAAAAACATCTACTTATTAATAATTCAAAAGTCTTTTGTACTTTTAAAATCTAATTTAATAGCACCCTACGCACCGTCGAAGGTCAAAAAATCATACATTCTAATGGCAAACCCGCTAATCAAAATAACCAATATCAAACGAGATTTTGTGCTTGGAAATGAAATTGTATATGTTCTCAAAGGCATTGATTTAGAAATAAATAAAGGCGAATACGTAGCATTAATGGGACCTTCAGGATCCGGAAAATCTACCTTAATGAATTTATTAGGTTGCTTAGACACGCCAACTTCTGGCAGTTACATCCTGAATGGGAAGGATGTCAGCCAGATGAAAGATGATGAATTAGCCGAAATTCGCAATAAAGAAATAGGATTTGTTTTCCAAACTTTCAATCTTTTACCCAGAACAACCGCACTAGACAATGTAGCTTTACCCATGATTTATGCCGGTTTCTCTAAATCTGATAGAAATAAACGCGCCACGGAAGTTTTAGAACAAGTAAATCTTGCTGACAGAATGGATCACCAACCCAACCAACTTTCAGGAGGTCAACGCCAGCGGGTGGCAATTGCACGTGCCTTGGTCAATAAGCCGTCCATCATTTTAGCGGATGAACCTACAGGAAATTTAGACAGCAAAACCTCTCTTGAAATCATGAAACTTTTTGGAGACATCCATACCAATGGGAACACCGTTATTTTAGTAACGCACGAAGAAGAAATTGCCGCGTATGCGCATCGAATTATACGATTGCGCGACGGAATTATTGAAAGCGATACGACCAAATAATTTTTTTTAGGAGCTTTTTCCGGCTATACGCTTGTATCTCTTTCTTTTTTAAAAAGAAAAAAGAAACAGGATACCGCTTCTATCCGGGCTAAAAAATCCCACTCACAAATATCTTTTAAACCCCAAATAAAAACTAGTACCTAAAATGAATATCGCCATACTAACCTGCCAAAAACTTCCCGATTTAAATCCTGAAGATCAAAAAATAATTCCTGCACTAGCCAAACATAATATTAACGCCAAAGCGGTGATTTGGAGTGACAAAACCATTAACTGGGCTGATTTTGATTACCTAATTTTTCGCAATACTTGGGATTATTTCGAAAAAGAAACCGAATTTAATATTTGGCTCCACCAAATAGAAAAACTGGGTATCAAAACACTTAACCCGATTGAAATAATCAAACAAAACATACACAAGTTTTATTTGCGTGAAATGCAAAAGCAAGGAATCACAATATTACCAACCGTATTTATTGACAAAACAGACACTCTGAATCTAGCTGAACACCTACCTTCCCATTGGAAAAAAGCAGTCATAAAACCTGCATTTTCGGCAGGATCGTATCTCACTGAAGTTTTTGAAACATCAGATAGTGAAGAAATAAACCAGAAATATGCGACCATAGCTGCAGAGAAAGAATTGCTGTTACAGGAATTTATGCCGGAGATTCAAACTCTAGGTGAAACTTCATTTATCTTTTTCAATAAAAAATTCTCTCATGCGGTTAACAAAAAGCCGGTAGATGGAGATTTTAGAGTACAGTCCCTATTTGGTGGTATCTATAATTTGGTACATCCCAGTTCAGAATTGATTGAAAAAGCACAAAAAGTTGTTGATACTTTTCAAGAGAACTTACTGTACGCCAGGGTAGATGGGATACTGATTGATAATGAACTTTATTTAATGGAAATTGAATGCATTGAACCTGATTTATATTTCAATTTAAGTGAAGGTTCACTGGAACGATTTGTTACGGCAATAGTGGAATTAATACAGTAAATTTGTTTCCATCAAACAAATTATAAATTAACACAAACCTTGGATGAAAGTATATACAAAGACTGGTGATAAAGGAACCACGGCACTTTTTGGCGGAACCAGAGTCCCAAAGGATCATGCACGAATAGAAAGTTATGGTACGGTAGACGAATTGAATTCTCACATTGGACTAATCCGAGATCAGGAGATGAATTCCCATTACAAAGAAATTCTAATCGAGATTCAGGATCGTTTGTTTACAGTAGGCGCTATATTAGCAACGCCACCGGAAAAAGAAGTACTGAAAAACGGCGAACTTCGTTTGAAAAAACTGGGGATTATAGAATCTGATATAGAATTATTAGAAAATGAAATTGACAGCATGGAAGAAGCATTACCACCCATGACTCATTTCGTACTTCCTGGCGGACATACAACCGTGTCATATTGTCATATAGCACGTTGCGTATGCCGTAGAGCGGAGCGTTTAGCAGTTCATTTAAGCCACAATGAACCCGTAGCTGAAATCGCAATAAAGTACCTAAACCGACTTTCTGACTACCTTTTTGTGTTGGCACGAAAGTTGTCTCATGATCTGAAAGCTACGGAAGTTCAATGGATTCCTAGAAAATAATTTGCAGCATTTAAGGTCTTTTTCAGTTGTATTTATGGTGAAAAAATGCAAACTTTTTAACCGCAAAATTTAAATCAAAAAAAACGTTCTTAACTTTTTATTAAAATAAATGATTTTTTACTTGTCTTTTTCAGTAAAAAATTTATTTTTGCACAAAACTAAACAGACAACAAGATGTATTGGACATTAGAATTAGCATCCTATCTAAGTGATGCACCGTGGCCTGCTAACAAAGACGAACTTATTGACTACGCTATTAGAGCAGGAGCTCCATTAGAAGTAGTAGAAAACCTTCAGTCTATAGAAGATGAAGGCGAGATATATGAATCAATGGAAGAAATTTGGCCAGATTATCCTACAGACGAAGATTATCTTTGGAATGAGGATGAATATTAAAAAGTAAACCAAGAAAAAGTCTCTAAAGAGGCTTTTTTTTTGTTTAAATTTACAGAATTACACAAACAGAAATAAAAACATATTATGAGTTTTATAAATAGTATTATCAAAGTCTTTGTTGGGGATAAATCTCAAAAAGATGTGAAAGCTTTACAGCCGTATCTTAACAAAATTAAAACTTTTGAAACTCCTCTAATGGCATTATCTAATGATGAGCTTAGAGCGCGTACTGCATTTTTCAAAGAAAAAATAAAACAAGACCGTTCTGAAAAAGATGCTAAAATTAGTGCTCTGAAAGTAGAAGTTGAAAGTATTGAAGATATCGACAAACGAGAGGATATTTACGTCGCTATTGATGCGCTGGAAAAAGAGGCTTATGATATTTCGGAAAAAACGTTGTTAGAAATTCTTCCGGAAGCTTTTGCTGTAGTCAAAGAAACGGCTAGACGTTTCAAAGACAGTACGCAGGTAGTTGTTACTGCTACCGCAAAAGACCGTGAACTTTCGGCAACAAAAAGCTATATAACTCTAGATGGAGACACTGCGATCTGGGCAAATTCTTGGAGTGCTGCGGGTAAAGAAATTACTTGGGACATGATTCACTACGACGTACAATTAATTGGCGGAATGGTTTTACATGAAGGAAAAGTAGCAGAAATGCAAACAGGTGAAGGAAAAACATTAGTGGCAACTTTGCCGCTTTACTTAAATGCATTGACAGGAAACGGAGTACATCTAGTGACTGTCAACGATTATTTGGCAAAAAGAGATAGTACATGGAAAGCACCTTTATTTGAATTTCATGGTATGTCAGTAGAATGTATTGACAATTATCAGCCAAGCTCAGAAGGACGAAAAAAAGCATACGATGCTGATATCACGTACGGAACCAATAATGAGTTTGGTTTTGACTACTTGAGAGATAATATGGCACATTCTCCAGAAGATTTAGTGCAAAGAAAACATAATTATGCGATTGTCGATGAAGTCGATTCTGTTTTGATTGATGATGCAAGAACACCATTAATTATCTCAGGTCCAGTTCCTCAGGGAGATCGACATGAGTTTAATGAATTGAAACCGAAAATTGAAAATTTGGTTAGTTTACAACGTCAATTGGCAAACGGCTTCCTATCTGAAGCTAAAAAATTAATAAAAGAAGGAAATACCAAAGATGGTGGATTCCAATTGTTAAGAGCCTACCGAGCATTACCAAAAAATAAAGCATTGATTAAATTTTTGAGTGAAGAAGGAATTAGACAATTGCTTCAAAAAACCGAAAATCAATACATGCAGGATAACAAAAGAGAAATGCACAAGATTGATGAGGCTTTGTATTTTGTTATTGAAGAAAAAAACAATCAGGTAGAACTGTCTGACAATGGTATCCAATTCCTTTCCGGAGATACTGATTCTGACTTTTTTGTACTTCCGGACATTGGAACCGAAATTGCCGCTATCGAAAAAAGAAAACTTGATAAAGATGCAGAAGCGGAAGAGAAGGAAAAATTATTTCAAGATTTCGGAATCAAAAGTGAGCGCATCCACACCCTGACACAACTTTTGAAAGCATACGCTTTATTCGAAAAAGATGTAGAATATGTAATCATGGACAACAAAATCATGATTGTTGATGAGCAAACGGGACGTATAATGGACGGTCGCCGGTATTCTGACGGTTTACACCAAGCCATTGAAGCCAAAGAAAATGTAAAAATTGAAGCAGCAACACAAACATTTGCAACAGTTACATTACAGAATTACTTCAGAATGTATAACAAACTGGGAGGAATGACAGGAACAGCCTCTACTGAAGCAGGTGAGTTGTGGCAAATATACAAACTGGACGTGGTAGAGATTCCTACGAACAGACCAATGGCCAGAAAAGATAAAGAAGATTTTATTTATAAAACTACTCGTGAAAAATTCAATGCCGTAATCGAAGACGTTTCAGAATTATCTAAAGCAGGGAGACCGGTTCTTATTGGTACAACTTCAGTAGAGATTTCAGAATTGTTAAGCCGAATGTTGAAAATGAGAGGTGTTGCACACAATGTCTTGAATGCAAAAATGCACAAACAAGAAGCGCAAATTGTTGAAGAAGCAGGGAAACCTGGTGTGGTAACAATTGCAACAAACATGGCTGGTCGTGGTACCGATATTAAATTATCTGCCGAAGTAAAAGCCGCAGGTGGATTAGCAATTGTAGGAACAGAACGTCATGATTCGCGTCGTGTAGACCGTCAGTTACGTGGTCGTGCAGGACGTCAAGGTGATCCTGGAAGTTCTCAGTTTTATGTTTCTCTTGAAGACAACCTCATGCGTTTGTTTGGTTCTGAAAGAGTGGCAAAAGTAATGGACCGAATGGGATTGCAGGAAGGCGAAGTGATTCAGCATTCCATGATGACTAAATCAATCGAGCGTGCCCAGAAAAAAGTAGAAGAAAACAATTTTGGTGTTCGTAAGCGTTTACTGGAATATGATGATGTCATGAATGCGCAACGTGAAGTAGTGTACAAACGCCGTCGTCATGCCTTGTTTGGAGAGCGATTGAAACTCGATATTGCCAACATGCTTTATGACACTTGCGAATTGATTGTGGACCAAAACAAAGCGACTAACAATTTCAAAAACTTTGAGTTTGAGTTAATTCGTTATTTCTCTATTACATCACCGGTTACTGAAAGTGAGTTCATAAAACTCAGCGAAATGGAATTAACAGGTAAAGTGTACAAAGCTACATTAGAATATTACACCGAAAAAACAGTACGAAGCGCGAGAGAAGCATTTCCTATTATAAAAAATGTTTACGAAGACAAAAACAACCAATTTGAACGCATTGTTGTTCCATTTACAGATGGAATCAAATCGTTGAATGTAGTTACTGATTTGAAAAAAGCCTACGAAACTGAGGGAGCTCAACTTGTTGCTGATTTTGAAAAAAATATTACGTTATCTATTGTTGATGAAGCTTGGAAAAAACACTTGCGCAAAATGGATGAGTTGAAACAATCGGTACAACTTGCGGTTCACGAACAAAAAGATCCATTGCTAATTTACAAACTCGAGGCTTTCAATTTGTTTAGAGCCATGATTGACAATGTAAATAAAGAGGTAATTTCATTTTTGTTCAAAGGCGATTTACCGGCTCAAGAAAACCAACAAATTCAAGAAGCGAAAGAAGTACGTCAGAAAGAAGACTTTCAATTGAGCAAAGACGAGGTGCTGAATTCTGATGAATTAGCAACACAAAATCGTGAAGCGGGACAAACGCAACAACGCCAAGTTACCGAAACTATCGTGAGAGATATGCCAAAAATTAATCGCAATGATACTGTTACGATTCAAAACGTGGCCAACGGACAAACACAAGAAATGAAATACAAAAAAGCCGAAAGCCTAATCGCTTCAGGACAATGGGTTATCGTTAACTAATAACCGTTTCGATACCTTAAATTAAATTCCCCAATTACGAAAGTAGTTGGGGAATTTTTTTTGTTCTTAATTTATTTCAGGAGCCATTCCCGCCCTACGCTGCAAGCTATTTGGTTTCAAACCCTTTTTCTAGGTGCTGTCAGGAGCTTCCTCTGGTCGCTCTGCCACCATCAGAAAAAAGTGATTTTCAACCGGCATAGGCTTTCCGCTGCTGTCGGGGCTAGTGATTTTGCGATACATAAAAGAGTAGCGATCAAATACACGTTTACAAAAAAACGTACAATAAATAAAAAACGCATTTGATGATTTGTAAAGAATTATTTACATATTTGGAAATTAATAAAGCGAAAGAAACCTTCGCCAATCTACCCATATATGGGTGTATATGCGAAAGTTTGTATCGCCTATATACAAGTTAGCGGTAATGCTCTGAAAAAATAACGCAAAAACACTATTATGGAAAAAACACACCAAATTATTTTGACTTTTTTATGTTTAGTTTTATCGTCTTGTCAAAATAACTCGCTCAATGGAAAAACATTATCGGGACTTGAGGAAGATGAATATTTTGATGCTGCAAACCAGCACTTTCAAACAAATTTAACTTTTAAAAATGATAGCGTAATAGTTGAACGAAATTCAGTTTCGATAACAACAGATGAAAAATCAGCTTTCAAAAAAACTGGTGAAATGTATCGTTACAAAGGAGCGGTTAAAAAGAATGAAAATAAATTGAGTTTTGTTGCTGTTGAATATAAATGTAGTGATTGCCCACCAATAGTTGAAGTTGGAGAAAATGGTGATATTAAAGATGTTTTAGATAAAAAAAAATATGAAGGTTACATGACAAAAAATGGGGCGAAATTTAACGGAATAGAATTTAAAGAGAACTAAGCACTACCGCTAACAGCTAGTAAGCAATAGTCGGGAATTAGGCTTAATTTGAAGTTGGTTTTGTACTTGAAAAATAGTGATTATCCGAAATAATAGCTTTATTTAGCCCGACCATCGCCTACTAGCGGGACGTTATACCACATTATTGAATAACGTTATGAAAAAAAGATAAAAAATCTTTCCGAATTTTCGCAAGTAATTATAATTTAATTACTTACGAACAAATCAAATAAATTTTATACTTTTAAAAGTAATAATTTAAACTATATAAAAAATGAAAAAATATTTTACAAATCTAGTAATCATTATGGCATTATCTATTCTTTTTATTGGCTGTTCCAATGAAGAAAATGAGATAAAAGTAGAAACACTTGACTCAAGTAAAGATGCAAAAAGAATTGCAGATATTATAAATTCTGGAACTGAAGGCATTCCATTTCCTGAAGGTAGCAAAGTTTTTAAAAAATCCGAAGATAACTTTGAAATACGTTTGCCAAAAGATTTTTACTTTTTAATTTCAGAATTAGACTCAAATGGTAATTCAAGTCATCGAGCAATCGCTGAAATTTCTGATGTAAGTGTTACATGTTCATGCACAAAAGGTTCAGGTTGTTCTCCTGTAAAAGCTCAAGGTGAATATTATTGTGTAATGAATAGTGGTTGTACAACATGCACGACGTCAACAGCTAGAATTGGAACAAAACAAAATATTAAAATTCTTGGAATAATTGATTATAATATGGGGGTTAGTTTTGTATCTGAATCAAAAAGTCTTTTAACTTCATCGAAAAACAAAATTATTTCTAAAAGTATTTCAGAGCATTTTTTAAATAAAACAGAAGTTAAAAAAGCACTTTTGGAATTTTATTCTGTAATTTATGATAAAAATATACCAAGTTTTATTACTGAAAACAAAAATCCACCTGCGGGTTATTCATTTTCAAAAGTTAATTTATTTGGTAATGAAATAATGGTTCCAGTAAAATCAAATTCTTTTTCAACAGAATTAGGTATTTCTGAAATTGATGATGCAGCTGTTACTTGCAGTTGTAGTAGTGGTTCTGGTTGTGTAAAAAAATCATTTATGGGTGCAAAATATTGTGATGCTGGTTCTTGCACAAAATGTACTTTGAATGATTAAATCTGAATTTTAACTTATAATAAAGAGTGAATTTCATAAATTATGGAGTTCCCCGCTAGCGCGAGCGTCTCGCTCGTGCCCACAAAGTAAACACAATATTAATGCGAATCAAGGGTTTAAAAAAGAAAGAAATGTCTGTTTAAAATTATATTAATAAGCTGATAACCAGCATATTTATAGTGTATCTAACGCACGTTTAAATATATGATTAATCAGCCTAAAGCCCTAAAATTAATAAAAATCTACTCAATAATCTGCGACAGATTTGAAAAAGATTTAAAATATACTTGCGAACGTTTTAGCAACCCCGCTAGCGCGAGCGTCTCGCTCGTGCCCACAAAGTAAACACAATATAAACTAAATGAGCACAAAATATAAATTTGGAGAGAAAACGGGAGCTTATTTTGTGAGCTTCGCAACTGTAAATTGGATTGATGTATTTACTAGAGACGCATATTTTTGTAATATTATTGAGTCATTGGACTTTTGTCGAAAGAAAAAGGGAATGGAGATTTACGGCTATTGTATTATGCCTAGTCATGTGCATTTAATATTTCGTTCCGAAAATGGAGACCCATCAGGATTGATGCGTGACTTCAAAGGTTTTACATCAAAAAAATTGCTCAAAACAATTGAAGAAAACGCTCAAGAAAGTCGAAGAGAATGGATGCTTTGGATTATGGAACGAGCAAGAAAAAAGAATAGCAATGTAAAGCATAGACAATTTTGGCGACAGGATAATCATCCCATTGAGATTTGGTCGTTAAAAGTTTTTGAACAAAAGCTTACCTATATTCATCAAAACCCTGTAGAATCTGGTTTTGTAACCGATCCGATAGATTGGAAATATAGTAGTGCTAGAAATTATGGAAATAACGATCAAACGATTTTAGAAATTGATTTGAATTGATTTAGATTGTGGGCACGAGCGGGACGCTCGCGCTAGCGAAGGTCTAGAATCAGACAGTCTATAGAATCTCTTTTTAATTAGTTGATTAAAAACACAAATATTCAAAGAGCATGCAAAGTTAGATCCGCAAAAGGATTATTAGTGCAGCTGCTTGGCAAGATAGCAGCTGCCTTTATAAACTTAATATTTTAACCCTTGATTCGCTTTATTTGTCATTGGAAATAACGGCGTCTATCGCTATAAAATGAATCCGAACAATATAAAAGACATACAACTAGAAAGTGAAACAACGTTTTAATGCTCCTCAAAATACCGTTCTTCAATTCGCTTAATGTCTTTTATTGAATTTTTAGCCCAAGCCAATCGCTTTTCTAAAATTTCATTTTCGGATAAATGCCAATCAATGTTTGAATTGCGCAATCGATTCGTCAGGTTTTGAATGATAATTGCAGCTGAGACTGAAATGTTTAAACTCTCTGTAAAACCCACCATGGGAATTTTTAGAAAACCATCGGAGCGCTTCAAAATTTCTTCTGATAATCCGTCTCTTTCTGTTCCAAAAAATAAAGCGCTGGGTTTCGAAATGTCAAAATCTTCCATCAAACAATCATTCTCATGTGGCGTGGTAGCGATTATTTGATATCCTTTACTTTTTAACGCGTCCACACAGTTTGTAATGCTGTCGAAGGTATTGATATCGACCCATTTTTGGGCGCCCATGGCAATTTCCTTGTCGATACTTTTTCCGTAGCGTTGCTCGATAACGTTCAACTCCTGAATTCCAAAAATCTCGCAGCTTCGCATCACTGCACTGGTATTGTGCATTTGAAAAATATCTTCTACAGCAATCGTAAAATGCTTGGTTCTGTTTTCCAATACTTTCAAAAATTTTTCTTTGCGATTATCAGTCAGGATATTTTCAAGAAAATTAAGGTAATCGATGTCAATCATTAGAATATTTATTTATGCAAAAATAGTAAAAAAGACTAGCTTTATAGCTTCAAAAGTAGATTCTGACAGCTGCTTTTGGGATTGTTCCATAAAAGCTGAATTATAAATGATTGCGGAATTTGCGTGAGGGATAGAGGCGGTATCCTTTTTGGGCTTTTTAGCCAAAAAGATAAAGCTGAAAGCCCGACCCTTGTGGTCACGCCCAAATTGATATAAAATGAAAAAGAAATTAGTGGTTTTGACAGGAGCGGGGATTAGTGCCGAAAGTGGCATCAAAACCTTTCGGGATAGCGACGGACTTTGGGAAGGGCATAATGTGCTGGATGTGGCCACTCCAGAAGGTTGGCATAAAAACCCGGCTTTGGTGCTGGATTTTTATAATCAAAGACGAAAACAACTCAAGGAAGTGCACCCTAATTTAGGCCACCAAATTCTGGCTGAATTAGAAAATGAATTTGATGTTTTCATCATCACACAAAATGTAGATGATTTACACGAACGCGCCGGAAGCACGAATGTGTTGCATTTGCACGGCGAATTGTTGAAAGTAAGAAGCACCAAAAACCCAAATTACATTCTGGATTGGCAGGACGATTTGAATTTTGGCGATTGCGATGAAAATAAAAATCAATTGCGTCCACATATTGTTTGGTTTGGCGAGGAAGTTCCAGCACTTGATCAAGCCATTAGAATTAGTGAAGGTGCAGATTATTTTGCGGTGATTGGGACATCTTTGCAAGTGTATCCTGCAGCCGGATTAATCGATTTTACATCCCGCGAAACACCTATTTTTTATATTGATCCAAAACCCATAAAAATTCCAAATCTCCGAAATCCATTAGATGTGATTCCTGAAGTGGCATCAGAAGGAATGAAAACACTAAAAAAGAAGCTAATCGGCTTTATTTAAAAACCATTCGTTTTCTATTTTGTCACGAAAGGGTTATATTTGCGCCTTTCGAACAAACAACAAAACAATGACTACTTTAAACGAATTGAATGCTATTTCTCCTATTGATGGAAGATATAGAAACAAGACTATTTCGCTGGCTCCATTTTTCTCTGAAGAAGCCTTAATCAAATACCGTGTATTGGTTGAAATTGAATATTTCATTGCTTTGTGCGAAGTACCTTTGCCTCAACTTGCAACCGTAAACCCAGATGTATTCGACAGTTTACGTAATATTTATAAAAATTTCTCTACTGAAGATGCCCTTTGGATCAAAGAGACAGAGAAAGTAACCAACCACGACGTAAAAGCGGTAGAATATTTCATCAAAGATGCTTTTGAAAAACTAGGCTTATCCCAATATAAAGAGTTTATTCACTTTGGATTAACATCTCAAGATATTAATAACACGGCGATTCCGCTTTCGACAAAAGAAGCTTTCGAGAAAGTATACATGCCTTCCTTAATCACTTTGACATCAAAATTAAAAGATTTAAGTGTCGAATGGCACGATATTCCAATGCTTGCCCGTACCCACGGACAACCGGCTTCACCTACTCGTTTGGGTAAAGAAATTGGTGTTTTTGTAGAACGTCTGGAAGAACAAATGCGTTTGTTGTTTAATATTCCTTTTGCAGCTAAATTTGGTGGTGCAACTGGAAATTACAATGCGCATCATGTGGCGTATCCTCAAATTGACTGGAGAAAATTTGGAGGGAAATTTGTAGAGGAAAACCTTGGGCTACACCACTCCTTCCCTACTACTCAAATTGAACATTACGATCATTTTGCTGCATTTTTTGATGCGTTGAAAAGAATAAATACGATCATCATTGATTTGGACCGAGACATTTGGACGTATGTTTCGATGGAATATTTTAAGCAAAAAATCAAAGCGGGAGAAATAGGTTCTTCTGCTATGCCACATAAAGTTAATCCTATTGATTTTGAAAATTCAGAAGGAAATTTAGGAATGGCCAATGCGATTTTCGAACATTTATCAGCTAAATTACCTTTGTCTAGATTGCAACGTGATTTAACGGACAGTACCGTTTTGAGAAATATTGGTGTACCAATAGGACATACGTTAATCGCTTTTGAAGCTACTTTGAAAGGCTTGAACAAATTGTTATTGAACGAGCCAAAATTCCACGAAGATTTAGAAAAAAACTGGGCTGTAGTTGCCGAGGCAATTCAAACAATTTTGCGTCGTGAAGGATATCCTAATCCGTATGAAGCATTAAAAGGATTGACCAGAACCAATGAAGCTATTGATAAAAAAGCGATTCACGGTTTTATAGCAACACTTGAAGTTTCGGATGCCATTAAAGCTGAATTAATGCAAATAACTCCTAGTAATTTTTTGGGAATCAGCTAAAAAAAAATAACCCGTCTTCTTATTAAATTCTGCTTCTATAAAATTTTAACGTTTTATGGGAGCAGAATTTTCTTTTAAGACTAAAATTATCATAAAAAAAAGTTATCCTTTAACGTTTTTTTTGATAAATAATAATAAAATTATATATTACAACAATACCAAAAAACATTTAATACAAATCAGTACATCCATCAATGAATCCCATAGAAGCAACATCACAAATAACACAACATTTACATCCTCTGATCAGTGATTTAGGATTAATATTAATGACCGCTGCAGTTGCGGTACTTTTATTCAAAAAAATAAGACAACCTTTAGTCTTAGGATATTTAATCGCTGGTTTTTTAGCGGGGCCAAATTTTATTTTTTTTCCATCAGTACAAGAAATAAACAGTATCGAAGTCTGGGCTGAGATTGGTGTTATTTTCCTTTTATTTAGTTTAGGCCTGGAATTTAGTTTTAAAAAACTGATGAAAGTTGGAGGTACAGCCGCTATTACGGCGCTGTTTCAAATAACCACTATGATCGTTTTAGGGTATCTCGTCGGACAATGGATGGGATGGTCCTTGATGGATAGTATTTTTTTAGGCGCTATTTTATCGATGTCTTCAACAACAATTATTCTTCGTGCTTTTGATGAGCTGAATGTAAAGGGGAAAAAATTTGCTGGAATTGTTTTTGGAACCTTGATAATAGAGGATATTGTAGCCATTTTGCTGATGGTCTTACTTTCAACAATAGCTGTCAGTAAACAATTTTCAGGAATGGAGTTATTCGAATCTGTTTTAAAACTCTTTTTCTTCTTAATATTATGGTTTGTAGGTGGTATCTTTTTCATACCCACCCTTCTTAAAAAAGCAAAAAATTTATTCAATGAGGAAACCCTATTGATAATATCAATCGCACTCTGTTTAA
Source organism: Flavobacterium sp. LS1R10 (assembly GCF_003968825.1). Classification (NCBI taxonomy): domain Bacteria; kingdom Pseudomonadati; phylum Bacteroidota; class Flavobacteriia; order Flavobacteriales; family Flavobacteriaceae; genus Flavobacterium; species Flavobacterium sp. LS1R10. Next base: position 59,888 of record NZ_RYDH01000003.1, on the reverse strand, counting down.
TGATGGTTATCTTAGCTACAAAAGCAGGTTTTTCCCCAGCACTAGGTGCCTTTATAATGGGCTCTATCATTGCTGAAACCATTCATTCAGAAAGAATTGAGCATTTAATTAAACCCGTAAAAGATTTATTTGGAGCTGTTTTCTTTGTATCCGTAGGAATGTTAATCAACCCAAATACTTTAGTAGAATATGCAGTCCCTGTTGTAGTAATCACGTTAATTACAATTTTTGGAAAATCGATAAGTACGATGTTTGGAGCGCTAATTGCCGGTCAGCCCCTAAAGCAATCAGTCCAGTCAGGGATGAGTTTAGCACAAATTGGCGAGTTTTCTTTTATCATTGCCACCTTGGGAATGACATTAAAAGTGACAAGTGATTTTGTGTATCCAATTATTGTTGCAGTTTCAGCAGTAACGACTTTCACTACCCCATTTATGATCAAAATAGCGTTGCCAGTTTATGAACGCTTAATAAAAATACTGCCTAAAAAATTGATAGATGCTATAGATCGATATAGTGTGAATTCACAATCTGTAAAAACGACCAGTAATTGGCAGATTGTTTTGAAAGCAAAGTTGTCACAAATTGTGGTTCATTCTGTAATTATTATTGCCATAATTATTTTATCTGACCGCTATATTATTCCAATGACAGAAAGTTCTAAATTTGGAAACGCAGCAGCAGCCTTGGTAACATCCATAATAATAGCTCCTTTTTTATGGGCGTTATCCTTCAGAAAAGTGGCGGTAGAGCAGATTGAAGCTTTACAAAAAGCAGGCAAACATCGTGGTCCAATAATGGTATTGATTCTAATCCGAATTAGTTTAGGAATCTTTTTTATTGGCTTCTTATTAGATAATTTTTTGTCGCCTTGGATAGCCTTCGTCGCTTTGATCGCTGCAATATCTGTTTATTTATTGTTCCCAAAAAAATTAAACACTTTGTACAATAAAATTGAACTTCACTTTTTTCGAAATTTCAATGATAGAGAAATTTCTCAAGCACAGAAGAAACGAAGTGATTTAACTCCTTGGGACGGGCATATGGCATTTTTCGAAATTACCAAAGAATCAAATCTGGCAGGTAAAGCATTGAATGAACTTGAAATCCGAGAAAACATGGGTATTAATATTGCTTTTATAAAACGTGGAGGCATTACTATAAATATTCCTGATGGCAATGAACGTGTATTTCCCGGTGATGAAATTTGCGTCATTGGAACCGATGACCAAGTTCAAATATTTAAATCTTATCTGGATCAGAATGAAATTGAAGTTCCTGAATTAGTACAAGAAACCGCTATAATATTAAAACAAGTAGAACTAGAAAATGAAGAATTTATCGGAAAAAGCATTCGGAAATCACAGCTAAGAGAAAAAACGAATGGTCTGATCGTCGGGATTGAAAGAAATGAAAAACGGATTCTTAACCCGAATTCGGATATTATCTTAGAGAAAAATGATATTCTTTGGATTGTAGGAAACGAAAAATTACTCACTGCCTTTTTTGAAAAGTAAAACAAGGTCTTTTGTTGTACTCCAAGTTTGATAAAATTATAATTCAACAGGGTCCTCTTTTATTTGAGATGTATTTTACCATCGTCTAAAATAAATTATTATCTTTATTAAGAGACGTTCTCAATAAATCTATCGATTTTTTTGCCAGGATTTCTTGTTTTATTTTTAGTAGTACTGTAGCAATTAATATCATTATTAAATTTTAAATGCGAAAAAAAAATATAATTCAATAAGCTAATCACCTTATCAATTTTATGTCAAAAAACAAAATATTAATCCTATTTTCCCATCCACTTTACGAGAAATCGCACGCAAATAAAGCCTTGGTGGAAAATATTCCAGAATCAGAAAACATAACTTTCCATGATTTATACGAAGAGTATCCTGATTTTGATATTGATGTAAAACACGAACAGGTTTTGTTAAGTCAGCATGACATCATCATTTGGCATCATCCCATGTACTGGTATAGTTGTCCGCCATTGATGAAACAATGGATTGATATGGTACTGGAACACAACTGGGCATACGGAAAAAAAGGAAAAGCCTTGCAAGATAAAATTATTTTTCAAGTAATTACTACCGGCGGAGACAAAGAAAATTATTGCAAAACCGGCAGTGAACGGTACAGTATTCCCGAATTGCTCGAGCCGTTTAACCAAACCGCAAAAGTATGCAACATGATTTACTTACCCCCTTTTGTTGTGCATGGCACACACAATATGTCCAAAGATGATTATAAACAAAACGGTTTAATGTATGGCCATTTTCTAGATTACATAAACAACAATAATTTAGATACGGAAGTACTTTTGCAGTACCATTATTTGAACGAATGGTTTGCCACAATACAACAATAACATGGATACCAATTTTTTACTTCAGGCTATTATTTATTTATCAGCTGCCGTTATTTGTGTTCCTATTGCTAAAAAATTAGGATTAAGTTCTATTTTAGGCTATTTATTTGCCGGCATAATAATAGGCCCTTATGTAATGGGATTTATTGGTCAGGAAGGCCAGGATATTATGCATTTTGCTGAATTTGGCGTTGTGATGATGTTGTTTTTAATTGGTTTAGAACTGGAACCCAGTAAGTTTTGGAAAATGAGGAAATTTATTATTGGAATGGGTTCCGCACAATTAGTTGGAACAACGCTTCTTTTATTTTTTGGATGTCTTTATTTTATGGATTGGAAATGGGAAACCACACTGGCCGTTTCCTTAGCGCTCGCATTATCCTCTACGGCCATTGTATTGCAAACTTTAAAAGAAAAAGGATTATCAAATACTTCCGTGGGACGTTCGTCATTTGCTGTTCTTCTTTTTCAGGACATCGCCGTAATTCCGATTTTAGCATTTTTGCCGCTTTTATCTACCGTAAATCTAGAAACTACAAATGAAATTCAACAATCCCTAATTACAGGTTTCTCCAGCTGGTTGCAAACTTTAATAGTCATCGGATGTATATCAACAATATATTTTGCAGGCCGCTTTTTATTTGTTCCGTTATTGCATATTATCGCCAAAACTCGGTTGCAGGAATTGTTCACCGCATCGGCATTGTTATTGGTTGTAGGCGTTTCTTATTTGATGCAGCTGGTTGGGTTAAGTCCCGCTCTAGGAGCATTTATGGCTGGAGTCGTACTGGCCAACTCTGAATTTCGTCATGAGCTGGAAGGGGATATTGCTCCGTTTAAAGGATTACTACTTGGTCTTTTTTTTCTTGGAGTAGGCGCATCGATAAACTTTAAACTGATTCTTGACAATCCCCTTTTCATATTTGTTTTTGGAGCTATTCTTACTTTGGTTAAGTTTTTCGTTTTATTTATAATCAGCCGCTTTCATAAAAAGAAAATAGACCAAAACCTATTATTTGCTTTTGGGTTAAGTCAGGCAGGAGAATTTGGTTTTGTAATCATGAGCTTCTCTATGCAGCTGAACATCATTCCTAACATTTTGGCCAATCAAATCATGGCTGTTATTGCTATGAGTATGATAGCAACACCTTTTTTGCTGTTAATAAATGAACGCTTAATTTATCCTAATTCAAAATTTCAAGAAAAGGAAACAAAAAAAGACAGTGATTATATTGATGAAGACAATCCTGTAATCATAGCTGGTTTTGGTCATTTTGGGAGTACAGTTGGACGCCTATTAAGAGCCAATAACGTAAAATCAACGATCCTAGATTATGATTCTGATCGAATAGATGTATTACGAAAAATGGGATTCAAAGTATATTATGGAGATGCCACTCGTTTAGAATTATTGAAAGCTGCAGGTTGTGATACTGCCAAACTTTTTATTGCTGCCATTGATAATCCTACGGTAAATTTGCAAGTAATTGAAACCTTAAAAAAACACTTCCCAAATTTAAAGATCTTAACTCGTGCCCGAAACCGAATTGATGCCTATGAATTAATTGACCATAAAGTAGAACACATTTATCGGGAAACGTTATACAGTGCGGTCAATATGGGGGTAGATGCCTTAGTAGAATTAGGTCACAGAAAATATACCGCTACCAGACAAGGGCAGCAATTTATAAAATATGATGAAATTACCACCCGAAAATTGGCGGAAAAACGTCATGATAAAATGGCCTATCTGATCACCGTAAAAGAAGAAATTGAATTACAGGAACAATTGTTGAAAAGTGATATTTATTCCCAAGTTGCAGCCACCAATCACAGTTGGGACAGCGAGCATTTGAAAAACAACTTAGCAGATACTACAGAATAACGATTTTCCGAAAACTGAAAAAAGACATAATTAAGACCTTAAGCGGAATTAATTATGCCTTTTTTATTGTTTAAAAAAACTAAAAATTATCTTGAATAATTAGGAGCTTCTTTTGTAATGGTTACATTATGAGGGTGACTTTCATTGATTCCGCTAGCTGTTATGCGAACAAAACGACCGGTTTCCTGTAAAGTTGGAATGTCTTTAGAGCCACAATACCCCATTCCGGCACGAAGACCACCAATAAATTGTTGCATGCTTTCGTTCAATTCCCCTTTGTAGGGAACCCTTCCTACAATTCCTTCCGGAACCAGCTTTTTTACATCATCTTCTACATCTTGAAAATAACGGTCTTTAGAACCTTCTTGCATTGCTTCAACAGAACCCATTCCACGGTACGACTTAAATTTTCTGCCTTCGAAAATAATAGTTTCTCCTGGAGATTCCATGGTACCTGCTAATAATGATCCTAACATTACACAATCAGCTCCTGCAGCAATAGCTTTTGGAATATCTCCAGTGTAACGAATTCCACCATCAGCAATAACTGGAACTCCAGAACCTTTGATCGCCGCAGCTACTTCAAGAACAGCTGAAAACTGAGGAAAACCAACGCCTGCTACAATACGAGTCGTACAAATAGACCCTGGACCAATCCCTACTTTTACTCCATCTGCACCATTCTCAACTAGATATTTAGCTGCTTCAGCAGTGGCAATATTACCAACAATAACGTCTAAGTTAGGGAATTTCGCTTTAACTAATTTTAGTACATCGACAACTCCTTTCGTATGTCCATGAGCAGTATCGATAATAACTGCATCTACTCCGGCATTAACCAAAGCAGTAGCCCTTTCAACAGCATCGGCAGTTACACCTAACGCTGCAGCTACACGTAAACGTCCGTATTTGTCTTTGTTTGCATTTGGTTTTTGAGTCAATTTAGTGATGTCTCTAAAGGTAATCAGACCCACTAATTTATAATCAGCATTTACTACTGGAAGTTTTTCAATTTTATGACCTTGCAAAACTACTTCTGCTTGTTCCAGAGAGGTACCTTCGGCAACAGTTACTAAGTTTTCACTGGTCATAACCTCAACAATAGGTCTTGAACTATTTTTTTCAAAACGTAAATCTCTATTGGTAACGATTCCTTTTAATATTTGATTTTCATTTACAATTGGAATACCTCCAATACCAAATTCTTTCATGGCATTTTTGGCATCTGCTACTGTTGAAGTTAATGGCAAAGTAACGGGATCGATAATCATACCGGATTCGGCTCGTTTTACTTTTCTAACTTTCGCAGCTTGCTGTTCGATGGTCATATTTTTATGCAAAACGCCTATTCCGCCTTCTTGAGCCATCGCAATTGCCATCGCGCTTTCGGTTACGGTATCCATAGCAGCGGATACAATAGGAACATTTAACGTTATATTTCTTGAAAATTTGGATTGAATACTCACTTCGCGAGGAAGCACATTTGAGTAGTTGGGAACTAATAGAACATCATCGTAAGTTAATCCTTCACCGATAATCTTAGAGTTGTGTGCGATCATTGCAATTGTAGTTGGAGTTTAATTGCGTGCAAATATAGATAATTTTAAGCAAAAAATCGCTATCATTTTCCAATAAATAATTAAATTGCCGTTCAAAGTCAATTCTTTGGTTCTAAAATACACCTTGGTTTCCAATCCAGAAAATCGGTTTAATTTATTTTGCTATGACAGAAACCCACACCAATTAAAAGGACTTTCTAATGAAGCCGTTTTTCTTTCGAGAACAAAATTTGGCTCGAATGCAATAGTCAATCAGGATAAAAATCAGTTCTTGAAATCCCTATTCGAAATGGTAAAGGAACTAATGTTCTTACTATTACTCTCCGCAACTAGTGCTTATTTCATTATTAGTGATTATGGAAACTGAATTTTGATGAGTGTAGCAATTGTATTGGTTTCCGCTATTTCACTGTATCCGGAATCCAAAAGCAGAACAGCAATTGAAGCCTTAAAAAATTATCCAGACCCAAAAGCAAAGTCATTTGCAACAGCTAAATCATTGAAATTTCAAGCGAGGAAATAGTTGTTGGCAACAAAACGCAACTAGGCATAAAATAGGGCAATCATTCGGCAACTCTTGAATTATGAAAAAATAGCAACTTAAAAACTAACGAAGTAATGTTAGATAGTACTTTATCTTTTACTGTTTTTGAAAATAACATTTAACCCCAGTTGAAAAGAAAGACTATTTGCCTTGGTAACATCGCGGTATTCCAAAAGATTATCAGCAAGAATATAGAAATTTACTGGTCCAAAATGACTGGACAATCCCAATCCTATATTCTTGTACGAATACGAATCTATGGTGTATGTGGCTTTCATTTGCAATGCCTTGAAGAGTTTTCGCCTGTAATAGGTGGTAAAAGCGACTAGTGGAGTTCGTGGTGTAGACATAACAAATAATTGGGCGCCAACTGCACTTTTATAAATAGTTTCCGGATCATAATTAAGACAATTACAATCTTCTGGTCTTTCTTCGTCAAACGAATACTGAACCGAAGTATTGAATTTTGCCGGGCGCCAAGTCGTATAATCCGCATATAAGGTGTCCAAAGGAATGGCATCATTGAATTCCTTGTATCCGTTTCCTGGTGAATTACCGGAGCTGAAATTCGGAATCACACCTTCATACTTATAGGTTCCTTTGTATGTTAAACTCTCTACTTCTTTGCTGTGTTTAATAAAACCCACATCAATAACACTGGCCGTAAGCTGTATGTTTTTCTTTGGATAATAGGTAAACCCAGCATCAAATCCCAGTCCTAAATTACCTCCTAAAAAAGCTCTTTTAGTAATGTCTTTCGCCACATTAGGTTCGTAATTCTCATCATTATATTGAGCAATTCCAGACGTATTGAGTTGTAATTGTGAATAAATTATCTGTTCATAGGTTCCTGTAGTGGAAGGAATAGTGTAAATATAGCCTGAGTTCTTGGTAGAATTAGCATTGTAAATACTCGAATAAATTTTACCTCGTACTCCTAAAATAAACTTTTCATTGATGTTTTTATGAAATCCAACATGAAATACCGTTAGCAATTCTGCTTTGACATTCAGATCTCCTAAATTAAAAACTTTACCCAGATAACCTTCATTTCCGTCTAAAGCTAAAATGGCAATGTCTTTAGGAACATAACTTAACATATCAAATTCCTGATACATCCCAAACGAAATATAAGAATCATTTTGTTCTCCTTTGATTTTAAAACCTCCGTTAAAAAGTTCTATTTGTTCATTGATTGCTACCCTGTCTTTTCTAGAAGATGAGAATACTGCATTGCGTAATTTTACATTAAAATCGACTCCGTTATCCGCAAATAAATCATACGCCGAAAATCCGCTTGAGCCTACATTTGCAGAAATTCCGGACAATAAAGGAACTCCAAAATACCAATTATATTTGAAATCTGCTCCCGGATTAGTCATCAAAGACTGAGGAACTGAGGTGAAATTATATAAAATTTGTTTGTTTTGCGAAAAGCAATCTACAGCTAGAAATAAAATAAAAATTAAGATTACTTTTCTCATTCCAGCACTAAATAAGCGGTTGCACCTGAACGCAGTTTCAAACTCCCAGCACTATCCTCGTTCAATGGTGCACCAGGCGACATTGTCAGTGTAAAAGCAATTCTGGTAGTTCTTTTTAATAAATCAAGCTGGGAGTTTTCGAAAGTTTCTGTCTTAGTCATTTTGTTTTCCGAACCGGTATAAGCCGGAACAGTAAAATTTATAGCGTGAACGCGTTGGTAATTTTTGTCCAAAAACACTAGATCCACTGAATATGCTCTACTAATGGTATTTTCCATTTCAAATGAAAGTTCCACTTTTTTTAATCGCTGTCTAAAAAAATCATCATTAAACACATCCAATACGGGTGCATCAAAGATCACGCTTTGCTCTACTCCATTAGTGACAAAATCTTTTGCCAGAATGTCAAAATGTGCTAAATTAGATACAAAAACAGGCTCTAACTTTAAAGTGTCCACCTGATCATAATCTAAATCACTCGCGCATGAAAAAGAAAACAACAACAATATTAGTATTCCTATAACTCTATTGAAAGCCAGTAGTCTCATGGTATGATTCGTTAAAGAAAAAAATTTGATTCGTATGATTAACGCATCAATGATAAACTTATTATTGCCAAAATAAAAGAGTTCCACTCCAGTTTCCTTTCTTTTATTTCTAATGAAACTCTCCAAACAACTTAGAAGCCTCATTATAAGCACTTTCAAAACTCATTGGACTGCTATTTGTATATTCTTTTTGGGCAGTAAAATATGATAATAATTTCTCCGTGGGCATGTTCCCAGTCAGATCATCAGTAGCCATTGGACAACCACCAAAACCCTGAATGGCTCCATCAAAACGACGACATCCTGCTTTATAAGCGGCATCAATTTTTTCAAACCATTTATCAGGTGTGGTATGGAGGTGAGCACCAAATTCTATTTCTGGATATTGTGGAATTAAATTTGAAAACAAATACGAGATTACATCAGGGGCAGAACTTCCTACTGTGTCCGAAAGCGACAGGATTTTGACTCCCATACTGGCTAATTTTTGAGTCCATTCGCCAACAATTTCAACATTCCATGGATCACCATAAGGATTTCCAAAACCCATTGATAAATACGCCACGACTTCTTTGTTGCTTTTAGCTGCAATTTCAAGAATTTCCTGTAAGGTAATTAACGATTCAGCTATGGTTTTGTGGGTATTCCGCATTTGAAAATTCTCAGAAATCGAAAATGGGAAGCCCAAATAGCGTATTTCAGGATGAACAGCCGCAAGAGTTGCTCCTTGTGTATTGGCAATAATAGCCAATAATTTGCTTTTGGTTTGAGATAAATCAAGTTGTGCCAGAACTTCTGCTGTATCCTGCATTTGCGGAATTGCTTTTGGTGAAACAAAGCTTCCAAAATCTATAGTATCAAAACCCACACGCAACAAAGACTGAATATAAGTCACTTTTCTTGCCGTAGGAATAAAAGGTTTGATGCCTTGCATGGCATCCCGTGGACATTCTATAATTTTTATTGGTTCCATAGAAAGCCAAAGATAGAAAAACAATTAAGATTATTAAATTATGATTTTTAAAATTTCTAAAATTGATATTATTACCTATTTTGGTAATAAATTAAAATATTACGTAATTTGGTAATAACAAATATTATTACGTAATTTGGTAATAATTTAATTCTAATCTTTTGAAATTGAATTTGATTTTTTAATTACAGTTGAAATATGATAAGTATAATCACAGGAGACATTATTAATTCGAAACAACTACCTTCTGCAATATGGATTGACGGCTTGAAAGAGCTATTGAATACCAAAGGTAAAAATCCGAGTGAATGGGAAATTTATCGGGGTGACGAATTTCAAATAGAAATTACAAATCCTGAAGAAGCACTACTCACAGCTTTGCAAATTAAAGCGTATCTAAAAACGCTGAAACTCGATGCGAGAATGAGTATTGGTTTTGGTGATAAAACCTATTCTGGAGCAACAATTTCCGAAAGTAACGGAACTGCATTCGTTCGATCCGGGGAACTTTTTGAAACTTTAAAAAAACTAAAAACGACCTTAGCCATTAATTCCGGCACTAGCGATTTAGATACTGAAATAAATTTAATGCTGCGTTTAGGATTGACCTTTATGGATAATTGGCTGGCGCAATCGGCTGAATTTATTGTGGTTTCTATGGCAAACAAAATGCTTTCTCAAGAAGAAATAGGCACAAAATTAGGTATCAATCAAGCCGCTGTAAGTCGGAGACGAAAACGAGCACAATTTGATTTGGTATTAGAATTAGACAATCATTTTCGGAAAAAAATTAAAAACCTCCGTGTATGATTATTTTTGTAAAACTACTATTGGCCCATTTACTTGGTGATTTTTTGTTGCAACTCACATCTTGGGTTTTAGATTAAGAAAACAGGAAACATAAAAGTATTTATCTTTATATCCACACGTTTATTCACTTTTTTCTGGCTTGGATTTTAATTGGTAAGACTAATTTTGTTTAGTTTGCGACTGTACTAGCGGTAACACATGGAGGAATTGATTTTATGACATTACACGTTCAAAAAGACAAAACAAAACGCAATTGGTTCCTAATTGACCAACTTTTACATCTTATCGTACTCATAGCAATTACACTATTTTACAATAACGACCGTATCGATTTTGCATCATTTGACAATCAATTTTGGATCTTTGCAACCGGAATACTTTTACTGACACAACCTACATCGATACTGATAAAAAATATCATTTCGATTTGGACTCCAGAAAACAAAAAAAACGATGATTCTCTAACCAATGCTGGAAATTACATCGGAATATTAGAACGCTTATTTGTCTTTTACTTTGTAATTAGTACCCATTTTGAAGCCATCGGTTTTCTATTGGCTGCAAAATCTATCTTCTGTTTTGGAGATTTAAAAGAAGCCAAGGACCGAAAACTTACTGAATATGTTCTTATCGGAACCTTATTAAGTTTTGGAATTGCTTTATTGACAGGGCTTTTAATACAATATGGGATATTAGAATTTTTCTAAAATTTTCATATTTATGGCTTTCACTAAAGCTGGTCCTTCATAAATAAAACCGGTATACAACTGAATTAAACTTGCACCAGCGTCTAATTTTTCTATTGCATCTTCGGCAGAATGAATTCCCCCTACTCCAATAATCGGGAAGGCTTTATTGCTTTTCTCAGCTAAAAAACGGATTACTTCAGTAGACCGTTTTGATAATGGTTTTCCTGACAAACCCCCTAATTCGGCTTTATTTTCGGATTGCAATCCTTCACGGGAAATTGTAGTATTAGTAGCAATAACGCCCGCGATTTTAGTTTCCTTTATAATAGCAATAATGTCAAGTAACTGCTCATCTGTCAAATCAGGAGCAATTTTCAGCAGAATTGGCTTTTGCTTTGGCTTTGCCAAATTCTTATTCTGCAACGTTTGCAACAGTTGCGCCAATGGCTCTTTGTCTTGCAAAGCACGGAGATTTGGCGTGTTTGGCGAACTCACATTCACTACAAAATAGTCCACATAATCATATAAAGCGTCAAAACATATTTCATAATCTGAAGTCGCTTCTTCGTTTGGTGTCAACTTATTTTTTCCAATGTTTCCACCTATCAAAATACCTTTATTTTTTTTTAATCGTTCCACCGCTTCTTGAACTCCACTGTTGTTGAAACCCATTCGGTTAATAATGGCGCTGTCTTCTTTCAAACGAAACAAGCGTTTTTTAGGGTTTCCTTCCTGCCCTTTTGGGGTAAGTGTTCCTATTTCGATAAAACCAAAACCAAAGCTGGACAATTCTTTATACAACTTGGCGTCTTTATCAAACCCAGCCGCAAGTCCTACGGGATTTTTAAATTTTAGTCCAAAAACTTCTGTTTCTAATCGGGGATCCTTGACTTCATAAAGCAATTTAAAAAGAGAAGAAAACCCTGGGATTTTAGACAAAAAGTGAATTAATGAAAAAGTAAAATAGTGCACTTTTTCAGGATCAAACCAAAAAAGTATGGGACGTAAAAGTAATTTGTACATGGGTGCGTTGTTATGGAGTACAAAAATAGAATTATCTAACCGATAAATAAATATTTAGAAAATAATTTATATAAATCATTTTGATTACTAAAAATATCCGGGAGTACAACGCGTATTAGAGTTACTGATCCGTAAAAATGGTGACTCGGCAGGAATTACAAATTGTAATGCTTTTAATTCATGATGCCCAACAGTAAAGCAATAGTAGTCCGAAAAAATCTAATTCCTATTTTTAGTGGTTTAATAAAAGACGGAATCACCAACTTTTATATAAAAATAGTACCTATATTGATAGAGGAAAATCACTGGGACTTTGGACAAAAAAAATGGAAAATGGAAACTTTTCCGCGATTGTTTTAACGCTGATATACCAATGGCAAAAATGTAATCGTTAATTATTTGCCTATACCGACACAAAAATAATAGTGCAGGCATTGTTATTTCAAAAGATTAAAATAAACAAAATTCACACCAACATTTACTTAAAAATGCTCCTTAAAAAATGATTATATTTGCATAAAACAAAGAAAAATGCAACATATCATAGACCGTTTTATCAGTTATGTAATTATTGATACCGAATCTGATTCAAACTCAGAAACTACTCCAAGTACCACAAAACAATGGACTTTAGCCCATAAACTGGTTGACGAATTAAAAGCTATAGGAATGCAAGACGTAACAATAGATGACAAATCATATATTATGGCTACTTTGCCCAGTAATGTGGCTCATGAAGTGCCAATCATAGGATTTATTTCTCATTTTGACACTTCTCCGGATTTTTGTGGAGCCAATGTAAAACCTCAAATTGTGCGCAATTATGATGGAAAAGATATTGTATTAAATGCAGATAAAAACATTGTATTATCCCCGAGTTATTTCAAAGATTTACTGCAGTATAAAGGACAAACACTAATCACTACAGATGGCACAACATTACTAGGAGCTGATGACAAAGCCGGAATTACAGAGATTGTTACCGCAATGGAGTTTCTGATCAATAACCCGGAAATCAAACACGGAAAAATACGAATTGGCTTCACACCAGACGAAGAAATTGGTCGTGGTGCCCACCATTTTGATGTAGATAAATTTGGAGCTGAATGGGCGTATACTATGGATGGTAGCCAGGTAGGCGAATTAGAGTATGAAAATTTTAATGCAGCTGGTGCCAAAATCACTTTCAAAGGCAAAAGCGTACATCCTGGTTATGCCAAAGGGAAAATGATCAACTCTATGCTGATTGCCAATGATTTTATCAATGAACTCCCCTCCGGAGAAACACCTGAAGAAACTAAAGGATACGAAGGTTTCTTTCACGTACATCACATAACAGGAAGCATCGAAGAAACCGTTTTAGAACTTATTATTCGGGATCATAACAAGAAAAAGTTCGAAAGGCGTAAAGAATTAATCGAGAAAATTGTTCGAAAAATCAATAAGAAATTTGCAAAACAATTTGGTGAAGACATAGTTATCACTGAGATTAAAGATCAATATTACAATATGAAAGAAAAGGTTCTGCCTGTAAAACACATTGTAGATATTGCTGAAAAAGCAATGAAAGAAATAGGAATCAAACCGCTTATTAAGCCTATTCGTGGTGGAACAGACGGTTCACAATTATCCTATAAAGGATTACCATGTCCTAATATATTTGCAGGAGGACACAACTTTCACGGAAAATACGAATACGTTCCTGCTGAAAGCATGCAAAAAGCAGTTGAAGTAATCGTGAAAATTGCTGAGCTAACAGCATTAGGAGATTCAATTATAAAATAAGCCTAATTTAGAATATTCAAAAATCAATACCTATTCTTGGGATAAAAATAATAATTGGTATGCCTAATTATAATTTCTCAAATTAATTATTGCCACAACAGAATTAGCAGCAGTATTTCAGAAATTCTATCCTTGCAAACAATACGAATTCTTAGCATATCTTGAAACAGCAAAACGAGACGAAATTAAACGTTCCGGTATTGAAAAAAGAATACGAATACTATCAGAAAATATTAGTCTTAATGACAAATATGGATGACATTAAGTCCCATTTCTAAGAACTCAGAGTGGGACTTTTTAATTTAAAAAACACTAAGAAAAGAACATTCACTACAAATCATTCAGAGTAAATCTCCCTAAAATCTTACTTATAGTCTTTCATCAACAATTGTCTCCTACCTCTATTTCTGGTATACTTGAAACTTCCAATTTAGAATATTGAAAAGCTTAACATTCGAAAATAAATTAAATCACTATATTTGCTAACAATTACTTAACCATTTATTAACATTGAGCCATTTTTTTTAAGTTTTTAATAAAATCAAAAACGACACTAATAATACACACTATGATACAAAAAAAAGAAAATCCTACAGTACCTACTTCCGTAAAACCTGAAATTGATAAACCCGTAAGGGCACCCAAAAACAAAGTTATCCAACCTTCTGAAGAAACTATAGTCCCACTTAATGAAGTAGTAATAACTGAAACAATAGAAGAAACCATAGAAATTTCAGTAGAAGACAAAGACGATACAACTGTGGAAGTTCTAAATAAAAAGGACGATACAAAAGATCTTAAAAAGAAGTTAAAAATAAAAGACAAAGACATGAAAGACAAAGACAAGAAAAAGGCTAAAAAAGCTGACGCAAAAGAGAAAGCAAAGCAAAAAGCGAAAGCGAAAGCAAAAAAGGCAAAAAAAGCAAAAAAGGATAAAGCAAAAAAAGCAAAAGTAAAAGCCAAGATAAAAGCCAAGAAAGCCAAAGCAAAATCTAAAAAAGCAAAGAAAGCAAAGAAAAGCAAAAAATAATCCGATTATTTTTTATCCAAAAAAGTCCCAATCCGAAACCGGATGGGACTTTTTTAATTTCTCAAACCAAAAATTATTTTTTGTTCAATACTGCACTCATTTCCATAGAAATAGCAGAACGCTCCATTTTTAATTTTCCTGACATCGTCTCTACAACAACCGTTGTATCCGCTAGTTCAGAAACTTTTCCGTGAAGACCACTTTTTGTAATGATTTTATCACCTACTTTAAGTGTGCTTTCAAATTCTTTTTCATTTTTCGCTCTTTTTTGTTGTGGTCTGATCATGAAGAAATAGATCACCACAAACATTAATATAAACGGTGCAAATTGAGTTAATTGTTCCATAATTTTAATTCTCTTTTTATTTGTTAATTATTACATTAAGCCGCGACCGGCTTTTATAATTCTTTTGCTGGCTTGAAGCTCTTTTACGAGACTATCTAAAATTCCGTTGATAAAAATACTACTTTTTGGTGTAGAATATTCTTTGGCAACCTCTAAATATTCGTTAAGAGTTACTTTGACGGGAATTGATGGGAATTTTAAGAACTCACAAATTGCCATTTTTAGAATGATAGTATCTATTTCGGCAATCCTATCACTGTCCCAATTGGGCGTTTTATCCACGTACTCCTTAGCTAATTCCGTTTCATTCAAGACTGTTTTTCGGAACAAGTCTTTCACGAAATCCTTATCTTCATTGTCTTTATATAACTTTGGCACTCTGAAATTATCATCTTCACCAGATTTGATTACCTTCAATTGCTTGATAATATGTGTGTTTACTAACGGAATATCATCCACCCAAGTCAATTTGTCATCTTCCAGATACTCATACAATTTCTCGTTAGGAACAATTACATCCATGAATAAATCAACAATAAACTGTCGGTCTTCCTCAAAGGTGTTCACCGCATTACTCATGTATTGCGCATACAATGTGCTGGCTTTAATATCATTCAAAAGCAATAAAATATAATCGTCGTTTAACGTCCAATTATTGATTTTACGGTTTTCCAGCGCGATACTTAATGAATTATTTTCGGAAAGAATTTGAAAAATTCTATTTTTGATGAATTTTTCGTTTGGTTTACGTTCCTCAGGAGTTGCAAGATGTTTCAAACTGGATTTATGCAAAAAAATAGTTTCTGTTTTGCAAATTTCAATCAGCGAAGAAAGCATTATAAGATATAAATCTTGAATATTGTCGATACTGTAAAAAAGGAATTTTTCTTCTTTTTCCAGATTATCTGAACCGCTTTGATGCATCGCATAAATGGATTGCATAACCTTGACGCGAATGTGTCTTCTATTTACCACCTTGTAAGAACTTTTATTAATTAGGGTGCAAAAATAAGTATTTCATTTTTTAAAATAAAATATATAATCGGTTATTTTATTGCATTCAATCAACAGTATTCAGTGAATGGTACAAAAATGTTCGCTGAATACTGAAAACTGAGCCTTGAAAACTACTTTTTATTGTTTTCTATTTTTCTTTGATAGATGCGATTTTGAGCAATCGTCAAAGCCGCATGATGCGTTGTCATGTTGTTTGCAAGGGCAAAATCAAATATTTCTAAGGTTGTGTTGTAAATATTTTCTGTTTTACGCATGATCTCCGCTTTGTCATAATGTGCTAATTCAGCATACACATTGATAATTCCTCCGGCATTAATCAAAAAATCAGGCGCGTATAAAATGCCTCTTTCTTGCAGAATTGCTCCGTGAACATTCTCATCCGCTAATTGATTATTAGCAGCTCCAGCAATAACTTTGGCTTTAATTTTATAAACTGTATTGTCATTTAAAGTTGCTCCCATGGCACAAGGCGCGTAAATATCAACATCAGCACTGTACAAATCGTCTCCTCTGAAAATTGCTGCATGGTACTTCGCTCCTACTTCATTCAGTTTTTCTTCATTGATATCAGCAATGGTGACAATAGCTCCTTCTTTAGTCAAATAATCAACTAATGTTTCGCCAACGTGACCAATTCCTTGTACCAATACTTTCTTACCACTCAAAACATCCGACCCAAATTGTTGTTTTGCAGCCGCTTTCATGCCTAAATATACTCCGTAAGCCGTAACAGGTGATGGGTTTCCGGAACCACCTCTTGATTCAGAAATTCCAGTAACATACGGCGTTACATCTCTTACTGTATCCATATCTTTAGTTTCCATTCCCACATCTTCAGCAGTAATATATCGTCCGCTTAAAGAATGTACGAATTCACCAAATTTACGCATCAACTCTGGTGTTTTTTGTGTTTTGGCATCGCCAATAATCACCGCTTTACCGCCACCAATATTCAATCCTGTAATTGCTGCTTTAAAAGTCATTCCGCGTGAAAGTCGCAGTACGTCGTTTAGGGCTTCCCATTCATTCGCGTAATTATACATCCGCGTACCACCCAAAGCAGGACCCATAACCGAATTATGAATACCAATAATTGCTTTTAAACCTGTATCTTTGTCGTTGCAAAATACAATTTGTTCATGATCATCAAATGATAATTGACCAAAAACGGGATCCATTTTTTGAAGTTCCTTTACAGTAGTGAAAGCTGCATTCATAGTGTGAAATTTTTATAATGATAAAATTATGAATTTGTCAAAAAGACGATCCAAAATTACACAAAAAATAAATATGCGGTAACATCTTATATAAAAATTGTTTATTCAGCAATTTACACAATCGAAAAATTATTATTAAAATTACTAAAAGCAAAATTTTATACCATCAATAAAACTATTTCAACATAGAATATCATAAAAATGAAAGAATTACGTTATTTAAATAAATATTTCGTCAAATACAAATACAGTTTTTTACTGGGGATTGTTTTTACCATTATTGCACAGATCTTTATGCTTTTTACACCCAAGCTGATCAGCAAGTCTTTTAAGGTAATTGAGGCTTTCGCCAAAGATAAAACCGTAGCCAAATCAGTCATTTACGAGGAATTAGTTGCGAATATTTTACTAATTATTGCCACAACAATCATTGCTGGTTTTCTTACTTTTTTGATGAGACAAACCCTAATCGTGATGTCGCGCCACATCGAATTTGATCTAAAAAACGAAGTGTTTCGGCAATATGAGAATTTATCTCAAAATTTTTACAAACAAAATCGTACCGGCGATTTGATGAACCGAATCAGCGAAGATGTATCCAAGGTCAGAATGTATGTAGGTCCTGCGGTGATGTATACTATAAATACCGTAATTCGTTTTGCTATTGTAATTGTGTATATGTATAACGTATCGCCAAGATTGACTCTGTATACCTTGCTGCCTTTGCCGCTATTGTCCTATGCCATTTTTAAACTTAGTTCCGAAATCAACGTAAGAAGCACCATTTTTCAACAATATTTATCTAAAGTTTCTAGTTTTTCGCAGGAGATATTTTCAGGAATCCGAGTGATCAAAGCATATTCATTAGAAGATCAACACCAAAAAAACATGGTGAATTTAGCCCATGAGAGCAAAAGCAAAAGCTTGAATTTAGCCAAAGTACAATCTTTATTTGGACCATTAATGCTTGCCCTTATAGGAATCAGTAACTTAGTGGTCATCTATTTTGGAGGTCTGATGTACATTGATGGAACGATCAAAAGCATTGGAACCATCGCTGAATTCATCCTATATGTCAACATGCTGACCTGGCCCGTGGCTTCACTAGGTTGGGTTTCGTCAATGGTTCAGGAGGCCGAAGCCTCTCAAAAAAGGTTAAATGAATTTTTAAAAATTGAACCCGAGATAAAAAACAAAAACGAAAACAAATCCATAATTGAAGGTTCTATTTCTTTTGAAAACGTAAGTTATACCTACGAGGACACTAATATCAAAGCGTTACAAAATATTTCGTTCACAGTAAAAAAAGGAGAAACCTTGGCCATTTTAGGAAAAACAGGTTCCGGAAAATCGACTATTTTATCGTTGATTTCCAGAATGTATGATGTTACAGCCGGGAAAATAAATATTGACGGAAATGAAATAAGCGCCATTAATCTGTTTGATTTACGCAACAGCATTGGTATTGTGCCACAAGATGCCTTTTTGTTTTCGGACAGTATCAAGAATAATATTATGTTTGGGAAAGAAAATGCTTCAGAAGAGGAAGTGAAATCTGCTGCCAAAAGTGCTGTGGTACATGACAACATTATGGGCTTCAACAAACAATACGAAACGGTTCTGGGCGAAAGAGGAATTACACTTTCCGGAGGTCAAAAACAAAGAGTTTCCATTGCCAGAGCAATTATTAAGAATCCCCCTATTTTACTTTTGGACGATTGCTTGTCAGCAGTGGATACTGAGACCGAAGAAGCGATATTAAACAATTTGCAAGAAATCTGCAAGGACAAAACAACTATTATAGTGAGTCACCGCGTATCATCAGCTAAAAATGCCGATCGAATTATCATTATCGAAAAAGGACAAATTATCCAACAAGGCTCTCATAATCAATTGATAAATCAAGAAGGGTATTATGCTGCTTTGTATTTGAAACAACTTTCAGAAAAAGAAATGCTATAATTGTTGTATAATACATATTTTTTATAGATTTTTGGATACTAGTTAACAACCATAAATTGACAGAAAGGATTATGAGAGAACATGACATGTTAGAAAAAGAAGAGATATTTTCTAAAGTTTTAAGAGCTGGAAGAAGAACGTATTTCTTTGATGTGAGAGCGACAAAAGCAGATGATTATTACATTACCATTACTGAGAGCAAGAAATTTACGGAAGAAGATGGATCTTTCCATTTCAAAAAACATAAAATCTATTTATACAAAGAAGATTTTGCTGCTTTTGCAGAAATTCTTGGCGAAATGACTTCTTATGTTTTGAACCACAAAGGCGACGAAGTAATATCAGAAAGACACCAAAAAGATTTCAAAAAAGAATATGCCTCTGAGAAATCAGAAGATGAAATCATACCGCAAACATCAACTTTTACCGATATAGAATTTGATGATATTTAATATTTAGTTCCTTACTTACCAATAAAAAAGTCCAAAAATCATCTGATTTTTGGACTTTTTTGCTATAGAAAATTAATTTACAGTTGATTGCAAGAATTCCTTTCACAAATTAGCCAATTCGCAATCCGTTTTGAATTTTGAAATCCGGCGCCAGTAAAATCACGTCTCCTTCCTGACCAACTGCTCCTAAAATTAAACATTCACTACTAAATTTTCCAATTTGTTTTTTAGGAAAATTGACTACGGCAACAATCTGTCGGTCTAGCAAATCCTCTTTCCGGTACCGTTTCGTTATTTGTGCGGATGTTTTTCGGATTCCAATTTCGGAACCAAAATCTATTGTGAGCTGATACGCTGGTTTTCTCGCTTCGGGGAAATCATTCACTGCCAGAATTGTTCCTATACGCATCTCTACTTTTTCGAATTCAGTCCAGGATAATTCCATAAAATCTTAGTTTTAGTTTTGAGTTATAAATATACTATTTTAACTATTTATACAACGCCAATCCGCAAGGAAAAACCAGCTCTTCATCGACAAACTCAAATACAGCAATAGTGATAGAAATATCCGTGACATATTCCTTACCAATAAAAACCTAAAATACGAGTCCTTCACACAAAGGAATAATATGGCCTTTTTTTACTTTTTCATGTATAAGTTAATTATATTCGTAGTTTTGTGCCTCAATAAAACAGTAACTATACATTGAATCAATCCTACGCAATGATCACCATACAAGAAGCAAAAACAAAAAGCGAATTAACTGATTTTATCAAATTCCCTTTTTCTTTATACAAAAACAATAAAAACTGGGTTCCGCCATTAATTGCTGAAGAACTGGAAGGATTTGATAAAACAAAAAATCCCGCTTTTGAAACTGCCGAAGCCTATTTTTATGTTGCTAAAAGAAATACCGAAATAGTAGGCAGAATTACGGCAATTATCAATTGGAGTGAGGTAAATGATCAGCAAAAAAAGAAAGTGCGTTTTGGCTGGTTTGACGTCATTGATGACATCGAGGTAACTAAAGCCCTTTTAGAAAAAGTATATGAATTAGGACGGAAAAACAATTTAGAACATGTTGAAGGCCCGATGGGATTTTCAAATCTAGACAAAGTAGGTATTCTGACCGAAGGTTTTGACCAAATAGGAACCATGATTACTTGGTACAACCATGAATATTATGCACGTCATTTTGAGCAATTGGGCTATGTAAAAGAGAAAGAATATATTGAGAGTAAATTTCCTTTTGAAAACGTAAAACTACAATTTTTTGAAAAAGCAAATGATTTAGTCAAAAAAAGATACCAGTTAAGTCCGCTTAATTTCAAAACAACTAAAGAGGTCATGCCTCATGTGGATAAAATGTTTGATTTATTTAATAAATCCTACGCTTCCCTATCGTCATTTGTGGCTATTTCCGACACTCAAAAAGAGTATTTCAAGAAAAAATACATCAGCTTTATCAATCCTGAATTTATAAAATTTGTAGAAGACAAAGATCATAACATCGTGGCCTTTAGCATTGTGATGCCTTCTTTTGCAAAGGCAGTACAAAAATCCAAAGGAAAATTATTCCCGTTTGGATTTCTACATTTACTATTGGCAAAAAAATACAGCAAAGATGTCATTTTCTATCTGATAGGCGTATTGCCGGAATATCAAAACAAAGCCGTTACCGCAATTATTTTTAAAGAATACTATGAAACTTTCCGAAAAAAAGGGATTGTTAATTGTTTTAGAACCCCTGAATTAGCTGATAATGCTCCCAGTCTAAACTTGTGGAAACATTTTAATCCATTAATTCACAAACGAAGATGCACGTATCGGTTAGAATTGTAGTATTTGACAAGTATTGAATTAAAAAAATTCATCAGTTTTGCTGATGAATTTTTAGTTTTAAATGCCTGCATGCTAAATTCTTAAAAGGAAATTATAAATCAAAGGATACAATTTACTTTTGACAACACCACACTTACATTAAATTTTAATTGCTTTCTATCTTTAAACGTTACTTTCCCTTTATTATCAACCACATCACCATAACCTTCCACATAAGTATTCCCTTTTTTTAAGAAAACAACTTGCCGCACAGTCACAAGCCCTTCGGACATGAAGGTATACGCTGCATAAAGCGTATCTCCTTTTATTTCTCCTACTAATGTCCCATTATTTTTATCTTTTTCATAGAAATTATACCTTAATTTTCCTGAAACATATTGCTCATTTTCTATTTTCAAAATCACAGAAATGCTATCATTCTTTATAACACCGGTGTAACATTCTTCCAGAATAGACTCTTTAACATCCTTTTCTATAGAAACATTTGGACTTGCGGCTTCTTCCAGCTGTTTACTTTTATGACATGAAATTAAAAAACTAAAAAAAATGACACCCAATACAATCCCTTTTTTCATACCCTTTGTTTTTTGTTGTATAAAGATATCACTTCTTTTTAAGTATAAAAAAAATCCATCCTGCTAAAGAAAGCAGGATGGATTAGAATAACTTATTTTATAAGACTAAGCGTCTAAATCAACTTTTGTTTTACTTGCAATCTCTTTATAGGTTCCATTTACTAATTTTTCACGAATGGCTTCAAAAGCAACTAGTGTTTCCTCAATATCTGATAATTCATGTGAGGTTGTAGGTATCATTCTCAATAAGATAATTCCTTTTGGAATAACAGGATAAATTACAATCGAAAGGAAAATTCCGTAATTCTCTCTCAAATCGTTCACCATAACCATAGCTTCCGGAACACTGCCTTCTAAATAAACAGGAGTAACACATGTGTTTGTGTCTCCAATATTAAAGTTTCTGGTTCGTAATCCGTTTTGTAATGCATTAACATTCTCCCAAAGTTTGTCTTTCAATTCTGGGTGATTACGCAACAATTCCAATCGTTTCAAAGAACCAATTGTTTGAATCATTGGCAAGGACTTAGCGAACATTTGAGAACGCATGTTGTATTTAAGATAATCGATAATGTCTTTATCCGCAGCTACAAAAGCACCAATATTAGCCATTGATTTAGCAAAAGTGGAAAAATAAACATCAATATCATCCTGAACTCCTTGCTCTTCACCTGCTCCGGCACCTGTTTTTCCAAGTGTTCCAAATCCATGTGCATCATCAACAAGCAAACGGAAATTATATTTTTGTTTCATGTCCACAATCTCTCTCAATTTTCCTTGCTGTCCACGCATTCCAAAAACGCCTTCCGTTATAAAAAGGATTCCTCCTCCAGTTACTTTAGCTAATTTTGTGGCGCGTTGCAGGTTTTTTTCCATACTTGCAAGATCGTTATGACGGTATGTAAAACGTTTTCCCATGTGCAAACGAACACCATCAATGATACAAGCATGTGCATCAACATCATACACAATTACATCATTTTTAGTTACTAATGCATCAATTGTAGACATAATTCCTTGGTAGCCAAAATTCAATAAATATGCTGACTCTTTGCTTACAAAAGCAGCTAATTCATTTTCTAATTGCTCATGATATTTGGTATGTCCACTCATCATTCGGGCTCCCATAGGGTAAGCTGCTCCATATTGTGCAGCCGCATCAGCATCTGCCTTCCGTACTTCCGGGTGATTAGCAAGACCCAAGTAGTCATTTAAACTCCAATTCAAAATATCTTTCCCATCAAACTGCATTCTTGGACCTAACTCACCTTCTAATTTAGGAAAAACAAAATAACCTTCCGCTTGTGAAGCCCATTTTCCTAATGGTCCTTTATTGTTTTGAATCCTTTCGAATAAATCTTTTACCATAATATATTAAGTAATAATTTTAATTTTTAAGAAGTTGCAAAAATAATTATTTATATTTTATAAAGGACTTGAAAACAAATTTATTTTTAGTTTATTACAACGATAATTCCTGACAATTTCCTACTATATGCGATATCTGTTACATTATCTAAAAAAAATGCTTCATTCCTGCTAATAACACAACAAAAAGTATATCTCACAAAACTTTGAAACGATTTTGATTCAAAATCGTTTTATCAATAAACATTGTATCTTTGAATAAATATTTCAATACTAAAGTTTATGGCACAGGACACAAAAGAGTTAAAATTAGCGGTTCTAATTGATGCTGATAATGTTCCCTACAGCAATGTAAAAGGAATGATGGAAGAAATTGCTAAATTTGGCACACCAACCACCAAACGTATTTATGCTGATTGGACGAAACCTAATGCTGGTGGATGGAAAAGTGTTTTATTAGAGCATGCCATTACGCCTATTCAACAATACAGCTATACTGTAGGAAAAAACTCCTCAGATTCAGCGATGATTATTGACGCAATGGATCTATTATATTCTGACAAAGTGGATGGTTTTTGTATTGTATCCAGTGATTCTGATTTTACCCGTTTAGCAATTAGGCTTAGAGAATCCGGTATGAAAGTAATTGGTATTGGAGAGCAAAAAACGCCCAATTCATTTATTGTTGCCTGTGATCGCTTCATCTATATTGAGGTTCTGGATGGCGCAATCAAGAAAAAAACAAAAAAACCAACGGCCACTGATCCTAAAAAAGTTGCCCCAAAAACGTTGAACAAAATTGATTTGCACACCATTGAATTAATAGAATCAACCATTGAAGACATAGGTGATGACAGTGGATGGGCATTTCTCGGTGACGTAGGAAATCTTATTGTGAAGAAAAAACCAGAGTTTGATCCTAGAAATTATGGCTTTTCTAAATTAACTCCAATGTTGAAATCATTGACCGATATTCTGGAAATTGACGAAAGAGACTCCGATAAAAAAGGAATCAAACACGTTTATGTACGATTGCGATTTAGTTAACTAATTTTTTGATTGCCTCATATAGCACTTCTTTTTTGATTGGTTTAGACAAATAATCATTCATTCCTATTTCCTTAACCCGCTGTTTTGTGGCCTCCATGACATCCGCTGTTACAGCAATAATAGGAATATGACTATTGTGTATACCTGCTGCTCCATTTCTTATTGCAATTGTAGCTTCATAACCATCCATCACTGGCATTTGAAGGTCCATCAGTACAATATCAAATTGATTTTTAATCAATGCCATTATCCCTTCCTGACCATTATTAGCAAACATAACTGTGGTATTCAACCATTTTTTAGTAATCATTTTGATCACCATCTGGTTTATAGGATTGTCTTCAACTACTAAAATGGATTTCCCTTCTAAATCATTTTCAATTCCCATTTTAGCAGTTGTTCCTATGCCTTTTTTTTGTTCAGAGACCTCAAAATCAATCGTCATGACACAGGTGGTTCCCACATTAATCACGCTATCCATTTTAATACTTCCGTTTTGCATATCTACCAATGTTTTCACGATATAAAGTCCTAATCCAAGTCCGCTGAATTTTTTCTTATTATCACTACTCTTTTGATAAAAAGAATCAAAAATACGTTCCCTTTTATCAGGAGAAATCCCCACCCCGGAATCTGAAATGGTCAATATCAAGCTCGCCCTGTTGCCGGGCAATAATTCCGCATCAATAGTAAACTTCACACACCCTTTTAAGGTGAATTTAATGGCATTACTTAATACATTATTAACGATCTGAACCAATCGATTAGCATCTCCAATCAAAAAATCAGGAATACTCTCTGATTTCGAAAATTGAAACTCAAGTCCCTTTTCATTCGCTATATTGATCGCATTATTATTTAAATACTCTAAAACCTGTACGGGATCAAATGGATTGTTTTCCAGTTTTAATTCCCCTTTTTCAATTTTAGAAAAATCAAGAATATCATTGACCGAACTCAATAAACTATACGAAGAATACTTTATGATTTTGCATTTATGTTTGATCGTATCATCTTCAACTTCATTAGAAATTGACTCAATCAAATTCATAATAGCATTCAATGGAGTACGTAATTCATGACTAATATTGGATAAAAAATAAGATTTCAAATCATTCATTTCTTCAGAACGAATCAAAGCAAGACGATTGAGGTTGTCTTTTTCATTTTTAAGATTCCGAATCAAATTAGCCATAGAAAGGGAAAGAAAAATAACTTCCAAACCAGTACCTAATTTAGAGCTGTTATCTGTTAGAAACGAATTGGGAATTTGACTGAAGTTATTGAGAATAAAAATGCCAAAGCCGAGCACCAAAAAGAAAATACCCATTGTAAAAAAACCATCTACATGTATTTTTTTACAATACAGATACACGACAGAACTTATAATCAAGATAAGAATCAGCAATCCCAGCACGTTTGCCAATGGATAACACAAAGCTAAAGCCTTAGGGACAAATAAAATACATACAATTAAAACAAAAGCTAAAAAATAAAGAACAGTAAACAAAAAGTAAATTATTTTATTATGTTTTTTGATATTCAAAAAAACTTCACTGTATTTGCCCAGCAAAAAACCTGCAATCATCGCAAAAAGCAACACTGCACGAAGCGAAAACCAACCGCCTTTAGGGGTAATTAACTCATAAAAATAACCATCTAAAGAGAACTGCATTAAGCCGATAAAAACAACATATAAACTATAATATAAAAATGCTTTTTGGCGTAAGGCAAAATAGAAGAATAAATAAATAATAGAAACAATGGCCAGAATACCATAGAATATACCAAAAAACAACTGCTCGTTTGAAATCAACTTTATAAAGTTTTCTGAAGAGTACAACATGACCGGCATGTTGACAACTTCACCATCACTTTTTAGATGCAAAAATAATTGCTGCCTCGAATTTGGCAAAATTTTAATCTTAAAAATAGTTTTACGATTATCAAAACTTCGCTCAGAAAAGGGCATATTATCACCGCTTACCATTTTGGTAATTTTCCCCGAAGTGCTATCAATAAAATACAATTCTACTAAATCCGTTATAGGTCTGGCCGTTTCTAAATAATAATTCAAAGTCCGATCACTAGCGTTTATAAGCTCCGTTTTTGACCAAAAATTATTTTGAGAAAAACCTAAATCATCATTTTTAGTTTGAAGTTTTTTAGGATTAAATGAATTAAAGTTGGCAAGAACATAGTGAATATCTAGATTTCTTTGACCGACATCTGCAACTGTAGTGTAATTGTGCAATGAAACTTCTTTGGGTATAGTTCCATTACTGAATTCATATTGAGAAAATGATTTAGTAAAAAACAATACAACTAAAGAAACATAAATCCATTTATCTATTTTTTTACCCATCGCCGCAAACTGTATAATTAAATATTAGTTTATATACGTTGAAAGATAAAGTTTGGTTTTATAACAGGTTTTAAAATTGCTAGCGTTTGATACAAAGAAGTAACTCGTTGGGTTTACTAATTCAAAGCATAATAACCCCCTTCAAATAGAGCTTACAACACACGAATTCAAACGTTCATTTTCAAACGTTCATTTTCAAACCTTTAAACGCAATGTTTAACAAATATTTCCTTTATGATAGCGTTTAGAAAGCACCATAAAAAAATACTGCTGCTTTGTTTGATACAATTATTAATTAAAACATCCTATTTTGACAAACACCTAGCCCAGATTGAAACGGCATCCTTTTCTTGCTTTCTTTAAGCAAGGAAAGATACAGTGTAAAGCTGGAAATAGCTCCTGAAGAAAAGTTTAATCGCTGAATTGGTTAAATGGTTATTTGAAAACCTTGGCATCTTTGTACCTTTGCCCTTTTCAAACTAAGATTTAAAATTATGCGCATTGATATTGTTACTGTTCTGCCAGAATTATTGCGAAGTCCGTTTGAGGCTTCGATCATGAAACGAGCTATTGACAAAGGTCTGGTGGAAGTTCATTTTCATAATCTGCGGGATTACACGACCAACAGACAAAAAAGCGTAGATGATTATCCCTATGGCGGTGGCGCCGGAATGGTGATGACCGTACAGCCTATCGACGCCTGTATTACGCATTTGAAAAGCGAGAGAGCCTACGATGAAATCATTTACATGTCGCCGGACGGGGAAACCCTAAACCAGAAAATGGCCAATACGATGTCAATGTATGAAAATATTATTATCCTTTGCGGACATTATAAAGGAGTAGATCAGCGGGTACGCGATCATTTTATTACCAAGGAAATCTCTATTGGTGATTACGTTTTGAGTGGTGGTGAATTAGGCGCATTAGTATTATCAGATGCATTGATCCGATTGATTCCTGGTGTTTTGAGTGATGAAACCTCCGCATTGACGGATAGTTTTCAGGACGGATTATTATCAGGTCCTATATACACTCGTCCGGCAGATTACAACGGATGGAAAGTTCCGGAGGTTTTGACCAGCGGGAATTTTGCCAAAATTGACAAATGGCGCGAGGATATGGCCTACGAACACACGAAGAACAGACGACCGGATTTGTTGGAAGATTAAAATTTGTTTGAAGTTTAAGGTTTAAAGGTGGCATTCAAGAACTTCTAAACTTTAAACAAGAAAAACTTTAAACTTTAAACTTTTTTATTTACTTTTGCACCCACATTAGCTCAACCTCTGGCGAGATCCGTGAATGTTGACTTAATACAAACCATAATTAAAAAATATCATGGCAGATTTAATGAAATTCGTTCAAGACGAATTTGTAACAAGAAAAGATTTCCCAGTTTTTGCAGCTGGAGATACTATCACTGTTTACTACGAGATTAGAGAGGGTGAAAAAACAAGAACTCAGTTTTTTAAAGGAGTTGTTATTCAAAGAAGAGGTTCTGCTAATACAGAAACGTTCACGATTCGCAAAATGTCAGGTGCTATTGGTGTAGAGCGTATCTTCCCAGTAAACTTACCAGCTTTACAAAAAGTGGAAATCAACAAAAAAGGTGCAGTTCGTAGAGCTAGAATTTTCTACTTCAGAGAACTTACTGGTAAAAAAGCTAAAATTAAAGACAAAAGAAGATAGTCAAATATCTCTTTATTATAAAAGTCCTGACGTTGTCAGGATTTTTTTTTGGTTTAAAGTCAAGCTATTCAATACTATTCTACCAATTTTATTAAAATTGAATGCATTTGAAGCACTTATTTTTTGACAAGAAATAAGGAATATATTTTCCATATTCTTATTTTGACCATCCTAAAGTAATAATTTGACAATTCATTTTAAACAAATGAAAACGCATTTTCTTTTACGATAACGTTTTATTACATTTGTAGCTAAATTTAAAAAATAAGAATTACATATATCAATACATTATGACAAAAATTAAAGTAGCTAATCCGGTAGTTGAATTGGATGGTGACGAAATGACACGAATTATTTGGTCCTTTATCAAGGAAAAATTAATTCTTCCTTATTTAGATTTAGATATTAAATATTACGATTTAGGAATGGAAAGCAGAGATGCTAGTAATGACCAAATCACTATTGACTCTGCTGAGGCAATAAAAAAATACAATGTTGGTATTAAATGTGCCACAATTACTCCTGATGAAGACCGTGTTACCGAATTTGGTTTAAAAAAAATGTGGAAATCTCCAAACGGAACCATCCGTAATATTGTAGGCGGAACCGTTTTCCGTGAACCAATTATCATGAAAAACGTACCTCGTTTAGTACCGGGTTGGACACAGCCTATCGTTATTGGTCGTCATGCTTTTGGAGACCAATACAAAGCTACAGATACTGTTATCAAAGGAAAAGGGAAACTAACAATGACTTTTGTTCCTGAAGAAGGAGAAACTCAAACTTGGGAAGTATACGATTATAAAGGAGACGGAGTCGCAATGGCAATGTACAATACGGATGAAAGTATTTACGGTTTTGCACATTCCTCTTTCCAAATGGCTTTGACAAAAAAATGGCCTTTGTATCTTTCTACAAAAAATACTATTTTGAAAGCCTATGACGGACGTTTCAAAGATATTTTTGAAGAAGTATATCAATCTACCTACAAAGCACAATTCGTTGAAGCAGGAATTGCTTACGAACACCGTTTGATCGATGACATGGTTGCCTCTGCAATGAAATGGAGTGGTGGTTTTGTTTGGGCGTGTAAAAACTATGACGGTGATGTTCAATCTGACACTGTTGCACAAGGTTTTGGTTCGTTAGGATTAATGACTTCAGTATTAGTTACTCCTGATGGAAAAACTCTAGAAGCAGAAGCGGCTCACGGAACAGTTACACGTCACTACAGACAACACCAACAAGGAAAAGCAACATCAACAAACCCAATCGCCTCTATTTTTGCATGGACAAGAGGATTGGAACACAGAGGTAAACTGGACGAAAATCAAGCTTTAATTGATTTTTGTCATACTCTAGAACAAGTATGCATTGATACTGTTGAAAGCGGAAAAATGACTAAAGACTTAGCAATGTTAGTAAAACCAGAAGGGTTGACTGCTGCAGATTACTTGACTACCGAGGCTTTCTTAGCAGCGATACAAGAAAATTTAGATGCTAAACTAGCTTAATTTTTTTACTACATAATATTAAAAAGACAACTGGAAACAGTTGTCTTTTTTTTTACCTTAGCAATACCTTAACGGTTGTTATATGTCAAATACTGTTCTATTTAATGTAATTTGCATTTTTGTATTTAGAAAAATTTAAACAATGACTCCAAAGAAAATTATTCCCTTTTTAGTGGTATTACTATGCTCCTTTTCATGCTTCGCTCAAGAGAAATTTACGCTAAGCGGAACTATTATTGACGCCAACAGCAACGAAACTTTAATAGGCGTCAACATTGTAATCCTTGAACTCAAAACCGGAGTAACTACCAATGAATATGGATTTTACTCCATCACAGTTCCAAAAGGAATCTATAACGTCCAAATCAGTTATTTGGGATTTCAAACCAAGGAAGAGCTAATCGACTTGAGTCAAAACCTAAAAAATAATTTTAATTTATTCAGTGATGAAACCGCCTTGAAAGAAGTTGTTATTACGGATAATGAAACCAAAATAGACATCAAAAAACCCGAAATGAGCGTCAATAAACTCTCCATTTCAGCGATCAAGAAAATGCCCGTTGTGCTGGGCGAAGTCGATGTTTTAAAATCTATTTTATTACTGCCCGGTGTTACAAATGCTGGTGAAGGCGCTTCAGGATTTAATGTTCGTGGTGGCGGTGCCGACCAGAATTTAATTCTGCTCGATGAAGCTACCATATTCAATTCTTCACACGTTTTTGGTTTTTTCTCTGTTTTTAATCCGGATGCCATCAAAGATTTGAAGTTGTACAAAGGCGGAATTCCAGCTCGTTATGGTGGAAGAGCCTCTTCTGTGTTGGATATTTATCAAAAAGACGGCAACAGCAAAAATTTTCATGTCAATGGAGGAATCGGATTGATTTCCAGTCGCATTTTGGCCGAAGGACCATTGGTAAAAGACAAAGGTTCCTTCCTGATTGGTGGCAGAAGTTCCTATGCGCATTTATTCCTGAAGCTATCCGAAAAACAAAAAAACAACTCCGCTTATTTTTATGACCTAAATACCAAGTTGAGTTATAAATTAGATGCAAATAACAGTCTGTATTTATCGGGTTATTTTGGCCGAGATGTCTTCAGCCTGAACAAAAGTTTTACCAATATTTATGGAAACACCACTTTAAACTTGCGCTGGAATCACTTGTTTTCTGAAAAATTATTTTCTAATTTATCGCTCATTTACAGCGATTATTATTACGGTTTGGATTTGGATTTTGTAGGGTTCAAATGGGATTCCGGCATCAAAAATTACAATATCAAATACGATTTCAAGAATTATATTTCAGATATATTCAAATTGAATTACGGAGTAAACGGAATTTATTACGAATTCAATCCGGGAACCATCAAGCCATCTGATACGGACTCCGGAATAAATTTTGCTCAATTGGATAAAAAATATGCTTTTGAACCCGCAGTTTACATCAACGCTGATCACGAAATATCCGACAGAATAGCCCTTTCCTACGGACTTCGATACAGTATATTTTACCGTTTAGGGCAATCTACCGTGAATATTTATGAAAATGACAATCCGGTTCTCTTCAATTCGGAATTACAGATTTATGAAAAAGCAACTCCAATTAACACTGAATTTTACGACAAAAATAAAGTCATCCAAAGCTATAATTATCTGGAACCTCGTTTTTCATTGGCGTACAAAATCAATGACAACCAATCCATAAAAGCAAGTTACAACAGGATGGTGCAGTATTTACAATTAATTTCGAACACCACATCGCCAACTCCACTTGATGTCTGGACGCCAAGCGATAATTTCATTAAACCCCAAATTGCAGATCAGGTGGCTTTGGGTTATTTTAAAAACTTTCAAGAAGGAATGTATTCCCTTGAAGTAGAAACGTATTATAAAGAAGTGCAAAACCGCTTGGATTATATTGATGGTGCTAATTTGATTGCCAATAAAGCCATTGAACAAATAATCCTGAACGGGCAATTACGATCATACGGTTTAGAAATCATGTTCCGAAAAAACGAAGGGAAATTTAATGGCTGGATATCGTATACATTATCCAAATCCGAGCAACAAACTCCTGGAAGAACCTCAATCGAAACCGGAATCAACAACGGCCAATGGTACAATTCCGTATATGACAAACTGCACAATATTGCAATAACCAGTTCCTACAATCTAAATGAAAAATGGTCTTTTGGAGCTAATTTTGCCCTGCAAACTGGGCAACCGGTAACATATCCTGTTGGACAATATGAATACTTAGGCATCAATCTACCCAGTTATGGATTGAGAAATAGAAATCGGCTCCCCGCTTACCACCACCTGGATATTGCCGCTACTTTGACTCCTAAAAGCAATAAAGACCGCCAATGGAAAGGCGAATGGGTTTTTAGCATTTACAATTTGTACAATCGGAAAAATGCCGCTTCTATTAATTTTAGACAAAATACAGATACAGGAATCAATGAAGCTGTAAAAACTTCGATATTTGGTGTAGTTCCAGCGGTGAGCTATAACTTTAAATTTTAAGCTTAGCATTCTACAAGGCAACTAAATAAAAAATAAAATCATGAAAAAAATAACACTATATCTGGTACTTCTCATCGCTATTTTTTCGGCAAGTTGCGAAGATGTTGTCGAAGTAGATTTAGATAATGCTCCACCAAAACTGGTAATTGAAGCAGCAATTAATTGGAAAAAAAGAACTTCGGGAAATCAACAAAAAATAAAACTGACTACAACAACTGGATTTTACGGTACAACTATTCCAAAAGTTTCCGGAGCAACAGTGTCTATAAAAAATAGTGCTAATGTGGTTTTTACTTTTTCGGAAATTGCAAATACCGGCGAATATACTTGCGCTACTTTTATACCGGTAATCAACGAAACCTATACACTGACAGTTATCAGCAATGGCAATACGTATACCGCAACCGATACACTAAAACCCGTTACGCCAATCACAAAAATTGTTCAAAACAATCAAGGCGGTTTTACAGGGACTGACATTGAAATTAAAACATTCTACCAAGATCCAGCGGGTGAAACCAATTATTACCTATACAAATATGTGTATTCAAACCAAGCAAAATCAAATTTTTATGTTGACCAAGATGAGTTTTTCAACGGAAACGAATTTTTCAGTATGTCACAAAATGATGATTTAAAAAAAGACGATAAAATTGAAATAATCCACTTCGGAATTTCAAAAGCATACTACAATTACATGAGTGTATTAGTGAGTATTGCAGGAAATAATGGTGGCGGACCGTTTCAATCTCCGCCTGCTACCGTAAGAGGAAACATCATCAACACCACGGATTCGGTTAATTATCCTTTGGGTTATTTCTCCCTTAGCGAAGTTGATGTTAGAAGTTACACGATTGAATAATCAGGAGCTAATCCGGCTGTTCATTACAACCAAAAACAGGCTCTAAACAGTTTTCCAGACCGTATAAGGAGCTTCCTTTGGTCGCTCTTCTACTGCCGGAAAACTAAAGTTTACAACCTGTTTTGGTTTTCATTGCCATCCGGGCTAGTACGTGAGAGATAAAACGAGAACTTTTATTTACTTTTACACCATAATTCATAATTCATAATTCACAATGTCTTCACACCATATCGTTCGCGACGACCAAGAACCTGCTTTAATCATTGCCAATGGCGCTTCCTGTAACCCGGAACTATTGGGTCAATTACTGGAATGGTCACCACTCGTGGTCGTATTAGATTCGGCTATGGTTCGCGTTATGGAACTAGACATCAAAGTCGATGTGCTTTTAGGAGATTTTGACCGAGGATTTGACCCAGAAATTTATAAAACGTCTCAATATCCCATCGAAATTATTCATACTCCGGATCAGAATAAAACCGATTTAGAAAAAGCTTTTGACTATTTAATCGAAAGAAAAATTCCTGCTGTAAACGTCGTTTGGGCCACCGGACGAAGAGCTGATCATACCATAACCAATATTACCAACATTACGAGATATAGAAATTTATTGAAAATTGTCATTCTGGACGATCACTCAAAAGTATTCCTTTTGCCTAAAAAATTCGAAAAATGGTATACGGCAAACACTCCTATTTCATTAATCCCTGTAGGTCACGTCACTGGAATTCATTCTGATAATTTATTTTATCCGCTGAAAGATGATAGTTTGACTATTGGTTACAGAACCGGCAGCAGCAACCACGTCCTCAAAGACGGAATCGTAACAATAGAACATAATGAAGGTGATCTATTAATGATGGAATGCCTGGATTAGTTTTATTACATTTTTAACAATATATTTCTTATAATTTCATAGTAACTCCAAGGAATAAAATGATTCGCTTTTTTGATCGTTATTGCATCGATTGATTTAGCATTGGTAAACTTTTTTTGCATAAAGGCAACATTGCTGTACGGCACCAAAACATCTTTTGTTCCATGAATAATCGTAACCGCACAAGTAATTTTTTTTAGTTCTGGCTCTAAAGCTACCAAATCCTGTTTCAGCCACCACAACTCATCATTAGAAGGACGCAATGCTCCGGGAATCAAATACCGCAAAGGCTTTGCCTTGATAACCGTTCTCCATTTCTCTGGGTTTTCAGCTTTCGGGTCCAATGATCCTGCCAGTATCACCAATCTTTTGTACCAAGAAGGATTATCCGCAGCCAATTGAGCCACAACTGGTCCGCCTACAGAATGCCCAACCAAAATTAGCGGCTTTTTATTATCGGTTTTTTTTATAAACTCAGATATTCTTTGAGATTGCTCCCTTAAATTTTGAGCATCACCAAAATCACTGTATCCAAAACCCGGTCGATCAATCGCAATCATTCGGTATTTTTTCAGCAATAAAGTATCTTTAAGATATTCTTTGAAGGCATTCCAGCTTCCGGGCGAACCGTGTACAAAAAACAATGTCGGATTTTGCGCATTACCCGTTTCTACATAATGTATTTTATAGCCTTCAAAAGCAATTGTTTTATCCTGAAATTCTATTTTTGATGGAGCAAAAAATTTTGATGTCTCTTTATTCGAAAATCGCATCGTCATACAAGACTGACACATTACGATATACAAAAAAATTAAACTGTAAACTATGTATCTCTTTTTGAAATGAAAAGTAGCGGGTATAAAAGTCATACTATTTGTGTGTTTTATAAAAGTAACCGTTTTTATGGTTCTAAAAAACGGCAATATTCTAATTTTATGATTTATTTTCGATCTGTTTAATGGGTCATAGTCAGATCAAACGCATTAAAACAAATTGAAGTTTAAACCACATAGAAACATAGTGTTTATTCCTGTAAAAATAAATTTTGACAGTGATAAGAGTTCACAATAGAAAAAAAAGCATTGGCTTTTTTTCTATGTCACCTAAATTTTGACTGTTCGGAACAGATTTAAATCAAAAATTAAATTAAATTCTATGTTTCTATGTGGTTCATTTTTTCATCTGTTTAATGAGTCAAAGTCGTCTTTGTACTTTTACAAAATAGTTATGCCTATATTTGCATCGAAATAAAAAAAATGAAAGCGAAAACGATTACCGAAAAGACTAATTTACATCCCAGAAATCTGGATAGATTTGGATATGATTTTGAGGAACTAATTCAAAAATCCCCTGAATTAAAGCCTTTTGTTTCCGCCAATAAGCACAATCCAGACGCTTTGGAAGAAACAATTGATTTTAGTAATCCCGATGCGGTAAAGTCGCTTAACAAAGCATTATTGTTGTCCCATTACGACATTCAAAACTGGGATATTCCTAAAAATTATCTTTGTCCGCCCATTCCCGGAAGAGCGGATTACATCCATTATATAGCAGATTTATTAGCTTCAAGCAACAACGGAATCATTCCTGAAGGAGAAACCGTTCAAGGCTTAGATATAGGCGTAGGTGCGAATTGCATTTATCCTATAATTGGTAATTCAGCGTACGGATGGAGTTTTGTAGGTACAGATACCGATTTAAAAGCAATTGAAAATTGCAGTGCCATTATTGAAGAAAATCCAAAATTGATTGACGCTATCAGCTTACAACAACAAACGGAATCGCGCTTTATTTTTAAAAATATAATCACTCCCGAAGACAAATTTACGTTTACCATTTGTAACCCACCTTTTCATGCCTCGCAAGATGAAGCCACGAAAAGCACGATTCGAAAAATCAACAATTTAGAAAATGCTAAAACTACAACCCGAGGTACAGCCGAACGAAGTGACGCTAAACCTGTTTTAAATTTTGGTGGTCACAATGCAGAATTGTGGTGTGAAGGCGGTGAATTAGGTTTTGTAACCCAGATGATTTACGAAAGTGCAAAATATCCGATGCAGTGCTTGTGGTTTACAACTTTGGTATCTAAAAAAGAGAATCTTTCCAGTCTTTACAAAACATTAAACAAAGTAAGTGTGGTCGAAATTAAAACCATCGATATGGCTCAAGGCCAAAAAACTAGCCGAATTATTGCTTGGACTTTCCTCAGTGAAGCACAACAAAAAGCTTGGAAATTTTAAAAAATCAGCCTAATTACTCCTCATTCTGGTTAGAAATGAAAGATCTTTATCAATAAAAATAGTACATGTTCAATAAGAAGAACTCAAACTAGTTTTTTCATAAAAAAAAATGTAAATAATAATTATTTGCCATTTAACAAATATCTTGATTGTTTTTATTCTAATTAACGCCATTTAAGTAGTATTTTTACGGTTCTAACATTAAATTACCAAAAATGAAAAAACTTTTCTTTATTCTAACTTTAATTTTTTCAGCAGTAATAACTGCCCAAGAAATTAGAGTCTCCGGTGTTGTTACTGACGACTCCAACGCCACCTTACCTGGAACAACCATTATGATCAAAGGAATTGCAAAGGGCACTACTTCAGATATAGATGGTAAATACACCATTACTGCAAAAATTGGAGATATTTTACAATTCTCCTATGTAGGTTTAGAAACAAAATCAGTTAAAATCACAGGAAGTACACTAAACATTACTTTAACGGGAAGTGGCGAAACATTACAAAATATAGTTATAATGGGCTCCCGTAATCCTACAAGAACCGTAACGGAATCTGCAGTACCTATTGATGTTATTTCTATGAAAGAGATCGCTTCACAAGGTGCTCAAACGAATTTGAATCAGATTTTAAATATGGTTGCGCCATCATTTACCTCAAATACAACCACTGTAGCTGATGGAACGGATCACATTGACCCTGCACAATTAAGAGGTTTAGGACCAGACCAAGTATTGGTTTTAATAAACGGAAAAAGAAGACACACTTCTTCTTTGGTAAATATTAATGGATCACCTGGTAGAGGAGCTGTAGGTACCGACTTGAATTCCATTCCCGCTTTTGCTATCGAAAAAATTGAGGTATTAAGAGATGGAGCTTCAGCTCAATATGGCTCAGATGCTATTGCTGGTGTAATCAACATCAACATGAAAAAAGATACTAAAAAATTAG
This sequence comes from Flavobacterium sp. LS1R10, assembly GCF_003968825.1. Classification (NCBI taxonomy): domain Bacteria; kingdom Pseudomonadati; phylum Bacteroidota; class Flavobacteriia; order Flavobacteriales; family Flavobacteriaceae; genus Flavobacterium; species Flavobacterium sp. LS1R10. The sequence continues at coordinate 22,320 of NZ_RYDH01000003.1, read as the reverse complement.
AAATAAACCTTTTTGGAGGAAGTCATTTTTCTAAAAATGCTAACGACCATACCGGTGGAAATGATGGAAACAACATTCAAATTGACTTGAACTACGGAACAAATTTAGGAAAGGAAAAAAGTTTCATTAATATTACGGCAAGTGCTCAATTGCGAGGTCAAACAAGTCGTGCTAAAGAAGTTAAAGGAAATTTATTTAACCGATACAATGCTGTTGAAGAAAGAGCTAGAATAGCAGGTATTAACATTAATAGTTTGTATGCGAATACGTTAAACACTACCCCTGGTTTTTATAACGGTTTGCTGAACACAATTAATACGTATGCGCAACAAGTAAGTTATTTTGATGCAACAACAAAAACTGCTATTCAAACTGCCGCATCGAATGGAAATTTATCCGGGATGAGAGCTTTATTAGGAGTTGACGTAACTTCGGAGGAACTTGGTGCTAGAGGTTTAGTACGAAATGATTTTAATATGCGAGTAGGTCAATCATCACTTCAAAGCTCACAATTCTTTGTAAATGCTGCCTATCCTTTAACTGATAAATTAGAATTGTATGCTTTTGGAGGAAACAGCAACAGAACTGGTGAAGCCGCCGGTTTTTACAGAAGACCAAATCAATCTAGATCGTATACCGGTTTGTATCCAAATGGTTTTTTACCAGAAATACATTCAACAATCAACGATATCTCAGCAGCAGCGGGTCTTAGAGGTATAATTTTCGAAAATTGGAATTTTGACTTAAGCAATACTTTTGGAAGAAATGCATTTGATTATGGCGTTGAAAATACCGTCAATTCTTCCATGAGAGAAAACTCTCCTACTGAATTTGACGCTGGTGGATTAGCCTTTAGCCAAAACACAACCAATTTCGACATGAACCGAAAATTTGGTGATTTGAACGTTGCTTTTGGAGCTGAATACCGAAATGAAAACTATAGTATTAGTGCAGGACAACCAGAATCATATAATTTATATGATATAAATGGTGATGTCGCTTTACCAGGAGTAACCCCCGCTAATCTGATCGTAACTGATTTCTTTGGATCTATTAGAGGGAATGGCTCCCAAGTATTTCCGGGTTTCAGGCCAACAAATGCTATTGACAAAGGTCGTAACAGTACCGCTATTTATGGAGATCTTGAATATGATGTTACAGAAAAATGGTTATTGAACGGAGCCGTTCGTTTTGAAAACTATTCTGATTTCGGAAACACTACTAATTTTAAAGTTGCCAGTCGTTATAAACTAACAGACAACATTAATTTGCGTGGTGCTGTTTCCACAGGTTTTCGCGCTCCTTCTTTACATCAAATCAATTTTAATGCTACAGCGACTCAATTTGTTGGTGGTGTACCATTTGAAGTAAGCACATTTAGTAATGATTCCCCGGCAGCACAAGCCCTTGGAATCCCACAATTGAAACAAGAAGAATCTAAAAGTGCCAGTATTGGTTTTACCGCTAAGATTCCAGAAGGAAACATTACTTTGACTGCCGATGCTTATATTGTAAGAATAGATGACAGAGTAACTTTGACGGATCAATTTTCTCGTCCATCGGGAACGTTTGCTGACGGAACGCCACAGAGAGAGCTTCAATTACAATTTGATCTCGCTGGAGCAAATGCGGCAACCTTTTTTGCCAATGCTATTAGTACAGAGTCTAAAGGAATTGATATCATTATAACACATAAGCTAAATTTAGGAGCTATAGTAATCAAATCTGATTTAGCTACTACTTTTTCTCAAACAAGACAAGTGGGCGCGATTAAAGGTTCACCTACTTTAGTTGCTAATGGTCAAATCAACCGCTATTTTTCTGAAATGAGCAGAGTCTATCTAGAAGAAGCCATTCCAAGAGTTAAAGGAAATTTAACCAACTCCTTTACTTATAAAAAATTCGATTTCTTTTTGAGAAATGTTTACTTCGGCCAGGTTACTGATCCAAATACGGCTGATGTAAATGGAGATGGAAGAGTTGAAGGAGCAATAATAAATGGTCTAGCAGTCGAAATTGAGCATCCAATCTGGGGCGCAAAAATAATCACTGATTTATCTGTTGGTTTCAAAATTACGGAAACTACAAAAGTTGTAATTGGGGCTAACAATATTTTTGATATCTATCCTGATGTAAATCTTGGTACACAAACTGCAAAAAGAGCAAATGGTGTTGACACAAATGGCAATGTAACTTATGCTGCCAATGCAACAACAATTGACTTGTCAAATGCAAATCAATTTGCATATTCAAGAAACACCTCTCAATTTGGTCAAAACGGAAGATTTCTTTTCGCTCGATTAAGCTTGAGTTTCTAGAACTCCCTGTTTTACACTAAAAACCATTCGCCCACGCGAATGGTTTTTTTTTGGCTCATCCTTTGGTAAAAAAAAGAATCCAAACTTGTATCTTTACAGCTCTAAAACTTTGCCACTTAACACCAATGAATTTTCAAGTAGTATCCGATTACCAGCCCAAAGGCGACCAACCACAAGCGATTGACAAATTAGTTCAGGGGATTATTGATGGTGATAAATTCCAAACTTTATTGGGTGTTACCGGATCCGGAAAAACATTTACGGTAGCCAATGTAATTCAGGAAGTACAAAGACCCACTTTGGTTTTGGCACACAACAAAACGTTGGCGGCACAATTATACTCGGAATTCAAGCAATTCTTCCCGAACAATGCCGTGGAATATTTCGTTTCCTATTACGATTATTACCAACCCGAAGCTTTTATGCCTGTAACCGGCGTTTTCATCGAAAAGGATTTATCCATCAATGAAGAACTGGAAAAAATGCGAATGTCAACCACTGCATCCTTGCTTTCTGGACGAAGAGACATTTTAGTTGTGGCCTCCGTTTCGTGTTTGTACGGTATTGGAAATCCTGTCGAATTTCAGAAAAACTTGATACCAATTGAGAAAGGACAAATTATTTCCCGCACCAAATTATTACATCAACTGGTGCAAAGTTTATATTCCAGAACGGAAGCCGACTTTAATCCTGGAAGTTTTAGAATAAAAGGAGACACCGTTGATGTGTATCCTAGTTATGCTGACGAAGCCTACCGAATCCATTTCTTTGGTGATGAAATCGAGGAAATCGAAAGTTTTGACACCAAGAACTCTCAAGTACTTGAAAAATTTGATAAACTGACGATTTATCCGGCCAATATGTTCGTGACTTCACCGGATGTTTTACAAGGTGCGATTTGGGAAATCCAACAGGATTTAGTAAAACAAGTCGATTATTTTAAGGAAATTGGAAAACATCTGGAAGCTAAACGACTGGAAGAACGTACCAATTTTGATTTGGAAATGATTCGGGAACTGGGTTATTGCTCCGGAATTGAAAATTATTCTCGTTATCTGGATGGTCGTTTACCTGGAACAAGACCTTTTTGCCTGCTGGATTATTTTCCAAGTGACTTCTTAATGGTTGTTGATGAAAGTCACGTAACACTTTCACAAGTCAGTGCTATGTATGGCGGGGATAGAAGCCGAAAAGAGAACTTAGTGGAATATGGTTTCCGACTTCCTGCAGCAATGGACAATCGCCCTTTGAAGTTTGAAGAATTTGAAGCCATGCAAAATCAGGTAATTTATGTTTCAGCAACACCTGCTGATTATGAATTGCAAAAAACGGAAGGTGTCGTTGTGGAACAGGTAATTCGTCCGACAGGATTATTGGATCCCATTATCGAAATCCGACCAAGTTTAAACCAGATTGATGATTTAATCGAAGAAATTCAGGTTCGGGCAGAAATTGACGAACGCGTTTTAGTGACAACTTTAACCAAAAGAATGGCAGAAGAACTCGCAAAATATTTAACGAAAGTCAATATTCGCTGTCGCTATATTCATTCTGAAGTCGACACTTTGGAACGAATAGAAATCATGCAAGATTTACGAAAAGGAATTTTTGATGTATTAATTGGTGTCAATTTACTTCGTGAAGGTCTGGATTTACCGGAAGTTTCTTTGGTGGCCATTTTAGATGCAGACAAAGAAGGTTTTTTACGAAGTCACCGCTCACTTACGCAAACAATTGGTCGCGCAGCAAGAAACCTGAACGGTAAAGCAATTATGTATGCGGATAAAATAACCGCCAGCATGCAAAAAACCATTGATGAAACAAATTATCGCAGAACCAAACAAATCAATTATAACACTGAAAACAATCAGACACCACAGGCATTAAACAAAAAAATAGAAAGTGCATTTACCAAAAATCCTTTGGTAGACTATGAATTGGGTCTCACTTTGAATGCCGCAGCAGAACCGGAAACTACATATCTATCAAAAACGGAAATCGAGAAACTTATCCGGGAAAAACGGAAATCGATGGAAAAAGCCGCAAAAGATCTGGACTTTATGCAGGCGGCAAAATTACGGGATGACATCAAGAGATTGCAGCAACAATTAACTTAATTATGTTGCTCTTGAAAAACAGTCAATAAGACTTCAGAATTAATAATTGCGTTTGGCGCTTCATCCATCAGCTTCAGAATTCGTTTTGTTGCAGCAGGATTAAGTCCCATTTCAATTGCTATTTGTTGGATGTTAACAGCTTCTTTCTTGTGCAAAATTCCGTCGCTATGCATCAGTAAAGCCAATCTATAAAATTGCTGTATCCGCTGAAATTCGGATTTAATGGGCAACTGTGGCAATTCTAAATGAAACAAATCATTGAAACCTCCTTTTTCTATATTCAATTCATTGGCTACAATAAACAAAAAATCATATTCTTTCTTGTGTAAATGACCATCAACTGTAGAAAAAGCAATCATCTCCAAAAGTAAACTTCTCTTTTCTTCGAATGTATCCATCAAATTATTATTTTTAGCTAAAATATTGTTTTTAAATTGAATTACAAAACGAACTAATGATTCAACGATACCTATTATTGCTGTTTATCCTTTTTTTGATACCAGAAATCAACGCTCAAGAGCCAAGACCTTCAGTTAGAACTTCGAAGCAGCGTACGGCATCAAAACAAGTTTCCACTTTTACTATCGAGGCTCCACAGCTTCAATCGACAAAGAAAATTTGGGTGTATTTACCCCAAAATTATGCCACATCCAAAAGAAAATTATCCGTAATTTACATCCATGATGCTCAAAATTTATTTGACGCTACAACTTCTTATTCAGGTGAATGGAATATAGACGAAAAATTGGATAGCCTAAAAGCACCCGTTATTGTTATAGGAGTTGAACATGGAAATGAAAAACGCATTGATGAACTGACGCCTTTTAAAAACGAGAAATATGGAGGAGGAAAAGCAGACCGTTATTTAGAATTTATCGTAAAAACCTTAAAACCGCACATCGATAAAACGTTCAGAACCAAAACCGACAAGAAAAACACTATCATCATGGGAAGTTCCCTTGGCGGTCTTACTTCGTATTACGCTGTTTTAAAATACCCAGAGATATTTGGAAAAGCGGGAGTATTTTCCCCTTCCTTTTGGTTTACCAAAGATATTTATGATCTGACTGAAAAGTCTAAAAAAATAAAGTCTAAAATCTATTTTCTATGTGGAGACAATGAAAGTGAAGATATGGTGACCGATTTGAATAAAATGGAATATTTACTGAATTCCAATAGATGTTCCTGCCTTAATTTGAATGAAAAGAAAATTGTAAAAGGCGGACAACACAATGAAAAATTATGGCGTGATGGTTTTGTAAAAGCTGTTTTATGGCTTGGTTACTAAATTATTCTGCTGCAAGTAAACACAACAAACATTAAAATCACATTCCTTATGGAACTAATCTTAAGAGCATACAACCTTAAACTGAAACATACATTCACGATTTCGAGAGAATCTATAGACTTTCAGCCTTCTTTGATTGTGGAATTACAAAGTGATGGTTATTCAGGTTTTGGCGAGGCAACTTCTAATCCGTACTACAAGACAACTGTTCCGGTGATGATGCAGGACTTGGAAAAAATTCGATCTGTAATTGAAACTACAACAAATGAAACCCCTGAAGAATTTTGGGCTGCGATTCATCCGTATTTAAAAAACAATATGTTTGCCTTATGCGCTTTGGATATGGCCTTTACGGATTTGTATGCTCGTAAAAAAGAAAAAAAACTGTACCAATTGTGGAATTACACTACCGATAAAAATCCATTGACAGATTACACAATAGGAATTGCATCGATAGAAAAAATGGTGGCTAAAATGAAAGAATTACCTTGGCCAATTTATAAAATAAAATTAGGTACAAAGGAAGATATTGCCATTGTTACTGAACTTAGGAAACATACTGACGCTGTTTTTAGAATTGATGCCAACTGCGGCTGGGGTGTAGCAGAAACCATAAACAATGCCGTTGAACTAAAAAAATTAGGTGTCGAGTTTTTGGAACAACCCATGAAGGCAAACAATTGGGAAGAACACAAGGAAGTTTTCAAACATTCTGTTTTACCAATTATAGCCGACGAAAGTTGTATTATAGAAGAAGATGTAGCCAAATGTCACAATCATTTTCATGGGATAAATGTCAAATTAGTAAAATGTGGCGGACTAACTCCCGGAAGACGAATGATTCAGGAAGCCAAGAAATTAGGGTTAAAAACCATGGTGGGCTGCATGACCGAATCAACAGTTGGAATATCCGCAATTGCGCATTTATTACCGCAACTGGATTATGTAGATATGGATGGCGCACTATTATTATCCGAGGATATTGCCACAGGTATTACCATTGATTTCGGCAAAATAAGCTATTCTGACTTGAACGGAACCGGTGTAACTTTAATGTAGTTTTAAATGAAAGTCAATCAATTTCCAGATCGAATAATTGAAGTAGAAAATGAAGAATATCTTTATTTTGGCGGAACAGCTTATTTGGGTTTGCCTACACATTCCGAATTTCAAAACTTAATTATCAAAAATATTTTGCAATGGGGAACGGCGTACGGAAGTTCCAGAAGTGCCAATATTCAACTGACTGCCTACGAAAACGGAGAACGCTTTATAGCCCATTTTATCAAAGCAGATGCTGCACTTACTCTTTCATCCGGTATGCTGGCAGGGAAAATAGTTATTGAAATACTCGAGTCGCAAACCAATTGTTTTTTTCATTTTCCAGGCACACACGCCGCCATCAAAGCTCCTAACAGCTTACCTGTTTTTACTGAAAATGAATTAAATCCTCGTTTACTAGATACCGCAACTGAAAAAATTACGATTCTAACGGATTCTGTTCCATCCTTTCAGATAAGACCAATCGATCTTTCGATTTTAAATTCGATTCCGTCCAATAAAGAAATCACTTTGGTTATTGACGAATCGCATTCGCTTGGAATTTTGGGAACAAATGGTTGCGGAATTTATTCGACCATAAATCTTCCTAACATCAAAAGAAAAATCATGGTGGCCTCTTTAGGGAAAGCCTTTGGATTGACAGGAGGCGTAATTGCCAGTGATTCTGAATTTATTAATCAGATAAAAACTTGTGATACTTATATTTCCAGTGCTGGAATGAATGCCGCATTTGTACAAACCATGGCTGATGCAGCAGCAATTTATTTGCAACAGCATCAAAAACTAAAAGAAAATATTCAGTATATAGATGCTCATTTAATTAAAAACAAAGCCATTCATTTTGACCCCAAGTATCCGCTTATTTATCCGAAAATCATTGGACTTACTGAAATTTTGACTGCAAATAAGATCATAGTGACCAATTTTAAATACTTGACAGATACTCAGAATTTAAATAGAATTGTAATTACTGCCAATCATAGGAAAGAAGATTTAGATACTCTAATTCAGATTTTGAATTGCAACCAATTCTAAATCTAAAATTGTGTTGCAATTGCTTTTAAACCGTACCTTTGTAAAAAATTAGAATATGATGACAAACAACGATATCTTTAAAAAACTTCGCGTCGCTTTAATGCTGCGTGACGATCAAATAGTTGAAATATTGGAATTGGTAGATTTTAGAATCACTAAATCCGAATTGGGTGCATTTTTCCGCGATGAAAAACATGAAAATTACATAGAATGTGGTGATCAGGTGTTGCGTAATTTTCTAAATGCATTGGTTATTCACTTGCGTGGAACCAAAGAAAATCCAAAAAACCCAAATGATGTTTTAGCCAAGCACAAAGCTCAAATTCCTGCAAAAGAAGGAGCTAAAGATAGACCCGAGTTTAAGGCAAAACCAAGAGACGAAGAAAAATCAAGAGGCGACGAAGCACCATCAAAATCAAGACCTGCTACAAAAAATACTTCTAAAAAACAGTATCCAAAAGGAAATTCAAAAGTCCAAATAGTGGAGAAAGTGAAATTTAATTTCGGAAAAAATAAAAAATCATAAGTAGTAAAGATTTATATCCTCTACTATATTAAATTATAAAATCCTGAACGAGAATTCAGGATTTTTTGTATATTTAGTTCATCTTAATGAATTTACGTCATCAAAATGAAACAGCTCCTAACCTTTTCTATATTATTTATTACAACATTATTTTTTGGACAAAACACTAAAAATTCAGATGCAGCTATGTTTTTTGATTCAATTTTAATGCCTGTAAATATGATGGAATATTTTGACCCAAATGAAATTGAATCTGTGAATGTAATCAAAAAAGACACTACAATAAATGCTGTTTTGTATCATGGCCAACTTTATATTGCTTCTAAAAACCCTAAGAAATATGATTTTATAGGTTTAGACCAAATTAAATCTGAATTCACAAAAATCAAAAGTAATGATGTCATTTATATGGTAAACGGAACATTAATAAAAGACAATACTGATACTTTCAAAGTAGACCGAAACTATATTTTGGAGGTTGAAGTCACCAATACAGAAGTACATTACAATCTAAGAAAAAGTGACACCAAATTTGACATTATAAACATTTTGGGAAAAACCAAAGAAAATTTAGATAATAAAAATAATATTTTAATAAGAGGTCAAGAGGTAATTGGTGTTAAATAGATTTTAAAAAAAACATTAAATGACTGTGCTTTGTGAATACCAATATATTTAATTTTATTTAAAAGATGTAGTTTGGCAACTACAGGACATACCTAATTTAATATTTTTTAAACCATTTTTAAGAACTACAGCTTAACATAGAACACCCCACTTTATCTCTGGCCCAATCGGGTCTTTTGGCAAACCACTTTTGAAAATTTGGTTGTTCATCATACGGCTTTTTAAGCATTTCGAATAATTCGTTTAGCAACGAATAATCTCCTTTATCCGCGTCATCAATACACAATTGTGCCATATAATTCCGCAATACATATTTTGGGTTCACGGCATTCATTTGATTTTTTCTTTCTGTATCCAAAAGTATTTCTTCATTGATTCGAATGCTGTATTTCTCCAACCAATCGTACCAATCTTTCAAGACCGTTTCATTTAAATCCTTTTCATTGTAAAAAGCGTCTTTTATTGAACCGAAAGCGGTTATTACAGGATCAGCTTTGGTCACATCACTCAGATTTCTAAAGAAAATAGTCATATCTGTTTCTACCCGTTCCAGCAATTGGGTCAAACTCTGAATCAAAACAATATCGGATTCCTTTTTAATTTGGAAACCGAGTTTATTTCGCATCATATCCAAATACTCCTTTTCGTATTCCGTACTAAAAGCGTCCAAAATAGTTTCAAGTGGTTTGGCCTCATGAATTAAAGGATACAACGCATTCGCCAATTGATACAAATTCCAGAGTGCAATTTCAGATTGATTGCCAAAACGGTATCTTTTATGTTGACTGTCCGTTGTATTAGGTGTCCAGCCGGAATTATAATCTTCCAACCAACCGTAAGGCCCATAATCAATCGTGATCCCGTGAATAGACATATTATCAGTATTCATAACGCCATGAACGAAACCAACGCGTTGCCAGTGTAGAATCATTTTAAGTGTAGTTCGGGTTACTTCCTGAAAAAAGGCGAGATATTTTTCGATACCTTCCCCTTGAATGTGAGGAAAATGATGTTTGATCGTAAAATCAGCCAGTAATTTGAGATTAACATAATCTTCTCGAGAAGCAAACATTTCGAAACTACCAAAACGGATAAATGACGGAGCCACTCTGCAAACGATAGCGCCTTTTTCATAGGCAGGATTTCCATTATACATTACATCGCGCAATACCTGATCGCCTGAAAGCATAAGCGATAGCGAACGTGTTGTGGGAACACCTAAATAATGCATGGCTTCAGCGCATAAATGTTCCCGTATGGAAGAACGCAATACCGCAAAACCATCTGCAGTTCTGGAATATGGAGTTGGACCTGCTCCTTTTAGTTGTAAAGTATATATCTTATTTTCATGAATAACTTCGGTGAGATTGATGGCGCGACCATCTCCCAATTGTCCGGCCCAATTCCCAAATTGATGTCCGGCATAACACAAGGCAAAAGGATTTGTTTCCGGATAAACGGTGCTTCCTGAAAAAATGTGCAAAAAATCAGCTGAAAGTAGGTCTTCATCAGAAATGCCAATGGCATGAGCCACTTCATTAGAAGCATGAATTAGTGATGGGTTGGATGGTTTTTTGGGCAACACATACGAATATGCCGATTGCTGAACCTGTCTTGGTGTATTGATTTCAATGGGGTCAGCCGGTAATTCAGAAGTGAAATTATTTTTTATGTGGAGTTTCATAATACTAAAAAACATTAAAAACAAAGATAATTGTTATAAGCCAGAAAACTTTGCACTTTCGATTATTATTATGATTTGTTCGGTCAAAATAATTAAAAATTAATCCAAAAAAAATCCTGTTTGCCGCAGCAAACAGGATTTTTCAATATATAACAATTTTCTAATTAAGAAAGTGCAGCTTTTACTTGATCTGCAGCTTCTTGAAATTCAACAGCAGATAAAATTGGCATTCCTGAATTATCAATTAATTCTTTTGCAATAGCTGCATTGGTACCTTGTAAACGAACAATGATAGGCACTTTAATGGCATCTCCCATATTTTTGTATGCATCAACAACTCCTTGCGCCACACGGTCACAACGAACGATTCCACCAAAAATATTAATCAAAATAGCTTTTACATTTGGATCTTTTAAGATAATACGGAAAGCAGTTTCAACACGTTTTGCATCAGCAGTTCCACCTACGTCAAGGAAATTAGCAGGTTCAAAACCAGCATATTTAATTAAATCCATAGTTGCCATCGCTAAACCAGCTCCGTTCACCATACATCCTACTGTACCGTCAAGATCTACATAGTTCAAACCTACTTCTTTTGCTTCCACTTCGATTGGGTTTTCCTCACGAACGTCACGCATATCAGCATATTTCTTTTGTCTGTATAAAGCATTATCATCGATATTTACTTTAGCATCTACAGCCATAATTTTATTGTCAGATGTTTTCAAAACCGGATTGATTTCAAACATCGACGCATCAGAACCTATGTACGCATTGTACAAAGAATCGATGAATTTAACCATTTCTTTGAAAGCATTTCCAGAAAGACCTAAGTTAAAAGCAATTCTTCTGGCTTGAAAACCTTGCAGTCCAACAGAAGGATCCACTTCTTCGGTAAAAATTAAATGTGGGGTGTGCTCCGCAACTTCTTCAATATCCATTCCACCTTCAGTAGAATACATAATCATGTTACGACCTGTAGCTCTATTCAATAAAACAGAAACATAAAACTCAGAAGTTTCACTTTCACCAGGATAATAAACATCTTCAGCGATTAAAACTTTATGTACTTTCTTACCTTCCGCAGAAGTTTGAGGTGTAATCAATTGCATCCCGATGATTTGTTCTGCAATTTCTTCTACTTGTTGTAAGTTTTTTGCTAGTTTAACTCCACCACCTTTTCCGCGTCCACCTGCATGAACTTGGGCTTTTACAACATACCAACTTGTACCAGTTTCGGTAGTTAATTGTTTAGCAGCAGCAACCGCTTCTACTGGACTATTAGCAACGATTCCGCGTTGAATGCGAACCCCGTAACTAGCTAAAATCTCTTTTCCTTGATATTCGTGTATGTTCATAATATAGAATTTGTCTGGATTCTGAATTTATTCCAGAATAAAAGTGCCACAAAAATAGCAAAATTAAACGTAACTGTTATTTTTTTTTTGATTTAAATGGTGTCTAAATTTCAATAGTCCAAACAAAACTACAACTCCTTTCAAAATAAAAAAATATAAAGATTAACTCCAAATTTGTTATAAATTCAAAAGCAAAATGATCAGTAAAATATTTCTTTCAAAACTATCAATTCATCGGCTTCTATTTGGTTTTCTCGTTGTAGAAAAATCAAATCGAATGCGTTAAAATCCTATTATTATGTTTTATTTAACCTTTTTCTACTATAACTGTAAAAACAAGCCGTTTTTAACTTTTACACCTATTATATGTTACTAAATCTTTAATTTTGTATAAAAAATATTAAGCATGAAAGTTAAAGAACAAGGCCTTTATTTGCCCGAATTTGAACACGACAATTGCGGAGCAGGATTCATTTGTAATCTAAATGGAATCAAATCAAATGATATTATACACAAAGCATTGGATATTCTAATCAAATTAGAACATCGGGGTGCGGTGAGTTCAGATGGCAGAACGGGAGATGGAGCGGGAATATTATTTGATATCCCTCATGATTTTTTTAAGAAAGTTTGTGATTTTGAAATCCCCGAGACAAAACAATATGCCGTAGGAATGGTCTTTATGCCCAAAAGTAAAAACCAAGTTGTTTTTTGTAAAACGACTTTCGAAACTTCGATACGCGATCAAAATTTAGAAATATTAGGATGGAGAAACGTACCGGTTGATGCCACTAATTTAGGACGAATTGCCGGTGAGAAAGAACCAACCGTGAAACAAGTGTTTGTGGGTAAAAAAGGCTTAGACCTAACGGAACAACAATTTAATGCTAAATTATTTGCAGCGAGAAAAATTGCAGAACATGCGATCCAAAATTCAAGGATTTCAGAAAGCCACATGTTCTATTTTTCCAGTTGTTCCACCACCACAATCATCTATAAAGGATTATTGATGCCGGAAGACATCAGTAGGTATTATACGGATTTATTAGATGACGATTTGGTAACCCGATTAGCTTTGGTTCATCAACGTTTTTCCACCAACACATTCCCATCTTGGGAATTAGCGCAACCGTTCCGTTACATGTGCCACAATGGTGAGATCAATACACTACGTGGAAATATTAGTCGCATGCGTGCTCGTGAGGAATTGATGAAAAGTGATGTTTTTGGTGACGATATCAAAAAATTATTTCCAATCATTTTAGAAGGAAAATCAGATTCTGCTTCAATGGATATGGTAATTGAACTGTTATTGATGACAGGCCGCTCCTTGCCGGAAGCTATGATGATGGTTGTCCCTGAAGCGTGGGAAAAACACCAGACGATGTCCGCCGATAAAAAAGCTTTTTACGAATACAATGCTTGCATCATGGAACCTTGGGATGGCCCAGCCTCTATTCCTTTTACTGATGGTAATGTTATTGGTGCTTTGTTAGATAGAAATGGATTGCGTCCTTCTCGTTATACATTGACTAAAAGTGGTTTCGTAATTATGTCTTCAGAAATTGGTGTTCTTGATATTAAACCCGAAGATGTAGTGCAACATGGTCGTTTAGAACCCGGAAAAATGTTTCTCGTGGACATGAATGAAGGCCGGATTATAGAAGATGACGAGATCAAAAATGCAATTGTCACAAAACGTCCTTATCAGCAATGGCTGGATGAAAATTTAGTACAATTATCTCAAATACCGTATACTCATAATCAAATTCCTGTAGAAAATATTGATTTTGAGACCAGACAAAGACTCTTTGGATATACACTGGAAGACTTAAAGACCATCATAAATCCTATGGGAATCCAAGGGGCAGAGGCATTAAGTTCTATGGGAAATGATACTCCGTTAGCGGTTTTGTCAGATCAGCCACAGCTTTTGTACAACTATTTCAAACAGTTATTTGCTCAGGTTACCAATCCTCCATTAGATGGGATTCGCGAAGAAATCATTACTGATATTAGCCTGGCTATTGGGGGAGATTATAACATATTTGATATTGTTCCAAAACATTGTAAGAAACTAAAAATTCAAAATCCAGTAATCTCAAATGAGGATTTGGATAAAGTAAAAAATATTGATCATGCTGATTTCAAATCAGTAACAATTACAACTTTATACGACATCGAAAAAGGAGTAAATGGTTTAGAACGCGCTTTAGAAAGAGCAGTTCAAGCTACTTTCAAAGCCGTTTCTGAAGGGTGTAATATTGTAATCATTTCGGATAGAGGAGTAAGCGAAAAAATGGCTCCAATCCCAATGCTATTGGCTTGTTCCTATATTCATCATTCGATGAACATCCTGAAATCTCGTTCTAAGTTTGGAATCATCATTGAATCTGCAGAACCACGAGAGCCGCATCATTTTGCCTTATTATTTGGTTATGGTGCCAGTGCAATCAATCCTTATATGGTGAATGAAATTATTCACAACCAGGTAAATGAAGGTTTTATTACTGGTATTAAAGCAGATTATGCCATTAAAAACTATAATAAAGCGATTGCAAAAGGGATCCTGAAAATCATGAATAAAATTGGTATCTCTACGCTACATTCGTACAGAGCAGCACAGATATTTGAAATTTTGGGATTAAATAAAACATTCACTTCTAAATATTTTCCCTACACTCCTTCCAGAATTGAAGGAATTGGTCTAATGGAAATCGAAAAAGAAATCAAAAAAAGATACCAGAAAGCTTTTCCAAATTCGAAAGTGAGTAATTTACTGCCTCTGGAAATTGGCGGAATTTACAGATGGAGAAGATCAGGAGAAAAACACATGTTTAATCCAACAACGATTTCTAAATTACAACAAGCGGTACGTTTAAATAGTCCTGAAAGTTATAAGGAATACTCTGACATGGTTAATGACCAAAGTGAAAATCTAATGACAATTAGAGGTTTGTTTGAGTTCAATAATCTGGATCCTATTTCAATTGATGAAGTCGAACCTTGGACCGAAATTGTAAAAAAATTCAAAACTGGAGCCATGTCCTATGGTTCAATCAGTCAGGAAGCCCATGAAAATCTAGCAATTGCTATGAATAGAATTGGTGGAAAAAGCAACTCTGGAGAAGGTGGAGAAGATCCAAAACGATTCCAAAAAGACTTAAATGGAGATTCTAGAAATAGTGCTATCAAGCAAGTTGCCTCCGGAAGATTTGGAGTGTCTATCAACTATTTGACGAATGCCAAAGAGATTCAAATAAAAATGGCTCAAGGGGCAAAGCCCGGAGAGGGTGGTCAATTACCCGGCGAAAAAGTAGTGCCTTGGATTGCCGAAGTACGAAATTCTACGCCTTATGTTGGATTAATTTCACCGCCGCCACACCACGATATTTATTCTATTGAAGATTTATCCCAATTAATTTTTGATCTAAAAAATGCCAATCGTGAAGCCAGAATTAATGTAAAATTAGTTTCAGAAGTGGGCGTTGGAACGATCGCTGCCGGTGTTGCCAAAGCAAAAGCCGATGTGATTTTGATTTCAGGATACGATGGAGGAACTGGAGCTGCACCATTAACTTCACTACAACACACCGGTATTCCATGGGAACTTGGCCTTGCCGAAGCGCAACAGACCTTAATCTTGAATGATTTAAGAAGCCGTGTCGTATTAGAATGTGACGGACAATTGAAAACAGGACGTGATGTAGCTATTGCAGCTTTACTTGGAGCTGAAGAATTTGGATTTGCGACTGCTCCTTTAGTCGCATCCGGCTGTATTATGATGAGAGCCTGTCACTTGAACACCTGCCCCGTAGGTATTGCGACACAAGATCCAGAACTGAGAAAAAATTTCAAAGGAACACCGGAACATATTATTAACTTTATGTATTTTATTGCTGAGGAGTTAAGAGAAATCATGGCGCAACTTGGATACAGAACCTTAAAGGAAATGGTGGGTCAATCTCAAAAATTAAATGTCAATAAAGCCATCAAGCATTATAAAGCCAGCGGATTAGATTTATCGGCTATTTTGTACAAACCTGAAAAAGCAAAAGAGGTTCCAAACCACAATACTACAACACAAGATCACGCACTAGAACACGTGCTTGACTTTGACATCATAAAAGCCGCTATTCCATCCATTTACAGGAAAGAGAAAACGAGAGTTACATTTGATATTAAAAATACAGATCGTTCCGTTGGCGCTATATTGAGTAATGAAATTTCAAAAATATATGGTGCACAAGGATTACCAGATGATACCATATTGGTAGATTTCACAGGTTCAGCAGGTCAAAGTTTTGGTGCTTTTGCAACTAATGGCTTGTCCTTTAAAATACATGGAAACTGTAATGATTATTTAGGAAAAGGACTTTCTGGTGCAAAACTAATTATCAAAGTCCCACCCGCTGCCACATTCAAGCCAGAGGAGAATATTATCATTGGTAACGTGGCGCTCTATGGAGCAATCACCGGCGAAGCCTATATCAACGGAATGGCTGGAGAACGTTTTTGCGTGAGAAATTCTGGAGCAACAGCTGTTGTGGAAGGAATTGGAGATCATGGTTGTGAATACATGACTGGAGGAACTGTAATCGTATTAGGAAAAACAGGACGAAATTTTGCAGCTGGAATGAGCGGTGGTATTGCGTATGTTTTTGATCCAAATAAAAAATTCGATGCTACCTTATGCAATATGGAAATGGTCGCATTTGAAACATTGGTTGCAGAAGATTTTACCAAATTAAAACATTTGATAAAAAATCATTCTATGTACACCAATAGTCCTTTAGCAAAAAGAATCCTTGAAGATTGGGAAAACCAACGCAACCATTTTGTCAAAGTGATGCCTACTGATTACAAAAAAGCATTAGAAAGATTAGCCGAAGAAAAACAAATTGAAGAACTACTAGCACTATAGTTATGGGAAAGATAGGAGGATTTAAAGAATATACTAGAACGGATGAAAGCACTATACTAGTTAAAGAGCGTGTATCAAATTACAATGAGTTTACAATTCAGTTAGAAAAAGATAAAATTAAAGAACAAGGATCCAGGTGTATGGATTGTGGGATTCCATTTTGTCACAGCGCCTGTCCGTTGGGAAATTTAATTCCTGATTTTAACGATATGGTGCATCAGGAAGAATGGGAAAGTGCCTTGAAAATATTACAATCAACCAATAATTTTCCTGAATTTACGGGTCGTTTATGCCCCGCTCCATGTGAAAAGTCATGTGTTTTAGGAATTATAAGTGAGCCAGTAGCAATTGAAAATATTGAAAAAAATATTATCGAAAGAGGTTTTGCTGAAGGTTGGATCAAACCACAACCTCCAGAAGTTAGAACAGGAAAAACAGTCGCCGTTATTGGCTCCGGTCCTGCTGGATTAGCAGCAGCACAACAGTTAAATCGTGCAGGACACACCGTTACCGTTTTTGAAAGAGACAACGCCATTGGTGGATTACTACGTTACGGAATTCCAAATTTCAAATTAGAAAAAGGAATTATCGATAGACGTGTTACTGTTTTAGAAGCTGAAGGAATCACTTTTAAAACGAATATAAATGTTGGCGTAAACTATAGTGTTGAAGAATTGAACGCTTTTGATTCAATCGTATTATGCGGTGGCGCCACAGAAAGAAGAAGTTTGCCTACCAAAGGAATAGAAAGTCAAGGAGTGGTGCAGGCAATGACTTTCTTGACACAACAAACTAAATCACTATATGGTGAAGTAATTCCAGGTCAAATAATGGCTACCGGTAAGGATGTGATCGTTATAGGTGGCGGAGATACTGGTTCTGATTGTGTGGGAACATCAAACAGACACGGAGCTAAATCAGTGACTAATTTTGAGATTTTACCTAAACCACCCGTTGGAAGAAGTGAAACTACCCCTTGGCCGTTTTGGCCGTTGCAATTAAAAACGTCCTCTTCACATGAAGAAGGGTGTAATAGAAACTGGTTGATCAATACCAAAGAATTCATTTCTAATGAAAGCGGCCAACTTGTAGGTTTAAAAACCGTTGAAGTGGCTTGGAAAATGACACCGGGACAAAGACCTGAATTGATAGAAAAAGAAGGTTCAGAAAAAATTTGGCCATGTGATTTAGCTTTATTGGCACTGGGATTTACGGGTCCTGAAAAAACATTAAGTGATCAATTAGGATTAGAAACTGATATGAGAAGCAATTATAAAGCAACAAATTATCAAACGAATGTTCCTCATATATTTACTGCAGGTGACATGCGAAGAGGACAATCTTTAATTGTATGGGCAATATCTGAAGGTCGTGAGGCAGCCAGAGAAGTTGATAAATACTTGATGGGGTATACCAATTTACCTACCAAAGGAAATGGTGATTTACCCAACTTATAATTCTTGCTACCATTTTGTAACCCTTGACAGAAAAATTTGTCAAGGGTTATTTTTTTTTAAATCAACAATAGATGTTCAAATTATAACTTTTTGTTAGAATTTGTTAGAATTCAGTTATTAGCTTGTAGGACTAAATAAAGAGTAATAAATTTGCTGAAAATTAATAACCATGCAATCAAAAGACTTACTACAATTAGCAGAACAATTTGGCAGTCCAATATACGTTTATGATGCCGAAAAAATACAATCTCAATACAATAGATTAACTAAAGCTTTTTCTAAAGTAGATACGTTACGCATCAATTATGCCATGAAAGCATTGTCAAATGTTGCAATACTCCAATTATTAAAGGATATGGGAGCTGGTCTAGATACCGTTTCTATTCAAGAGGTGCTATTAGGCCTTCATGCCGGTTATGCACCCGAAAAAATATTTTATACTCCAAACGGAGTTTCTCTCGAAGAAATTGAAGAAGTAAACGCGATGGGAGTTCAAATAAATATTGATAATTTATCAATATTAGAACAATTTGGGACTAAACATCCTAACGTACCTGTTTGCATTCGAATCAATCCACACGTAATGGCTGGTGGAAATACGAATATTTCTGTAGGACATATCGATAGTAAATTTGGAATCTCGATTCATCAATTGCCACACCTTGTTCGTATTGTAGAAAACACCAAAATGAATATTGTAGGCATTCACATGCACACTGGTTCTGATATTTTAGACATCGAAGTCTTTTTATATGCTGCCGAAATATTATTTGATGCGGCTAAAAACTTCAAAAATCTTGAATTCCTAGACTTTGGAAGTGGATTTAAAGTGCCATATAAAAAAGACGATATCGAAACGGACATCGAAGAATTAGGCAAAAAACTATCCAAAAGATTCAATGCGTTTTGTACTGAATATGGAAAAGAATTAACCTTGATATTTGAGCCCGGCAAATTTTTAGTTAGCGAGGCTGGCTTCTTTTTAGCTAAAGTTAATGTAGTAAAACAAACCACTTCGACTGTTTTTGCTGGAATAGACAGTGGTTTTAATCACCTTATCAGACCAATGTTGTACGGATCGCAACATCATATCGAAAACATCTCTAACCCCAAAGGAAAAGAACGTTTTTACTCCGTAGTAGGATACATTTGTGAAACGGATACTTTTGCAAACAACAGAAGGATTTCAGAAATCAAAGAAGGGGATATTTTATGTTTTAGAAACGCCGGAGCCTACTGCTTCTCAATGGCATCAAATTACAACTCCAGATACAAGCCTGCAGAGGTTTTATGGCTAAATGGAGAAGGCCATTTAATCCGTGCCCGCGAGAGTTTTGAAGATTTACTTAAAAACCAGATTCCGTTACCCATAGCAGCGACAGTCTAAAATAGGAATCCCATTTGTCCATGCAAATGGGATTTTTTTATTATTAAACCCATAGCCATTTGAAACCTGTTTCATTCCAAAAAAATAATCAATCCTTAACATACTGCGTGAAGCAGTTTCTTTACATTTGGAATTCTTACAAAAAAAAGAAACAATGAATAGACGGAAATTTTTCAAGAATGGCTCTTTATTTGCAATTGGCGCAACTGTACTAAATCCTTTTGAAGGCAATGCACAAAATAAATTTTAGCCTAAACAAGACTCTGAAAATCCTGTAAAATAAAAAACGCCCGTCTTTATCGTAAAGACGGGCGTTTTATTATTAAACTCGACTTAGGTTTATTTATCGTCATCTAAAAGTGTGTCTAACACTTCAGACTCCGTACCATTTGGAAAAGGAATTTTTAGCATTTGTGAAAGTGTAGGAGCAATTTGCGTAATATACTTTTTAGCATGCAACTCCCCTTTAGGAACTTTCCAACCATAAAAAAGCAACGGTACATGAGTATCATAGCTATTAAGTGTTCCGTGCGTAGTTCCGGTAGCTTGATACTGCATATAACCCGCCTTATCTAACACCACAATTTCACCATTTTGTCTCGGATCATATCCCTTAGAAATAAAACTCAAAAAATAATCATCTCCGGAAGAAGCTAAAATTTCTTCCTCAGTATACACTCTTTTAACTTGCTCCTGTGTCATCAAAAACGTCTTAAAACTTTGTTTTACAACATTCATATCCAATCCTTTATTCTTAATAATTTCTGTATTAAAAAACAGATTAAAATTAGAATAATCCAAAACTAAATCAGCACCGAAACTTTCGTTAGAAAACTTTTTCAATGCTGCAACAATATCTTTAGAAGGTATATTTTTTACATTGTATTTATTATCTTTTAAATAATTTGGATTTTCGGCGCCTGCATGATCAGCAGTCAAAAAAAGCAAATAATTGTCTTTTCCAACCGTTTTATCTAAGTAGGTTAAAAACTGAGCAATAGTCTCATCTAAACGTAAATAAGTATCTTGCAACTCCATAGAACGAGGCCCAAAAGTGTGACCAACATAATCAGTAGAAGAGAAACTAACAGTCAAAAAATCTGTTATATCATCTTTTCCGAGGGATTCGTTTTCTATAGCTTTCATCGCCAAGTCAGCTAAAATATCATTGCCAAAAGGAGTAGAACGTAAAATATCAGCCCCTTTTTCTTTATAAATTTCTTTCAAATCATAAGGAAAAACAGGTCTTTTAGTTTTATCCAATTTTCCTTCATATGGATTATCATCTGCAAGACTTTCATTATAAGTAGCAACCGGCTTAAATAAATCCCAGCCTCTATTGATATAATTCATATATCGTTTTTCTTCATTGAATTCTGTAACCCAATCCGGTAATGCTAAACCATAAAAAGTACTTGAAATAAAGGCTCCTGTTTTACTGTACCAAAAAGCCCAATTGGCAAAGTGACCTGCTGGTAAAATGGCACCACGATCTTTGATACTCAACCCGATTACTTTGCCTTCAAAATTTGTTGCCATTCTTAATTCATCAGTGATGGTGGTGCTTAAAAGGTTTTTTGGAGACATAGCCCCCTCATTTTCTAAACCATCCCCAACTGTTTTCACAGAGGCATCGTCAGTGCAATACAAATCCTTTCCTGTCGCTTTATTAAACCAATCATTCCCTACAATGCCATGAGTAGATGGTGTAGCTCCAGTAAAAATACTGGCATGACCAGGGGCAGTATAGGTGGGTACAAAATTATAATGCATGTTATGAAAAGTGTACCCCTTATCCATTAATCTTTTAAATCCATTTGATGAAAAATCATCCGAAAAACGATATAAATATTCCATTTTCATTTGATCCACAACGATACCAACTACTAATTTGGGTCTTTGTTGCGCTTGCAAATTTGACATAAGAATAAAGACACAAAACAAAAATATTTTTTTCATAATAAAAATTTTAATGTTACAAAAGTACATTTTTGATTTCGAAAAAACTTGACTATGGAAAATCTACAGATAAATTTAACGGTAACATAACCATTACAATCCTAGTAGCATGAAAACAAATCAATAAAATTCTCAAACTATTAAAAAACTAATTTAATTAAAAAACTCTCGTTAAAAAAACTGCACCATAATAATAGAAATGGACATTAACAAAGAAAGGCGACGAACCGAGCCCGCATGGCGAACACGTGGTATCTATAAACAAAAGAACCCCAGTCTTTTCAGACTGGGGTTCAAATAAAGAAAGGCGACGACATACTCTCCCACATAACTGCAGTACCATCTGCGCAGGCGGGCTTAACTACTCTGTTCGGGATGGGAAGAGGTGAGCCCCGCCGCAATAACCACCTTAAGGTTGTTAGTCTAAAGTCTGAAGTCTTAAAGTCTAAAGTTTCCTTTGGACTTGTGACTTTCGTCTTTGGACTGTCCGCGCGGCGGACAAATATCTTAACATACTGAGATAAAGAAAATAAAAAGTATTAGAAAGTTTCTTCCTGCCGATTGCTCGGCAGGAAAAG
>NZ_RYDH01000002.1:45250-462765 GCF_003968825.1 Flavobacterium sp. LS1R10 | reverse complement strand
ATTTTGCGGACTTGTTTCATAGGCTAAAATTAAGATTATTTCTTAACTTAATGTGATGGCTAAGTTAGCATGTCCAGTTTATGGAAAGCAAGATTCTGGCACCAATCGTTAGTAGGGTCCGTAATTCCATTTTTACGAATTGACGATTTCAAAAATGATTTTAGCTCAAAAGTAAATGAAATGCTGGAGGAACACGAGCTGCACAAAAAACAAATTCAGGCGTTGAGGTTGTTGGAACAAAAAGAGGATCAATTCCAGAAGAATATTGTACTCATAAATGAAATGAAACGGGTTATATTGTTGAGGTATTGTAAATAAAAAAAAAGCAATTATAAAATTACGATACTATTGGAAAATAACCGTAAAAAAATTACTTTTGATACTATCAAATGATAGCATCAATGAAACCTCCTTACGACATAACGCCGAATATTTTAAAACTGATACGTTCTATTTCCGAAAAGATTGGAGAAGTAACCGCTACGTACCTCAGCAAACAATCTCCTCAACTTCGAAAGCAGAACAGAATTAAAACCATTCATTCGTCGCTTCAAATTGAAGGGAACACTTTGACAGAGGAACAGATAACCGCTTTAATCGAAAACAAAAGAGTAATTGGTCCTGAAAAAGATGTAATTGAAGTAATAAACGCAATTAAAGTCTACGAAAAATTAAAAGACTATAGCTATTCCTCAGACAAAAGTTTCTTAAAAGCACATCAGGAATTAATGAAAGGATTAATCGACAGCGCGGGAAAATATAGAAAACAGGCTGTTGGAATTGTGAAAGGAACTAAAGTGGAACATATTGCTCCACCGCATGACAATGTCCCTTATTTAATGAAGGACTTGTTTGAATATCTCAAAGATTCGGAGGAACTGACTTTAATAAAAAGCTGCGTTTTTCATTATGAAATGGAATTCATCCACCCCTTTTTAGATGGTAACGGCAGAATGGGCCGATTGTGGCAAACCTTAATTTTAAGATCTGAATATCCGGTTTTTGAATACCTCCCATTTGAAACATTAATTAGTCAATCACAAACCGAGTATTATAATGCATTAGCGCTTAGTGATAAGGTCGGAAAATCTACTATTTTTATTGAATACATGCTTGGAGTAATTGACGAGTCTTTAAAAAGTCTACTCAATTACAACAATCGAATTTTACGGGATATTGACAGATTAGATCATTTTATTACACTTGGACTCAAAGAATTCACAAGAAAAGAGTACATGAATATCTTTAAAGATATATCATCTGCAACAGCAAGTAGAGACTTAAAAAAAGGGGTCGTACTGAATCTGTTTGAAATCGTAGGAACTCTGAACAAAACAAAATACCTGATAAAATAATTATTGTAAATATTATCCAATGTAAATTATCTAAACATAAAAAAAGCCTGATCTCGCGACCAGGCTTTCAAACAAATTCGGGAAAAGGTTACCACGCCAAACCCGAATTACTTCTTTTTAAATTTTGTCAATCCTTTTAAAAGGAGCGAAATTAGGAAACTAATAATAGCTCCAATTACCGCTAAGATAATCGTTTTTAGAATATCTTCAGAAACAATATTTGGCATGACACTCAATAAAGTTCCAGATGCGGTTCCGATTTGCAAGGTGTTATTTGATTCCATCTCTCGGTAAATTTTGATTGTCTTTTTTCAACCGGTTAACAAGGACCTGCTCTCGCTTGGCCTCATCATCAACAGTGATCTGGCTAATTACCGAAATGACTCCTCCCGCCAGGGCTGCGTAACCAGCGATACTGATAACGGCTACAGGTAACGCTACCGGAGCTGCAATGATACTTCCACTGATGGTCAATAAAGCCAATCCAATACTTCTCAAAACCCGGAAGAACTTCGGGGTAGGTGCTTTTGCACGTTCAACTATATTCATACTGCTACTTTTTTTTAGATTGGATTATTATTTTCACTTCTTCAGTATTAGCCAAAGCTTTATATACGATAGCCTTTATATTTTCTGACGCTTTTCGGGAAAAACTTCCTTTCCCTATTCCGGTGTGCAGTGTTACAGTTGCGATACAGCCCAATAACTCTTTCTTGGCGTCATTGGCGGGATGGATTAATATCAAATCTCTTCCCGGAACATTTTTCAAATGCAAGTGCCATTGGAACTTGGGGCTAAATCGTTTCTGCAAAACATATTCTCCTTCGGGAATACAAGAAATACGCTTTTGGTTTCCCAGCCAGGGCAATTCGATGGTATAACAAACTATTGTGCCGTTCCATTCCAAAACTCCTTGCGTTCCCTCAGGGAAATACGTTCTATTTAACACTAAAACCATCTTAAAGCCCGCTTACCTGAACCAAAGCCAATGGATTAAAAGATCCATTTTTCAACGGATACATTCTACCGTTTACCTCTTGAAAAAATTCAAGACCTAAAGCCAAAAACAATGGTTTTGTGCTGCCTGGAGTAACCGGATTGACATGATTGATAGCAACGGTTGGATTCGAATCCCAAGGTAGAATATCCGTTTCTGAAGTGGCAACTACAAAGGTTTCTGCTTCAAAATCAATTTCCGCACCTGCTGATATGATTTTGAAATGAGTAGTTCCACTAGCAGCCGCAATCATGTTCGCAGGAACAAACGGCAACAAATCAACCATAATATCACCCGTAGCACGGTCAATCGTCCCCACAAAAGGAGCAAATAAAGCAGTGCCCAGCTTTCCTCTAATGTTGAATTCGAAACCGGCAAGCAATTCTGCCTCACCATCAATAACATTTCGCAATCCACGTTCACTTACCATATCCGCCTGAATGACTTTAATCATAGATTGAGTCAATCGGCTTACCATTCTGCTATCAGCAGAATTAATGAGCAAAGTTCGCATTGCAGTTCGTAACGTTTTACCCGCCTTTCCTGCTCTTCCAAATTCGGCTCCATTCTCACGCGTTCTCTGGAACGCAGGATCGCTCGCAATTCTGCTTGCATCAATGCCGCCTTTTTCACGTGCTAAATGCCCATCTTTGGTTTTGTAAAAAGTAATATCGCCGATAGTACCTTTCAATTTAATTATGCCTTTCTGTCTTGCCATAATTCCTAAATTTTTAAATTAATTTTTCCTTTAAAACTCCCTCAATCATCATCCTGTTGCAACATCTTTCGATTGATTATGAAACAAATTTTAAGCTATTAAATCAGATAAAAAAGACGCTGCTGTTCCATATGTCACTTTATGACATAAATGGCAGAAACAGACACAAATACCCTTTTATAAGAATCAAAAATGGAATTGAATGGTGCTACTGAAGGAAAGGAAAAATTTATTATTTTTATAAAGTGCTAGAATTGAATCATAGAGGTTCCAAGTATGGTAAAGCCCACCCAAAGCTATAGATAGAGTATGAAAATCCAAAACAAGAGATTGTGTATCTACCCTAAGGACATACAACGCATAACAGGAAAGAGTTATCGCCAAAGCATTAGACTACTTCAAAAAATTAGAAAGGAGCTCAATAAGCTCCAAAATGAGTTTGTGTCAATCGAGGAATTTTGTCAATACACTAGCCTAAAAATTGAACAAGTTGAACCTTTGATAATTGGGTAGAAATTATACTTTAGGCTACTAAATTTTGAACCAATGCCTGTTCAAAAAAAAACGGTTAACCAGTTCAAAATATGATAATTAATCATTAATTCCAGCAAAAAAACACTTATCTTTGATAATTGAAATTTAGAACAATTTGCTAACATATTGAGAGGTGTCAGTTGAGGAGTCATTTAAAATAAAAGCTTTGCGAAGCCTTATTTTACGGCGCTTTAGAAAAACAAACAACTCCCTCTTTCTCCGCTGGTAGAAATACTAAACGAAGCAAACCCCTCTAAATCTTATGATTTAGAGGGGTTTTTTCATTTATACCCCCTCTGAAATATTCATTAATGCGTGTCCCTAAGGGGATAAATTCGGGTACCCGAAAACTCAAAACATTTGGGTAACCGATTTTTATCTCAGGCTAGAACACACAAGGCTTTTGAACATATTTGATAACATGTTCATTTGTTGAATAGCTGCATGTTTAATAACCTGTTTACTATTCAAACATCTTGTGTTGAAGTCTTTTTAGAATTAAATTTAAGTTTAACTTAAAGGCTACCGCAATGAAAACAAAAGTATCTATTCTCTTTTACGCAAAGAGAGCCAAAGCTAGTGTAAACGGTCTAGTACCTATCTACACTCGAATTACTGTAAATGGCTAAAGAATTGAATTGAGTAGAAACAGATAAATGGTCCACGGAAGCTGGCAAAATGAAAGGCACTTCTAATATTGTACCATATAAAGGTACTCCTCCAGTTGCAAGACCTATTGTAGTATATGGTGAATCCGAAGAAGTACTTATTCCTAAAATAGAAAGCATAATCGAGCACTACAAAATTTTTGATCTAAAAAACACCTGTATTTTAGAAAGAGATTATAACTTAAGGAATCTGTTATCTCGAAAAAATATAAAGGTAGAATCGGATTTCATTCTGAGTTTGAAAGGGTTGAAAAAAGAATGTGTGATTTGGTCAACATATATTCCTTTAGAATTTGAAAAAGAAGCATTTGAATTTGCATACACTATTATTACGAGGACATCAGGGGTGCTAATCATTGTAATTACTGAACAAGAGGTATGTAAAAAAGTTTTAGGCCTTTTAAATCAAGAAAGAATCATTTTCTGGGATAAAAATTCGGAAGACAAATTTAAATCCTTTTGTGAAGAATATGTACCGATGGAAATTTTAGATGAAGATGAAGACCAAAACATTCTTAATGAAATAGTCTTTTAAAGTTATTTATTGAGTTTTTCGTTAAAATTAGCTATATTTGTATGACACATCAGTCATTAAATCATAAATAACTACTTTATGAATGATACATCATACATGAACTGGATAGCAATGAGCGATAACGCTTTAGCACAAACCATCGGTGCTTTTGTTAAACACCATCGCTTATCGCAGAACAAAACGCAGGAAGAGGTTGCCGGAGCCGCAAATATAAGCCGTTCTACACTCAGCTTACTAGAAAAAGGGGGAACAATAACAGTCCCAACCTTGCTACAAGTATTAAGAGTATTAGACCTTCTCTATATTATGGAGGTTTTCAAGATACAAGAACAAATAAGTCCTATAGAGTTAGCTAAACTAGATCAGCAAAAAAGACAACGAGCGAGAAACAGTGACAATGATTCTAATAAAAAATCAGATTGGTAATGATAACAACGGCATTTGTTAAAATATGGAATGAAACGGTGGGAGCTGTTGCTTGGAATACAGAAACGGGAGTAGCTAGTTTTGAATATGAGGCAAAATTCTTGGCGAAAAACTGGGATTTAGCCCCATTAAAAATGCCTGCCAATAATGCTCGTGGACGTATTTTTACTTTCACAGAATTAAAAGAAATTAAAACATTTAAAGGACTTCCTGGATTGCTGGCAGATGTATTGCCAGATGATTATGGAAACCAATTAATTAACAGTTGGCTGGCCCAAAATGGTCGACCGGAAAACAGTATGAACCCTGTTGAAATGCTTTGCTTTATAGGAACCCGTGGTATGGGTGCGCTTGAATTTGAACCTTCCCAATTTAATGTCAATAAAAGAGCTTTTGATATAGAAGTGGATAGCTTGGTAGCCATCTCTCAAAAAATGCTGTACAAAAGAGAAGGTTTTACAGCCAATCTAAACCAAAACGAGCAAGAAGCCATGATGAACATCCTTAAAATTGGAACCTCAGCTGGTGGTGCTCGTCCAAAAGCCATTATTGCCTATAACGAAAAAACAGGACAGGTAAAATCCGGACAAACAAATGCCCCAAAAGGATTTGAACATTGGTTAATCAAACTTGATACGGTAAGCGATGTGCAGTTTGGTGCAAGTACTGGCTATGGTAGAATTGAAATGGCTTATTATCTGATGGCAAGAGCAGCCGGAATTGAAATGATGGAATGCCGTTTATACGAAGAAAATGGTAGAGCGCATTTCATGACGAAACGTTTTGACAGAGAAAATGGCGATCAAAAACACCACATACAAACGTTATGTGCAATGCAACACTATGACTTTAACCAAATAACGAGTTTTAGTTACGAACAGTTGTTTCAAACCATGCGTTTATTAAAACTACCGTATCCACAAGCGGAACAGTTATACAGAAGGATGGTGTTTAATGTAATAGCACGCAATTGTGATGACCATACAAAAAACTTTGCATTTCGACTAAAGAAAGAGGGTAATTGGGAACTTTCTCCTGCTTATGATATTTGTTTTGCCTATCGCCCTGATAGTGATTGGGTAAGTCAGCATAACTTAAGTATTAATGGAAAGAGAACCTATATTACCAGAGAAGATTTACTGACAGTAGCAAAATCAATGAATATAAAAAAGGCGAATACTATCATCCAGCAAATTGATCAGGCTGTGAAAAGATGGTACGAATTCGCTGAAGCCGCAAATGTGGAGAATAAAATGAAAGAGAGTATTGCTAGATCACATCTAATTTTATAAGTAAAAAACATGTTTGCAGACAAAGTAATACAAACACTTACAGAATGTGATAAAAATATACTCTTCTATTTTGATGCAGATGGATCAAAAAAAGAAGAATTAACCGCTATTGAAGAAGCCGGTATAAAAGTAATAGAAGTAAATCAAAACTATTTTGAGTTAAAGTACAAACTGGAAATGGTATTGTAAATAATAGCGCTTTGAGGACAAACTAAATAATTGCAATAGTTAAAAAAATAAAAAATAAATTAGCATATTGAAAAAAAAATTAACATAAATACCCTAATAGCAGCCATTTAATCGAAAGACTAATCAAGCGTGTAGTATTAAATCATTTTCTAAATAATCCTTAATATGAATAAATTAAAATCTCTTCTTAGAAAAATAGCAGTCCTGCTTTTTGTTTTCACCGGCACAATTGTAATGGCACAAAAAAACTCAAGCAATGCTAAATTCAGCAAATTTCTAGATAATTATTACGAAGAAGGCTTGCTATTAAACCCATTGACAGCTACACAAAGAGGCGACAACAGGTACAACGATTTATTTCCGAACGATATCGCTGAACCCTACCTAAAAAAACAACACGACTTTACCATCGTGTATCAAAAACAATTAGCATCGTTTGATAGAAACAAGCTGAATTCTTTTGATAAAATTTCTTTCGACATCGTAAGTCTCCAAATAAAGCAAGCCCTGGAAAGAGAAACATTCCATCTTGAATACATTCCCTTTAGCCAGTTTAGGGGCTATCCCAGTTCATTACCTTCTCTTGGTTCAGGAAAAAGTTCTCAACCATTTAAAACAGCGAAAGATTATGAAAACTGGCTCAAACGAATTGATGGTTTTACGATATGGGCCGATACTGCGATAGCTAATTTTAACAAAGGCGTTGCAATGAAAATGGTACTTCCCAAAGCCTTGGTGATTAAAATGATTCCGCAGCTGGAAGCTCAAATTGCGACAGATACACTTAAAAATATCTTTTATGAACCCGTTCGGAATATGCCAAGCTCCTTTTCTGCAAAAGAAAAGAAAGCGATACGATTGGCCTATCAAAAGGCAATCAACACTAAAATAATCCCTACTTACCGAAAACTGGCCGATTATTTAAAAAATGTTTATTTGC
This sequence comes from Flavobacterium sp. LS1R10, assembly GCF_003968825.1. NCBI lineage: Bacteria > Pseudomonadati > Bacteroidota > Flavobacteriia > Flavobacteriales > Flavobacteriaceae > Flavobacterium > Flavobacterium sp. LS1R10. Next base: position 455,111 of record NZ_RYDH01000002.1, on the reverse strand, counting down.
CAAAATCCAGAACCACATCGGGCTACAATGATTTGCCCAATGGAAAAGCAATGTATGAATATTTTGTTGGAGTAAACACCACTACCAATCAAACACCGGATGAAATTTACCAAACGGGACTTCGAGAGGTGGAACAGATTACTAAAGAGATCGATGACCTCAAGATAAAAATTGGCTTTCAGGGAGACCGAACTGCATTTTTCAATCATGCCCTGACTGATCCCTCCTTTTTTCCTTTCACCACTGACGAAGAAATATTGGAAAGTTACAGAGCCATCCTGCCCATCATAGAGCCGAAGCTGAAAAAATTATTCAATATTGTTCCCAAAACAGCCTTCGAGGTGAAGGCAATTGAAAAATTTAAAGCGGCGACGTCGGCAGCCAATTATGAAAGAGGCACAACGGACGGTAGCAGACCCGGTTATTTTAATGTTCCAATCGTTGACGCTACTAAATTCAATAAGTTGGGGATGGACAATCTTTTTATACATGAAGCAATTCCGGGGCACCATTTTCAATTGTCCTTACAGCAAGAGAATCAATCCATGCCTAAAATCAGAAAATTTGCTGGCTATTCCGTTTTTTCTGAAGGCTGGGCTTTGTATGCCGAATCATTGGGTGATGAACTAGGATTGTACACCGATCCTTATCAAAAATTGGCTGCCTACAAATCAGAATTATTTAGAGCGATACGATTGGTGACAGACGTTGGATTGCATACCGGAATAATGACAAGAGAAGAGTCAATCCAATACATGATGGAAAAAGGGGGGAGAGAGCAGCAAGCTTCTGTTTCAGAAACAGAAAGATATATGGCAATGCCAGGACAGGCGCTTTCCTATAAAACAGGGGAATTGAAAATTTCGGAATTGAAAGCCAAATACATCAAAAGCTTAGGCAGCAAGTTTGAAATCAAAAAGTTTCACGATGCCATTTTGCAGGTTGGTTCCGTGCCTTTAAATGTGTTTGAAACTTATATGGATAATTGGGCTTCTGAACAAAGTAACTAAGGAGAATATAAGTATTAATTGGGAAACAATAGTTTTTTTAAAACCTAACGAAGTTATTAAGTTGTCTTGTCCTGAATAACCGATACAGATTATTAGATAAAAATATTTAATTAAACACTTGCAAAAACGTTTTTGTAAGTGTTTTTTGTTTTATATGTCCTCATTTTAATTTGATTTTGTAAATGCATTTTGTTTGGAGTCAGCATGAAATTAGAATAATGAGGTCTTAATTCATTGTATATGCTGATTGATTCTTTTACAATTTGCTTCATAACTTTTAAATCTAGATTGTATTTGTCAATCATAAATTCCTGCTTTAATATTCCATTTATTCTTTCAGCTACAGCATTTTCTTATTTATTTCTAAATCTAGAATTAGGTTTTGATGTTTCCTAAATCGATGATGAGAATTAGTGGTTACATGATAACTTTTATTTAGATAGATGTATTGTTCGCATCACTTTGTAATTGTCTTATTTTTATGTTGAAAGCAGCAAATAATAAAGTCATAAAAGGGCTTAAAAGATTAAAAAAGGCAAAAGGAAGATAGTCTAATGTTGGCACACCTAATGTTCCTGATTGGTACGCTCCGCAGGTATTCCAAGGAATTAATACCGAGGTTACAGTCCCGGCGTCTTCTAATGTTCTACTTAAGTTTTCAGGGGCTAAACCTTTATTTTTATAGGCTTTCGCAAACATTTTACCCGGAACTACAATGGCTAAATATTGATCCGAAGCTGTAATGTTTAATGCCAAACAGCTCCCTACGGTAGACGCAAATAAACCAAAAGTGGTGTGTGCTAATTTTAAGAGGGCTTTACTAATTGTTGCCAATGCGCCAATTGCATCCATAATGCCACCAAAAACCATTGCGCAAAGAATCAACCATATAGTTCCCAGCATTTTTTGCATTCCTCCGGAAGTAAATAAATCCGCAAGGGTTTCATTTGTAGTAGGAATGCTTACTTTAGTTGTTATGGCATCCATTATTCCTCTGTAACCGGATTGTAAAGTCATGTTGTTGACACCAGAAATTTGATTGATGATGTGAGGTTGAAATAGAATTGCAAATACAGCAGCCAGAAGAGTTCCTGCTAAAAGAGCAATTAGCGGTTCTGTTTTTTTTATGATTAATCCAATAACAACAGCGGGAACTATAAATAACCATCCCGAAACAGTAAAAGAACTTTCAATATCATTCAGCAGTGTTTTTATATCCACATCTCCTTTAATATCCACTGTCAAACCCAGAATAATAAACAAAATTAGAGTAATAATATACGTAGGAATTGTTGTTATCATCATATATCTGATGTGCGTAAACAAATCGGTTCCGGCCATAGCAGGGGCGAGGTTTGTTGTGTCTGACATGGGCGATAATTTGTCTCCGAAATAGGCTCCGGAAATAACGGCCCCTGCAACCATTCCTAAATCAAAACCCAATGCGCCACCAACACCAATTAATGCTATACCTACCGTAGCACTGGTGGTCCAGGAGCTTCCGGTAGCAATAGAAATTATAGAACAAATTAGCAATGTAGCAGGCAAAAATACCGTTGGACTCAAAATTTGTAACCCATAATAAATCATCGAAGGAATAATGCCACTTACCAACCAAGTTCCCGCTAATGCTCCAACCATAAGTAAGATCAGGATAGCGCCTACGGTTGATTTGATGTTCTCGGCCACTTCATCAATCATTTTTTGATAGGTAACCTTATTAAAAAAACCTATAATTGCTGCAACAGCTCCACCCAGCAAGAGTACAAATTGATTGCTTCCGCTCAAAGCATCATCACCGTAAACGAATACATTAAAACCTAGCAGCATGATGAGCGCTAGAACAGGAATCAACGCTTGTCCTATTGATAATTCTTTATTTTTGTTGATTTTTATATCCATTCTATAGTGTTTGGATGTGCAATATAGATAAAAAAAAGCCTTATATCCTAAAGTGGCTGCTCTATCAGTTTTGGTTTTTTGTAGATTTTATTAGTAGAATTTTCAAATTAAACCATTCGGGATTTAAAATATTTCGGAATTTATTTTTTGGCTATTTTTCACAATCCGTAGTCCTTTTTAGAGAAAATCAAATATTTTATGAGTCTATTCAATAGTTGATATTTGCACCGGTAGAGCTCCTTTACACTCCATGTTTTCCAGTAATTGGTGTGCTGCTGTTTCTTGAAATTCCGAAAAATCCTGATACACTTGAACGATTCCTGCAGTAGCACTTAAGTTAGGAATTATCTGTAATGCGTACGGGTTTCCAAAGACATATAAAAAACACTTTTTTGAAATAAATAATTTTTCTAAATACTGCAATACAAAATCCTCTATATCAAAATTATTCATTGGTTTGGCTTTTGGAACAAACAAAGCAATAAGAATAGTATCAAAATCTAGTAGCAGTTCATCTAATTCATTCAGGGCTATGGTATCTCCTCTTTCATAGCAAAATTCAGGACAAGGCAATGCGGCCGATAAATTTTTAAAAAAAGAATTTTCAGTGTTTTTATACAGACTTATTTTGGCTAGATTCGCTCTGTTTTTTGCATCAAAAAGTGTAACGGTATTGCGGGTGTCTTTTATTTTAGTAATGCAATTTTGAGCAATTTTTGAGTTTAATTCAGAAGTGGTTTTAAAATCAAAAGCATTCCGGGAAAGATGCAGTAATTTAGAAGTTCCGTCTATAATACCTGCTTTTTGTTTGCATTTCCACAACCGGTTAAAGCTAGCTTCAATCCGTTCCGGAGTTGCGTTTTTTAGGATTTCCTGTATTCCTTCGGGTACGTTTTCGGCAAAGCACAAAATATCATTACCAGCATTAAAAGCTTCCCATTCCAGTTGCCCTTTTTGATCGTATAATTTAGAAACGCTGTGCATATTCAAAGCATCCGAAATCACTAAACCATCATAGCCCAATTGCTTGCGCAAAAGGGTTTCAATCACGGATTTTGACAGCGTTGCCGAAGTGTTTTTTCCTTCGTTCAAAGCAGGAACTGCCAAATGACCAATCATAATCGAATCGACTTTGTTCTCAATTCCTTTTATAAACGGAACCAGTTCATTGGCTACTAATTCTTCGAGAGTTTCTTTTAAAATAGGTAATCCCAAATGCGAATCAACATTAGTATTTCCGTGTCCGGGAAAATGTTTGAGACAGCCTAAAACACCAGCATCATTAAGTCCTCTGAGATATTCCAGCGCAAAATTAGTTACTTTTTTTTTGTCTTGACCAAAAGAACGGTAGCCAATTACAGGATTATTCGGATTGTTATTGATATCCGCCAATGGCGATAAATTATAATGAATCCCAACTGATTTTAAGTCTAAACCTATTTGTTTGCCTACTTCATAAACCAGATTTTTTTTATTGTCAGGCAAAGCGCCAAGGGTAATCGCATACGGATATTGTGGTGTTTTTTCTACGCGCATAGCCAATCCCCATTCGGCATCAATACTCATTAATAACGGAGTCGTAGCACAATTTTGATATCTGATTATGAGTTCTTTTAAACGCTGAAAACTACCATCATTCAGGACTACTTTTTTTGTAGTTTCATAATTGGTTGCTGCACTGGCACGGCTGTGAAAAAAAGTCAATCCACCTATATTGTGCTCTTTTATTAATCGTTCGGTAGCCTGAATGTTTTCCTCAGTATCATTGATGAAAACGGCTGGAAAAAAAAATTGTCCTATTTTTTGTTCTATTGTCATTATAAAATGAATATGATGTTAATTTTAAACAAATAAGTCACGTAAGTCAAATTACACAGAATAAATAATTATTTAAAAGGGTTGTGAAAAAACAGTTATTTTTAAGAGAGTCTTACTTTCTTAAATAAACTTATATGACTTATATGTTTAAAAAAAAGCTAGTTTGTTTATTCTTGTTCTGTTTTCTTACCGAAATTTGCAGGAAAAATCAAAAAGCGGGATAAAATTAATCCAGGGATGGTTGCCAAAAACACCCAAATAAAGAAATTTCCATAGCCCAAATAGTCTTGAATAAATCCGCTCAACATTCCCGGAAGCATCATTCCTAACGCCATAAATCCGGTTGCAATAGAGTAGTGAGAGGTTTTTGATTCGCCATCAGCCACATAAATCAAGTACATCATGAAAGCCGCAAAACCAAATCCATAACCAAATTGTTCCGCAATCACCGTCGCATAAATATAGAAAACGGAACCGGGATGAAAATGGGATAATAGTATGAATCCTATTATAGGTAAGTGCATGGCTAAAATCATGGGTAACATCCATTTTCCTAATCCATCTCTGGAAATGGCAATACCGCCTAAGATGCCGCCCAAAGTAAGCGAAATCACGCCAAAAGTCCCATAGATAACGCCAACATCCTGTGTGGTTAAGCCCATGCCTCCTGCAGTTATAGGATCTATTAAAAAAGGAGTTAACATTTTTAATAACTGAGATTCTCCTAATCTGAATAATAAAATGAAAGCCAAAACTAAACCAATTTGTTTCTTTTGAAAAAAAGTAGCAAAAACAACTCCGAAGCTTTTATTTGGGACTGATTCCGTTTTTGCCTCTGCAATTTTTGTTTCAATTTTTGGAGTCGAAAAATAATTGTAAATGGTAATTACCGTCATAATTAATCCTACAATTACCATGGTGTAGGACCATGCTTTTTGTTTGTCTCCATATTCCTGTTCCAGATAACCAGCAATAACTACAATTAATCCGTTTCCGGTAAGCATAGAAAGTCTGTAAAATGTACTCCGGATTCCAAGGAAAAAGGATTGTTGGTCTTTCTCTAAAGCCAACATGTAAAAGCCATCACTGGCCACATCATTAGAGGCTGATGCAAATGCCGCCATCCAAAAAACAGCTAGACTTAGCATGAAAAAATTATTCATAGGAATGGTCAAACCCACAATCAAAAATGCAACTGCAATCAGTAATTGCATGCTCAAAAACCATTTTCTTTTAGTCGAATAGAGGTCAATAAAAGGGCTCCACAGCGGTTTGATTACCCATGGTAAATATAGTAAACTGGTATATATACCAATATCCTCATTGTTGATTCCTAGGTTTTTATACATTATTACCGAAACCGAAATAATAATAGCATACGGCAAGCCTGAAGCAAAGTTTAAAACGGGAATCCAATACCAGGGTCTATTGTCTGTTTTCATTTAAGGCAAATTATATTCAATTAAAATTATAGCGTAAAATTGACAAAAGCAGCTTCACTTTCATTGCCATAAAAATCGATGAATGTAATGGCGCAGGAATTATTTTTATCTAATTTATAAGTAGGAATTACTATTTCAACTAGGTTTTTCTCATTGAAAGCAATTTTGTTGATGATTTGGCTCGGATCATTCACATCAATTTGTGTTTCAGATGTAGATCCATAAACCATCACATAACGCACTTGACTATTTTCAGGATAAGGAACATAAAAACTAGAAGAAATCGAATTTTTAACCAGTGAGTTTGCCCTTGGAACAGCGATTACTTTTTTGACAAAATTTGGAACAACGTGAGGAAGTGCAGGATATTTGTATTGGTTGTTTTCCAGTAATCGAGTCACACTTTGATTTTTGTTTAAAAATGATTTGGCACTAAAAAAAGCATTACCCTGAATATTTTTATATGATCTGGTAATGTCTATTTGGTTGGGGATTTCGTATGGATTATTCCATCTTTTGTCAGAGTCGGTATTGATTTTGTATGATCCGTTACCAATATAGATTGCCGTATTTGTTGAATTTTCAGACCACCAACGCAACAATTTCGAATAGGAAGCTTTAGGGTGATCCATACTCCAGTATAGCTGCGGAACAAGGTAATCAATCCACTTGTTTTCCATCCACGCTAACGGATCAGCAAATAAATCATCGTAATTAGTTTGCCCAGATTCCGTTTCGGAACCTCTTGGATCTACTGATTTATTTCTCCAGACACCAAATGGGCTGATGCCAAATTGCACCCACGGTTTGATTTTTTTGATCGATATTGAAACACTTTTTACAAAATCATTCACATTTTTACGTCTCCAATCCGCTAAATCCAATCCATCTCCATATTTTTTGAAAGAATCAGTGTCGTCAAATAATTCGCCTTTTATTTTATACGGATAAAAATAATCATCAAAATGAATGGCATCAATGTCATAATTTGTAACGACTTCTTCCACGACAGCTGTCAAATGATTTTGAACTTCAGGCAAAGCAGGATTGTAATAGTATTTACCACCATATTTTATCATCCATTCGGGATATTTAAAAAAATCGTGTTGAGGACTTAAAAGTGCAGTATTGTAATCCATTGTGGCTCGGTATGGATTCATCCAAGCATGAAATTCAAAACCTCTGGCATGCGTTTCAGCAATCATCCACGCTAAGGTGTCAAAATAAGGTTTTGGTGCCTGTCCTTCTTTCCCCGTCAAAAAACGAGACCAAGGCGCTAGTTCGGTTGGATAAAAAGCATCACCAACACTTCTGATTTGAACAATGACTGCATTATAATTTAATTTTTTATAAGCCTCTAAAATCTCAATATAATCTGCTTTTTGTTTGGCAACATTATCAGTACTCATTTTAGGCCAGTCAATATTCACCACTGTAGCAATCCAAACGGCTCTAAATTCATTTTTGGGATTTGTAGCGGATGTTTGTGCGTTACCAATCGAAAAAGATAGTAAAAAGAATAAAATAAGCAAAAGAGTGTGCTTGCGATTTTTCATTAGAGTATTGTTTATAAAGTATTCAAAAATAGTTTTTTTAGTGAAATTTACCCGATAAAATGGGTTTAAAATTCGACTTTTTTTATCAGCGCAATTTCTTTGCCGTTTTTTCAAAATAACATTAAAGAATACTTTACCTTAAATAATAAAAGGATTTGAATATTTCTTATTAGTTTTTAAAGTATACACCACTATATATTTATATTTGTGAAAATAACAGCAATTCACTTCACAATATGTCAATTACGCCTCCGTTACAAGAACTATCTCAATCATTAGAAGGCATTCTTTTATATGATGACCTTCATAAAACATTGTATGCCACTGACGCTTCGGCCTACAGGATCCTGCCGCTTGCTGTAGCGATTCCAAAAACAGAGGAAGATATTGTAAAAATTATTCGCTTTGCAGCAAAAAATAAAATTTCAATTACGCCTAGAACTGCCGGAACTTCATTGGCAGGTCAAACTGTAGGTAGTGGAATAATCGTGGATGTTTCGAAACATTTTACAAAGATTGTTGCTTTTGATTCTATTAAAAAAACCGTTACCGTGCAACCAGGAGTAATTCGGGATGAACTGAATTTATATTTAAAACCGCACGGATTGTTTTTTGGTCCCAATACTTCGACTTCCAATCGTTGTATGATAGGCGGAATGGTAGGCAATAATTCATCTGGAACTACATCAATTCGGTACGGAGTTACCCGAGATAAAATTGTGGAAATTAAAGCAGTTTTGAGTGATGGAAGTTCGGCAGTATTTAAAGAAATGACTTCTGCTGAATTCATTGAAAAAACAAAAGGGAAAACGCTTGAAAGTTCTATTTACAAGACTATTTATGAGGAACTTTCGAACACAGAAAACCAAAAAGAGATTACAAAAGAATTTCCGAAACCTGAAATTCACAGAAGAAACACCGGATATGCAGTTGATTTAGTATTGAAATCGGAACTTTTTGGAGGAACCGAAAGTACTATAAATCTAGGAAAACTCCTTTGTGGAAGCGAAGGAACTTTAGCATTTACCACTGAAATTACGCTGAAAGTAGATCCGCTACCGCCAACAAATAATGTGATGGTAGTGGCCCATTTTCATTCTATTCAGGAAAGTTTAGAAGCTGTGGTTACCGCAATGAAACACCATTTGTACACTTGTGAAATGATGGATGACACCATATTAGATTGTACCAAAACCAACCGGGAACAGGCTAAAAATAGATTTTTCATTCAAGGAGAACCAAAAGCGGTTATCATGCTTGAAGTAGCCTCGTATCACAGTATTGAAGATGCTGAATTACAGGCCAATGCTTTGATTTCCGATTTAGAACGAAATAATTTTGGGTATGCTTTGCCAAAAATTTACGGAGCAGATATAGATAAAGTAAATGAGCTGAGAAAAGCAGGTCTTGGACTTTTAGGCAGTATTGTTGGCGACAATAAAGCGGCAGATTCTATTGAAGATACCGCTGTTGAATTGAGTGATTTGCCTAATTATATTGCTGAATTCTCCGCAATGATGGAGCGTCATGGTCAAAGTGCTATTTATTATGCGCATGCCGGTGCAGGAGAATTGCATTTGCGTCCGGTTTTGAATTTGAAAACAAAAGAAGGGATACACCAATTTAGAAACATCGCAACCGAAGTGGCTGTTTTAGTCAAAAAATACAGAGGTTCCTTGAGCGGGGAACATGGGGACGGTATTGTTCGTGGAGAGTTTTTACCTTTTATGATTGGAGAACAGAATTATGAATTATTGAAAAGAATCAAACATGCTTTTGACCCCAACACCATTTTGAATGTGGGAAAAATTGTAAACGCTTTCAAAATGGATGAAAACCTTCGGATGGAAGCGGGGAGAGTAGAACCGGAAATACAAACTATTCAGGATTTCTCTGATAGTATGGGGATTTTGCGTGCTGCGGAAAAATGTAATGGTTCTGGTGATTGCAGAAAATTACCTTCGGCCGGAGGAACCTTGTGTCCTAGCTATCGCGCCACGCGGAATGAAAAAGATACGACGCGCGCCAGAGCCAATGCGCTGCGGGAATATTTGACGCATTCAGAAAAAGACAATAAGTTCGATCATGAAGAATTATATAAGGTATTTGAGTTGTGTGTGAGCTGCAAGGCTTGTGCCAGTGAATGTCCCAGTAATGTGGATGTGGCAGCAATGAAATCAGAGTTTCTGTACCACTATCAAAAAGCGAATGGATTTTCATGGCGCAATAAAGTATTTGCTTTTAATGCGAAATTGAATGGACTGGGGAGTATCACTCCAAAGTTTACGAATTTCATGCTGAACTTGCCTTTGGTAAAAAAAACCATGGGAATTGCCTCAAAAAGAGAAGTACCTCCTCTGGCTCAGCAAACCTTTAGAAAATGGTATGAGAAAAATTGGAATCAAGCACCAAGTGATTCTTTTGTAAACGGAAAAGTATGTTTGTTTTGTGATGAATTTACTAATTTTTATGATGTTTCAGTAGGCATTGATGCGTACGAGTTATTGACAGCATTAGGATATGAAGTAATTATGGTGGATCATGAGGAAAGCGGAAGGGCTTTTATCTCTAAAGGTTTTCTGGAAGAAGCCAAAGCAATCGCAAACATAAACGTAACTGTTTTTTCGGATTATGTTACTACTGATTTTCCGTTGATAGGAATAGAACCTTCAGCAATATTGACCTTTAGAGATGAATACATTCGATTGGCTGACGATAAGGAAGGTGCTGAAAAATTAGCACAACATGTATTTACGATTGAAGAGTTTTTTAAAAATGAGATTACAAAAGGCAAAATTAATCCCGATCAATTTTCTGATGTTGCAAAAACAATAAAAATTCACGGACATTGTCACCAGAAGTCATTGAGTACTATGGAAGCAACTTTTGTAATGTTGAATGTCCCTAAAAATAGTTCAGTTACGATTTATAATTCGGGATGTTGTGGTATGGCTGGCTCTTTTGGTTATGAAAAAGAACATTATGAAATCAGCATGCAAATGGGAGAAGACACCTTGTTCCCAAAAATAAGAGCTACTGATGCAACAGTGGCCATCGCAGCAGCAGGAACTAGTTGCCGCCATCAGATTTTTGATGGTACCAGTAGAAAAGCCTTGCATCCGGTCACGATTCTAAAAAGCTGGTTGAAATAATAATTGCAGCTGTTTTTTAAAATTATTTTTTAATTAGATGAATAGCAAAATTTGACTTATTTACTATAAAAAAAAATTGATTTAACTTTTATAAAAAATAAATAAAAAAATAGTTAGAGAAACTCCATTAATTAAAATTGTTTTATACTTTTGAATTTTGAAGATAATTTGAACTATTTTCATAATTATAGCATACAATTTACAGTTTATTAATTTTTAATGATAAAGTTTAGTTTATGGCATCTTCAAGTTTATTTAGAAAAAAAACAGTACAAGATATTTTAAAACAGGTTGAAAAAAGAGATGCCGATGGCCATAATGCATTAGGAAAACATTTAACGGCGCGTGATTTAACAGCTTTTGGTATCGCCGCAATTGTAGGAGCCGGAATTTTCAGTACGATTGGTAAAGCTAGTTCTGATGGAGGGCCTGCAGTTATCTTTTTGTTCTTGTTTACTGCTATAGCCTGTAGTTTTGCTGCTTTTGCGTATGCTGAATTTGCATCGATGGTTCCCGTTTCCGGAAGTGCTTATACGTATTCGTATGTGGCTTTTGGAGAAATAATAGCCTGGATTATTGGTTGGGCGCTGATAATGGAATATTCTGTGGGGAATATAACGGTCGCCATATCGTGGAGTGACTATTTTACGGGTTTACTTGAAAGTGGCGGGCTTCACTTACCACAATGGGTTCAAATGGATTTTTTGTCCGCTTCCAGAGGTTTTGACGATGCCATTGCGCTAATGCAAGGTGGCAAAGAATTTGCAAACTTAAGTCCTGCTTTACAGGATGCTTATACAGCCTGGACGACTTCGCCGGTTATTGGATCGTTTCATTTTGTGGCAGATCTTCCTGCACTACTGATTATTGTTTTGATTACGGCATTGATTTACCGCGGAATGAAAGAATCTCGAAATGCGAGTAATATCATGGTGGTTGTCAAATTATGTATTGTTCTTTTAGTCATAGCGGTTGGTGTTTTCTATGTGGATACTGCAAATTGGGACCCTTTTGCGCCTAATGGTGTTACAGGAGTTTTAAAAGGAGTTTCAGCAGTGTTTTTTGCTTACATTGGGTTTGATGCCATCTCGACAACGGCTGAGGAATGCAAAGATCCACAACGTGATTTGCCTAAAGGAATGATGTGGGCCATAATAATATGTACCGTTTTATATATTGCCATTGCTCTGGTACTTACCGGAATGGTGCGTTATGACCAGTTGAATGTAGGTGATCCCTTGGCTTTTGTATTTGAAAAATTAGACCTAAAATGGATGTCCGGAATCATTGCCGTCAGTGCGGTTGTGGCTATGGCAAGTGTTTTATTGGTTTTTCAAATGGGACAACCGCGTATCTGGATGAGTATGAGTCGTGATGGTTTGTTGCCAAAACGTTTCTCAAAAGTACATCCAAAATACAAAACACCATCGTATGCGACAATTGTTACCGGGTTTGTAGTAGCAGTTCCCGCTTTATTTTTGAATTTAACATTGGTTACGGATTTGTGCAGTATTGGAACGTTATTCGCTTTTGTATTGGTTTGTGCCGGAGTTTTAGTGTTACAAAACAGAACCGATATACCTCGTGGAAAATTTAAAACTCCTTATGTAAATTCAAAATTCATATTGCCAGTTTTGATTATTATGGGATTGGTGTTTGCTTTTGGTTACAATAAAAAAGGAACAATGGATTTTATTACCAATAAAACTCAAATCAACAGTTCATCCGCTATCATCACCTCGTTAAACAAAGAAGAAACCCAAAAAGTATACAATTATTTAGTCACTATTGATGCTGAAAACAGCACTGATGAAACGCCGGATTTAGAGCATTTATTGCGCCAATACCAACAAGATGATGCAAAATATGCTGCTGTTATAGCGGGTTTGCCAATTGCTGATGCAGTGAAATATGAAAGCGGTTTTAGTTTATTTAAACACAAAATTCCAATGTGGATTTTCTTGATTGTTTTAGCTGGATTATCCGTTTGGTCTTTTAAATCAAATTTGTCTTTGATACCGCTATTGGGATTGATTTGTTGTTTGTACATGATGGCTGAATTGAGTGTTTGGAACTGGATTTATTTTGGAATATGGCTTTTGATTGGATTGGTCATTTATTTTGGCTTTAGCCGAAAAAACAGCAAATTAAATTAAGAACACGAAAAAATTCTAAAACAGTCAGGGTCTTACTATGCATTTAGATCACTATTAGGAAAAACAAATAAGTCCGCTAAAAGTAATTTTAGAGGACTTATTTGTTTTAGAGGATATCTTAGTTGTCTTTTTTATACAATGAAATTGAAGGAAATGCAATTGCTTTTTCAAAATTGAAACGATTACTGAACGGATTAATTCATAGGGAATAATTGATACCACTATTTTTTACCTTATTTTTATAAAAAATAAACACATGATTTTCACTGTCAAAGCACTTGTATTCGTTAGTTTTCTTTTTTGTATTGTTAGCTGTCAAGCGCAAAACTTGATTTCTAAAACAGACGAAAAAAAGATTCCAATTAGCAATGATACGCTATTTGTAAATTTGAAAGAATACAGTCAAGATTTTGTGTATGATATGAAATACGCCACAACAGACAATTTCCTGAACGCAAAAGTATATGATTGCGCAGAATGTTTTTTGCGGTTAAAAACCATTCGTGCACTTGTTGAAGCCAATGAGAAGTTTATGGCAAAGGGCTATAAGATTAAAATTTTTGATTGCTATCGCCCTTTAGATATTCAGAAAAAAATGTGGAAAATTGTACCTAATCCTAAGTACGTGGCTAATCCTTCGAAGGGATCAATTCATAATAGAGGGGGAGCTGTAGACCTTACTTTAGTGAACAGCAGTGGAAAAGAATTAGATATGGGTACTGGTTTTGATTTTTTTGGAGTCGAAGCGAGTCATGATTATCCTACTGTTTCGCACACAGTAAAGGCAAATAGAAACCTGCTGAAAACAACAATGATTAGTAGTGGTTTTAATTCATTTGATTCGGAATGGTGGCATTATAATGTAAAATCAGGGTTGAATGACACTATTTCTAATACTAAATGGGAATGTAAATAAACTATTATTCGATACACTTTATCGTATTTATAAAGTAGGTTTCCGGATAGTAAATTTCGTTGTTTAATTCCGATTTAAATTCCTTTTTTATAATAAAATCCTCTGTATCAGTTAAATATTTGATGCGCATCATAGAAACTGGAGAACTTTTTAATTCTTCAAAACTATCCTTCATAAACATAAATGCTGCAGAATTGATCCGGTTATCATATCCATTGTCATCACGAATCAAAGTGCCACAATCTTCTTGATCAGTGTGTATCAACGTAATTATTTTTCCGTTGTTGAGTTGTAAAAACAATTTTGAATTTTTATCAAAACAATTCGCTTTTATAAATCCCTTGCTTTTTTGGATAAATTGTATGTTTAAGGTTGGTAATCCATCCGTTAAAGCCAGTGAATAGAAAATATAGCTGGAGTTTCCGGCAAATTTTTTTTCACTAATCATATATTCTTTAGTTGATTTATAGGTTCCTATTGAATCAGTAACGTTTTCACTGTAATCACATGGTTTTTGTGCAAAAAGACTCAAACTGAAGAAAAAGAAAGTTAATGTAATTATGAATTTCATTTTTATGATATTTTGGTGCAAATTAAAACTATTTTATGGTTATTTTCATCAGTTGTAAAAAAACTATATATATTTCCTCCGTCTTTTATTTTCCATTTTTTCCGAATACTTTCTACACTGTCCGGAAAATTCCGAGTTGTGATATTGGCTTTACTGTTTTCTAAAAAAAATTTCATCGCTGTTTTGTTATAGGAAAATGTATTTTGAATTTCAAAAACACGACCCGGAAAGGGAATTAAGTCCATGGAAGTGTATAAGTGGGAATGCTTGTGTAGTTTATTGACTTTGTAAAAGGATCCCACTTCATCAAATCCACCTGATTTCATAATAGCACTATTGGGTTCGTATAAATAGGTTTGAGGTAAGCTGAAATTTGAAAAACTAGCAACTTCATTCCAAATAAAATCAAAAGTTTCATTTTTATCCTTGAGGATATTGACAGTTTTAATGCGTATTGGTCCGGAATAAGCTGCATGAAGTTCCCATAACAATTCCTTAACTTCGTTCTCAACGGCTATAATATGAATTTGTTTCACGTGTTGTAATTCCGTTAGTCCGGCAGTAATATCAAGAATAGGAGCCGTTTTTATGAGAATAGCATTTGTATTTTTAAAATAAAGAGTTAGATTTTTAGGAACATTTGGCAAACAATCTTTAAGCATGAATACCTTTCCTTTGGTATCATTTCTTCTGGAAGGATCAATATAAATCCAGTCCCAGTTTGTTTTTAAAGCGGTTAAGGTTGCCAGACTATCTCCGGTATAACAAGTAATATTAGGAACACGTAATTGCTCAAAATTGTGTTTTACAAGTTGAGATAAATCGGGATTAATTTCGCAATGAACCACTTCTTTTATTTTTTGTGCAAAATAAAAATCATCCACACCAAAACCTCCAGTCAAATCGATTAAGTGATCACCAGTAACAATAGAAGCTTTATAAGAAGCTGTTTTTTCAGAAGACGTTTGTTCTACTGAAAGTTTGCTTGGATAAATGATGTTTTGGGACAAGAACCAATGTGGCAATTTATCTTTTGCTTTTGTCTTAGCGTCTATTTGGTTCAAAATGGTGATCCAATCCACATTGGGAAAGGGATTTTTTTGTAATGCTAATGTTGCTACGTGTGTACCAATGTTAGCATTGATAAATACTTGTACTTCAGGATTTAAAATCATTAAATCCAAAATTAAAGGTCTTTAGTTAATGATTGAATGATCTTATTTTCCGGAAAAAATTCTTTCCCTATCACCTTAATTATTGTATACAATGGAACGGCTACAATCATTCCCAATATTCCAAAAAGAAAACCGGCAATTAAGATAACCAGAAATATTTCTAAGGGATGTGAACTGACACTTTTTGAAAAGATAATAGGTTGGGATAAATTGTTATCAATAATCTGAACGATCCAAAAACCAATAAGAACGTAAATTGTCGTAGGTAAAATATCGGATTGGAAGTCACCACCTAAATTGCTGATCATAGTCAAAATTGCGGCTAACACCGATGCAATTAATGGACCTATGTAGGGGATAATATTCAATACAGCACATAAAAAAGCAATAACAATTGCATCGGGAATACCAAAAATGACTAAGACTATGAAGTATAAAAGAAACACAATAAATAATTGAAGCAATAATCCAATAAAATAACGCGATAGTAAATGGTTGATCTTTTCCAGTGAATTTAAAATTTGAAATTCGTGACTATTGGGAATTAATTTTTTTACTCCTAAAAGAAACATTAATCGGTCTTTTAAAAAGAAAAAAGTAATAAACAGTACCGAAGCCAGTCCCACAACAAAACTACTGATTGTTCCCAAAATAGCATTTAGAAAATTTGGAATGATATTAAAATTTATTTTAGAGGAAATGTTGGCTTCCTTAAGTATTTGTGAGGAATCAATTTGATGACTTTCCAAAAACACACTGATCTGATTGGCTAACTCAATTATATTTTTTTCAATTTCTGCTGTGTTGAGCAGTGATAAATTTTGTCCTTGGGATAAAATCAAAGGAATAAACATCATTATGAAACCAAATATAATCAGTATAAAAATAAACAAAGTGGTAATAGTAGCAAAGAGATGATTAAATTTTAATCTCCGTTTAAAAAAATCTAAAATAGGATTTCCAATCATTGTGAATATAAAGGATACTACAAGATAAATTATCACCGATTGAATTTGGTAGAAAAAGAACAGCACTAAAGCACCTAGCACTAAGGTAAGTAGCGCACGGATAATGCCGCTAGAAATGGTTTTTGACGTAATCATATCTTTATATTAAGGGCTAAAGATAAAAAAAACTCGCTAACAAGTAGCGAGTTTTAAATTCTAAAAAACTAAAAATTATATTCCGAAACTCGCTCTTGCTCCACCAGAAACAAAAATTGCATCCATTCTTGATTTTTGGCCGTTAGAGAACATGTACATACCTCTATCATCTGTATAATCCATGTAATTCATAGTCATTTCTACAGGAGTACCAGAGCATGTACTGTAATGAGGGTAGGTAGGAACACCATAATTAGCAGTATTGTGCGTAGGCGTGTCAGAAACTAAATCGCTTCCACAAGTAGCATCACCCCAAATGTGACGTAAATTCATCCAGTGTCCTACTTCGTGAGTTGCTGTTCTTCCTAGATTAAATGGCGCTGTTACTGTCCCGGTAGTACCGAATGCATTGTTATCCATTACTACTCCATCGGTAGACGATGCACCTCCAGGAAATTGTGCGTAGCCTAGAATACCGCCACCAAGATTACAAGACCACATGTTTAATACAGTTGTTGGTGTAGTTGGAACGATTCCATTTGTTGATTTTTTCATAGAATCATCTGTAGACCAAGATGTTATAGTAGTAGATCTTCTCTTTACACTTTGTAAGACGAATGTAATTCCAACATTTGCTTTTACTCCTGAAAATGCTGCGGGAACTGAATTATAATCAGAATTTGCAGCATTAAAATCTTTATTCAATACGTCAATTTGGGATTGGATTTGTGCCAGCGAAATATTTTCAGCTGTAGTTCTGTATAAAACGTTTACGACCACTGGGATTTCTACTTTACCGTTAACTAAGCGACCAGATAACATTGCTTTGTCAGTAAAAGCTTCAATTTTATTCATTCGCAAAACTAATGACGGATCAGCTTTCATTTGGGCAGCTAACACCTCTTGAGATGCGCAACCACGTTTTGTAACTGCATCAGCTGATGGAGTAATTTCTGTTGTGTCATTTTGACAAGAAAAAAGCATTAATAATGCTACAGCAGATAAAAGAATTTTTTTCATAATGAATTTGTTATAAATTAATAGATTTGGTTTATTATATCACAATTTTATAACAATTTTTATTTAAAAAAAAATTTTATGATTACTTATTTATAAAATAATTTAAATCTTGCTTTTTGGATAAGAACAGTAAAGACTATTTAAATAAAATTTATGCTGTTAATAGGTTACTTATCGTAATGAAGAAATATAAACACGTAATGCTTATAAATAAAAATAGCGACTTTTTAGGTCGCTTATTTTATAAATTTATTTAGGAATTATACTCCAAAACCTGCTCTTGCTCCGCCTGCAACAAAAATTGCAGCCATTCTTGATTTTTGGCCATTAGAGAACATATACATACCCCTATCATCTGTGTAATCCATGTAATTCATAGTCATTTCTACAGGAGTTCCAGAGCATGTGCTGTAATGAGGATAAGCAGGAACGCCATAATTAGCAGTATTGTGTGTAGGTGTGTCAGAAACTAAATCACTTCCACAAGTTGCATCACCCCAGATATGACGTAAATTCATCCAGTGTCCTACTTCGTGAGTTGCTGTTCTTCCTAAGTTATAAGGATAAGCCCCTGATCCAGATAATCCAAAATATTTTGAATCAACTACAACACCATCAGTAGCCGTTGATCCGCCAGGAAATTGCGCATAACCTAAGATACCGCCACCAATAGTACAAGCCCATATATTAAGTGATGTTGTTGGTGAAGTAGGGTCTAAACCGCCTTGTTTTGTTTTTTTCATAGCATCTCTTGTGCCCCATGAAGTTTTAGTAGTAGATTTTCTATTTATTGTTTCTAAAACGAAAGTAATACCAACATTTGCTGCAACTCCAGAGAATAAAGCGGGAGTACTGCTGAAATCTGAATTAGTAGCATTAAAATCTTCGTTTAATACATCTATTTGAGATTGAATTTGAGCATCAGTTATGTTTTCTGCCGCAGTTCTGTATAAAACGTTTACAACTACAGGAATTTCTACTTTACCGTTAACTAATCGACCGGCTAACATTGCTTTTTCAGTAAATGCTTCAATTTTATTCATTCTCAAGGCTAATGATGGATCAGCTTTCATTTGTGCAGCAAGAACTTCTTGAGTGGCACAACCGCGTTGAGATACAGCGCTTGCTTCCGAAGTTGTTTCTGCTGTATCATTTTGACAAGAGAAAAGCATTAAAAGAGCAGCAACGGGTAAAAAAAAATTTTTCATAATCGAGTTTGTTATAAATTAATAGATTTGGTTAATGATTTAACAATTTTATAACAATTATTTCATGAAAAAAAATAAATATCTATTTTTTCATGAAATAAATATCAATTATGACTTTTTAGTAGCCTCTTTCTGCTGTCGTGTTCTTGATTTACCTCTGGTCTTAATAAAATATATTTAGGGAGATTGTAATTAATATTATTCTTATTAAATGATTCTTTAATGCTAATTTTACCTCTGAAAAAAGAAAGTAATGGTGGATTTTTCAAACTATTTATTTTCACAATTAATACTAATCTGTATTTTTTATTTGATTGTTAGCGATGGCATCTTTCAAAGAAGGATATTAAGAATTATAGCGCTACAGAACTCGAAAGTTAAAAAGTCATAAAGTCAAAAAAAATGTAAAAATAGTATCTTAAAATCGATTTGTTACTTCTTGTTGTCTAATTGTAAAACACGACATTATACGATGATTGTTACTCAAAATAAATTATTGGTAAGCAGTGTTAATTATTAAAAATATAATTGATAATATTTGCCCCCATTTTTAATGCTTTTTCTCGAATCGCTGCTGGATCATTATTGACTTCTGGATCTTCCCATCCATCTCCTAAATCGCATTCATAGGTATAAAGCAGTATTAATTTATTTTTTATAAAAAGTCCAAAAGCTTGGGGTCGTTTACCGTCATGTTCGTGTATTTTGGGTAATCCGTTTGGGAACGAGAATGGTTTTTGAAAAATGGCATGACTCGCTGGAATTTCCACTAGACTATTATTTGGAAATATTTTTTTGATTTCTTTTCGGATGTATTGGTCCATTCCATAATTATCATCAATATGAAGAAATCCTCCAGCCAGCAAATAATTTTTAAGGTTGTTGCTATCAGCAGCACTAAAAACTACATTTCCATGGCCGGTCATATGCACATAAGGGTATGAAAATAAATCAGGACTAGCAGGCTCAACCGTGGCTGGCTTTGTTTTTATTTGGGTATTTATAGTTGCATTGCAGTATTTTATCAAATTGGGTAATGATGTTGGGTTTGCATACCAATCGCCACCACCACTGTATTTTAACAATGCAATTTCCTGCGAAAATGAAACGACCGAAAATAATAAGAGTAAATAAAATATTTTTTTCATAGCCAATTTCTATTATTTGCACCCATTTTGTGCATTGTTTTTTTTGATTGTTCAGCAATCCAAACACGTTTTATTATTATTCATTGACAAAGTGTATGCTGTGACAAGCCACTATTGCTGCCGTTTCTGTTCGTAGCCTTGTATTTCCTAATGAAACCGGAATGTACTTGTTGTCAATTGCCAATGCAATTTCTTTTTCTGAAAAATCACCTTCAGGGCCTATTAGTAGGGTCACATTTTCATTTGGTTTCAAAACGGATTTCAATGATTTTTTATCCGTTTCCTCACAATGGGCAATTAATTTAAGGCCTTCATAGTTGTGTTTTAAAAAATCTTTCATCAATATGGCCTGATTTAATTTCGGCAGGTATAATTCGTTAGATTGCTTCATGGCAGCTAATAAAATTTTATCAAATCGTTCATTATTGATAACTTTTCGCTCTGAGTGATCACAAATAATAGGTGTGATTTCGTGAATGCCTATTTCGGTTGCTTTTTCCAAAAACCATTCGTAACGGTCATTCATTTTAGTTGGCGCTACAGCCAGATGTATGTGAAATTTTGCAACTGGGGCTTTTTCGAACGAAAGGATTTTAACGGTGCATTTACTGTCGGATGCCAGTGTTATTTCTGTTTTAAATAAGTAGCCTGAGCCATTGGTTACAAATAATATATCGGTATCTTTCTTGCGTAATACTTTGATAATGTGTTTGCTTTCTTCTTTATCAAAAGAAAAAATTGTCGTGGATTCTGTAATAGTAGGGTTAAAGAATAATTGCATAATTTATAATTGTATTCTTGCTTTAGAAACAACAGATGAAGTTTCAAATGTTTGGGTTAAAAATTTTTGATATCCTACAATTCCTATCATTGCAGCATTATCAGTAGTGTATTCAAATTTAGGAATAAAGGTTTTCCAACCATATATGTTTTCTGTTTCCTTTAATGTATTTCGGATTCCGGAATTAGCAGAAACGCCTCCGCCGATGGCTATTTGTTTGATCCCGGTTTCTTTTACGGCTAATTTTAATTTGTCCATTAAAATTTCAATAATAGTATGTTGGATTGATGCGCAAATATCATTTAGATTCTCAGCAACAAAGTTTGGATTTTCTAATTTTTTCTTTTGAATAAAATATAAAATAGCCGTTTTCAAACCGGAGAAGCTAAAATTTAATCCTGGAACTTTAGGTTTTGTAAATGCAAATGCTTTTGGGTTTCCTAATTGCGCATATTTATCAATTAAGGGGCCACCAGGGTAGGGAAGTCCTAAAATTTTAGCGCTTTTGTCAAAAGCTTCTCCAACTGCGTCATCAGTGGTTTGACCAATTACGGTCATGTCAAAAAAATGATCTACTTTGATGATTTGTGTATGTCCACCGCTTATAGTTAAGGCCAAGAACGGGAAAGTGGGTTTTTCATAGCCCTCTTCCTCTATATAATGTGCCAGGACATGAGCTTGCATGTGATTTACAGCAATCAAAGGAATTTGTAAGGCCAGGGCAAGTGATTTTGCAAACGAACTCCCTACCAGTAGCGAACCCATGAGTCCCGGACCTTGTGTAAATGCAATTGCAGATAACTGTTCTTTTTGTATATTTGCCTTTCGAAGCGCCGCATCGACTACCGGAACTATGTTTTGTTGGTGTGCACGTGAGGCGAGCTCAGGAACTACGCCACCATATTGATTATGAATTAGCTGATTTGCAACAACATTTGACAATACTTTATCGTTGTGTAAAATGGCCGCTGCAGTATCATCACAAGAACTTTCAATGGCAAGAATAAAAACCTCGGGATTTTGCATAAAAAGGCATAAATTTGGAGTTACATTTGATGATTAGTTTACAAAAAACAACAATTTTGTAAAGGCCAAAATTAAAGAATTTTTATTTAAGGCACAGGAGTTTCCAGAGGTAAAATGAAATTTTAGAAAATTTAAATATATAGTAGGTATCAAAAAAATAAAAAAAATAGTATTTCGGTCTCTACTTGGACTAATCCTACTTTTACTTGTACTTGGTATTGCTCTTACCCTACCATTTGTTCAAACTAAAATAGCACAGTATTTCACCCGAAGTCTCAATAAAGACTTTGGAACTAATATTGCTATTGACGGAGTTGTTATATCTGTTTTTGGAGGTGTAAAATTCAAAAAAGTATTGATTCTGGATCACCACAAAGACACTTTAATTTATTCGGATAGAATTGCAACGACTATTTTAGAAGGTAAAAAATTGCTGGACGGTGATCTGATTTTTGGTGATTTGCGGTTGAGTGGTTTAGTATTTAATTTAAAAACGTACAAAAATGAAAAAGAGTCTAATCTCGATAAATTTATAGCCGCTTTTGAAACCGGAAGACCATCAACGAAAAAGTTTCTGCTCACCGTAAAGGAATTAAAAATTTACGATAGTCATTTTATTTTGACAGATCTAAATCGTGAAATTCCAAAAGACTTGGATTTTACTAAACTGAATGCTTCCGTAACGAATTTTAAAATTTACGGTCAGGATGTAACGACTATGATTGATAAAATGTCATTTTTAGATTTTCGGGGTTTGTATGTTAAAAATTTAAACTCAAAATTCAGTTATTCCAGAAAAAACTTAAAACTAGAAAATCTGAATTTGTTGACCAAAGAATCCACCTTAAAAGGGACTGTATTGTTAAATTATAAAATTGAATATTTTTCTAATTTTACCGATAAAGTACTCTTTGATATTAAACTGGATGCTGCCTCAATTGCTTCAAATGATATTCGTTACTTTTATAAAGAAATAGGGAAAAATCAACATTTTTATATCAAAGCATCTATTAAAGGAACGCTTAATGATTTGAAATTCAAAAATTTAAAATTAGTTGATGATCGGAAAACACAGATCAACGGTGCTATTAATTTTAAAAACTTGTTTGCTAAAAAAGGGCAGAAATTTTCGATGTATGCCAGATTTGACAAATTAACCTCTAGCTATGATAATTTGATAGTTATATTACCTAATATTCTTGGAAATAAATTACCCAGTTCTCTAAAAAAATTAGGACGATTTTCAGCTTCCGGAGTTTCAAATGTTTCTACAACTGTTGTCAAAGCTGATTTTTCTATGATAACGGCGTTAGGTAAAGTAATCTCTAATTTAGAAATAAAAAATATAAATGTTATTGATAAGGCTTCTTATATTGGGAACGTTATTTTAGAAAATTTTGATATTGGAACTTTATTGGATCAAAAAGAACTAGGAAAGGTAAGTTTGAATATGGATATCGATGGTAAAGGATTCAAAGAAAAATACCTGGACACAGCTATCAAAGGGAGCATTAGCCAAATAGAGTATAAAAAATACAATTACACGAATATTGATGTCAATGGAGTTCTTAAAAATCCGAATTACAGAGGACAAATTGCCATAAAAGATCCTAATTTAAGTATGAATTTTGAAGGTTTATTGGATTTAAGCAAAAAAGACAATAGATACGATTTTCACATTAATGTTGAAAACGCAGATTTGAATAAATTAAAGTTAATTAAGGATTCTATTGCTGTATTTAGAGGCGATGTGGTAGTTCAGGCATCAGGAAATACTGTAGAAAATTTTCAAGGAAATGTGTATATCAACGAAACCTCCTATCAAAATGCAAAAGACACGTATAATTTTGATGATTTTACCATAAATTCAACTTTTGATGAAAATAGAGTAAGAACCATGACTGTAAATTCACCAGATATTGTTCAGGGTGAAATTGTGGGTAAATATGAATTTAACCAATTGGAAAACCTGGTAAAGAATTCTTTGGGAAGCCTGTACACGAATTTTAAACCCAACAAGGTAAAGAAAGGACAGTTTCTTAAGTTTAATTTCTCTATATATAATAAAATAATTGAAATATTTTACCCTGATATTTCTATTGCACCCAACACCATTATTAAAGGAAATATAAACTCCGATAATCAGGAATTTAAACTCAATTTTAATTCGCCTCAAATTATAGCTTCAAACAATATACTTGATAATATAAGAGTTTCGGTAGACAATAAAAATCCGCTTTATAATGCCTACATAGAACTGGACAGTATAAAAACAAAATACTATAAAATACGTGATTTTAGTCTGATAAATGTCACAATGAAAGACACACTGTATTTTCGTTCGGAGTTTAAAGGGGGACCAAAAGCAGAAGATTATTTTAATCTGAATTTATACCATACTATTAATCAGGATAACAATAATGTAGTTGGAATTAGTAAATCAGAGGTGAAATTCAAAGATTATTTGTGGTTTTTGAACGAAAAAGAAGCAACTGATAATAAAGTTGTTTTTGATAAATCATTTCAAAATTTCAATATTGATAACATTGTGTTGTCACATGAAGAACAGGAAATTTCTTTAGTGGGCCTTTTTAAAGATACTACAATTAAGGATTTACAACTGAGTTTTAAAGATGTGGATCTAAACAAAATCACGCCTGCTAATGATAAATTTATTGCACATGGAAATATAAATGGAAAAGTAAATTTCAAGCAAAATAAAGATGTTTTTCAGCCTACATCTTCTATAGTTATTGATAATTTGAATTTAAATAAAATAGATTTAGGAACTTTAAATTTTGAAATTGAAGGTGATGAAAATCTTAGCAAGTTTACCATAAATTCTAATTTAGAGAACAAAAATTTTGAATCATTTAATGCGGATGGTAGTTTTGAAATTGTCAATAAAGAAACCATTCTTGATTTGAGGCTAAAATTTGATAAATTTAATATCGCAACCTTGAACTCTTTGGGTGGTGAAGTATTGTCTAATATACGAGGTTCAATAGCCGGTAATGCTACCATAGAAGGAAATCTTAAGAAACCTAGTATAAATGGCAGGCTGTACCTTGACCAAGCAGGAATAACCATACCCTACCTGAATGTGGATTACGGTTTAAGTGATAACACAATTATAGACCTGACCGATGACCGATTCTTGTTTAGAAACAATACCTTGACAGACACAAAATTTGGCACTGTAGGGAAGTTAAACGGAAGTATTGGGCATACTAATTTTTCGGATTGGAAATTAGATTTAACCGTTAATTCAAAAAGGCTTCTAGCATTAGATACTAAGGATACTGAAGATTCAGCTTATTATGGTACTGCATTTATAGATGGAGTTGCCACTATAAAAGGACCAACTAATTCATTGTTTATAAAAGTAGCTGCAAAATCAGAGAAAGGAACAGCCATAAAAATTCCTATTAATAATGCCGAAAGTGTAAGTGATAATATTTTTCTTCATTTCCTGACTGCAAAAGAAAAATACAATGTAAGGAACGGTATTGTAGAAAATACCCGGAATTATAATGGCCTTGAATTGGAGTTTGATTTTGATATTACACCGGATGCCGAAGTAGAGGTAATTCTAGACCGAAACACAGGTCACGGAATGAAGGGGAAAGGTTTTGGCTCTTTGTTGTTTAAAATAAACACGACGGGGAAATTCAATATGTGGGGTGATTTTCAAGCGTATGAAGGGACTTATAATTTTAAATATGGAGGACTGATAGACAAGAAGTTTGAGGTCAAAAAAGGAGGGTCAATTTCCTGGGAAGGGAATCCGATGCGCGCACAGTTAAATCTTGAAGCAGTATACAAAACTACTGCAAATCCTGCAATTTTGTTAGAAAATGCTTCTTTTAATACGAAAGTCCCCGTGGAAGTAGTTATAGGAATTAGAGGCGATTTGACTAGTCCGGAACCCGATTTTAATATTGAATTTCCAACAGTCAGCACGGTGTTAAAATCAGAAATCCAATATAAGTTAAATGATAAGGACGTGAGACAAACTCAAGCATTGTATTTATTATCTTCCGGTGGATTTTTAAGTCCGGAAGGAGTAAGTCAATCTGATTTTTCAGGAAGTTTGTTTGAGACCGCCTCTAGTCTTTTAGGAGGAATAATACAATCTGACGATGAAAAATTCAAAGTGGGTCTGAATTTCATTGGAGCCGACAGAAGAATAGGAAGAGAAACAGATGGACGGTTTGTTGCAACAATTTCATCCAAAATAAACGAAAGAATAACGATCAATGGAAAACTAGGAGTTCCTTTTGGTGGGATTAATGAATCCGCTATCGTAGGAGATGTTGAAGTGCTATATAGGGTTAATGAAGATGGAACACTTAATTTACGATTGTTTAATAAAGAAAATGATATCAATTATATTGGGCAAGGGATTGGTTATACCCAAGGTTTAGGAGTTTCTTACGAAGTAGATTTTGATACTTTCAAGGAGTTAGTCAATAAAATTTTTACGAATCTAAAAATAGACAGAGTGACAGTGCCCGCCGCTGAAGATCAAGATTCTGACTTATCTCCGGATTATATTAATTTTATGAAATCTAAAAAACCCAAAACAGAAAAAACCAAAAATAATCAAGAAGGTTTAGTCCCGGAGGAAAACTAATTTTTTTGTAAACAGGAGGAATCAGAACCAAGAATTCATACAAATGAGAATGAGAATCAGGATCAGGATAGGAGATTAACAATATCTGCTTCAGTACCAATTAAAAGAATTTCAGACTTACCACAAGGACGTTTTTTTTTAATTCCTCATTTGTAAATACGTAATGGATCATTGTCATAAAACAATCATAAAAACGCTTAAATTGTTAATTATCAAATAAAAATTCATTATTTTTTTATTTTGCTAAATAAAATTCGTTTTATTTTGATTTTTCGAAAACTTATTAACGAAAACGTTTGAATTTTGGTTGCTTAACTAATTTATAAAAAACACGGCTCTGTAAGTGCTGAATGTTTGCTAATTTTACACTTTAATACTTAAATAATGCCAAAAACAATAAAAAAAGTTGGTGTTCTTACTTCGGGAGGAGACTCACCAGGTATGAATGCAGCAATTCGATCCGTTGTTCGGACATGTGCGTATCATGCTATTGAATGTATAGGAATATACAGAGGATATCAGGGAATGATTGAAGGCGACTTCAAAGAAATGGGACCTCGTAGCGTAAACAACATTGTTAATAAAGGAGGGACAATTTTGAAGTCAGCACGTTCTTTAGAATTTAAAACTCCAGAAGGAAGAAAAAAAGCACACGATAACCTGATTAAAGCAGGAATAGATGCTCTAGTAGTAATAGGGGGCGACGGTACTTTTACCGGTGGTTTGTTGTTCAATAATGAATTTGATTTTCCAGTAATGGGAATTCCGGGAACTATTGATAACGATATTTTTGGGACCACCCATACGTTAGGATATGATACCGCTTTGAATACCGTTGTGGATGTCATTGATAAAATTAGAGATACCGCAAGTTCACACAATCGTTTATTCTTTGTAGAAGTGATGGGTAGAGATGCCGGTCACATCGCTTTGAATGCCGGTATTGGTGCCGGTGCCGAAGAAATTCTGATTCCCGAAGAAGATTTAGGATTAGAGCGATTATTAGAATCCCTGCAAAAAAGCAAGGCTTCTGGTAAATCATCCAGCATTGTTGTAATAGCAGAAGGAGATAAAATAGGGAAAAACGTATTTGAATTAAAAGATTACGTAGAAGCTAATTTGCCGGAATATGATGTTAGAGTTTCTGTTCTGGGCCACATGCAACGTGGCGGTTCCCCTTCTTGTTTTGATCGGGTTCTTGCCAGTAGATTGGGCGTAAAAGCAGTTGAATCTTTGCTGGAAGGCAAGTCAAAGTTCATGGTAGGGTTAAAGAACGATACAGTTTCATTGACACCTTTGGAACAAGCCATTAAAGGCAAAACAGAAATTGATAGAGAATTATTAAGAGTTTCAGACATAATGTCTACATAAAGGGATTAAAGTTTATAGTGAGGAAATTAGACTTTAGAGCAAGTTAATATTTAAATAAACAAAAATTAAAGTAAAATGTCAAAAGTTAAATTAGGAATAAACGGTTTTGGAAGAATAGGGAGAATAGTTTTTAGAGAATCGTACAACAGAGATAATGTAGAAGTAGTTGCAATTAACGATTTATTAGATGTAGATCATTTAGCTTACTTATTAAAATACGATTCAGTTCACGGACGTTTCGCCGGAAAAGTAGAAGTGAAAGACGGAAAACTTTTTGTAAACGATAAACACATCAGGATTACTGCAGAAAGAGATCCTGCAAATCTAAAATGGAATGAAGTAGATGTAGATGTTGTAGCGGAATGTACGGGTTTTTTCACTACTATTGAAACGGCAAAAGCACACATCACCGGTGGTGCTAAAAAAGTAATTATTTCTGCACCTTCTGCTGATGCGCCAATGTTTGTAATGGGTGTAAATCATGACAAAGCGTTAGCTTCAGATACAGTGGTTTCTAATGCTTCTTGTACTACAAATTGTTTGGCTCCTTTGGCCAAAGTAATCAATGATAATTTTGGAATTGTTGAAGGTTTGATGACTACTATTCATGCAACAACTTCAACTCAAATGACAAATGACGGACCATCAAGAAAAGATTTCCGTGGCGGTAGATCAGCATTAGTCAACATGATTCCATCTAGTACAGGTGCTGCAAAAGCAGTAGGAAAAGTGATTCCGGAATTGAACGGAAAACTAACAGGGATGTCTATGCGTGTTCCTACTGTAGATGTTTCAGTAGTAGATTTGACCGTTAAATTAGCAAAAGAAACAACCTATGAAGAAATCATGGCTGTTCTAAAAACAGCTTCTGAAACCACTATGAAAGGTGTTTTAGGATATACCGAAGATGCTGTAGTATCACAAGATTTCGTTTCGGATCCCCGTACTTCAATTGTGGATGCTAATGCAGGAATTGGTTTGAATTCTACTTTTTTCAAAATTGTATCTTGGTATGATAATGAATATGGTTATTCAAGCAAATTGATCGATTTATCAGTACATATTGCAGGTTTAAAATAATTAATTATATTTACAAAGTCCCGTTATCTTTATAGTAACGGGACTTTATTTTTTATTCCCTTTTTCATTTATATTTTGTTAATACCTTCCTTTATGAAAGTATTAGGAAATATAACAACAAAACCAAAAACCAGAAAAAAATGAGATTAATAGTTGATAGTGGTTCTACCAAAGCCGATTGGATTGCAATAGATACAAATGGTAAAATATTGTTTACAACTCAAACCTTAGGATTGAATCCTGAAGTACTTGAAGAAGATGAAATTATTGAACGCTTAAATGATCGTTTTGATATTTTGCAAAACAAGAAAAATGCAACCCATTTGTTTTTTTATGGAGCAGGTTGTGGTACTGAAAGAATGAAAATTGCACTGTCTCAGGTTTTTCAAAAGTATTTTCCTAATGCTATTATAGATGTCAAAGAAGATACCTATGCAGCCGTTTATGCAACGACTCCAAAGGGAGAAAAAGCAATTGTTTCTATACTGGGGACCGGATCAAACTGCAGTTATTTTGATGGCAAAGAACTCCATCAAAAAGTACAGTCATTGGGATATATCGCCATGGATGATTGCAGCGGAAATGTTTTTGGAAAAGAATTAATCAGAAAGTACTATTTTAATAAAATGCCAAAAGAACTGGCCGTTGAATTCGAGAAAGAATACAACCTTGATCCAGATGCTATAAAAAGCAAATTGTACAAAGAACCCAATCCAAATGCGTATTTAGCGACTTTTGCGAAGTTCCTGATTCAGCACAAAGAAACGGAGTTCTGCAGAAAAATTATTTTCAAAGGAATGAAATCTTTTGTGAAAAATTACATAAAACAATACGATAACTGCAAAGAAATTCCAGTTCATTTTGTGGGGTCCATAGCCTTTTATCTCAAAGAAGAGCTGCAAGAAATATTTGATAAATATGAGTTGCAATTAGGCAATGTATTGCGACGACCTATTGATGGTTTAATTGCATATCATATTGCAAATAAATAGTTTTTCAGAGTTTATTTTTATCAAAAACCACTGTTAATTTACTTTAGAGCAAGTAAATCAACAGTGGTTTTTAATTTATAACTAATTGATAACGGACATTCTGAAATCGTTTCAACCGTTTTTCTTGTTTTAATAATGAAAGCGGAAAAAAAGCACTAAAGAATAGCGATCATTGAGATTTCAATATTCACATTTTTTGGCAAACAGGCCACTTGAACTGTTTCCCGTGCCGGAGCAGTTTTCTCGTTAAAATAGGAACCATAAACCGTATTTATTTTCCCGAAATCGGTCATATCCATAATAAATATTGTGGTTTTTACTATGTTTTCAAATGTCATTCCGGCGGCTTCCAGAACTGCTTTCATATTTTGCATGACTTGTTCTGTTTCGGCTTCGATTGAATCAAGAACTAACGTTCCAGTTGCCGGATTTATTGCAATTTGACCTGATGCATACAATGTGTTTCCTTTTAGGACTGCTTGGTTGTACGGGCCAATTGGTGCAGGAGCATTTTCTGTAAAAATTATCTTTTTCATACGTTCTATTTTATGTAATTCAATTTAGTTTAAAAGTCTCCTGGCCTAATTACCGATTTATTGTACTTCGTTTGTCCCATTTGATATCGCTGAGCACGCCTGATTTTATTCCAATGAAGAATCCCCAGTTTGCATTATCACCAAATGGAGACCAGTTAAAATCCATTCTCCAGCTTAATAAATCCCTTTCAAAACGAAGCTGAGTAAAGGTAACTCCTTTTTGAACAAAATCGTACCCGGTTGATATTCCTGCTTTCCATTTTGGAGTGATATCAGCATTAGCTGAAATCATTATTGAGTTACCAATGATTTGATTCTCTCTATTATTGTTTCCATAGGTCAAAGAATAGGCAAA
This sequence comes from Flavobacterium sp. LS1R10, assembly GCF_003968825.1. Classification (NCBI taxonomy): domain Bacteria; kingdom Pseudomonadati; phylum Bacteroidota; class Flavobacteriia; order Flavobacteriales; family Flavobacteriaceae; genus Flavobacterium; species Flavobacterium sp. LS1R10. The sequence goes on along the minus strand of NZ_RYDH01000002.1, from coordinate 424,157 downwards.
GGTCATATCCCACGGTAATTTTGAATTAAAAAATTCAGAAATTTTATCTTCTCTATCATCTTCCTCTTCTTCGTCAAACTGACTTCTCCTATTGTCTCCTAAGTCCGTATTGGTACCGAACAGATCATCTCCACGGCCCCCATTTCTTCGGCTTTGTTCATTTGTGTCTTTGTCTTTTTTATCATTTCCTTTACTGGAAATAGAGTAATTTAAAGTCATATTAGAACTTGTCATTCTAAAAAGGCTGCCGCCGTTGTTAATATTAAAGACATTAATTCGGTTTCCGGAGTTATCAATCGCATAGGGATCTAACGTTGCTCCAAAATTGACATTCATTTTATTTTGAAAAAGTTGGGTACCACCACTAACTCGTATCGGCGCAAAAGCTAATGAATTGACACCATCTGCATCTAAATTATAGCTGGTAGATAGGTTTAAGTTATTCAGCAGCATTATTTTTTTAGGTTCAACCTTGGTACTATCGCTATCAGTAACTTTTGCTTCAAAAGTGTTGCTCAAATCAAATCCTAACGAATTCGAATTATTCAATCCTGGGGCTCCAAAAATCCCGCTTTCAAATCTGGAATATTGTTTTGTCATTGTCCCGGTTGCATCGGATGCGTAGGTGTCATAATATTTTTCGAAACTTGGGGTATACCCATACGAAACAGATGGTCTCATGACGTGCCGAATTGATTTTATCTTTTTGTTTTCACCAAAGTTAAAAGTTCCATAAATAGTGGTTCCCAGACTTGAAGAGAAGGAATAGGTTCTAAAGGCATCAAAGCCATTAACCGTTTTATCGACTACGGTGCTTTGGTTTTGGTCAAAACTTCTTTCAATTGTTTTGGTATACCAAATTTCTTCATAATTTACGGATGTAGACGCACTGAAATATTTAAATAATTTAAAATTGGTGCTTAACGGAATACTGTGTTGGAAACCAATTTTTGCATCCCGGAACATTTGTGGCTTGAAGAATAAAGAATCGGTAGTAACAATGCTGTTTCGGCCATTCAGATTATATTGTAAATTGATGTTCTTGAAAAACCCTTTTTTTACGCCGTCTTTCCCCACAAAAGGATAAATCCGATCCACACTCAGTTGTAGTGTAGGTAGTGTCATATTGATTTCTGCGGTTTGTGTATTTTGCGAGTGAGTTGCAGTCAATGACATTCTAACTTGTGGAATTGAAGTGAATGTTTTTGAATACGACACAGAAGAACTTAAGGTATTATTTAGATTTGAACCAATATTTATCTGATTGATAGATTGTCGAAAATATTTACTACTTCCAAGATTCACAGAGGCCGAAAAACTAGAATTAGGATTCGATTTAGAGTCTTTGGAATGGGACCATTGTATGTTATAAATATTTTGTTTTAAGTAATCAGGGTAGCCTCTTTCGCTGGTAATTAAGTTTTCAAATCGAATGTTTAAGTTTCCTCTATAATTGTATCTTTTGGCATAACTGGATTCAAAACGCAACCCGTAACTGCCATTAGTATAATAATCGCCTAATACGGTTAAATCATAATTATCACTCAAGGCAAAATAATACCCTAAATTTTGCAACGAAAACCCTCGGTTGTTGGAGTCGTTATAGCTTGGTAAAATTAATCCTGAAATGCTGGTTTCTTGGCTCATTGGAAAAAAAGCAAAAGGCAATGCAATTGGAGTAGGAACATTTGCAATAACCATATTAGTCAATCCCGTAACTACTTTTTTGCCTGGGATGAATTTTACTTTGCTGGTTTGAAAATAATATTCTGGATTGTCTACATCTTTTGAAGTAGTAAAACGGGCTCCTTTTAGAAAATAAACAGAATCATTTTCTTTTTTGGTCTGCGTTGCTTTTATTTTAAATTCGCCTTGATCTGATCGTGAGTTCCAAATTAAAGCTTTTTTTGTTTTAAAATTAAATCGGATAGAATCAGGTTCAATAACATTAGTGCCCTGTTTGAAATTTGGAAACTGTGTATAAGCTCCTGTAGAATCTTTGATGCGACCGGCATATACCTCATTTTTTTCATAATTCATTACAATTATACCAGACTTCAATTCAATGTCTTGATAATACAATTCTGCGTTATTATACAAAGTAATGAGCTTTTTCTTTTGATCAATTTTAGCATATTGATCGGCTTTGTATTTTACCTTTCCGTCAAGGAATGCTTTGGTAGGCTTTATACTGTCTTTTTGTATTGAATCCTTCTCTTTTGTAGTAGTTGCAACAGTAGGAACCTTTTTGATAGTTCCTAAAGTAGTACTATCTATTTGTTTACTAACGGAAATCGCCGTCTTTTTTTTTGATATATTTTGAGAATATAATTTTCCAGACCCTAAGGATAGGAAGATTGATAATAAAACGATATTAAATAAGTTTGTATGCAAAGGTTTAAATGCTATTTTTGTAAAATTATGGCCTGTTTTTTGAGATGTCAAACTTACATATAAATTTTTGTCAAAAATAGTCAAATAAATAAATTTATACACTTAGTCTTCTAATTAAATTAACTTATAGCTTTATGCACAACACCTATAAAATTAAAATTACAATAACTTTTTTGATGACGATAATATCGCTATCAGCCTTTTGTCAATCTAATGTTTTTAAAGTAACACTTGATGCGGGGCATGGCGATCATGATTTTGGTGCTGTATATGAAGGACGAATAGAAAAAAACATAGCTTTGGCTGTCGTTCTAAAAGTTGGTAAGTTATTAGAAGCTACTCCACAAATTGATGTGAATTTTACACGAAAAACAGATGTTTTTATTGACTTAATTGAAAGAGCCAATATTGCTAACAGATTTAATGCTAATATTTTTGTGTCAATTCATTGTAATGCCAACAGAAATACCGCTGCCGATGGTACAGAAACCTACGTGATGGGTTTAAGTAAGATAGCCTCTAACCTAGAAGCGGCTAAAAAAGAGAATTCTGTAATCACTCTTGAAAAAGATTACAAACAAAAATATGAAGGATTTGATCCAAACTCTCCGGAAACTATGATTGGGATGACCTTGATGCAGGAAGAATATTTAGACAACAGTATTTCACTGGCCAGTAAGGTAGAAGATGCTTTTGCAGATTTAGGAAAAAAAATACGTGGAGGAGGAGTTAAACAAGCGCCATTTATGGTGCTTCATAAAGCCTACATGCCACGAGTATTGATAGAAATGGGGTTTATTTCTAATCCGACTGAAGGAAATAGATTAAATTCAGAAGAAGGCCAGAACGAAATTGCCAAAGCCATTGCAGGAGCTATAATCGATTATAAAAAAGAATATTTTGGAAGTGGAGAATCGGAAGCATTTGAAGTAAAGCCTTCGCAAAAAATTATTGAAAAACAAGTTAAGGATACTGCAACGCCTTTAAAATCAAAAACAAACCTTCAAGTTATTGAAACTAAAAAAGCAATCGATAATACTAAAACCTCATTCAAAGTGCAACTTTTGGCTAGTATCAAAAAAGTAGCGCTCCTGCCTAGAAATTTTAAAGGATTAAAAAATATCTCTGTTGCCTATGAAAATAGAGTCTACAAATATATGTATGGAGAAACAACGGATTACGATGAAGCAAGAAAGCAATTAACAGAGGCAAAAGAGAAAGGATATGATACTGCTTTTTTGATCGCTTTTAAAAATGGAGAAAAAATAAGCATTCAAGAAGCGATTAAATAACAAGTGCTACAGTAGTATTGATTAAAAAAATAAGTTTTATTTCGAAAATAATACGAGCGAATTCGCAATTCTAAAAGTATTTTTATTGGTCTTGTTGAACTTTTTTTCTCAGACCGATTTATTTTATTTTAATGCGGTCACGGCGGTAAAAACTCAGTAAATTTGCACAATAGTTTTGTTGAAAAGTAAATGCGCTTACGACAATATTAAAGTTAAAAAAACAGATCTAAAGATGCGTACGACGTTCAAGTAGTCTATCCCAAAACAACATATTTGTTAAACTATAACTGGTTTTATTAAATAAAAAGTTAAAAGCATCTAATTTCAAAGTGTCTGAAGAGCTTCTACTGATAGCGGATGACAGGATCATTAGTATTAGTTATAAATCTAAATATCAGATTATTATTTAGCAAAAAAAATCGATATGGTTAAACCTAAAAAGATACGTCCGGACACTTAATTGCATTTAATGTTGGAGAAAAAATAAGTGTAGAATAAGCTCTTAAATAATAACAACAACTTAAAATATTTTACATTAAATTTGTAAAAAATACTTGAATTTTGAAAATAACACGAGAAATTAAAACTGCTATCTTAGTAATTGCTTCTATTTTATTATTTATTTGGGGCTATAGTTTTTTGAAAGGAAGAGATCTTTTCACAAATTATAAAACATTTTATGTAGAATATAAAAGTGTTGAAGGTCTAGCCACATCCTCACCTGTTACCCTGAACGGTTTGGTGGTTGGTAAAGTAAATAGTATTACCATAAATGAAAACACAGGACTATTATTAGTTGAATTGCAATTGAAAACTGATTTTCCTATTTCTAAATCCAGTAGGGCTTCTATTTATGAGCCAGGATTTATTGGAGGAAAACAAATTGCAATTATCCCTAATTTTAAAGATAAAAGCTTGGCACTTGATGGTCAGAAATTGCAAGGCGGAGTGAAATTAGGACTTACTGATAAAGTAGGGGATCAATTAGCACCTCTTCAGGAAAAACTAGAAAAACTATTGTTAAGCACGGATAAATTAATTTCCGGTTTTAATAACGTTCTGGATCAAAAAGGGCAGCAGGATTTAAAACTCACTCTAGCTGAATTGAGCAAAACCATTGAACAATTTCATAAAGTGTCCTTAAATGTCAATACTTTATTAGAAACGAATAAAGCACAAATCAACGGAGTCGTTAGCAATTTTTCTAAAATATCGGGTAATTTTTCTAAAATATCAGATTCCTTGAATAAAGCCGATCTTGGAAAAACGGTAAAAAATCTCAATGCAACTCTAGGAAGAGTTGATGGTATTATGAGTGGTTTAGAATCTGGGAAAGGTTCTATGGGTAAATTGCTAAACGACGAGGCTTTCTACCAAAACATAAAAAACGCCACAAAAGAATTAGAATTATTATTGCAAGATATTAGACTTTATCCCACTCGATATGTCAATATTTCTTTATTTGGAAAGAAAAATAAACCGTATGTAGGTCCTGTAAATGATTCTATATCTAATGAAATAAAATAGCAATTATGAGCTACTTAGACAACATTTTATTTGCCGTTATATTGGTAATTGGTTTTGGTTATTTTTTCAACAGTGTTAAAAAAATCAGACGAAATATCAATCTTGGAACGGATGTAAATCGCTTTGATAATCCAAAAGCGCGCTGGATTAATATGGCCATGATAGCTCTTGGTCAATCAAAAATGGTCAAAAAACCTATCGCTGGAGCATTGCATATTATTGTCTATGTGGGTTTTATAATTATAAATATTGAATTGCTAGAAATTATTATCGACGGACTTTTTGGGACACATCGTGTTTTTGCTTTTTTAGGAACTACGTATGATGTGCTGATTGCTTCTTTCGAAATTTTAGCTTTTTTAGTTTTAGTAGCAGTTTTTGCTTTTTGGAGCAGAAGAAATGCCATCAAATTGAAAAGATTTGTAAGCTCTGATTTAAAAGGCTGGCCAAAAAATGATGCAAACTATATCTTGTATTTTGAGGTGGTTCTTATGACATTATTTTTATTGATGAACGCTTCTGATTTGCATTTACAAAATGTCCCCGGAGGTTTTTCTCATTTTATAAAAGCCGGTTGGTTTCCGATCAGTCAATTTATTGAACCTATCTTTAACGGAATGTCAAATGAATTGGTAATGTTGCTGTCAGAGATATTCTGGTGGGTGCATATTGTGGGTATCTTAATTTTTATGAATTATTTGTATTTTTCAAAACATTTACATATTCTCTTAGCATTCCCAAATACGTATTTTGCAAATCTAAATCCGCAAGGACAATTTGACAATTTAGAATCCGTTACTAAAGAAGTGAAGTTAATGATGGATCCTAATGCTGATCCTTTTGCGGCAGCACCAGTGGATGACAACGCAGTTCCAAGTAAATTTGGTGCCAGCGATATTCAGGACTTAAACTGGGTTCAATTATTGAATGCGTATACCTGTACAGAATGTGGTCGTTGTACGTCAGCTTGTCCAGCCAATATTACAGGAAAAAAATTGTCTCCACGTAAAATTATGATGGATACCAGAGATCGAATGGAAGAAGTAGGAAGAAATATTGATGCCAATAAAGGTGTTTTTATTCCGGACAACAAAACATTATTAAACGATTACATCACACCAGAAGAGCTTTGGGCATGCACTTCTTGTAATGCGTGCGTGGAAGAATGTCCTGTAAACATTAGCCCGCTTTCAATTATTATGGATATGCGTCGCTATTTAGTAATGGAACAAAGTGCGGCCCCACTGCCAATAAACGCCATGATGACTAATATAGAGAATAACGGTGCGCCATGGCAATACAATCAGCAAGACCGATTGAATTGGAAAAACGAATAGGCGTTAAATCGCGTCACTGTTTAATAGGCTATTTGTATTACGAATAACCGATTTACAAATGAAGATTTTGTCATTAACCAAATAAGCAAATAACCGAATCAACAAGATAGTATGTCAGAGAATTTAATAGTGCCTACCATGGCCGAAATGTTAGCTCAAGGGAAACAACCAGAAGTTTTATTTTGGGTGGGTTGTGCAGGAAGTTTTGACGATAGAGCGAAGAAAATAACGAAGGCTTTTGTTCGGATTTTAAATCGGGCTAATGTTCCTTTTGCCGTTTTAGGTACTGAAGAAAGCTGTACAGGTGATCCTGCCAAAAGAGCTGGTAATGAGTTTTTGTTTCAAATGCAGGCCATGATGAATATTGAGGTTTTGAATGCATACGAAGCAAAAAAAATTGTTACCGCTTGTCCACATTGTTTCAATACACTAAAAAATGAATATCCGGAATTAGGCGGAAAATACGAAGTGGTTCACCACACGGAGTTTTTGAAATCCTTGTTAGATGACGGAAGGCTGACCATTGAAGGTGGACAATTCAAGGGTAAACGAATTACTTTTCACGATCCTTGTTATTTAGGAAGAGCTAATAATGTGTATGAAGCACCAAGAGAATTGATTCTTAAATTGGATGCTGAATTAGTTGAAATGAAGCGTTCTAAAGCTAACGGTTTATGTTGCGGTGCAGGTGGAGCCCAAATGTTTAAAGATGCTGAACCTGGAAATAAGGAAGTCAATATAGAAAGAACCGAGGAGGCATTAGAAACAAAACCAGAAATTATTGCCGCAGGCTGTCCTTTTTGTAATACCATGATGACGGACGGTATTAAAAATAAAGAAAAAGAAGGCGAAGTAAAAGTGATGGATATTGCGGAACTAATTGCTAATGCGCAGGATCTTTAGTGTACAGTGTCTAAGTAATCAGCAATGCTCTATAATTTATTACACCTAACTTCATAAATCTACAATCTAAAATCACAAATCTAAAATCGTATGTACGTTCCATTTGAAAATTTACCCGAAGAATCTAAAATCTGGATTTATCAATCAAACAGAAAATTTTCGGATGCCGAATTTTCTGAAATAGAAAGCGCCTTGCAATCTTTTCTGGAAGGTTGGGCTGCGCATGGTACTAGTCTAGAATCCTCGTACCAATTAAAATACAACCGGTTTATCATTATTGCCGTAAATCAGGATGTACAAGCTGCAACAGGATGCTCTATAGATTCCTCTGTAGAATTTATTCAAAATTTAGAACAAAAATATACCGTAGATTTATTGGATAAAATGAACGTTACCTTCAAACTTGGAGAACATATAGCACACAAGCCGTTGATTGATTTCAAGAAAATGGTAAAAGATAAAGCGGTTACTGAAAATACCATCGTTTTCAATAATTTAGTTAATAATATAGAAGAATACAATGAATCCTGGGAAGTTCCTGCCATTGATAGCTGGCACAGTCGTTTTTTTTAAACAAAATAGTCAGATGAAAAAGATAAGCATCAGAAATAGTTTTTTTTATGTCTTATTTCTTTTTATTGCTGTTGGTTGTGTTGGTACAAAAACAAATAAGAATAAAGTAATTGTAACCAACATTCCGTCCAAAATTGAAAATTTAGACAGTATTGCTTTAAGTAATATGCCCACACTTTTTGAGTTGTCTCCTCAAGGCAACAAATGGGTTGATAGTGTTTACAGTGCAATGACTTTAGAGGAAAAATTTGGACAATTGTTTATGGTTGCCGCTTATTCCAATAAAGATTCGACGCATATTAAAGCTATTGATACACTCATAACAGATCATAAAATTGGAGGATTAATTTTCTTTCAAGGTGGACCTGTTCGTCAGGCAAAATTAACCAACCGTTTTCAATCCAAGTCAAAAACTCCATTGTTTATTGGTAGTGATGCGGAATGGGGTTTGGGCATGCGATTGGACTCTACCTACAGTTATCCCTGGAATATGACTCTTGGAGCCATCCAAGACATGAAATTATTGGAGAAAGTAGGTGTTCAAATAGGACAACAAAGCAAGCGATTGGGATTGCAATTTAACTTTGCTCCAATTCTTGATATCAACTCCAATCCTAAAAATCCTATCATAGGTTTTCGTTCTTTTGGTGAAGATAAATTCAAGGTTACAGCACATGCTATTGCTTTGATGAAAGGGGTGCAAAGTCAAGGCATATTTTCAACAGGAAAGCATTTTCCGGGACATGGCGATACGGATACGGATTCTCATAAAAAATTACCGACCATAAATTACTCAAAAGAACAATTACAAAACCTAGCGTTTTATCCTTACAAAAAAATGTTTCATGAAGGACTTTCGTCCGTTATGGTAGCCCATTTAAACGTTCCCAGCATAGAACCAAGACCTAATTTTCCTTCCTCAATTTCCTACAATGTGGTTACTGATATTCTTCAGAAAGAATTGGGTTTCAAAGGACTTATTTTTACAGATGCTTTGAATATGAAAAGTGTAAGCGAATTTAAATTACCCAGTGAAATCAATTTTGAAGCTTTTATAGCCGGTAATGACGTGCTGCTGTTTCCTGAAAATGTTCCTGCTGCTATTGAGAAATTTAAATTTGCGTATTCTATAAATTTATTTACGGAGGAACGATTGGCTTTTTCCGTAAAAAAAATTCTGAAATTCAAGTACAAAGCGAATTTGAATAATTTTAAACCAATTGCCACTGAAAATTTATACACCGATTTGAATTCAGTTGAAAATGAAGCTTTACACTATGAGTTGTATGAAAATGCAATTACCGTTCTAAAAAACACGGCTGCTGTTTTGCCGATTAAAAATTTGGACAAACAAAAAATCGCTTATGTAAAAATGGGAGATGACAACAATGATGTTTTTGTTTCAACTTTAAAAAAATACACTGAAGTAACTGTGATTTCAGATGTGAATTTGGATAGTCTTCAGGTGAAATTACACCCTTTTACAACCGTAATCATTGGTTATCACAAATCAGATGTTGCTTTTAGTAATCATGATCTAAGATTGGATGAGTTGGCAAAAATTAAATTTCTAGCCCAAAATAATACTGTAATTCTGGATGTTTTTGCAAAACCATACGCTTTATTACCAATTATAAATTTTGAAGATATTGAAGGTTTAGTTGTTTCTTATCAAAATAGTGCAGTTGCACAGGTCGTTTCGGCAGAACTAATTTTTGGGGCTATTGAAGCCAAAGGGAAACTACCGGTTTCTATTAATACTAGTTTTAATGTAAATGATGGTTTGCCAACAGAAAAATTGAATCGGCTGGGATTCACAACTCCAGAAAATGTTGGGATGAATTCAACGATTTTATCAAAAATTGACAGTATTGCTACTAAAGCAATTGACGCTAAAATGACCCCTGGAATTCAGGTATTGGTAGCCAGAAAAGGAAAAGTTATTTATCAAAAATCATTCGGTCATCATACGTATGATAGAACGATTAAAGTGCAAGACTCCGATATTTATGATGTTGCCTCATTAACGAAAATTATAGCTACATTGCCTAATGTGATGCAGCAATACGATCAGCAAAAAATAAATTTGGAAACAACATTAGGATCAATGTCTCCTATTTTTAAAGATTCCAATAAGGCAAATATTAATTTCAAGGATTTATTGTCGCATTATGCAGGTTTAGTAGCAGGAATACCATTTTACAAGGCTACAATGAATAAATCGCAATCTCCTTCTGATGTTTATTTTAGAAAAATTGCTGAAGAGCAGTTTTCGAAAAAACTAGGAGACAGTCTTTTTATACGAAATGATTTTAGTGACACAATTATGAAAATGATTGTTGAGAGTAAACTGTCATTAAAAAAAGAATACAAGTACAGTGATCTTACTTTTATGATTCTGAAGGATTATTTAGAAAAGACAACGGGTAAACCATTAGATGTTTTAATTCAAGAAAATTTCTATCGTTCACTCGGGATGAACAATTCAAGTTTCAATCCATTGACTAAATTTGATAAAAACAGAATTCCGCCAACGGAAACAGATACCTATTTCCGTCGTCAACTTTTACAAGGATATGTCAATGATTTGTCCGCTGCTTTAGAAGGTGGGGTTTCAGGTCACGCAGGTGTTTTTTCGAATGCTATGGATGTGGCTAAAATAATGGAACTTTATTTACAAAAAGGAAATTATGGAAACCGGCAATATTTTTCTGAAAAAACATTTGATGATTTCAATACGTGCTATTTTTGTGCCGCCGGAAATAGGAGAGGAGTGGGCTTTGATAAACCACAATTAGGTGCTGTAGGACCTACGTGCGGTTGTGCTTCAATGACGAGTTTTGGTCACACTGGTTATACAGGTACAATGGCTTGGGCTGATCCTGAAACGCAAATTGTTTATGTGTTTTTATCTAATAGAACTTTCCCAATTGCAAGTGAAAATAGATTATCGAAAGAAAATATTCGGGAAGATATCCAAAGGGTAATTTATGAAGCGATTATAAACTAAGCAAACGTTAACGTAATAATAAAATAGTTCAAATGAAATTATAGTCAATTTCATTTGAACTATTTTTTTTAAAATGATTTTGTTAGAAGTGTTTCGTTACAAAGTTCACCTGTATTATAGTATATTTGAGATAAAAACAATAGGATGAAAAATAAGAATACTGTAATTGCAAAAATCAATTTAATTGTATGGCTTTTTTGCATGACTTTTGTAAATGCTCAAAATAATGATATAAATATTCTACGAGATATCAATGTTGATCGAAATAAGAATTTAGATCCTACTTTTAAATTAATAACGAATAGTGCGGTTCCCATCGGTCTTGTTACTCCTATTATTATATATTCGGTTGGTTTATTAAAGAAAGATAATGCCGCCAAGAAACAGGCAATTTTTGTTGGAGAAGCATTCTTAGTAAATGCATTTATTACTACCGCTTTGAAACATACTATAAAAAGACAGCGACCATTTAAAACCTATCCTGATATTGATCAAGCAGCGTCGACCGTGGGTTATTCATTTCCTTCGGGACATACTTCGTCAGCTTTCGCAACGGCAACGTCACTTAGTTTAGCGTATCATAAATGGTATGTTATTGCACCGTCTTTTGTATGGGCAAGTGCCGTGGGATATTCTCGAATGCACTTAGGCGTTCATTATCCAAGCGATGTAGTGGCAGGAGCCGTTTTAGGAAGTGGGTCGGCCTACCTAACCTATAAGGCTAATAAATGGCTTAACAAGAAAAGATCAAGAATGGAAAAATAACGGTTTATACTGTTTACTGTTCTATGAAAACGTAAAATAATTCAAAATGAAAAGATTAAATTATATTTCAAAAACAGTCTGGATAGTATCACTGGTTAGTCTATTTACGGATACAGCGAGCGAAATGCTTTACCCAATAATGCCTATATACCTTAAATCGATTGGGTTCTCGATAGTATTAATTGGTGTTTTAGAAGGCTTTGCCGAGGCTTTAGCTGGATTAAGTAAAGGATATTTTGGTAAGTTATCTGATAGTTCAGGTAAACGTGTTCCATTTGTGCGTCTGGGCTACGGTTTAAGTGCTATTTCAAAACCCATGATGGCGGTATTCGTCTTCCCTCTTTGGATATTTTTTGCCAGAGCAATTGATCGTTTCGGAAAAGGAATTCGTACTGGTGCAAGAGATGCGATTTTATCTGATGAAGCAACTGCTGAAACGAAAGGAAAGATATTTGGATTTCATAGATCAATGGATACGTTTGGTGCCGTTCTAGGACCTGTTATGGCTTTGATTTATCTGCATTTTTATCCACAACAGTATAAAATGCTTTTTTATGTTGCTTTTATTCCAGGTTTACTAGCGGTATTTGCTTCTTTTTTGCTTAACGATAAACTTAAGGTACAGGCAAAGGAGGTAAAACAGATTTCGTTTTTCTCGTTTCTTAGCTATTGGAAAACAAGTCCTGCACAATATCGAAGAGTAGTAACAGGACTATTAGCTTTTGCCTTATTCAATAGTTCCGATGTTTTTTTACTTTTAAAAGCGAAGCAAGCAGGTTTAAATGATACTGTGGTAATAGAGATTTATATTTTTTACAATTTGGTTTATGCTCTTTGTGCATTTCCATTAGGAATTTTTGCTGATAAAATTGGATTGAAGAAAATGTTTACTTTTGGACTTTTTCTATTTGCAATTGTCTATTTTGGAATGGCATTTACTAAAAACAGTTATATTATTGGTGGATTATTTTTAATTTACGGTGTGTATGCTGCTGCAACCGAAGGGATTTCGAAAGCATGGATCAGTAATATTTCTGATAAAAAAGATACTGCGACTGCTATTGGAACTTATTCTGGATTTCAAAGTATTTGCGCCTTATTGGCCAGTTCTTTTGCCGGGGTCCTTTGGTATCAATTTGGTGCGAATACTACATTTTTTATTACTGGGATAACCACATTACTTATTATTATTTATTTTTCGTTTTTCATTAAATATAAAACAATTTAAAATGGCTTCCCAACACAAAACTTTACCTGACAACAAATGTTGCGCAGTAGAAGAAAAAAAAGTAAATAAAGCAGAGCAAGATGCAGGATGTTGTTCCTCTCACAGTGAGTCAGAAAATCACGATGAGGAAGATCACGATCATTCTAACGGAAATGAAAGCACCCTCAGAATGTTTTTACCATCTATAATTAGTTTTATAGGATTGCTGATTGCTTTATTATTTGATAATTACTTTCCTCAATCTTGGTTTAATGGTTGGTTTCGAATCGTTTGGTATGTTGCAGCTTACATTCCGGTAGGGCTTCCAGTTTTGAAAGAAGCTTACGCTAGTATTGGTAAAGGAGCTATTTTTTCTGAATTTTTTCTAATGGGAATAGCTACATTAGGTGCGTTTGGAATTGGTCAATATGCCGAAGGAGTGGCTGTCATGTTATTTTACTCCATTGGTGAATTATTCCAAATGCTCGCCGTTAAAAGAGCAAAATTAAATATAAAATTATTACTGGATCAAAGACCTGATGTTGCAAACGTTGTAATGGGACAAAATGTGATTGCAATTAAAGCTTCGGAAGTGGCTATTGGAGCTGTCATAGAATTAAAACCCGGAGAAAAATTAGCATTAGATGGAATGTTGCTTTCGGATTATGCCACTTTCAATACTGCTGCATTAACAGGCGAAAGCAAACCGGATTCTAAGTCAAAAGGAGATACAATTCTTGCCGGAATGATCAATGGCACTTCTATTGCTCAAGTAGAAGTGACTACTGCATTTACAGACAGCAAATTATCTAAAATCCTCCAGATGGTGCAGGATGCCACTGCTAAAAAAGCACCAACAGAATTATTTATTAGGAAGTTTGCTAAAATATACACGCCAATAATAGTGTATCTCGCTATTGCTATATGTGTAGTGCCAATCTTATTTGCAGAAACGTATATATTTAAGGAATGGCTGTACAGAGCCTTACTGTTCTTGGTGGTTTCCTGTCCGTGTGCCTTGGTGATTTCCATTCCGTTAGGGTATTTTGGCGGAATTGGCGCCGCAAGTAAAAACGGAATATTGTTTAAAGGATCTACATTTCTGGATACTATGGCAGCTATTCAGGTAGTGGTGATGGATAAAACAGGGACTTTAACCAAAGGCGTTTTTAAAGTTCAGAAAGTAGTGTCGATAGGAATTCTGGAGTCTGATTTAGTTAACTATACTGCAGCAATTGAAGCTAAATCGACGCATCCGGTTGGTTCCGCAATAGTAGAATTTGCCAAAAATCCTAAAAATGAAATTGTTGTTTCTAATTTCACTGAGATTCCAGGCCTTGGCTTGCAAGGTGTTGTAGATGGAAATGAAATCTTGGTGGGAAGTCCTAAACTGATGAAAAAATTCCATATTGATTATGACACGGATCTTGATGCTATTCCGTACACTATTGTTGTAGTTGCCATCAATCAAAAATATACAGGTTATTTTCTTGTTGCCGATGAAATAAAAGAAGATGCAAAAGTGGCTATTGAAAGTTTACATAAAATAAATATCAAAACAATATTACTTTCTGGGGACAATCAAGCGGTAGTTTTGGCTGTAGCCAAAGAATTAAATATTGATGAAGCTTACGGAAATTTGTTGCCAGAAGATAAAGTCAATAAAGTAACCGCACTTTTAAACCAAAAATTAAAAGTTGCATTTGTTGGAGACGGAGTAAATGATGCTCCAGTCATTGCTCTGGCAGATGCGGGAATTGCTATGGGTGGTTTAGGAAGCGATGCTACTATTGAAACGGCTGATATTGTCATTCAAAATGACCAGCCCACTAAGATTTTTACCGCTATCACCATTGGAAAAAAAACAAAACAAATCGTTTGGCAAAATATTGGATTGGCTTTTTCCGTAAAACTAATAGTTCTCATTCTGGGAGCTGCTGGACTTGCCTCTATGTGGGAGGCGGTTTTTGCAGATGTGGGGGTGGCCTTATTGGCGATTTTAAATGCCGTTCGAATTCAGCGAATGAAATTTTAAATTTGTATTGCATTTAACTTAAAATTCCATAAAACACATTCCTATTTTTCTTAATTTCGTTTCATTAAATTAAATACATGAAAATTGCAATAGTTTGTTATCCTACCTTTGGAGGTAGTGGTGTTGTCGCTACAGAATTAGGACTGGAATTGGCTCGTCGTGGGCATGAAATACATTTCATAACTTACAGTCAGCCCGTACGTTTGGCACTTTTAAGTCCAAATGTGCATTACCACGAAGTAAATGTGCCTGAATATCCATTGTTTCATTACCAACCGTATGAATTGGCCTTATCGAGCAAATTAGTCGATATGGTAAAATTATATAAAATAGAATTGCTTCATGTACATTATGCTATTCCTCATGCCTATGCGGGCTATATGGCAAAACAAATGCTGAAAGACGAAGGCATTGATATTCCAATGGTGACAACATTACACGGAACAGACATCACCTTGGTAGGGAATCACCCGTTTTATAAGCCAGCAGTCACTTTTAGTATCAATAAATCAGATTTTGTTACCTCAGTATCCCAAAGTTTAAAAGACGATACGCTTAAATTATTCAATATAAAAAATGAAATTGAGGTTATTCCTAATTTTATTGAATTGAATAAAAATACAAATAACCTGAACATTCCTTGTCAACGTTCAGTCATGGCCAAGGAAAATGAACGAATTATAACGCACATCAGTAATTTTAGAAAAGTAAAACGAATTCCGGATGTCATTAAAATTTTCTATAATATTCAAAAAGAGATTCCGGCTAAATTGATGATGGTTGGTGATGGCCCTGAAAAAGAAAAAGCAGAATATTTATGTCAGGAATTGGGTATACTAGACAAGGTAATCTTTTTTGGTAACAGCAACGAAATTGATAAGATTTTGTGCTTAACTGACTTGTTTTTACTCCCATCTGAAACAGAAAGTTTTGGTTTGGCAGCCCTTGAAGCTATGGCGTGTAAAGTTCCTGTTATCTCTAGTAATTCAGGCGGTTTACCCGAAGTTAATTTTGAAGGCATTTCCGGCTATTTAAGTGATGTAGGAAATACAGAGGAAATGGCTCAAAACGCATTGAAAATTCTAAAAGATGATTTGACGCTTGCTAAATTTAAAGAAAACGCATTAGCTGTTGCCAAACAATTTGACATAAAAAATATTTTGCCCCTTTACGAAGAGTTATATCAAAAAGCCATTAATAAATACTTATAGACACACAGGAATTATTTTTGAAATTATTAAATGTAAAAACATAAAAATGAAAAAAGTAATGCTGTCGTTCTTTGCTATAACTGTCGTTTCCTGCGGTAGCGTTTCTTTAAAAAGTACAGATGCCACTACAGCGCTATATGAAGTTTTGACTCAGCAAACTAATGGTGGAGCTAGTATCCGTTTTTTTGAGATTCTTTCTGAACCAAGCGAAATTAGAATGCTGCAGAATGATGCAAACTTAAAAAATAAGATTAATGCTAATGATATTCTGAATGCTAATTTTGTTGTTTTGAATATGGGAGAGAAAACCACTGGCGGATATGCCATAGGAATTGATAAGGTAATTGAAACGGATAAAAATATAATTATAACAGTTCAAGAAACAAATCCTGAGTCGGGTAGTATGGTGACACGAGCTTTTACGACTCCTTTTTGTGTTGTGAAAATAAATTCCAAGAAAGAGATTCTTATAAAATAAAAAATGCCACTATTTCTAGTGGCATTTTTTTTATTCTTTTTAAATATTAGAATTGGTATTTAAGAGCTAAAGCTACATCAGAACCGTAATTGTTTCTGTAATAGTCGCTACCACCAAACTCTGGTCTGAAATCTAAAGAGATTAACAATGGAATATCAAAATTATATTCGATACCTATATCTCCGGCAACAAATGCGAAAGTTCCATTATTATAATTTCTATTATCATAATAATCTCTATTGTAGTTTCCTACACCACCACCAATACCTGCATACCAGTTGAATCCACCATCAATGTTCCATACCCACTGATACAAACCAGTTAATTTGATGGCATTGTCATCATAATTATCATTGTTATAATTATTTCTGTTTCTCCAACCTAAGTCTAATTCTAAACGATTGTTATCGCCTAAACCTCTTTGATAGGTGATCTCAGTACCAAAACCACCACTGTCACCAAAACGAAGGCCTAGTGCATTTTTTGAAATCTCTTGTGCTTGTGAGGTGAATGCTAATCCAATTAGCATTATAACCGATAAAATAATTTTTTTCATAAGTAAATTTTTATAAATACAAAGATATTACTAACTTTGAGATTAAATTTACAAAATTAATTGTAAATGTTTCATAATTCACACTTTTGATATAAAACCACCATTAATCTAAAATAGTTTTTTTAAAGAAAATAGCAGGTGTAACATACTGAGTACTGATTAAATCCTCCATCTCAAAAAGATTTTCATCTTCAGCATAATTAGTTTCTGAGTAGTGAAATAATTTCCAACGTTTTTTATTGTATTCCAATGCGGTTAAATTCTCCACCCAATCCCCGGAATTCAAATACAAAGTAGCTCCGTTTTTATTCTCTTTTTTGATTATTTTTGGCTCGTGAATATGACCGCAAATTACATAATCGTAGTTGTTTTCGATGGCGAGTTCCGTGGCTGTTTTTTCAAAATCCGAAATGTGCTTTACTGCCTTTTTTACACCAGCCTTTATTTGTTTAGAAAAAGAGTAGGGTTCTTTCCCTATTTTTGATAAGCACCAATTTACAAATCGGTTCAAAAGTATCAGATAATCATATCCTAAACCGCCTAATTTTGCAATCCATTTTGAGTGTTGTACGGAAGCATCAAAGACATCACCGTGAAATATCCAGGCTTTTTTGTCATCAAGATCCAAGACTAACTTGTCCACCAATGCAAAATTACCCATACTCATATCGCTAAACTTTCGGAGCATTTCATCATGATTTCCAGTAATATAATAGACTTTTGTTCCCTTTGAAGCAAAACTGATGATTTTTTGGATAACCTTTAAATGCGCTTTGGGAAAATAGGATTTTCTAAATTGCCATACATCAATAATATCTCCATTTAAGACTAAAATTTTAGGTTTAATTGCAGATAAATAATTATAAAGTTCTTTAGCATGACTTCCATAAGTCCCCAGATGTACATCAGAAATCACCACTAACTCGACTTTTCTTTTTTTCAAGGTATTTGAATTTGAATTTTATCAAATTAATGGAATTCTACTGAATTGAAATGCGATTAAAGGTTAATAAATAGTTTTCAATATTAATTTAAAGTCAATAAATAGGTATTGCTATTCAAAAGTTTAGTGGTTAAAATTTTGAACTTTAAACTAAAATACTACTTTTGTTCAAAACTAATCAGTATGGCAGGAAATAGCTACGGAACACTATTTAGAATAACAACTTTTGGAGAATCTCACGGTGACGCTTTAGGAGGGATAATAGACGGTTGTCCTCCCGGAATAACAATAGATTTAGAAGCAATTCAATTTGAAATGTCCCGCAGAAAGCCAGGCCAATCAGCAATAGTTACTCAACGCAAAGAACCGGATGACGTTCAATTTCTTTCCGGAATCTTTGAAGGTAAAACCACCGGTACACCCATAGGTTTTATTATTCCTAATACCAATCAAAAATCAGATGATTATTCTCATATAAAAGACAATTACAGACCCAGTCATGCGGATTATGTGTATGAAAAAAAATATGGGGTTAGGGATTATCGTGGCGGTGGACGCAGTTCTGCGCGGGAAACTGCCAGTAGAGTTGTGGCGGGAGCTGTAGCAAAACAAATGTTGCCAGACATAAAAATTAATGCGTATGTTTCTTCTGTAGGACCTATTTTTTTAGACAAACCCTACCAAGATTTAGATTTTTCGAAAACCGAAAATAATCCGGTTCGTTGCCCAGATGAACAGGCAGCGGTAATCATGGAAGAATATATTCGTGATATCCGAAAACAAGGGGATACTGTGGGCGGAACCGTAACCTGTGTGATTCAAAATGTACCTATTGGTTTAGGAGAGCCCGTTTTTGATAAGCTTCACGCAGAACTTGGCAAAGCAATGCTTTCTATTAATGCCGTAAAAGGATTTGAATTTGGAAGTGGTTTTGAAGGCGCTAAGATGAAAGGAAGTGCGCATAATGATTTATACAATGCTGACGGAACGACAAAAACCAATCTTTCAGGTGGAATTCAAGGAGGAATCAGTAACGGAATGGATATTTATTTTCGCGTGGCTTTCAAACCTGTGGCCACCATTATGCAAAAACAAGAATCACTGGACAATAAAGGCAATATTACAGAAATGACTGGAAAAGGGCGTCATGATCCTTGTGTAGTACCGCGTGCTGTGCCTATTGTTGAGGCAATGGCAGCCATTGTATTAGCTGATTTTTATTTGATAAATAAAACATATCAGTAGTAATTGTTGATACTTTTTATGTTTTTTACAATACCATTTTTTACCTGACTGCGAGCAAAAAATTATTTTTTATAATCAAGGTTGATCCTACAATCTAATAACCAATTTAATGAATATGAATACAACTAAAAAGCCGTCCTTTTTTTCAGGATTAACAGGGCAAATATTAATAGCTATGGTTTTGGGTGCTATTTTAGGCATTATCATTCATAATTCTATTTCACCGGAAGCAGCTCAAAATTTTAGTAACAAAATTAAAATTCTGGCTACTATTTTTATTCGACTGGTTCAAATGATTATTTCGCCATTGGTATTTACGACGTTGGTGGTAGGAATTGCGAAACTTGGGGATATCAAAGCGGTGGGGAGAATTGGAGGAAAAGCGATGGGATGGTTTTTTACAGCTTCATTTATCTCTTTGTTATTGGGGATGTTTTTTGTAAACATACTAGAACCGGGAGTTGGCCTTAATTTATCAAATGTTGATATGGGATCAGTTTCAGAAGTCACAGCGAAAACACAAAACATATCTTTTGAAAACTTTATTGAGCATATAGTACCTAAAAGTATTTTTGAAGCAATGGCTACTAATGAAATTTTACAAATTGTAATATTTTCGATTTTCTTTGGTCTGGCAGCGGCTGCATTAGGTGATTATGTGAAGCCAGTGACAAATGCTTTGGATAAAATATCTCATATTGTTCTGAAAATGGTAAACTACGTTATGAAGTTTGCCCCAATAGGAGTATTTGGTGCTATAGCAGGAGTATTTGCGGTTAGAGATTTTCAGGAATTGGCAATTACCTATTTCAAGTTCTTTGGTTCTTTCTTAATTGGAATTTCCTCACTTTGGGTCGTGTTGATTGTTGTGGGGTATGTATTTCTAAAAAGCAGAATGACCGTTTTGCTAAAAAGAATTGTAAGTCCATTGATTATTGCTTTTGGAACAACCAGCAGTGAAGCTGTTTTTCCAAAATTGACCGAAGAATTAGAACGTTTTGGAGTCAAGGACAGAATTGTTTCTTTCATGTTGCCGCTCGGGTATTCTTTTAACTTGGATGGAAGTATGATGTACATGACTTTTGCCAGTATTTTTATTGCGCAAGCCTACGGAATTGATTTGGATTTGGGTACGCAAATGACCATGCTTTTAGTTTTGATGCTTACCAGTAAAGGAATTGCAGGAGTACCAAGAGCGAGTTTAGTGGTTGTTGCTGCAACTTGTGGTATGTTTGACATTCCAATCGAAGGAATTGCTTTAATTTTACCTATTGACCATTTTTGTGATATGTTTCGTAGCGCAACCAATGTGTTAGGAAATGCTTTAGCAACTTCGGTAGTTGGAAGCTGGGAAAAAGACGAGGATTCCGAACCGGTTTCATTAGACTAAATAATAAAAAACTCCTCAAATAATGAGGAGTTTTTTTTTGTAAAATATCAGTTTGTCTGATTCAAATGAATTTAAAATTATGAAAAAACTTGCTTTACATTGGAAAATTCTTTTAGGAATGATTCTAGGACTCCTTTTTGGA
Source organism: Flavobacterium sp. LS1R10 (assembly GCF_003968825.1). Classification (NCBI taxonomy): domain Bacteria; kingdom Pseudomonadati; phylum Bacteroidota; class Flavobacteriia; order Flavobacteriales; family Flavobacteriaceae; genus Flavobacterium; species Flavobacterium sp. LS1R10. Next base: position 403,149 of record NZ_RYDH01000002.1, on the reverse strand, counting down.
TTAGTAATGAAAAACTTAGAACAAAAAGGAATCGTAATTGACTGGATAAAACCTTTTGGAACTATTTTTATAAACTTACTCAAAATGATTGCTGTTCCCTTAATTGTGGTTTCATTGATTGTTGGATTAGCAGATTTAAAAGATATTTCTAAACTTTCTAAATTAGGGGGAAGGACAGTCTTTTTTTACTTATGTTCCACAGTAATAGCAGTCATTATTGGTTTGTTGTTAGCCAATTTAATTAAGCCCGGAACTTACATTAACGAAGAATCCAGAATAAGCTTACTTGAAAATTTTTCGGTTGATGCTTCTCAAAAAATTGAATTGGCGGTAAAAGCTAAAAATAGTGGGCCACTGCAACCTTTGATAGATATTGTACCAGATAATTTTTTTAAAGCTTTAAGTGATAATGGAAGTATGTTGCAAGTCATTTTTTTTGTTATTTTAATTGGGATCGGTCTCATTTTAATTGAAGAAAAAAAATCAAAACCTGTCGTTGATTTCTTTAAGGGATTGAATGATGTAATTCTGAAAATTATTGACATTATCATGCTTTTTTCACCAGTTGGTGTTTTCGCACTGATGGCCGCACTGATGGTCGAAATTCCAGATTTTTCAACATTAGGAGCGCTGGGAATCTATGGATTAACGGTTTTGCTTGGCTTGTTTTTGATGATGTTTGTGTTTTATCCAAGCTTATTAATGATTTTTGCAAAAGTAAATCCAATACAGTTTTTTAACGCCATTGCGCCCGCCCAATTATTGGCTTTTTCAACAAGTTCAAGTGCAGCTGCACTGCCCGTTACCATGGAATGTGTTACCGAGCGTTTAGGAGTTGATGAAGAGGTTTCCAGTTTTGTTTTGCCTCTGGGAGCAACAGTAAACATGGATGGAACTAGCTTGTATCAAGCAGTAGCTGCGATATTTATAGCTCAAGCAATGCTTCCGGAAGCTTTAGACCTCAGTACACAATTGATGATAGTTGTTACTGCAACACTGGCTTCTATAGGATCAGCAGCGGTTCCTAGTGCCGGAATGGTGATGCTTGTTATTGTTCTTGGTCAAGCTGGAATTCCAGAAGCTGGGCTAGCGCTTATTTTTGCTATTGACAGACCTTTGGATATGTGCAGAACTGTAGTCAATGTAACAAGTGATGCAACTATTGCAACTATTGTCGCCAAATCTGTAGGGAAATTAAATAAACCAAAAGAAATTAATTTTTAACTAATAGTTCTTTGTACACCATGAAGTGGATTTAATATATTTGAAATTCATGAGACTTCAAAATAGTTCACTTTTGACACTTAATTGATTAAAATAAATTATTATTTATTGGTGCATAAATTCATATTTGATTAAACTTAATCACTTATGAATCAGGTGTGTATTGTGTTATTAATAGTGTTTGTATTTAACTTTTTCAGTGATGACGTACTTGCACAAACGTAAACGGCATGAAACAATGAGATCGTAAAATTAACGGATCATGCGTCACAATACCTGAAGAATGCTGATTTCGAAAAATCCTTGAAAATTTCGAAAATTGCCTTGTACAAAGCCATTACTCAAAAGAATAAATTTTCTATAGTAATTTCTTTAGTACATGACAAAAATAGATAGTATTGAAATTCAAGAAGATTAAGGTCATTTAATTCAAATAATATTTAATTAAAACGCTTAAAAACAACATGTTAACGATAAATCACTTTTTAACGACAGTTAAAAAGTGATTTATTACAGATGTAAGTCAGTATAACGAATTTAATACCAGCGTTTTTTATTTTGTTTGGAAACCTCTGATTTTCTTGATTTATGAGCTCCACCACTGCGGTTTGAGTTCTTTTGAGTTCCCGCGGGAGCGGTTTCAGGACTTCCTGAATGCCAACCGTATGGGTGATCACTTACGGTTTTTACATCTACTTTTATTAATTTCTGAATGTCTTTCCAATATTGGTGCTCATCTTTGCTACAAAAAGAAATTGCAACACCTTCATTTCCGGCACGACCGGTTCTGCCAATTCTGTGTACATACGTTTCGGGAATATTGGGTAAATCAAAATTAATGACAAATGGTAATTGATCAATATCAATTCCTCTGGCTGCAATATCAGTAGCCACTAAAACATTCACTTCTTTATTCTTGAATCCTTCTAAAACGCGTTGTCTGGCATTTTGAGACTTGTCACCATGAATCGCTTCGGCAGCAATATCGTGTTTGCGCAATGCTTTTACAACGTTGTCAGCTCCGTGTTTTGTTCTTGAAAAAACCAAAACATTAGACAGTTTTTCGTTTTTAATTAAATGATACAGCAAATTTCTTTTTTCTGCTTTTTCAACAAAATATACGCGTTGTTCTACGTTTTCAGCTGTAGAAGAAACAGGAGATACGGTAACTGTTGCAGGATCTTTCAGAAACATTTCGGCTAATTCTCTTATGGCCATTGGCATTGTAGCCGATAAAAATAAGGTTTGTCTGTTATTAGGGGTCAGTTTTACAATTTTTTTGACATCATTTACAAATCCCATATCCAGCATCTGGTCCGCTTCGTCAAGGACTAAAGTATGCAAATGGTCTAAATCGATGAAACCTTGTTTGACTAAGTCTAGCAAACGTCCTGGAGTAGCAATCAGGATATCAATTCCTTTTTTTAGCATTTCTACCTGTGGCACTTGAGAAACGCCGCCAAAAATAGTAAGTTGCACTAAGTTTGTATATTTTCCATATTGGTCAAAATTTTGTCCAATTTGAACGGCCAATTCTCGGGTTGGGGTGATGACTAAAGCACGGATTGGACTTGCTTTTTTAGAGGACCCTACTATTCTATGCAATTGATGAATAATAGGAATGGCAAATGCGGCCGTTTTTCCGGTACCGGTTTGGGCACAACCAATCATATCCCTACCTGATAATACGATTGGAATGGCTTGTTCTTGTATTGGAGTTGCTTCTAAATAGCCTTGTTCAAATACGGCTTTTTGTATACTTTTTGAAAGTGGTAAATCTTCGAATAACATATTTTAAATATTAAATATCATGTATTAAGTACATAGATAGTGCTGCAAAGGTAGTGTTATTTATCGATTAGGTTAATAGGTATTCGTTTAAGCAATTTATCATTTAACCAGTTAGACAATCTGCTGGTTCGATTTAATAAAATCAGTCACCAGATAGCCTATCAGTTTACCTATTAAATGATTGTTTTTTTCTTCGCCTAAATCCGGTGCGCCTTCACAAATGTGTAAATAGGCAGCATTTTTATTTTTGGCAAAATAGTATATAAATTGCCTAAGTTGCTCCACAGAGTATCCACTCATAGTCATGGCACTGCAGGCAATATTAGGAATCGCATCCAAGTCGATCTCTATTCCAAAAAAATCATCATTTATAAATTCCGAAGCGAGCGCCATTTCCTGATCAAAGTTTTTTTCTCTTCTAATACTTACACTATCATAGGTGTTAAAACGAACTCGATCCTCTATTTTCTTAATGATATCCAACACACTTTTTGAAGTGTAGTTTTCATGTAGTCCAAAAATAAAATATTTTTTCAAAAAACCTTCTTCATAAGCATACGAAAAACCATTGCCACTGTGACGTCCTTCTATAATCCTAAAATCAGAATGCGCATCAAAATTGATTGCATTAATAGGTTTGCCTTTGGCGAGTGCAGTTCCTTTTATATTTCCGTATGAATTATTGTGTCCGCCACCAATGATTATTGGAGTTTTACCTGATTTTATAATGTTAAAAATGATATGAGAGACATCTTTGTCTATTTTTTCAACTAATTGGCTTAACTTAAAACGATCATCAATATCATTAAAATCAAGGTGTTCTACTTCCTGCATTTTCTCACTTACGTCTAATTGCCCTAAAACAATTAACTGACTTCCTTTACAAAAACGATTGTGCTGAATATTAGCGATACTTTTTATGGCACTGTCCCAAGCTGAAGCCGCCCCGGGTCGGCCAAAATTAGCTCTTATTCCAATGTCTTCGGGAATACCAAATAATACATATTTAGCCTCACAGGTTGTTAGAAAATCAATTGAATCAACATCTTTTGGGATGGTTATCATTTTTTCTCCAAACTTTATCTCGCCACTTCTGTGGTTCGTAATTTTTGCAAGATCATGAATTGTAAAGCGTATAATTTTTTCCATTAAAAAAAATATTTTTTCCCAAAAATAATATAAATGTATCAACTTGCGTTATTCATTAGTTATATATTGTTAAATTTGTAAAAATTAAATTAATTAAAAGATGGAAAATCAAAAAAGCAGTTCAAGTCTTAAGGCGGTTATAGCAGTGTTGGCTATTTTATTAGTGGGGAGTTTGGTTTACATTTTTAAAATGACTTCCGACGCAGATACCGTTAAAACAGAATTGAAAACTACATTGACCGAAAAAGAATCGGTTATGAAAGATTTGCAGGAATTAAAATCAACGTATGATGCCGCAATTGCTGAAAACACATCCATGTCTGATGAGTTAATTCAAGAAAGAGATAAAGTAGTAAACTTGATGAATGATTTGAGTAAGTCCAAAGGGGATGTAGCTTCATTATCTAAATACAGAACTCAATTCAATGCTTTGCAGGGAAATATGAAAGTTTTAATGGCTGAAAATGAAGGGTTGAAAAAAGAAAACACAACCTTAACTACACAACGAGACAGTACTGTAGTGGTCTTGGGAGAATCTAAAAAATACAACGAAGTATTAGTTGGACAAAACGAAGAATTATCTAAAGCGGTTGAAAAAGGATCTAAATTAACGGTTTTAAATACTAGAGGAACAGCTTTTAAATTAAGAAGTTCTGGAAAACAAATTGAAACAGACAAAGCAAGTAGAGCCGATGTTTTAAGAGTTAATTTTACGATTGCTGAAAATCAAATTGCTATGTCCGGTGACAAAATGTATTACGTACAAGTAATTGACAGCAAAAATAATGTATTAGGAGACAAGAAAACGGAAAATTTTGGTGAAAATACGTTAACATACAGTTTTGCAACTAATGTGAAATATGAAAACAAAACCATTCTAGTTTCTGAGGATTTAAAAGGGAAAGATTTTGCTAAAGGAACGTATTTTATCAATATTTTTAATAAAGATGTTTTAGTTTCAAAAACAAGTTTTGTGTTGAGATAATCAAAAATTGAAATAATTAGGAAAGAGGAACGTGCTGTTCCTCTTTTTTTATGAAATAATTTCACCTTCAATCAGTACTGTTTCAATTAGAGTACTGCCAAAAGCGTATGGAAGCTGGTAATAGGATGTAATGGGTTTTGTAATAATTAGATTTGCTTTTTTGCCAATAGTAATGCTTCCATGAGTTTCAGAAATTCCCATGGCGTAAGCTCCATTTATTGTGGCAGCATTGATGGCTTCTTCGGGAGTCATTTTCATTTTGATGCATGCCGTTGCTACAACAAAATTCATATTTCCTGAAGGAGTAGAGCCCGGATTGTAATCCGTTGCAAGGGCAATAGGAAGTCCTGCTGCTATCATTGCTCGTGCGGGAGTGTAGGGAATGCTTAAAAAATATGAGCAAGAAGGCAATGCAACAGGCATTGTGTCGGTATTTTTCAACGCTTTGATATCTTCCGGTTTCATAACCTCTAAATGATCTACTGATAACGCGTTGTATTCAATTCCTGCTTGAATTCCGCCAATTGAGTTGAACTGATTAACGTGAATTTTTGGCTTTAAGCCAAATTTAATTCCGGCTTCCATAATTTTTCGGGTTTCTTCAACAGTAAAATAACCCGCTTCACAAAACACATCGATGAAATCTGCCAGTTTGTTTTTGGCAATTTCAGGAAGCATATTGTTGATAATTAAATCGATATAACCTTGATGGTTTGTTGCATATTCCAATGGAAAAGCGTGAGCACCCAGAAAAGTTGCTTTTATAGTAATGGGATAATTTTTTGATAGCCGCTGAACCACTCGAAGCATTTTCAATTCTCCATCCAGCGTCAAGCCATATCCTGATTTGATTTCTACAGCTCCGGTTCCCAGTTGCATGACTTCCTCCAGACGCACCTTTGATTGGTTATAAATTTCATCTTCGGGAGTTTCGTTGAGTTTTGTAGCTGAATTTAAAATTCCACCACCACAATTGGCGATTTCTTCATACGTCAAGCCATTAATCCGATCTACAAATTCCTGTTCTCTATTTCCCGCATACACAATGTGCGTGTGACTGTCACACCATGAAGGTAAAACTATTTTGCCAGTGGCATCAATTATTTTGTCAGCATGTAATTCCGGCAAATTAACCATTGATCCAAAATCAGCAATCAGGTTGTCTCTAATGACCAAAAAGGCATTTTTGATGGTGGGAAGAATTGCCATTTCAGCACCGGAAACTTTAGCAATAGCAGTTTCCCTAATCTGGAGTAATTCTTTGATATTGATAAGTAGCGTTGTCATTTTATATAAAATTATTCAGAAACTTTGATTTCAAACATTTTATCCCAGTTTTTTCCGGTCACAAAAATGGTTTTGGTTTTTGGGTTGTAGGCAATTCCGTTTAGGACATCTGTATCAGGTAATTGGGTAATTTTTTTCTTCAAATCAGCAAGATTGATAATTGCTTCAACGGCTCCATTTTTAGGATTGATGACTGCAATGGCATCTTTCTGGTACACATTTCCATAAATTTTACCATCAATCCATTCGAGTTCATTGATTGCTTTTATTTTTGTTTCAAAGGAATATACGTTCAAGTAATCTACTTCTTTGAATGTGATTGGATCAATGATCCAAATTTTTTCGGTTCCGTCTGATTGGTATAAATAAGTTCCGTCATTTGTCAATCCCCAACCTTCAATTGATTTGAAATAGGGGAACGTTTTTTCTTTTTTGAAAGTATCAGCATTATACACATATCCTTCATTGTTTTGCCAGGTCAGTTGGTATACTTTGTTGTTGAGAATCGTAATTCCTTCCCCAAAATAATTGTCAGCCAGTTCTACTTTTTTATATACTTCTCCAGTTTTATAGTTTGTTTTTCTTAAACTCGAAATTCCTTTTATTCCAGAACTGTTTCCAGAACCGTTTCCAGTTCCTTCATACAGCGTGTCACGGTAAAACTCTAATCCTTGCGTGTAGGCTTGAATGTCGTGCGGATAGGTATTTACAATGGTATATTTTAATAGTTTTGGTTGAATGCCCGAAACTAATTCTACTCTTCCAGTAGCCTCAGCGGTTTGTCCTTCATAATAAACAAGAGCTTTCAGGTCTTGGTTTCCTAATTTTTGATCTTTTAATTCCAATGATAGTTTATCAAGACCTTTCTTAGAAGCAATTTTTTTATCATTGACGTAGTAAATAATGCTATCTACTTTTTTTGAATTGGGATTCAAAACCGCTAAAGAAAGGACTTCTTGTGGGGTATATAATGCTGAAAATTTAGAATTATCAAAGGTAAATAAAGTGTTTTCGCCTTTTTTTTCCTCGTTGCAACTTGCTAAAGTGATTGCTAATAAAATGATAGATAGGAAGTTATAATTTTTCATTGTTTGAATTTTTGATACCCCAATATAACGTTATTTTTTAATGATTAAAGCTCTTGTAAAAATATAAAAAGATTGTATATTTGCACCGGCAAGTCCTACACGACCAGCTCCTGCAGACTCCCCCAGGATGGGAACATAGCAAGGGTACGTGGTTGAGCGGTGCGATGTAGGTCGCTTGCCATTTTTTTAATCTGAATTTATTTCAGATTCTTTTCTAAATTCACACAAATAAGTAGTCTTCCTTCGGGAGGATTTTTTTATTTTTGGACCTTTCGTACAATAAACATCAATAATCATGAATAAAGTAGTTTTAATAACAGGCGGTTCTTCAGGAATAGGGAAATCTATTGGCGAATTTTTACACCATAAAGGTTTTGTTGTGTACGGAACTAGCAGAAATCCGGAACGAATTTTAAATTCGGTTTTTCCTCTAATTGCTTTAGATGTTCGGGATTCGGATTCGATTCATGCGGCTGTAGCCAAAGTGATTGCGACCTCCGGAAGGCTTGATGTTGTCATTAACAATGCTGGTGTTGGGATTACGGGACCATTGGAAGAAATTCCGATGCATGAAATTAAGAATAATTTTGAGACTAATCTTTTTGGCCCAATTGAGGTAATGAAAGCAGTGTTGCCACAAATGCGTACACAACAATCAGGATTAATCATCAACGTGACTTCTATTGCGGGATATATGGGTTTGCCGTATCGAAGTGTTTATTCTGCTTCAAAGGGTGCCCTTGAACTCATCACTGAAGCGTTGCGAATGGAAGTGAAATCCTTTGGTATTCATATTACGAATGTGGCACCGGGAGATTTTGCGACAAATATTGCTTCGGGACGTTTTCATGCTCCGGTGCTAAAGGGTTCCGCTTACGAAACTCCGTACGGAAACACCTTGAAAACGATGGATGAACATGTGGACAGCGGCAGTAATCCAAATGAAATGGCCGAAGCGGTCTATCAGATTATCCAAACTCCAGAACCTAAAATTCATTATAAAGTGGGCGTTTTTATGCAAAAAATTTCAATTGTTTTGAAAAGAATTTTACCAGATAAAGTATATGAAAAAATGCTGATGAGCCATTATAATTTGTAAGTTCAATTTCCTACTTAAAAATCTAAAATAACACTAAACCCCAATAAAATTAATGCTTAACAAAGTATTGGTTTTATTGGGGTTTTTTAATTATAGCTCTGTCTAAACTTCATCATCAATATTTATATCTGTAAAAGTGGTTTGCATGATGCGAAAGTTATAAAAATAGCCAGACAATAATCTTATAAATGAAAGAAGCATTTTTAATTTATAAAAAATTACTTTTTAGCAAAGTTGAATAAATGTTTCAGATTAAGTTGAAATGCACCATTAAAACTAATTAATCATTAAATCATATTAATTTTATTACTACTTTTACAGGCGTGAAATGGATGAACCTCATACTATCAATATATCTAATAGCACTTTCATTTTTGCCTTGTGCTGATTTGGAAGTAAATAATCTTGCATATACAACAAAGGAACTTTCCTCCTTTAACCAAAGCCATTCTCACAATAAAGAAAAAGATTCATGTTCTCCTTTTTGCATTTGTAATTGTTGTGGAGCACAGATATCAAGTTATTTTCCAACCACCACTTTTAATTTACCTACAGTTTCAGCGATTATTAAATTACCATTACCAACCTACAAATCTATTTTAACTTCCAATTTCTTTGGAAGTATTTGGCAACCGCCGCAAATAGTATAATGAAGCCCGTCCCGACACTTCGGGATTTGGGATAGAGAGTTGTGGGTTTTCCACAGTATTCAAAGGACAATTTATTGTCCGCATTTCTCATTCATTATAATATAAAAATGTTAGATAAAATCATACAATTTAGTATAAAGAACAAGTTCATTATACTTTTACTTACCCTTGTACTCATAGCTTGGGGTAGTTATTCCCTTAAAAATTTACCACTAGATGCCTTACCTGATGTAACTAATAATCAGGTCCAAATCATTACTACCGCTCCTACATTAGCCAGTCAGGAAGTAGAACAATTAATTACCTATCCTTTAGAACAATCCGTAAAAACAATCCCAAAAGTAATCGAGCTTCGTAGTATTTCTCGTTTTGGACTTTCGGTAGTTACAGTTGTTTTTAAAGACGATGTAGATATTTATTGGGCAAGAGAACAAATTTTTCAACGCCTCCAAGAAGCCAAAGAAAATATTCCTGCTTATGCGGGAACACCAAGTTTAGCTCCTGTAACAACTGGTCTTGGCGAAATATATCAATACGATGTCTATGCCAAAAAAGGATATGAAGATAAATATGATGCCGTCCAATTAAGAACCATTCAGGACTGGATTATTATACCACAATTACAAGGAATTGAGGGTGTTGCAGAAATTAGTACTTGGGGAGGAAAACTAAAACAATACGAAGTTGCTGTTGATCCAAATAAACTCAATAGTTTAGGAGTAACCATAACCGATATATTTGATGCCTTAGAGAAAAATAATCAAAATACCGGAGGAGCCTACATAGAAAAAGACCAATATGCTTACTTTATTCGTGGTGTTGGGATGGCAAAAGGAATTAAAGATTTGGAAAATGTGGTGGTTGATAATAAAAATGGTTCGCCAATTTTAGTTCGAAATGTAGCCGAAGTCCGAGAGGGAATATCATTACGATACGGTGCTGCTACAAAAGACGGAAAAGGCGAAATCGTTTGTGGTCTAGCTTTAATGCTCAAAGGTGAAAACTCAAGTGCTGTTGTGAATCGGATTAATGAAAAAATGATCCAAATCAACAAAACATTACCTGAAGGGGTTGTCGCCGAAGCTTTTATCGACAGAGGAAAATTAGTCGATAGTGCCATAGGAACAGTCTCTAAAAATTTACTCGAAGGAGCCTTAATCGTTATTTTTGTACTGATTTTATTTCTTGGAAATCTTCGTGCCGGATTAATTGTTGCTTCGGTAATTCCGTTAGCAATGCTTTTTGCAGTGATACTGATGAATTATTTTGGCGTAAGCGGAAACCTGATGAGTTTGGGTGCCATCGATTTTGGAATTATTGTTGACGGTGCGGTAATCATTGTCGAAGCAACGATGCATCATTTACAAAAACTCAATAGGCAAAAGACGTTAACGCAATCAGAAATGGATAGCGAAGTTTTTAAATCGGCATCCAAGATTAGAAATAGTGCTGCTTTTGGGGAGATAATCATCTTAATTGTATACCTGCCCATTTTAGCATTAGTAGGAACCGAGGGAAAAATGTTCCGACCAATGGCAATGACAGTAGGATTTGCCGTCATTGGAGCATTTATTTTGTCATTGACTTATGTTCCTATGATGAGTGCATTGTTTTTATCAAAAAACACAGAACACAAGCCTAATTTTAGTGATCGAATGATGGCTTGGTTCGAAAAAATATACACTCCATTCTTAGAAAGTGCTTTGCGCTTTAAGAAAGCGGTATTGGCTTTTACCATAACAATTTTTGTTTTTGCCATCATCGTTTTTCAAAATATGGGAGGCGAATTTATTCCAACCATCGAAGAAGGCGATTTAGCCATTAATGCTACTATTATGACTGGAAGTTCGCTTTCGCAAATGGTAAAAACAACTACAGAATACGAAAAAATCCTAAAAGCAAAATTTCCGGAAATAAAAACTATAGTAACCAAAATTGGTTCTGGTGAAATCCCAACTGATCCGATGCCTATTGAAAGTGGCGATTTAATTATTGTACTTAAAGACAAAAGCGATTGGACTGGTGATTATGACAATTGGGAAGATTTAGCCAATGCTATGAAAGAAGAAATGGAAGCCATCCCAGGAGCTAATATCGAAATTTCGCAACCTATCCAAATGCGTTTCAACGAATTAATGACAGGAAGCAGAAGCGATATTGCTATCAAGATTTTTGGAGATGATTTAGATGTTTTAGATTCAAAAGCAACAGAATTAATTTCAAAAGTAAACAGCATAGAAGGCATTGGCGATTTAAAGGCCGATAAAGTAACGGGGCTACCTCAAATAACGATAAAATATGATTATAATAAAATTGCCTTGTATGGTTTAAATATAACAGAAATAAACCAAATTATTCGTTCCTCTTTTGCTGGTGAAAGTGCTGGTAAAATTTACGAAGACAGTAAGCGATTTGACGTCGTTGTTCGAATGGATGCTGCCAATAGATCAGACATTACTGATGTAAGCAATTTATTTATTCCATTACCAAACGGGCAACAAGTGCCACTTTCACAAGTTGCAAATGTGGCTTTCGAACAAGGCCCAGTGCAAGTTTCTCGTGAAAATGGAAAACGTAGAATTACTGTTGGTTTGAACGTTCGCGGTCGCGATATTAAAAGTGTAGTAGAAGAAATTCAAGCAAAACTGGATAAAGATTTTAAACTTCCCGCAGGTTATTATGTTACTTATGGTGGTCAATTTGAAAACTTGATTGAAGCAACAAAAAGACTATCAGTAGCTTTGCCTATTGCTCTGGGATTAATTTTAGTATTGTTATTTTTTACCTTCAATAGTATGAAACAAGCAGCATTGATTTTTACAGCTATTCCGTTATCAGCCATTGGAGGCGTATTTGCTTTGTGGTTGCGAGGCATGCCATTTAGTATTTCAGCAGGAATTGGCTTTATTGCTTTGTTTGGTATCGCAGTTTTAAACGGGATTGTATTGATTTCTTATTTCAATCAACTCAAAGCCGAAGGAATAACCAACCCATTACAACGGGTTCTAATAGGAACAAAAACAAGATTACGCCCCGTTTTAATGACTGCTGCTGTTGCATCATTAGGATTTTTGCCAATGGCATTATCAACCAGTGGTGGTGCCGAAGTCCAAAAACCATTAGCAACAGTTGTTATTGGTGGATTATTCTCGGCAACATTATTAACGCTAATCGTTTTGCCCATTTTATATTTACTCTTTGAAAAAGGAATTAGAAGAAGAAAAAAAATGACAACACCAATAGTTACAATGATTGCTTTATTGATAAGTAGTTTTACGTTTGGGCAAAATATTCAAACAATTTCGTTAGAAAAAGCAATAGAAATAGCAAAAACCAATAACATTGATTTGAAAATTGCTACTAAAGAAATTGAAAAACAAATTGTTCTCAAGAAGACCGCTTTTCAGATAGATCCATTGCAACTACAGTATCAAGGAGGGCAATTCAATAGTGTCGATTACGACCACAATGTTTCAGTGCAACAATACTTTCCCATCGGTAGAATTACAAAAGCCAACAGACAATTGCAAGAAGAATTGGTAAAACTTGCCGAAAAGCGAAAAGCACTATCTGAATATGAAATTGAAAAAGCAGTTACCATAGCGTATTATCAGTATTTGTATGGCATTTCTATTCAAAAACTAAATATGGATTTGTTAGGAATTTATTCCAAATTCCTTAAAAACGCGGAACTTCGTTTTGAAACTGGCGAAAGCGGAAATATCGAAGTCATTAGTGCCAAAGCAAAATCTAAAGAAATTGAAACGCAAAAAGTACAACTCGAATATGACTTGGCAATTTATCAAAAACAATTGCAATTTTTCATTCAAACCGAGGAGAATATTGTACCTGATACTGCTACAGCTATGAAGTTTGTAATGCTAACGAATGCTAACAAATCAAAAGTGGAAACGTTAGTAACCGATTATTACACGCAACAAATTTCGGTGTATCAAAAAGAAGCTAATACCTTCAAAGCATTGCGTACACCAAAGTTAGGATTGGGTTATTTTGCCCAAACAATTGATACAAAATCATTATTTCAAGGATTTACTGCTGGATTGCAAATTCCTTTATTTAGTGGGGTCAATACCGCTAGAGCAAAAGCATCGGAAATTAGTATTGCACAATCTCAATTGGAATTGGATAAAAATAAATTGACTTTAAAATTGCAAATGCAAGAATTAAAAAACGATTTCGATAAGCAAAATAAAGCTTTAGTATATTACCAAAATGAAGGATTGCAATATGCGGAACAAATCATTACAACGGTTCAAAAAAGTTATGCTAATGGTGATATGAGTTATTGGTCCTACATCAGTTTTTTAAACCAAGCCATTGATATTAAAAAGCAAAATGCCGAAGCCACAAATGCTTACAATCAAAGTGCTATTCAATTGCAATTCCCATCCATTTCTAACAAATAAAATTTCTAAAAATGAAAAATATATTTATAAAATCAAATCATAAACTAGGTTCTTTCTTCAACCTCTCTATTCTATTTTTTATCCTCTTTGTTCTATTTTCTTGTGGCGAAAAGAAAACCGAAGAAGCTGGTCACGAAGAAGAAAAATCAGAAAACGAAGTAGCATTAACCGCTGCACAATTTAAAACTGTTGGCGTTGAAACAGGGACAATAGAAAATCGAAACTTGAATTTAGTAATCAAAGCCAATGGGTACACTACAGTTCCACCACAAAACATGGCAAACATTTCTACCTTAATTGGGGGAACGGTTAAAGATATTTTTGTATTAGAAGGTACTTTTGTAAACAAAGGAAAAGTATTGGCAACCATTCAAAACTTGGATGTTGTCGAAATGCAGGAAGATTATAGCTCGGCTGTTGCCAATATTGAATATTTACAATTAGAATTCAATCGCCAAAAAAAACTAAGCGACGAAAATGTAAATCCGAGAAAAGTATTCCAAGAAGTAAAAGCAAAATTAGCGGTTGAAAGAGCCAGAGCACAAGCCGCCAAAAACAAATTGCAAGCATTAAATATGAGTACCAATGGTGCTAGTTTAGTACCAATTGTTTCTCCAATTTCAGGTTATGTTGGAAAAATCAGCATCGCAAAAGGCGCCTTTGCAGAAACGGGAGCACTTCTTTTTGAAGTGGTTGATAACAGCCAGATGCACTTGGACTTAAATGTGTATGAAAAAGATTTAGGTTCAATTTCAGTAGGTCAGGAAGTAGATTTTGTTTTAACCAACCAATCGAATAAATCGATTAAAGGAAAAATATTTGGTATTAATAAATCGTTTTCTAATGAAAGTAAAACGGTAGCGGTTCACGCCAAAATTAATACCGAAGATGCCAAAGGCTTAATTTCCGGAATGTATGTTTCTGCAAACATTAATATTACTAATGCTACCGTTCCAGCTTTGCCAAAAGACGCCGTTGTAAAAAACGGAGATACATATTTTGTTTATGTGCAACAAGTACATCAGGATAAAGTAACTGGTAAAAAAGCGGAAGCCCACTTACATAAAGAAGGCGAAGCACATTCTGAGGAGACCGGTGGAGAAGAAGAAGGACATAATGAAGTCCTTTTCAAAGCATTAGAAGTTATACCAGGAACAACAGATTTAGGGTACACTGAAGTTAAATTTGTTGAAAAAATTCCTGCTGATGCTAAAATTGTCGTAAAAGGAGCATTCTATCTGCTTTCTGCGATGAAAGGTGGCGGATCACACGATCATTAAAAAGTCAATTTTAAACTATAATACGATCAAAATAAAAAAACCTTACAGATAGACTGCCCCAAAAAAGTTATACACTATTTGGAGGCAGTTTATAAAAGGAAACACTTAAGCTATCGTAGTAATTATAAAGGCTAATTCATAATCAAAAAAAAATATGCTGTTAAATAGAAAAATATCAATTTTTACTTTTATTAGAGAAATTAAGTATGATATTATCACCATTGTGACCTATGCAGTTGTAGTAGGTATTGTAGATCAATACTCCTTTCTGTCTAAAATATCAATCCCTACTAATATGACAGCAATAATAGCAACTGTCTTAGCTGTATTATTAGCCTTCAGAACAGCGCAGGCTTATGAAAGGTGGTGGGAAGCAAGAATAGTTTGGGGTGCTATAGTTAATGATTCTAGAACATTGATAAGACAATTTATACAGTTTGTTCCAAAAAAGCATTCCAATAATAAAACAATTGAATTATTTGCACATCGGCAAATAATTTGGTGCTACGCCTTGGGTGAATCTTTACGAGGATTGCCTTTTTCAAATAAAGTGCAACAATATATTAATGAGCAAAACATTACAGACAAAAATGTTCCAAACGCAATTCTGAACAAACATAGTGTCGCATTGTCTCAACTTGATATAAGTGAATTTAAGCAAGTTCACATTGACAGTACTTTAAGCCGTTTGTGCGATGCTATGGGAAAATGCGAACGTATTAAAAATACAGTATTTCCAAAATCTTACAGCTTGTTAATCCATTTATTGATTTATGTATTTGCTACGTTACTGCCTTTTGGATTAGATGATAAGTACATAATTGAAGAAATTTTTTTAACTACATTGATACCCTTAATATTCATCACTATAGAGCGTACAGCTATAATATTGCAAGACCCTTTTGAAAATTCCCCTTCAGATACACCAATGACAAACCTTGCTATGACTATTGAGATTAATCTTAAAGAAATGATAAACGATACAAATTTACCAATACAAGAAAAGACAACCTCATTTTACTTAATGTAATACTAATATAAAATGATAGATGCAGATATAAAATTTGAACTGATAATGGTAGCCAAAATACTTATGGTTGCAATACTTGGTTGTATAATCGGTTACCAGCGAGAACGCAAGAACAAAAACACAGGGATACGTACTTTTGGCGCAGTAAGTGCCGGTGGTGCTCTGTTTGCCGTTGTCGGAATGCATTTTCAGAAACTGATGATTCATCAAGGATTATTGCTAATATCATTACAGGGGAAAGGTTTTCTGGGTGCAGGTATTATTTGTAATAAACAGCAAAGTAACGAATCCAATGGACTCACCACTGCTGCGAATGTATGAGCAGTTTCTGCAATTGGTGTAGCCGCTGCTTTGGGATTTTACGTAATATCCGTCGCCACTACGGCCTTGCTGTACTTCATGTTGTCGCTTAACCAATTCGGTTTTTACAGAAATTGGCAAAACAGGATTCAGAACGATAAAGACCCAAAGCAAGACTAATATTGATAATAATTGTAAAATAAAATTTCTATCATGAAACACAAACATAAATACGATGCAAACGGCAAACAGCTTTGTTGCACGCTGGAAGAAAAAATAAACAACAAAACCGACAAACAAACGGGATGTTGTACCGTTGACTATAAATCCGAACATGCTGATGATGACGGTCACGACCATGACTCTTCAGGCGGCCATGAAAGTACTTTTAAAATGTTTTTGCCCGCAATTATTTCTTTCATTTTACTCCTTGTGGCTATTGGTTTTGACAATTATTTTACGCAAACATGGTTTACAGGTTGGGTTCGGATAATTTGGTATGGAGTTGCCTATGTTCCTGTAGGCTTTCCCGTTTTAAAAGAAGCATTCGAAAGTATTCGCAAAGGAGAAGTGTTTTCGGAATTTTTATTGATGAGCATTGCTACCATTGGTGCATTTGCAATTCGTGAATATCCAGAAGGTGTTGCAGTAATGCTTTTCTATGCCGTTGGTGAAGTGTTTCAAACCTTGGCTGTTCAAAGAGCAAAAACAAACATTAAATTATTATTAGACCAAAGACCTGATGAAGCAACAGTAATGAATGGAGAAAATGCGACTATAAAAAAAGCATCCACAATCACCATTGGAGAAATCATTCAATTAAAACCAGGAGAAAAGCTAGCATTAGACGGAAAACTACTTTCTGATACGGCCTCGTTCAACACCGCAGCGCTAACAGGAGAAAGCAAACCAGACACTAAACAAAAAGACGATACCGTTCTTGCCGGAATGATTAATTTGAATACGGTAGTTCTGATTGTAGTAACAACTGCCTACACCGATAGTAAATTATCTAAAATTTTAGAAATGGTGCAGGAAGCAACAGCCAAAAAAGCCCCTACGGAATTATTTATCAGGAAATTTGCCAAAATATATACTCCAGCAGTAGTGTTTCTTGCCATCGGGATTTGTTTGCTTCCAATACTATTTGTAGAAAACTACATTTTCAGTGATTGGTTGTACAGAGCCTTAATTTTCTTGGTTATCTCCTGCCCATGCGCATTGGTTATTTCTATTCCATTAGGCTATTTCGGTGGCATTGGTGCAGCAAGCAAAAACGGAATTTTGTTTAAAGGATCTAATTTTCTAGATCTAATGGCATCCATTGAAGTAGTGGTTATGGACAAAACAGGGACACTGACCAAAGGGGTTTTCAAAGTACAAAAAGTGGTTGCTGTAGATATTTCCGAAGCCGACTTAGTAAAATTTACAGCCGCGCTCGAAACTAAATCGACCCATCCAGTTGGAACAGCTATAATCGAATACGCAAAAGGTTCAGAAAAAGATGCTATCGTTACTGACGTAGAAGAAATTGCAGGACATGGACTTAAAGGAAAAGTGGACGGAAAGGAAATCTTGGCAGGAAATGTAAAGCTGATGAAAAAATTTAACATCAGTTATGATGTCGAAATCGATACGATACCTTTCACGATTATCGTTATTGCAATCAATCAAAAATATACAGGGTATTTTTTAATTGCTGATGAAATTAAAGAAGATGCCATAGAAGCAATTCAGAGTTTACATAAAATAAACGTGAAAACCGTAATGCTTTCGGGCGATAAACAAGCCGTTGTAGATGCAGTGGCAAAAGAATTAAACATAGACCAAGCATATGGCGATTTATTACCGGAAAACAAGGTAGAAAAAGTAGAGGAATTAAAATTGCAAAACCTAAAAATTGCATTCGTTGGTGATGGTGTAAACGATGCGCCAGTAGTTGCCCTTGCCGATGCCGGTATTGCAATGGGCGGCTTAGGAAGTGATGCAACAATTGAGACTGCCGACATTGTTATTCAAAATGACCAGCCTTTAAAGATTTTCACAGCAATAAACATTGGCAAAAAAACAAAACAAATTGTTTATCAAAACATTGGTTTGGCATTTTCAGTAAAAGCTATTGTTTTAGTTTTGGGTGCGGGTGGTTTAGCTACAATGTGGGAAGCCGTTTTTGCAGATGTTGGGGTGGCTTTATTGGCAATTATAAATGCGGTTAGAATCCAAAGAATGAAGTTTTAGAGTGGGTTGGATGCTATATGGTCTTTAATACTAGGAGAAACTTGACAATATTTTTTTTTATTATTGGAACTTTTTTTGTAAATATTTAGTCTTATATTTGCATTTTATAACATTTTACACGTTAGAAGGTGTTATGTTTTAATGATTAAATGTCCACACCAAAATTATAAAAACGTGGTAATACTTGTTATCAAAAGGAAAATGACAAAATAGACAGATTATAAGTTGTAATTTTGCACCGAATTTATTAGCGTGAGGGATTACAGTGAAAATCCTTTTATTTTTTCTTTAAAAAATAAAAGATTGAAGCGGAAAGCCCGACCCTTGGGTCACGCCCAAAGAATTAAAACACACAATTAAATTATATAATATGAAATTTTTTATTGACACGGCTAATTTAGCTCAGATTAAGGAAGCACAGGCATTAGGCGTTTTGGATGGTGTTACCACTAATCCAACATTAATGGCAAAAGAAGGAATTGTAGGAAAAAACAGCATTTTAAAGCATTATGTTGACATTTGTAATCTTGTTGATGGTGATGTTAGTGCCGAAGTAAATGCGTTGGATTATGACGGGATGATTAAAGAAGGAGAAGAATTAGCGGATTTACACGAGCAAATCGTGGTGAAAGTTCCTATGACTAAAGAAGGGGTTATGGCTGCTAAATACTTTTCGGATAAAGGAATTAAAACGAATGTAACATTAGTATTCTCGGCTGGACAGGCTTTATTGGCTGCAAAAGCGGGAGCTACTTACGTTTCTCCTTTTATTGGTCGTTTAGACGATGTATCTACAGACGGTTTGGCTTTGATTGAAGAAATCAGATTGATTTATGATAATTATGGCTACGAAACTCAAATTCTGGCTGCTTCAGTACGTCACACGATGCACATTGTAAACTGTGCAAAAATTGGTGCTGATGTAATGACCGGACCATTATCTGCTATATACGGCTTATTGAAACACCCATTGACGGATATTGGATTGGCGCAGTTTGTGGCTGATTTCGAGAAAGGAAATAAATAAAAAATGCTCGGTGAGCCATTTTGAGTCTCAGCGAATTGAATAAAAAAATCCCATTTCATGTTTGAAATGGGATTTTTTTATTGGTTTGGTTTCAATATGGTTTGGTATTATATTTTTGATTAGTGTCCGCCACCAACTTCTACTTCTTTTCCGATTCCTTGTTTTTCCAAAATTCCAATTACTTTCCATCCGTAGAATGCGATGAATGCGAAACATAAAACAGGAATGAAGTAAGAAGCATGAATTCCTATAATATCTGCTAGTTTTCCTTGTAATGGCGGGATAATACCACCACCCAAAATCATCATCACCAAGAAGGCTGAACCTTGGGAGGTATATTTTCCTAAACCTGCAATTGCTAATGAGAAAATTGAAGGCCACATGATACTTAAGAATAATCCACCGCTCATGAAAGCAAAAATAGCGATTGTACCCGTAGTGAATAAACCAATAAGCATGGCTGTCATTCCCATTAAACCAAAAATCATTAAGGTTCTAGACGGTTGATCTTTTCCTAAAAAGAAACCAGCGATTTGGAACAAAATTACAAATGCATAAGCATATAAAGGTGTTACATCTTGTCCGGAAATAGCGTTAGCGGCTAATACGACTCCAAAAGCTATGTAAGGAACTACGATAAGTAAAATTTTCTTTAGTTGAGATGACGGGTTGAAAACTGTAATGGCTCCTGCCCAACGCCCAATCATTAAGCTTCCCCAATACATAGACATATAGGGCGCTAAAGCAGGTCCAGCTATTGAACCAAAATCAGTAGTCACCAATAATTCACCAAGGTTACTTCCTATAGTTACTTCGACACCTACGTAAGCGAAAAGGGCTAACATTCCCAAAACTAATTGTGGGTATTTCATGGCTCCCCATCCTTCAGGATTTTTTTGTGCTGTTGTATTGGCGAAAAATAATCCAATAACAACTACCAAAAGTGTAGAAACCGTTAAGGCTAATCCTAAGTAATCTTTTTCTTTGTTCTCGATAAAACGAGTAATAAATTCAGCATCTTCATAACGAGAAAAGATATAAGCAAAAATGGCAACCAAAATTACAGTGATTGCAATTAGCGTTTTCATTGCTTTATTCGCCGTTTCAAAAGTAGAATCACTTTTTCCAGCCGGTAACTTTTTAGAAAAATGGAATAAGGCTGCTGCCAATAAAAAGAGTCCTCCAACAAATACATAAAGGATTCTCATAGAATCTAATGAATCTGGTTTTTGAGCAAATTCTTCGATATTAACTCCTGCAATAACACCAAACAAGGCGATAGAAACCACTATCGGTCCTATTGTGGTACCCAATGAGTTAATCCCTCCGGCAAGATTTAGTCTGCTTGATGCTGAATGTGGTTCACCCAGTGAAGCAGCAAACGGCTGTGCCGATGTTTGTTGCAGTGAGAAACCAAGAGCTACAATGAATAATGCACCAAGAATAAACAAATAACTTCCTTGTGTTACCGCTAAAATCATAAGCAGAGCTCCAAACGTACTTATCAATAATCCGTAAATAATTCCTTTTTTGAATCCCCAACCGTTTAAAATATCTTTTTTGGCGATACTGCTAAAAATAAAAAGCAATAAAGCTCCGATATAATAAGCCCCATAAAAAGCAAAATCGATAAGTTGACTTTGAAATTGGTCTAAGCCAAATTTAGCTTTGCAAAATGGAATAAAAATTCCGTTTGATGCTCCAATAAAACCCCAAAAGAAAAATACGGTTATGAGCGTGTAAAGCGCGGAATTGTTAGACTTTGTTTGTTCTGAATTCATAAGTATACATTGGTTAATGATTAAAACTAAATACTTTTATAGCTGTAAGACCGTAAATATATTTGTTAAGTAAATTAAAAAAAAATAATTTAGACTAAATATTGTTATAATTATTGAATCACCACGTTTTATTAAAAAATGATGCTTTTTTTTTAACCTTTTTGCTAATTCTAAAACGACGGTAACTTTGAAATTGGGATTAAATGTACTTTATCTATAGAAATAGTTTAAGATTTTCATAATCTCCATTTTTTTGGATACTCGAAGCAATCTGATTTATGGTATTTTTTATTTTCCTTACTCTTTTAAAAAAAACTATCTTTATAATTCAGTATGAAAAACACGATATGAAAAGTGATTTAAGAAGAAAAAAAGATATCAGTTATAAAAGTGCCGGTAAATTCGAAGAAACTAGATTTGAAAAAATTCATAATGAAATTTTCAAAAACTCAACAGAAGCCTCTGTAATTGTAGCGCAGGAAATTGCTGAATTGATTAAATCAAAAGAAAAGCAAAATAAATCTTGTGTTCTTGGTTTGGCTACTGGCTCTTCACCTATTAAAGTGTATGAAGAACTAGTTAGAATGTATAGAGAAGAAGGACTTAGTTTTAGCAATGTAGTCACTTTTAATCTGGATGAATATTATCCGATGACAAAAGAAAATAACCAAAGCTATCATTATTTCATGCACCAGCATCTTTTTAATCATATCGATATTAAGCCTGAAAACATACATATCCCAGATGGAACGATAGCTATTGAAGAACTGAATCAATACTGTATTGATTATGAAATGAATATTAAAAATGCTGGCGGACTTGATTTTCAATTATTAGGAATTGGTCGTACGGGTCACGTTGGGTTCAATGAACCAGGATCCCATATCAACTCGGGCACTCGCATAATTACTTTGGATCACATTACAAGAGTCGATGCCTCATCTGATTTTAATGGGATTGACAATGTTCCTAAAAGAGCAATTACCATGGGAGTTTCTACGATTCTAAGATCTAAAAGAATTGTATTAATGGCCTGGGGCCAAAACAAAGCAGATATAATAAAAAGAACAATTCAAGGCGATATTAGCTCTGAAGTTCCTGCGACATTTTTGCAAAATCATGCTAATGCTACGTTCGTTTTAGATCAATTGGCAGCTTCAGAATTAACCCGTTTCAAAACACCGTGGTTAGTGGGCGAATGTATTTGGACTCAAGAGTTAAAAAGCAAAGCAATTGTTTGGCTGTGTCAAAGTACCAATCAATCTATTTTGAAATTGACCGACAGAGATTACAATAATAATGGAATGTCTGATCTTTTAGCATTAGAAGGTTCAGCTTACGACTTGAATATAAACATGTTCAATGTGTTGCAGCACACCATAACCGGATGGCCAGGAGGTAAACCTAATACTGATGATTCCCATAGACCGGAAAGGGCTAATCCTGATAAGAAAAGAGTGATTCTTTTTAGTCCGCATCCAGATGATGACGTGATTTCCATGGGAGGAACTTTTTCTAAATTAATAAAACAAGGACATGATGTTCATGTAGTGTATCAAACTTCAGGAAACATCGCTGTTACAGATGACGAAGCCTTAAAATTTGCTGAGGTTTGTACTGATTTCATTGGAGATGCTAAAACTAAAATTGATTTTCAATCCGTTATTGATTTCCTGAGGAACAAGTCAGAAAATCAAATAGATTCTCTTGAAGTTCGGAAACTTAAAGCACTTATCAGACGCAGAGAATCGTATGCAGCCGTTCGATACATTGGGTTAAATGAATCGAATATCCATTTTCTGGATATGCCTTTTTATGAGACGGGACTAATAAAGAAAAACCCAATCCACGCGGATGACATTGCTATTGTAAAAGCGATTATCGAAAAAATAAAACCGCATCAGGTTTTTGCCGCTGGTGATCTTGCGGATCCGCACGGAACGCATGAAGTTTGTCTTAATGCTGTTTTTACTGCTATGGCAGCGTTGAAACCACAATCGTTTATGAATGATTGCTGGCTGTGGTTATATCGTGGTGCTTGGCATGAATGGGAAATTCATGAAATAGACATGGCAGTACCATTAAGTCCAGAAGAAGTAATGCTAAAAAGACACGCAATTTTATACCATCAATCGCAAAAAGACCGCGTGATGTTTCAAGGTAATGATTCCAGAGAATTTTGGGTGCGTGCCGAAGACCGCAATAAACATACAGCAAAATTATATGATGATTTAGGACTGGCAGAATATGAAGCCATCGAAGCTTTTAAACGTTTTGACTATTAAAAACATATTGAATACCTATAAACTATGAAATACTTTTTGATCCTATTATTAGTAAGTTTTGTTTCGAATGCACAAATTACCACCGAGCAATTAAACCTGATGCCTTGGCCACAAAATATAAAGTTGACCGCTGGCACTTTTGCTTTAAGCAAAAAATTTAAAGTGAATATTACCGGGAATCCTAATCCCAGAATTTTTATAGGCGCAACCAATTTCCTGCGACGATTAGATGGCAGAACGGGATTGTTTCTCGAACAAAGTTTTTTGACAGAAGTCAACGAAAGTCCGGAAGCTGAATTGCAGATAAATTGTGTTCGCAACGGAAAAATAGAAATTAATGAAGATGAAAGTTACGAATTGAAAATTGCTTCTAATCAAATAACCATTAATGCCACAAGTGATTTAGGGGCTTTGCATGGTTTGGAGACGTTATTACAATTGCTTCAGAATAATAGTACGTCATTTTACTTTCCGGTTGTTGAAATCTCGGATTCGCCACGTTTTACCTGGAGAGGCCTGATGATTGATGCGGCAAGACATTTTCAACCGGTAGATGTTATCAAAAGAAATCTGGACGCTATGGCTTCGATGAAAATGAATGTTTTCCATTGGCATTTAGCCGATGATCAAGGTTGGAGAATTGAATTAAAAAATCATCCAAAATTGACAGAATTAGCCTCAGATGGAAATTTTTATACTCAGGAAGAAATTAAAAATATTGTAAAATATGCTGATGAAAGAGGGATTCTGGTTATTCCTGAAATAGATGTTCCTGGACATGCATCGGCATTGCTGACTGCCTATCCTGAAATAGGAAGTAAAGTAGGTGAGGGGGAAATCACGTATGAAGTACAAAGAAATTCAGGGATTTTCAATGCGACTTTAGACCCTATAAATCCAAAAACCTACGAAGTTTTAAGTTCGATTTTTGATGAAGTGTGCCCGTTATTTCCAAGTAGTTATTTTCATATTGGAGGTGACGAAAACAATGGGAAGGAGTGGAATGCAAATCCTGCTATTCAGCAATTTAAAAAGGATAATAATCTGGCCAGTAATCATGATTTGCAAACTTATTTTAATATGAAGTTGATTCCAATCTTGAAAAAATACAACAAAAAATTAATGGGTTGGGAAGAAATAATGACTGAAAACATGTCTAAAGACGCCATAATTCATGCTTGGCGAGGAACTAACGAAGGGCAAGAAGCCGGTGGAGCATTGATCAAAGCTGCAAAAAGCGGTTACAATACAGTGTTGTCAAATGGATATTATATTGATTTGATGCTTGGTATTGAAAGTCATTATTTGAATGATCCCATACCCAAAAAGATAATTCTTAGTCCAGAGGAAAAAGCAAGGGTTTTAGGAGGAGAAGCAGCGATGTGGAGTGAACTCGTAACGCCATTAAATATAGATTCCAGAATTTGGCCACGAACCGCTGCGATAGCTGAGCGATTATGGTCTGATGAATCTGTTACCGATATGAACAGCTTACGCAAAAGGTTGAAAACGATTTCTTTTCGATTAGAAGAACTCGGAATTACTCACATTAGAAACAAAGAAGTGATTTTAAGAAACATCAGCAACAATCAAGATACGCGTGCATTGAATGATTTTTCAAACCTTTGTGAACCACTGAAAAATTACAAACGTAATGGTGGCGGAAAGAAATACCGCATGCATTCTCCGTTGACCTTATTTGCGGATGCTTGTAATGCGGATGCTTCGGAAGCACTAGATTTTAATGTTGCAGTCAATACATATTTAGCAAATAAAAGCAAGGAGAATAAAGGGATAGTGACTGACTTTTTTAAGAAGTGGATCGTCCTAAATTCCGATTTAATTGCTTTAAGTGCCAATGCGCCGCTGGTGCAACCTCTTTTGCCCTTGTCTAAAAGTTTGAGTGATGTATCCCAGCAGCTATTGCTTTTAATAGATAAAAAACAAAAAGTAAGTCAAACTGTATTGGAAGATTTATTAGAGAAATGCAATACCAGAAGTCCCGCCGATGTAGAATTAGCAGTTTACGGCAGTTTAAAAAAATTGTTGTAAACAAGAAAAGTAACATTGGCTTTATGAAGTAAGAATTTTGAAATCCTGATAATTTGTGTCAGGATTTTTTTCTGTTAATTGTTGTTCTAATCCGTAAATTAAAACCGTTAAAAATGGATTTTTTTGGAATTCAGTAAATCGTTATTTTTTTCGTATTTTTGCAAAAATTTTATAAAATAAATATTCATGTTAACAGTAAATAATTTATCAGTTCAGTTTGGCAAACGAATTTTGTTTGACGAAGTAAATACTACCTTCACTCACGGTAATATCTACGGAGTTATCGGAGCCAATGGCGCTGGAAAATCTACTTTTCTTAAAATAATCGCCGGTGAAATGGACCCAACTTCGGGACATATTCATTTGGAACCAGGAAAACGTATGTCGGTTTTAAACCAAAACCACAATATGTTTGACGAAAGCACCGTATTGGAGACCGTTATGATGGGGAATAAAACCTTGTATGCGATCAAAAAAGAAATGGATGCTTTATATTTAGATTACAATGATTCAAATGCGGACAGGATAGGCGAGTTACAAGTGCAATTTGAAGAGATGAACGGTTGGAATGCTGATTCCGACGCGGCATCGATGTTATCAAATCTAGGCATTACAGAGGAACATCATTATACTTTAATGGGAGATCTTGAGGGAAAAATTAAAGTTCGTGTCCTTTTGGCACAAGCGCTTTTTGGAAATCCGGATTTACTTATTATGGATGAGCCTACTAATGATCTGGATTTTGAAACCATTGCCTGGTTAGAGAATTTCTTGGCCAATTATGAAAATACCGTAATTGTAGTTTCTCACGACAGACACTTTTTGGATTCTGTTTGTACGCATATTTCGGATATAGATTTCAGTAAAATAAATCATTATTCCGGAAACTATACATTCTGGTATGAATCAAGTCAATTAGCAGCAAAACAACGCGCGCAACAAAACAAAAAAGCAGAAGAAAAGAAACAGGAATTAGAAGAATTTATTCGTCGTTTTAGTGCGAATGTAGCCAAATCAAAACAAGCTACTTCTCGTAAAAAAATGATTAGCAAGCTGAATATTTCCGAAATAAAACCATCAAGTCGTCGTTATCCGGCAATTATTTTTGACCAAGAGCGTGAGGCAGGAGATCAAATTTTGAATGTGCAAAATTTAAGCGCTTCTGTAGATGGAGATATTTTATTTAAAGGCGTAGATTTGAATATGGCCAAAGGCGATAAAATCGTTCTTTTCTCAAAAGATTCACGTGCCACTACCGCTTTCTACGAAATTCTAAATGGAAATCAAAAAGCGGATTCCGGAACTTATGATTGGGGAGTTACAACAAACCAAGCGTATTTACCAGGAGATAATCATTCGTTTTTCGAAAACGATTATTCTCTTGTAGATTGGTTGCGTCAATGGGTAAAAACTGAAGAGGAGCGTGATGAAGTAAATATTCGTAGTTTTCTTGGAAAAATGATTTTTTCAGGAGAAGAAGCCTTAAAAACCTGCAGAGTATTATCCGGAGGAGAAAAAGTGCGTTGCATGTTGTCTCGAATGATGATGGAACGAGCGAATGTTTTAATGCTGGATGAACCTACCAATCACTTGGATTTAGAGTCCATTACAGCTTTTAATAATTCATTAAAAAACTACAAAGGTTCTGTGATTTTCACCACTCATGATCATGAATTCTCGCAAACGGTTGCTAATAGAGTAATTGAATTAACGCCTAATGGAGCGATTGACCGTTACATGACTTTTGATGATTACCTAGATGATGAAAAAGTTCAGGAATTGAGAGCTAAAATGTATATTGTATAAAAAGTAATTTATATTTAAGATTAAAAATATCCCGCAATTGCGGGATATTTTTATTAAAAGAAGTTTTTAATTGTCAATCTTAATTAAACGATCATTATTTCTTACCGAAAATCTTATTAATGATAAAAATGATAATAACGATAACGGCAACAACTATAAATATACCAACACCTACTCCAGCTTTGAATATTCCTCCTATTATTGAACAACTTGAAAATGATATTAGTACTATAAAAAGCATCAATAATCTGGTGAGTCCTTTTTGCATGATTTTGTGTTTTTTATGTTAAATGTTAAAATGTAAAATTAGGGTATCACTTCTGGTCGCTATTACATAATTTTCATTCTTTCTTGTAAAATTAAGTACTATAAATATACTGTTTTTTTTGAATTATTTGAATTAGCATTTTCTCTCTTTTTAATTATAAAATCATAAATTGGAATTTGTATATTTGCCAAACCAAACTACACAATTACTATGAGTCAAAAAGTATTACTTACTGCAAAAGAAGTTACTATCATATTACATCGTTTGGCTTGTCAATTAATAGAAAAACATTTAGATTTTTTAGATACAATATTAGTTGGAATCCAACCAAGAGGTGTTTTTTTGGCGGAGCGATTGAAACAAATTCTGGAAAAAGAATATCAAACTCCTGAAATTCAATTAGGTTATCTGGATATTACCTTTTTCAGAGATGATTTTAGAAGAACAGATAAGCCATTAGAAGCCAATAAAACCAAGATTAATTTTATTGTTGAAAATAAAAAAGTCATTTTCATAGATGATGTCCTGTTCACCGGACGAAGCATACGTTCAGCTTTGACTGCTATACAATCTTTTGGGCGACCTTCGGAAATTGAACTGCTGGTTTTGATAGACAGACGTTTCAGTCGCAATTTACCCATTCAACCGGATTATAGAGGCAGACAGGTAGACGCAATAAATGATGAAAAAGTAAAAGTGAGCTGGAAAGAAAATGAAGGAGAAGATGGCGTGTATTTAATTACAAGTTAGATTCCACCTATTAAAAACTATAATCGTAAATAAAAATGAAAGAATTAAGCGTAAATCATTTATTAGGGATAAAATACATCAACAAGAATGATATTGACCTGATTTTTGAAACTGCCGATCATTTTAAAGAAGTCATTAATCGACCAATTAAGAAAGTGCCTTCGTTACGAGATATTACCATTGCCAATATTTTCTTCGAAAACAGTACCAGAACAAAACTTTCTTTTGAATTAGCACAAAAACGGTTGTCTGCAGATGTTATTAGCTTTTCGGCAGCACAATCTTCTGTCAAAAAGGGAGAAACATTAATAGATACCGTAAACAATATCCTTTCGATGAAAGTAGATATGGTGGTGATGCGGCACGCGAATCCAGGCGCTGCTTATTTCTTGTCCAAAAACGTAAAAGCCAGCATCGTCAACGCAGGAGATGGTGCACACGAACATCCTACACAAGCGTTGTTAGACAGCTATTCCATTCGAGAAAAACTAGGTGAAGTAGCCGGAAAGAAAGTGGTCATTGTAGGTGATGTTTTGCATTCCAGAGTCGCTTTGTCCAACATCTATGCGTTGCAAATGCAAGGCGCTGAGGTCAAAGTTTGCGGGCCTAAAACGCTTATTCCAAGACATATTGAATCGCTTGGCGTTACTGTGGAACCTAATTTAAGAAAAGCATTAGAATGGTGTGATGTTGCCAATATGTTGCGTGTGCAAAATGAACGTATGGATGTCAATTATTTCCCATCCACAAGGGAATATGCGCAGCAATATGGAGTTGATAAACCGCTTTTGGATTCTCTTAATAAAGAAATTATA
The DNA here is from genome assembly GCF_003968825.1 of Flavobacterium sp. LS1R10. Taxonomy (NCBI): domain Bacteria; kingdom Pseudomonadati; phylum Bacteroidota; class Flavobacteriia; order Flavobacteriales; family Flavobacteriaceae; genus Flavobacterium; species Flavobacterium sp. LS1R10. Next base: position 373,817 of record NZ_RYDH01000002.1, on the reverse strand, counting down.
ATTATGCATCCCGGACCTATTAATCGCGGTGTAGAGATTACAAGTGAAGTGGCTGATTCCCATCAATCCGTGATTTTGAACCAAGTAGAAAATGGTGTAGCAATTAGAATGGCGGTTATTTATCTTTTGGCTTCAAAAATTCAATAAACTAATTTAAAACTTTGTAAATTAGCTATTTATAATCCATACTGCTATTAAGCGGTCTCTGAAATTTAAAACAATGAAAGTAGATCAAAAAGGACATACGATAACGATTAGGGATACTCAGGGTGATTTTACTTCTTTTTTAATGAAGGTTACCCACCAATATAAAACATTCGAAAAACACAACATAATAATTGATCTTTTGTTGCATAACGATTTGTCAACAAATGATGTTAAATTATTTATGCCATTGTCAAAACAACATAAAAAAGCTAAAAAATCTTTTGTAATTGTCACTTCTGATTTTGATTACAATGCCATTCCTGAGAAATTAACTGTGGTGCCTTCACTATTAGAGTCTCATGATATTATTGAAATGGAGGAGATTGAAAGAGATTTAGGTTTTTAAGTTAGAACACTCGGTTACTTTTTAACCGCCAAATTTATTTAAACAAATATGAAATAACGATTAAACAGTTAACCAAATAACCGAATAAATTAAACTTGAAACTAACAATCCTCGGTTGCTATGCAGCCACTCCACGAACCTTTACCAATCCTACTTCCCAGATTTTAGACATAAAAAACAGACTTTTTTTGATTGATTGCGGAGAAGGAACCCAAGTGCAATTGCGGAAGAATAAAATACGATTTTCTAAAATAAACCATGTTTTTATTTCCCATTTGCACGGAGACCACTTCTTTGGATTAGTGGGTTTAGTATCCACATTTACTTTGCTCAACAGAACTACGGATTTGCATATTTATGGTCCAAAGGGCATCAAAGAAATTATCAAGTTGCAATTGCGATTGTCTAATTCTTGGACCAATTACGGTTTGTTCTTTCATGAATTGGAATCGCTGGAAAGCGAAATTATTTTTGAAGACGACAAGGTTTTGGTGAAAACCATTCCATTAAAACACCGCGTGTATACTAATGGTTTTTTGTTCCAAGAAAAATTAGGAGACCGAAAACTGAATTTGGATGCCGTTCAAAATTATGAAATAGAGAGTTGCTATTACCAAAAAATAAAAAATGGGAAAGACATCGCGTTGGAAGACGGAAGAATCATAGCAAACGACAAATTGACATTTGATCCTATTCCGGCAAAGAATTATGCATTTTGCTCAGATACTGCTTACAATGAGGAGATACTTCCTATAATTGAAAATATAGATGTGTTGTACCATGAATCTACTTTCCTTCAATCGGAGGAAAATCTGGCAAAAAAAACATTACATTCTACAGCTAAAGAAGCTGCAACCATAGCTTTGAAAGCAAATGCTAAACAATTAGTTTTAGGACATTATTCCACCCGATATGAAAATATCGGATTGTTTAAAGAAGAAGCCGAAACTATTTTCCCCTCAGTACTCTTAGCAGATGATGGAAAAAGCTTTGAGTTTTAAATACAGAAATCAATTTAGAGTATAAAATAGTATTTGGATTTTTTGATAATTTTTATCAAATCATTCAACAATCAAACATTTTTAAAACAATGAAATATGAACGACTTAAGTAATTACAGAAAATCATACGAAAAGAGTGAATTATTAGAATCGAATATTCCGGAAGACCCAATAAATTTGTTTAATCGCTGGTTTCATGAAGTAGAAGATTATGGTGGCGAAAGCGAAGTAAATGCTATGACGGTAGCTACAATAGGTTTAGATGGTTTTCCCAAGTCTAGAGTTGTTTTATTGAAAAAATTTACTGAAGAAGGTTTTATTTTTTATACCAATTACAATTCAGAAAAAGGTAAGGCTATTACTGAAAATCCTAATGTGTGCCTGTCTTTTTTTTGGCATACTATGGAGCGTCAGGTAATCATTAAAGGAATTGCAAAAAAAACATCGGAAATGACTTCTGATAGTTATTTTGAATCCAGACCTGATGGCAGTAAATTAGGCGCAATAGTTTCTAACCAAAGTGAAGTGATTCCTTCCAGAGGCTATTTAGAGGAAAACCTGAAGCAGTTAGAAAAAGATTTTGAGAGTGTTGTAATTCCGAGACCCAAACACTGGGGCGGATTTTTAGTAACTCCTTTAGAAGTAGAGTTTTGGCAAGGAAGGCCCAATCGATTACATGATAGAATTCGTTATACAAGTCAACACGATTATTCTTGGAAAATGGACAGACTCTCTCCTTAAAGTAGGAAATATACATATATAAATATCTTTATAATGTAGTTAGTCGATTATTTTTGGTAGTTTAACGATAAAAGATGTAATTTTAATTAATAATAAAAAGCATCTATTAATTATTCTTAAAGTTTTTTGTCCCACAATTTACTTTACACTTAAACTACTACTCTTATGAAGCTAAAATTACTTCGTGCGTTATTGCTCGTGACTGTAATATGCACTATGAATTCCTGTTCTTCAGACTCTTCTGATACTCAAACAGCTGATGCCGTAGCAAAGAAAGTAACTGTTTATTCATACAATTCGATCGAAATAGAAACGATGAATTTGATTAATGCTCACAGAGTTCGCAAGGGTTTAACACCTTTAGAAAAAATTAATCACATGTCTTACAAATCAGAAGAACATGATCATTATATGATTGCAAATAATGTAGTGAATCATAATGATTTTGTGGCTCGTTCCGAAAATATAATGAAAACATTAGGAGCCACATCCGTGAGCGAAAATATTGCTTATAATTACAATACACCACAAGCGGCTTTAAATGCTTGGTTAGTCAGTCCTAGTCATAAAGAAAATATAGAGGGTAATTTTACCCATTTTGGAATTGCAATAAAAACGGATCCTGCAACGGGTAAAAAATATTACACAAATATCTTCGCAAAAATTTAAGTTGAGTATTTTTTTATAATTAAAAGGCTGTCTTCCCCCAAAAGACGGCCTTTTATTTTTTATGAATAGCCAATTATTTTTAAAAAGGTTTAGTGCTATTTTTTTATTTACAAAAAGTCCAATGAATCTACTTTCATTGGACTTTTTGTATTTGTGTAATCTTACGGAATTTTTATTCGTTTATAAAAAAAACAACTAATTTTATTCTAAAGTAGCTCTTTCATTTTTGGTTTACGTACTCTTTATTTTCCGATTTTACTTCGGCAACCATTTTTTTTATTTCGGGATCATCGACTGTAGTTTGTGCGTAATTGGTATGAGAAATGATTAGTAGTAGGAACAGTATCGAACTGATGAGTAAAAGATACTAAATAGTCGGCAGTACAACTCATAATGAAACAACGGAAAGTGATGCTTCTGGAAAACCAAAAAACCTCGGATTCGGGCTTTGTTTTTTTGTGGACGGTTTCTTAATTTACTATTTTCAAACTTCGTACCTTTGCACTTTAGAAATTGAAAGAAAATGATTGAAATAGGAAAATACAATACGCTGACCATATTACGCGATACCAAAGTGGGTTTGTTTCTAGGTAATCCAGAAAAAGATCCCGAAGGAATTCACGACATTCTGTTGCCCAACAAATATGTACCAAACGAATTTGAAATAGGCGAGGAGTTGATTGTTTTTGTGTATTTAGACCACGAAGAAAGACCCGTTGCCACCACATTAGAACCGTATATATTATTGAATGAATTTGCGCTTTTGCGTGTGAATTATACCAATCAGATTGGTGCTTTTATGGATTGGGGAATGGAAAAAGATATTTTGGTTCCGTTCAAAGAGCAGGCGCGTCCTATGGAAAAAGGCAAACGCTACTTGGTTTATCTTTATATGGACGAAAAAACTAATCGTTTGGTGGCTTCCAGTAAAACCAACCAATTTCTAAAAAATGAGGAGCTAACGGTTGAAAAAGGAGAAGAAGTGGATTTGATTGTTTCGCACATTACTGAAATAGGAATTAACGTAATTATCAACGAGAAACATAAAGGTTTGTTGTACAAAGATGAAGTGTATGATGATGCAATTCGAACAGGAGACCGCATGCGCGGCTACATTAAGACGATTCGCCCTGATAATAAAATTGATGTGGCATTGCAGGTTCAGGGGTACCAAAGTATCGAGCCCAATGCAGATAAAATTCTAGATGAGTTAAGAGCCAGCAGAGGTTTTTTGCGTTTGACGGACAATTCACACCCGGAAGACATTAAAACAGTTTTGAAAATGAGCAAGAAAACCTTCAAGAAAGCCATTGGTGCTTTATACCGAGAGAAATTAATCGAAATCAAGGAAGACGGAATTTACTTAATTAAGGAGTAAAATAATACCAACACTATTTTTATGTTTTATCGTTTGCAACCATTAAAAAATTTAGGAAGTTTAGTCAAGGAGCATATTCTTACTGTAGATTAATTTCTAAATGATTTAGAAAAAATATAAAATGTTTAAACAATGTTCAATGTAAATTAAAAAAAGAAAGACTAATCGGTATGATTAGTCTTTCTCTTTTTAATATTGTTTTAGAATAATAAATTCTGACAACATTAAAATAAATTGGATGTTCAAAGTAACTTTATCCACCTCTAACACTATAGTATTCAGGATACTATTTTTAAAACAATAACGTAAGCATAAAGTACTTTAAAGAATAGTTTGTCTTTAAATGTCCAGTCAGTTGCGTAGCATTTTTGAAAATAATTTCACAATAAAGCCACTGGTTTTATATATATTGGAAGATAATTTTCTAAACAATTGTTTATTAATGTCTCACTTATGCAAGAACAAGAAAAATAGCTCTTTAGTTAACCGTGGGTGTTACTTTTATTTTTACTGCTGAAGCAAATGATTTTCTCATAAACTCGTTAATCAGGGCTTTTGAAATAGTGTTATAAGTTATTACCGTAGAAAAACGAGTGACAACATTTTTAATGATATTCAATACATTCTTTTTTTAGGTTAATAAATCAGTGAAAAATCAATAATTAAATGAGATAAATAATTCGTATTTATCTGATTAGCTGATTATAAAGTTAGAAATAATTTGGATTCCCAACTGTTAAAACGCTATTTTTTGGTCGTTTTTTAACATTACAAAGCCTTTAATGAGAGAAATATTACCATAAGCTTGTCTAAATAGAATAGATAAAATGTAAAAAATGATTTATTTTTACACTATAATAATTAAAATCAATTGTAATGGATTGGATTACTGCTAAAGAATACGAAGATATCACTTATAAGAAATGCAATGGCGTTGCCAGAATTGCTTTTAACAGGCCGGATGTGCGCAATGCATTTCGTCCAAAAACGACAGCTGAATTGTATAATGCCTTTTATGATGCGCAGGAAGATACTTCAATTGGAGTAGTTTTACTTTCTGCCGAAGGACCTTCTTCTAAGGATGGCGTATATTCTTTTTGTAGCGGAGGCGATCAAAACGCACGTGGTCATCAAGGATATGTAGGCGATGACGGACAGCATCGTTTGAACATCTTAGAAGTACAACGCTTAATCCGATTCATGCCAAAAGTAGTTATCGCCGTAGTTCCTGGATGGGCTGTAGGCGGCGGACATAGTTTACATGTGGTCTGCGATTTGACTTTGGCAAGTAAAGAACACGCTATTTTCAAACAAACTGATGCCGATGTAACCAGTTTTGATGGTGGATATGGTTCAGCTTATTTAGCTAAAATGGTGGGACAGAAAAAAGCACGTGAAATTTTCTTTTTGGGACGCAATTATTCGGCTCAGGATGCTATGGATATGGGAATGGTGAACGCTGTGATTCCTCACGCTGAATTAGAAAATACGGCTTACGAATGGGCGCAGGAAATCTTGCAAAAATCTCCAATGGCTATTAAAATGCTAAAATTTGCGATGAATCTTACGGATGATGGAATGGTGGGACAACAGGTTTTTGCCGGTGAGGCCACTAGACTTGCCTATATGACAGAAGAAGCTAAAGAAGGCAGGAATGCATTCTTGGAAAAAAGAAAGCCGAATTTTGAGAAAAAATGGTTGCCGTAATTGAGTATTCAGTTATTAGTGTTCAGTAGTCGGTCGCCATCAAGAACGCAGTCGTAATTTGTCATTTCGACGAAGAAGAAATCTCATTAACAGTTTCAGTAATCAGACTCAAAAGACTCAAATAAAAACGTCGCGCCTTAGTGGTCTTTGTGGCAAAAAAGAAAGCCTCTTTTTGGCAAAAAAAACTAAAATTTATAAATGGAAAATTTCACAAACGAAACAATTGATACGGGCCAACTTCCAAAATTTGAGAAAGTCACTTTTATGAATTTACATCCTAAATATATTAGGGTAGTATTGATTAATTTGGCGTTATTTATTTGCATACTTATTCTTGTTCCAATATTGATTTCAACATTTAAACCGGAACTGTTTTCAGGAAGAGTCTGGTTGATTATAGGAGCTGTTATTCCCGTATTCTCAGCTTTGTTGGTAGTGTTTTCTATTATTGGATTCCATAAAAAAGGATTTGCATTCAGGGAACACGATGTGCTTTTCAGACACGGAATAATTGCTACAAATACGATTGTAATTCCTTATAACAGAGTGCAACATGTGGCATTGCATGAAGGACTGATTTCACGTTATTTTGGTTTGGCCAAAATTGAAATTTTTACTGCTGGCGGAAATTCCAGTGATATTGAAATTCCCGGAATTGAAAAAGAACAAGCGGAAAATATCAAACAGTTGTTGATGGGTAAAATACAAAAGCAATTGTAATGGGAGCCGATTTTAGTCAGCCACAGAGGCAATCTTCAATAGGGATTTTAGTGATGTTTTTTTACACGCTTCAGTATTACGCCAGAGCGTTGTGGCCTATGATTGTGATTTGGATTTTCAAGTTTGATGAGGTTAATAAATTGTATTTTTTCTTTGGGATGCTTGCCCTCTTTGTGAGTGTTGGAGTTGTTTCTTATTTGAAATACCTGAATTTCACTTTCTTTTTGGATGCCGAAAATCAGGAATTTATAATTACAGATGGCGTTTTCAATAAAACCAAAACCGCGATTCAGCTGCGTAAAATCCAACAGGTAAATATCAATCAGTCTTTTATTCAAAAATTAATTGGAGTTTATGAATTGGATGTAGACACAGCCGGAAGCAATAAAAAAGAAGGTGCTATTCAAGCGATTTCGCAAGAACTGGCTTTGGAATTGAAATTTCGTTTGTTAGAAAATGAAGATATAAAGAATGAAATTGGCGCTGAAGAAACTGTATTGGAGGAAACCGAGCAAAAACTATTTGAAGCTGCGCATCCTTTTATTAAAATCAGTTTTTTGAGTTTGCTGAAAGTTGGAATTACATCTAATTATGGCAGAAGTATCGCTCTATTGGTAATTTTTTTTAGTACTATATATGAGAATTTTCAAAATTTTGGAGAAGAAAGCAATGCTTATAAGGATAAAGTAGGATTATACATTGATAAAAATGTAGTGTTGCAAACTATTTTAATATCAATACTGTTGTTGTTTGTTGTGGTTCTGGTTGTAAATGTGATCCGTACGGTTTTTAAATATTATGATTATAGAATAGCGAGACAAAAAGGATCTTTGTTGTTGTCTTTTGGCTTGTTGAATACGAAAAGCACTATAATCAAACCTGAAAAAGTTCAGATCACGTCCGTTACCAGAAATTATTTCCAAAAAAAAATGGGAATTTTAGAACTACAAATCAAACAAGCTACCGGGGGTGAAAAGGAAGAACGGAAATCAATAATAGAAATTCCTGGATGCAGTGAAGCCGAAAGAGATTCCATATTGACGTTATTATTTCATCAAATTCCTGAAAAGGGAGTAATGCTTCAGCCTAATTTTCGTAAACTTGTTTTTTCTGTTATTCTTTCAATAGGATTACCTTTGTTTGGTTTTATGGCAGTTGGTCATTGGATTGAACCTATAATTTTTGAATATAATTATGTGATGCCAATTTATGTGATTTTTATTGGAGCAATCCAGTATTTTAAATTCAAAAATGACCGATTGTTTGTCCACGAGAATTTTATAATAAAGCAAAGTGGCGCTTGGGATGTGAGCAATGATATTATTGAACCCAGTAAAATACAAGCGATTACAACGTCGCAGCTTTTTTGGCATAAAAAGTTGGATATTGGTTCCATAACATTGCATACCGCAGGAGGAAATATCGCTTTTCAATTAGGGAATTATTCAGTACTACAACAACAAGTTAATTTTTGGTTGTACGAAATAGAAACTTCCGATAGCAATTGGATGTAAATAAAATGGTTTAAAGTTTAAGGTTTAAAGTTGTTTTTTACAATAAAGCTTAAGTTTTAAACTTCAAACTTTTAAATAAAAAAATATGAAACATTGGATTGAAGCCGCACGTTTACGAACCTTACCCTTATCGGTTTCTGGAATAATAGTTGGAAGTATGTACGCTTTGGCAAACCCAACAGATAACATATTAACGCCTACGGAAGTCTTTAACTGGCGATTGTTTGGTTTTGCAATATTGACAACATTAGGATTGCAAATACTGTCCAATTTTGCCAATGATTACGGTGACGGAATGAAAGGAACGGACAATGAAGATCGGGTAGGACCAAAACGAGCCATACAAAGCGGTGTGATTACTCCGCAAGCCATGAAACGCGCCATGATCATAACATCAGCTTTGACGTTGCTTTCAGCGATGCTATTGATTTATTATGCGTTTAGAGATACAAATTTATGGTTTTCCTTGTTTTATTTGGTTTTGGGAATTCTTTCAATTGTCTCTGCGATTCGCTATACGGTTGGGAATACGGCATATGGTTACCGTGGATTTGGCGATGTATTTGTCTTTGTATTTTTTGGATTGGTGAGCACTTTAGGAGTGAATTTTTTATATTCTAAACAATTGGATGCGTTGTTGGTTTTACCTGCAATAGCCATTGGATTATTGAGTGTAGGTGTTTTAAATCTGAATAATATGCGAGACGAAGCATCAGATAAAAAATCAAATAAAAACACGATTGTCGTAAAAATTGGCGGTGCCAAAGCTAAAATATACCATTATATTCTGATTGTAACCGCGATGGTTTTAGTATTGATTTTTGCAATTACAGATGATTTTCACTTTGATCAATACTTGTTTTTATTGTCGTATATCCCTTTGACTAAACATTTAATTACCGTCTATAAAAACCAAAATCCTAAGGAATTAGATCCTGAATTAAAAAAACTGGCATTGAGTACTTTTGCACTTTCAATTTTATTGTCATTAGGTATGATTTATTTCTTTTCGGATATAATTGTAAACACTTTTTTAGGGGGGAGATAAAATAATAATCTAAATACGGAATCCTTTAATCATTCTATTTTTAAATTTAAAAAGATGAAAATAACATTTTACGGTCACGGGGCATTAGGGATAGAAGTTGGCGGCAAACATATTATTGTAGATCCGTACATTTCTGCAAATCCCAATGCAGCTCACATTGACATTGATACGTTAAAAGCCGATTATATTTTAGTGACACATGCTCACGGAGACCATATTCTGGATGTCGATGCGATAGCTAAAAGAACGAATGCGGTAATTGTTTCTAACGCTGAAATTGCCGGTTATTATGGTGCAAAAGGCTTTCAATCGCATCCTATGAATCACGGTGGAAGCTGGAATTTCGATTTTGGAAAACTGAAATATGTAAATGCCATTCATTCCAGTTCGTTTCCTGATGGCAGTTATGGAGGAAATCCTGGCGGTTTTGTCATTGAAGGGGAACATAAAAACATCTACATTGCTGGTGATACAGCGCTTACTATGGATATGAAACTCATTCCTATGCGGACCAAACTCGATTTAGCCATTCTGCCCATAGGTGATAATTTTACCATGGATGTTGAAGATGCTATTGTCGCTTCTGATTTCTTGGATTGCGATAAAATTCTGGGGTATCATTACGACACTTTCGGTTATATCGAAATTGATCATGAAGATGCTATTCGTAAATTTTTCAATAAAGGAAAAGATCTCATGTTGTTAGAGATAGGAAGTTCCATAGAGTTGTAATTTTTTTATTTGAAGCTAATCCAGCTATCCGTTGCAATCTTTTATCACCCTGTCAGGGTTTGAAACCCTGACAGGGTGATAAAAGGATTTTTACTTCTATCTGGGCTAGGGTTTGCCGGTACCAAACTTCGTAGTTAATTTTACTAAAACGTTGTTCACTCTGGTGTTTAAATTTTATATCAATCATGCAAAAAAAGAATTTCATTTTTTTATTTCTGTTTCTAATTTCAACAAATACTATTTTTTCTCAGAAAGATGGCTATTGGGATAAAACCCGTGCTACAACCGAAGAAATTACAGTTTCCGCCAGAGATAGAATCGTTATAAAAACTCAAGATTTCCCTGAAGGAACTACCGAGGTCGTATACAGAATAACGCTTTTGGATAAAAATCAGCAAATGGTAGGCAGTTTAGTTTCGGTTTTAAAAGCTATTCCAGACCCAACAGGAATCAGTCAAGGTTCAGCAGGAGCAGTTTTTATCTTGTCGAAAATATCAGGTGATGATAAATGCAAGTATGCTGTTTTCTCTAGCGATGAATTAGCCATGCAATATAAAGAAAGTGGCAAAACGGATGATGCTTGTTTGGTTCAAGACACGCCGGTGAGTAAAGATGCCAAACGACTTTCTACTGAGAAATCTACTTGTATGCGATCGAATTCGGGAAATTTATGGTTTGGTTTCGAAAGTAAAAACTGGATCATGAACCAAAAAATCATTCTCGAAGTCGTGCCGTGGGTCGATAATAAACTCAGTCGCGGATGGACTTTAGCAAACAGAAAAGCAATCATCGATCAATGCAAAACTTCTAATTTGGCTCAAAAAATGACCAATTCAGATGATTTTTGTGTTTGTATTCTCGATAAAATCCAAACCAAGTACAAGTTTAAGGAATTCCAGAAATTATTAGCTGTAGAGCGCACTAAGGCGTTCAGGGATTTTGGGAATAGTTGCTTTGGTGAAACAAGTCTTTCAAAAAGTGTGTATGACGATTTGCGTAAGCAAGCCGCTATGTTGGCTAAACAAGGAATGCAAGGTGAGGCAATCACGAAATTGACAACGATTATCAATGATGGAAAAGCAACTGCTTTGGATTATAATGCGATAGGTAGCAGTTATGTTTTGACGAAGCAATACGGCAAAGCAATTAAATTCCTGAAAGAAGGCGAAAAACTTGATAATACCGAGTTATTGATACAATTGAATTTAGCACACGCGTATTTATTGAATGATAATTTTTCGTCTGCAAAAGCCATTTATAAAGAGTATCAATCGCAAAACGTAACGGATAGTTTGAGTTGGACTCAAAAAGTAAAACAAGATTTCGCAGCTTTTAAGAAAGTTGGGATTAAAAATGATGATTTTGAAAGAGTTTTGAAGTTAATGGATAAATAAATCGAACTTTAAAGCTTATATGCCTTATATGTTTTAAAGAAGCAACAATTCTTTTTACCATGTAAGGCATCTAAATTTTAATAAAATAATTCAGATATAAGTTTACTAGATTGAAATAACTCATAATTCATAATTTCTTGAAAGCAACCTACCACAAATACATTCTTAATTTCAAACGTCCATCTGGAACTTCTCGTGGCGTTATGACGGAAAAAGAAACTTGGTTTATTGTTTTGGAACAAGACGGTAAAAAGGGAATAGGAGAGTGCGGAATCCTTCGCGGATTGAGTATTGATGACCGACCGGATTATGAAGAAAAATTGCAGTGGACTTGCGATAATATTCACTTAGGAAAAGATCAGCTTTGGGAAGCGTTATTAGAGTTTCCTTCGATACAATTTGGAGTGGAAATGGCGTTCCGATCTTTGGAGAGTGAAAACCCTTTTTTCCTCTTTCCATCTGAATTCACAAACGGTACAAAATCCATCCTGATAAACGGTTTAGTTTGGATGGGTGAAGAGGCGTTTATGAAGCAGCAAATCGAGGAAAAATTAGCGCAGGGTTTTAGATGCATCAAACTCAAAATTGGAGCAATAGATTTTGATAAAGAACTACAGTTATTACGGTTTATTCGGGAACATTTTACTCCGGAACAAGTCGAAATTCGGGTGGATGCGAACGGTGCTTTTGATGTAACTTTAGCTTTAAATAAATTAATTCAACTATCTGAATTTAAATTACATAGTATAGAGCAACCGATACAAAAAAACCATACTGACAGGATGGCAGATCTGTGTAAAAAAGCTCCTTTTCCTATTGCTTTGGATGAAGAGCTGATCGGTGTGTTTACTTTGGCAGATAAAAAGCAATTACTTACGAAAATCAAGCCGCAATACATCATTTTGAAGCCTAGTTTTGTAGGTGGTTTTCGAGGCACGCAAGAATGGATTTCATTGGCTGAAAAGCATAAAATCGGGTGGTGGATTACCTCTGCTTTGGAGAGTAATATTGGACTAAATGCGATTGCGCAATGGACTTTTTTGCAACACACTGCAATGCCTCAGGGATTAGGAACCGGATCGCTTTATACGAATAATTTTGACTGTCCGCTGGAAGTTTCACAAGGGCAATTGTGGTATAAAAAGGAGTTGGACTGGGCGTTTGATTTTGCTCTTTTGAAATAGATTATCTCGTCTTTTTTTGTTCGCCCTCTCCTAACAAAACGGATAATGTCTTCTAACTAGGAGTGCGGTCCGCTATCAATTTTATAATAAATAAATAACGGGACCTGCCAAAAGTGAGGTTCTAAAATACAAATAAAGATAGCTAATCCTTTTTGTATTCCTTTTTTTCAATCCACTTACAAACAGGATATAGAATAAAACTAATGAGTAAAGCAAAACATAACGGAATAAATAGTGTTTTTCTAAAATAGAATATTAATGCGGACAACGTTAAGTAAGTCGAAAGTTTAAAAGTCGTAAAGTCAAAAGAATTAACTTTAAGTAAAACATCCTTAAATCAGATTGTTACATAATTTTATCCTGATTTTAAAATACGACATTATACCATGGTTATTACTTATAAACTGAAGAATTTCTAAAACAGAATATTTTTTAGTGGACTGAACCGGGATGGGAGTTTTAGAGGATTGGATATCAATATTACATTATAGTCGTTATCTCTTATTCGTATTTTATATTTATTTGCGAGTAAGATGTTTGTTATAACTAATCGAATTACAGTAAATTGAATATTGTGGTAAATATTTAAGCGTCCAATAATCGCCTGTGGTAATTAATTTGTCCCAAATGATAGGCAAGGTGCGTGGTCAAATGGAGGAGTATGAACTCAGTTGAAGTTTTGTTCTTTAAAACTAAAAGTGGATATTCCATTTTCAAATCTTCTTCTGAGAGGGTATTAAGTGCATTGACAAGGATAACTATCGTTTCTTCGATTTTTGATAATAATTCTGCTCTTGAAATATCTTTAAGTGAAAATTCTAATGGTCTGTTTCTTATATAACCCGTCTTTCCATATTGGGCTCCAATATATGTGTTGAGATTTCCTATAATATGCAAGCATAGATTTCCGGCTGAATTAGCGATTCCTTTTTGTGTTTTACAAATATCACTTTCGTTTTCATACGATTCAATTTCGGATTTCAGAATGTTTAAATCTCTAATGAAAAGCATTTTCAGGGTGTCAATCAGCATGTTGAGTTTCTTTATATTTTTTTAATGATAAAAGGGCTTGCTCTTGAATTTTTTTATGAAAAAAACCAGTCCAGCCTAGTAGGTATCCGGTGATTCCAAAAGCTTGTTTGGACCATTTAAAAATATCAAAATCATCGGTGTGTTTTATAATTAATCCGTCTTTAAACTGAAATTGTGCCTGAATACGATTTACTACTTTTCTATTAGTCTTACTGAAATTGTAGGTAGCTATAAATTGTACGGAGCCAATATAGTCATCAGCCTTGACCGCAGAGAATTTAATTGTAATATTTCCTTTGCTTTTTTCGAGGAGCATTTTCCACATTAGGCAAACATTATTTCCCTTTAATAGACCAAAAACTGGATCACGAAATTGAATACTGGAATCATAACAGTTACACATTGTTGGTGAATCTGCATTTGCAATAGCACTATAGAATTTGGTAAGGATTTTCTCGTTTTCGGTCATGTTTTTAAATAAAGTGAAAAGTAAAAATACTAAAATTTTTACGAAAAGTAAGTGTTTAAAATCAAAATTGGAAAGGGACTACGTCTAATTTACCTTTACTTTGTAAAATTATAAGATTCAGAACTAATAAATTAATTCAAAAAAATTGGTATTAATTTGGGACTAAAATAGTAATAAAGATCTTCATTTCTTTCCATAGATTTCACAGATTTGCATAGATTAATGCGCTTCATAGCTTTAAAATATTTTTAATCAGCCCAATCTGTTGCAAAAATTTTCTTTAATAATTGCGAGAATATATCTTTCTTGCTACTTAATTATGAAAATGAATTTCTATTCATGATATCTGAAATAAATTTCAGCACAAAAAAAGAGGATAGAACTTTGCGTTTCTACCCTCTTTGTCAATTTATAATACGTGCATTTTACTTATTTAATAGCGGGCATTATATCAATTATGACGGTACGGTTGTAAAAACGTTCTTCAGGGGTTTTGTTTTCAAAAGGAGAATTATTTTCATTCTCGCCCTCTCCGGTTACTTCAAATTTTACGTCATTCCTACCGGCTTTAGATAACCCTTTTTCAAGGATCCCTTTCACATCGTTAGCACGGGCTAAAGACAAGTTTTGATTGTAGGTTTCTTCACCAATACTATCAGTATGACCGTGAATTAGTACTGTTGCGCCAACAGGTATTTGTGGGGTTACTACTTCGCTAAGGTATTTTTCATAGATACCAATTGCTTTAGATTTATTAAATTCATAAATAATACTATATCTGGTGCCTTCCTCCATTTTTGCAGGAGTCCAAAGTACCATGTGAACAGGAGTTTCTTTTTCTACAATTTTACCACTTTTAGTTTGACCAATCATTTTTACGGTGTAATCACCTTCTGGACGGCTCCCTAAAATTGCTTTCCCAGGAATTTTAACTTCGTCTTGAGTATATGGTCCAAAATTTTGAACCGTACCTTGCTCATCAGTAATTTGTAATGACCATGAAGATAAGGCTTCACCGGCTCCTTTATTGTTGAAGCTAACATAGCTTTCAATAGGAGCTTCTTGTAGTGCTATTATTTGTACAGGTTTTAATTGCGCATCAGGTCCACTTTGAAATTCCATTAGTAAATCCGGTGAATTACTTTCGATAGAAACTCTGCGATCGCCTTCACGAAGTAAGACTAGTTCTTGAGTTCCGCCTGGTTGTTCAGAAGGTATAGTTGGTTTGTCTTGACCTTTAGTCATGATTCTAGACGGATCAATAGCAAATATATATACTAGATAAGTTTTGATTGATGCTGCCATTACTAAACCCTCTTGGGATCCTTTTTCTGACGAACCTACCAAGATAATTGTAGCTGTAGGATTTTTTTGCATTCGATCACCCAGAATGTTCAATACATTATAATACACAGTCATTTGACGTTTAGAACGATCAGACAATTTTTTTGGAACAAAAACTTCCAGTTGGTCTTCTTTGAAGTCTTTTACTTGGTCTTTCGTTAATACAACATAACGACTTGGAATTTCAGTAGATCCTTGATTAAAAAACACATAGTTTCTAAGTGGGAAAATCTCTGTCATTCTTCTTTCTCCCGGAACATTACTAGGAGAATTTACGGAGAACTGTACTTCACGGTCCTTAGCCAGATCTGTTGCTTCCTGAATATTTTTCCCTTGTCCAAATTTGAGCGCAACACCAGCTCTGACAGTAGTATTGTTCCATGTTTCTGTAGCACGTGGATCTTGACCAAAATAGGGTTGGAAAGCGACAAAAGGCGACAATATAAATTGTGTTTTGTTGCTGTCTGAAGATAGCGGAATGTCATATCCAGCTCCAATTTGAAGAGATAAAATTGTTTTGTTAATGGCACTAAAATCACCTCTTATTTCAGGAGAAGGCTCTTGATCCGGAAATGCCGTATTAGTGCCCAATTGATAGGTAAATGATTTGTCTAAGTTGAAAGCTAAACGCGGGCCTCCATACACATAGAAATTAGATTTGAACGGAGCAAAACGTACGCTGGGTTCCACGGTGATGTAACTAAGATCAGTAGATAAATCTGCAGGACAGTCACATGCGGTAGTAACGGGGTCAAAAGAACCTTTACGGCTGTCATAACCTGCTTGAAACATGATGCCCCATCTGGAATCAGCAGGCCTGTATTCTACAAGCGGCGCAATGAAAAGTCCAATACCGTCTCCCTCATGGAAAGTAGCGGGTGGTGTGAAATTAGCATTCAACTGATTTGTTGAACCGCGATAAAAATTAAAATTGGCACCAGCTGCAGCTCCAAAAAGCCAAGTAGGTTTTGCATATTTTACTACTAGTGTTTCTTGTGCCTGAACTTGGGTTTGAATGCTCCACCATGTCAAAGCAACTATCGCAACACTTTTGAAATTCAGATTATTAGGGGACCATGCAGCGCATGATCCCATTTTGAAATTATTTTTAGTTTTCATTTTTTACGGTTTAGAGATTATATTTGTGTGCGTCATTACTACTGCTCCATTTCGAGCAAGCATTCTGCCATTTGCAGTTGAATATGCTCCCATTGTTATAGATTGCAAGGCTAATATATTCCCTTCAAATTTTGTGTAGTTTCCAATAGTTGCAGAACTTCCCGTTTGCCAATACACATTCTTAGCAAGTGCTCCACCACTAAGTTTTATATTTCCACCTGCACCACCAACAGTAGTAAAAGCAGATGCGACTTGGAAGATCCAAACGTCAGTTGCAGAACCGGTAAGAGTCAAATCTCCATTTTGTACTAAAAGTGTGGATGTTGATTTGTATATACCTGCAACAAGTGTTTTTCCGCCCTGATCACCGGATACAGTTATTGGCGCACTATAAGAAGCTCCTTCTGCAAAAAGATATGCATTAGTCAGGTCTAGTTTTGCTTGTGTTAGCAGGGCAGCAATCCCTACAGGGGCAGTATCATCAGAAGCATAAATAGCACCATTTATTATAACTGCGGGAGGAAAGCCTGTTATTGAAGAACGAACACCAGGACTGATACCCACATCCATATTATTAATTACACTGAAACCTGCATTATTACTTACTCCAACACCGGATAAAATTCCAAATCTTTCTGCTGATCCAAGATTTACTGTATTTCCAACCAAGTTTGAACTAGTACTAAAGTTCCAAACGTAATCGTTTGCCAGAGGAGTACCCGCTAAATTTTTAGCAGCTGTACTAATTGTTGCGGTATAAGTAGTCCCTGCTGTAAGTGGGCTTGTAGGAATAAAGGAAAGTGTAGTCCCTGAATAGGAAATAGCTCCTGCTACCGCTGTAGTACCATTTTTTAAAGTAAAGGTAGAATTACTAATAGTAGTAGGATCCATTTCTACACTAAAACCAGCAGTAATAGTTTTATTCAGAGCAACACCAGAAGAATTATTTTCAGGATCTGTAGTGACTACTGAAGGTCCACTAGTGGCGCCTGTGGTAAATGTCCAAACAAAGTTATTTGTAAGTGATGTTCCTTGTATATTTTTGACTCCAGTTGTGATCGTACTTGTATAGACGGTATTGACAGTTAAAGGAATACTAGGTACAAAATAAGCTTTTGTTCCGTTATAAGTAACCGTACCAGCAACGGAATTAGCGCCTTGTTTTAAGGTGAAATTGGTAGCGTTTACAGTCGCTTGATTCATTGGCATATTGAACTCTGCCGCAACCACTTTATTCAGAAATACATTGGTGGCATTGTTCAACGGATCTGTTTCTATTACCATTGGAGTAACTGTAGATCCGGTACTAAATGTCCAAACATAGTCTACTTGTAATGCATTTCCCATTACATCTTTAACGGATGTTTTAATTTTACCGGTATAGGTTGTGTTCGCAGATAATGGGGATGTAGGATCAAGTGTAGCAGTTGTTCCACTGAATGAAACAGTTCCTGTAACTAAAGTGGAGCCTTGTAAAGTAAAAGAGGATTGGTTAAAAGTTGATGCGTTCATCTCCTCATTGAAAATAACGGTAATCGATTTGTCTAGTGCTACATTAATAGCTCCATTTTCAGGGCTTGTCGAGACAACTTCTGGACAAACACCATCAATTTCTTGAAAGTCATCCTTAGCGCAACCAGAAATTAATGCAATAAATAGTATTGCAAAAGTTACTAATAAATTTTTAATTTTCATTTTTTGTTTATTTAGGGGATTAAGTTATATGCAGACAAAGGTGAGTTTATTAAAGTAGGAATATGTTATGGAATTAGCGAAATTACTTGCAAGATTTACTCTTGTAAATTGTCATCTTTACTTTTATGTATTAAAAATCAATTAGTTATATTTTGTGTTTGCTTAACGCAATATTAAAAGAGAATAGTGGCCTTTTACAGGATCTCTTTACAGTTTAAAAGCTTTTTTGTAGTTTTATATCGATGTTCAATTTTAAGTTCAAAAAAGTAAATAGCGTAAAATGCAAAAATTAATTTTAAAAAAAGACATAAAAAAAATCAAGAATTTTCATTCTTGATTTGTAAATAATACGAATATAATCTGTTTATGTCTTTTTTTTCTTTTTACCTTTTTTTTCTAATGCAAAAATAAATGTTGTCAATTCATTTGTAAAAATATCCAGCGCTATGGTAGATTGTTTTATGTACTCTGAAAATTCCTTTAATTCATTTGGGGAATTTATAGATTCCTCAAGTAAATTGGCTAACCCAATGATATTGGCAATAGGTTGCCTCACTCTATGCGAGGTCATGAAGATCATTTCTTCAAGACCTTTTATATATTCTTTATGGTTTCTTTTGCTTTTTTAAAAAGCATTTATACTGTAGTTACATTGTTTTCCACACTGAAAATTGGAACAAATTGATATTGAGAATCTTTTTGTAACTGTAATTTAAAAATTTTAAATTTTAAATTCCTTTTTAGCTTCTACAAATTTAGTTTCTCCCTTGCCAATTAAATTTTCGCCTTCGTTCCAAATTTTCTCATACTTTTGAGTTATTGTCCCTAATAAAGAGTCTAATTTGCCTTTTAGTTCATCAGCATAATCATTGCTTTTGTCCATGATTTTTCTTCTTGTTTTTTCTCCTTTTTCAGGCGCAAACAAGACTCCTAATAATGCTCCTACGGCAACTCCTCCTAATACTCCTAATATAATTTTATCTGCTTTCATAATGTTTATTTTTAATAACAATGAATTTAAATTCCTCGGCCTTTTATCAGTCTCAATATCACTGCTATTACAGCTATAACCAAAAGGATGTGAATAATTGATCCCGCGCTGTATGCGAAGAACCCAACCGCCCAAAAGATAATTAAAATTACGGCTATGGTATATAATAGATTGCTCATGATTTTAGTTTTTAATGATTAATATTTTAATTTCTAGTTAAGTCTAAGTCCCACATATACGCTCAATACGCTATTTTTTGCATCAGGATAAGTGTAATTAGTACCGGAATAATTTCTTTCTTTTCCTACTTTGGTTAAACCATAATTATATCGTACTCCAAAGTTTGCAACATCTAAATCGATACCAATACCTCCGGAGATACCGGCGTCAAACTTATTGAAATCATTGGTGTCTAATTCACTTTCGGAACTAAATAAGTTAGAATCATTGGTTGTTTTACCACTTACCATATAAGCGGCATAAGGCCCAACATGGACATTAAAATTATCGGTAAGATTCATTACCAATAAGACTGGTACTTCAATATAATTGACATTGAATTTAGCTGTTCCGTTAGCAAAAGAATTGTTGTACACCAGTTCTGCTCCTTTTGTGGTATAGTTAATCTCAGGCTGAATAGCAATAGCATTAGTAATGGGAAGCTTAGCATATAAACCGGCATTAAAACCTGTTAATACATTATTGTCATCTACATTATCCGTGTAAAGATTTGAGAAATTTAATCCTCCTTTAAAACCAAAAGAAGCTGTTTTTTCTTGTGCTTCAATAGTTGTAAAAGTGATAAGGCTTACAAATAGTGAAGCTAAAATAATTGATTTTGATTTTTTCATTTGTTTAATTTTTTAATTAAAAAATTGTTCTTTGCAAAGATGCAACTGTTTCAAAATAATTATGTTACAATACTTTTTGATAAGTTTATATTATTCACACTTTTTTCAATCTCCAAATTTTTCTTTTGATTTTTATTTTTGTCTTTCCAATTTCCTTTTAAATCTGATTCATTCCGCTTTATTGATAATTACCTGTGAAAGAATTGTCACTTTACAAAGTTCAGCTCTTTATACCTAAAAACGATTACATAACTTTTAGGATTAGTTACATTATTCACGGGTTACAGACTAAGGCTTAGAGCCACATGTATTTTGCCTCATTCATTTCATATACCGGAATTGATTAATTGGCAGTTCTAGGGTGATTAATAGTGTATTCTTTAAGGATATTTTCTAAAGACTTGTAGTAATTTGTTAATGTTTGGATATTTATTTCAGGATTTGAAATAATTGGAACAGTGATGGGAATCTCCGCTAGGTATTTAGATAACTCAGGATACTGGTCGTGTATTTTTATCGTAATTTCAAGAATAGATTCGCTAAGTTGTTTTTCTGTTTTCATACTAAAATAGTTTAAGGTAACCTTTATTTTTTTAAAAAAGATGCAATCAAATTCACGAATTTCATCTTTAATAATTAGAATAAATACTTGATAAAGTAGTGGTTATAAAGTAAATTTATTCAAAATACGGTTGTTTATTCCAGAGTAAGAATTGTTATTGCGGGTTTCATGTCCTAAGGTTTTTTTGGATTATTGCTATTCCAAAAAAAGAAAAGGTAACTTTTTAAAAATAAAACCTACCAGGTATGGATTCATATCAGGTAGGTTTTATAAATTTAAAATTTGTTGGTAGACAAAATCATCTGCATCCCCGGATATTGAATATCTCCGTCATCTTCAGCAGTTATAAATATTTTTGACGGCTTGTAGGCTGTAACTGTTTCAAAAGTTGCTCTAAGTTTTGAGGACAAAAATCCGCTATCGCTTTTTATTTGACCAATATTTCTCACAATATCCCCGTCTGTTTCCATCCAGACAACGTAAACATTTTTTGAAGGCTGTAATCTGTTTACTTCGGCTAAATCTGATATTTTTATTTTTATCAAATAATTTTTGTTACTGTCTTTTGTGACATTTACCGAGCCATTTGCTACGGGGACCACAATAGAATTTTGAAAAGCAATGTTTTTACCACATGAAGAAATCGAAAGCAGCATCAGCATTGCTAAACCACCCATAAATATTTTTTTTAAATCAGCACTTATTTTCATTTTAGTTTTATTTTAAGAGTATATATAATACAAATTTAAGTTTTTTTATTAAATTAGTTGTTGAATAACTTTTATTTAAACTTGTAATATTCACAGATTAATAAAAAATTTATTCTTTGTAATTAATTACTTTGTTTCTTGTCTTTCATAATTAAAACAACTCCTCCAATAGCAAGTACAGCCCCTATAATGGGGAACCATTTTATTGGATGGTTTACTTTTTTATTTATTTGTATTGGGCCTATATCAACAATTTTTTCAGTGGTTACATAGTTAAAGCTGTTGTAAAGTAACAGAATTACTCCTAAAAAAATCATCGCGATTCCAATGGTTCTTGTTTTCATTTTTTTTTATTTAAAAGTGATTGTATGGAGATGCGTTTATGCTTTTGAAAAATATTCTTTTACAAAGGTATGTTGCTGATTTGGTGTCATCTGATTGGGATGTTTGATTTCGAATTTTATTTTAAAAAATGTTCATTCTCACTCAAGAAATCAAACAGTTCCAGTGGGTGTGCTTGAGCAAATGGCTTTTAAAGTACAGCTATAGAGTTGTCAATTTGGCATAAAACAATTTAAATTATAAGATAATTCCGTTCTATTTATGGAGTGTTGTTTTGACAGTTGTGCAGAGTGAAGATATTTTATTATTCATCTTTTGTTGTACGAATCAGACTAATACCTGAAGCGAAAAATACGGCACCTAATATGCCATAAATAAAGAGGGATTTAATGTCACTAATATCGTCTGAGGCACTAGAAAATAATACCGCAGTATAGATTAGACCGCTAATTCCAAGAAAAGTAAGTACAGTTCCAAAGATTCTTTTAAGATTCATATTTCTTTTTTTTAAATGGATTGCTATAGTTTTAGTAATTTCTCGTGAAAGTCTAATTAGAAACAAATACACAAAATAAAAATATCTTCAAACAGCTGTAAATAATGGCATTACAATACAAATGTATTCCGATTAGACTTTACGAGTGTTATATAATTGTCTATAAAAGTTACATCATTCACACTTAAAAAAAAGGGATTTAGTATTACATTCTATCCATGAACCAATTCAATTCCTTTGTCATTTTTTGATATTTAAAAATAGTTTTGATATTTTTATTTAACCGAATAAAGGCAGTTTCACTTTTTACTACATAATCAAATGCTTTGTGATGCATACAGTTTACTGCAATTTCAATCTTATCCTGTGAGGACAACATGATCACTGGAATATCTGGATTGAAAGCTTTAATTTGATCTAAAGTTTTAATTCCGTTTATGGCATTTTTCTCAATACCATCAAGTTGGTAATCTAAAATGATCACATCTGGATTATTGGATATATTTGCCAAGCAGTGTTCACCGGTAGAGAAGGTTTCAACGATAAAATCAGTATTTGTGGTAAATTCAATTTCTAAAGATTTTAAAAATAATGCATCATCATCTACTAAGAAGATTTTTATTTTATTTTCGTTTTTCACTATTATGTGTTTTTAATTATATTAAGTTCTTCCTCTAGTTCAATACAGGCTTGCAGACAAATTTTTTCTAGTTGTAATACTAAATCATATATTCCCTCTGATTGATCTTGTGTAATTGCAAAGTTCTGAATTTTTTTTGCCATATTTTCAAAATCACTGTTAATACCCATTATGGCAAATGAAGGGATCATTTTATGAGCAGCAGCGCCTAATAATTTCCAGTTTTTGTCCTCTAAACTTTGCTTTATAGTATTCATTAAAGGAGGTGTTTGTACTAAATACAGGGATATCATTTCCATCATTAAGGTTGGATTTGATTTTGTTTTTTGATTCAAATAAATCAAATCAATACATTTTATTTTTTTCTCTTTACTATTGTTTTCCTTTAAACCGTTATTAAGTTTTTCACTCAGTTTTTCCAGTTTTGGTTTTTTTAATATTCCAACAATTTTGCTGTACAGCAGTCTTTCGTCAACTGGTTTTGCAAGGTGGTCATTCATTCCTACCGATTTGCATTTAGCTAAATCAACTGTGGTGACATCAGCAGTTAAAGCAATAATTGGGACTTTTGAATTCATTTTCTTACGGATATACTCTGTAGCTTCAAATCCGTTCATCTCTGGCATTTGTAAATCCATTAGAATAATATCGTACTCTTTCGCTTTTAGTTTTTCGATAGCTATTTTCCCGTTTTCGGCAATATCGCACTCAAATCCAAAATCGTCTAATAATGTCTTCATTAGCAATTGATTGAGCGGAATATCTTCAACTACTAAGACTTTAATATTCTTGATTTCGGTATCTAATTCGATTAACTCATTTTCTAATTCAACATCGGCATTTGTTTTCTGAAAACTTAAAGTAAAACTAAATGTAGAACCTTCATTTAGGGTACTTCTTACCCTTATAGTCCCGCCTTGTGGCTCTATCAGCTGTTTGACAATTGCCAGACCTAGTCCCGTTCCTCCGTACAATCGTGAAGTTCCACTGGAAGCTTGTTGAAAATTTTCAAATATTTTGTCTATTTTTTCTTCTGGGATACCAATTCCGGTATCAGTAACGGCAAATTCAATAATGACTCGATCTTCGTCTTCATGTATCAAATGTACGCTTACTGTAATGTTTCCTTTTGATGTAAACTTTACGGCATTGCTCACGAGGTTTAAAATAATCTGATGCAAACGCACCGGGTCTCCCACAAGTACATTTGGTATTTTACTGTCGTATTGCTTTATTAATCGTAAGTTTTTTTCTTGAATTTTTGTTTCAAATAAATGCAGCATAGCTGATATGGATGATTTCATTTTGAAAGGTTTTTTTTCAAATGTCATCTTTCCTGCGTCAACTTTTGCTAGATCGAGTATGTCGTTGATCAGCACAATTAGGGCATCACCACTCATCTTAATCGCACTGATGTATTCTTTTTGTTTGGGTGTCAATTCTGTTTTCAAAACCACTTTTGTAAATCCAATGATGGCATTCATTGGGGTACGTATTTCGTGACTCATATTTGATAAGAATTGTTGTTTTGCTTTTACGGCATTCTCTGCTATAATAGTGGCGCTTTCAGCATTTTTTTTAGCTTCTTCAGCAATTTCTGTAGTTAACTCAGCAAAAACTCTGGCCTCAATCAACTCTGTCGCAATTCTTTTTTGCTCAGTAACATCTCTGGCAACAATTACTACACCAAGGATGTTTCCTTTGTCATCTTTGTATACGGATCCGTTGAATAATACATCTGTTAGTTTGCCGTCTTTATGCCGTAGTGTAAGTGGTGAATCTGCAACAGATCCTTTCTCAAATACTTCCTGATATACTTCTCTTGCGTTTTGTTGTTCCGTAAAATAATCAAAAAAATCAGAATCAGTAAGTTCCTCTCGAGGGATTCCTGTGATATTTACTAAGGCTTCATTCATGTCAGTAATTTTTCCTTTGGTATTAATTGTAACCAATGGATCACGACTCGCTTCAATTAAACTGAGTGAATACTGATACGCTAATTTTGCGTTGTACGTAAGTTCCTCTAGTTTTTTATTTACAATTTCTCGTTTTTCTTTTTCTTTACTTTGAAATAAAAGCTCCTTATTGGCAATAACTAATTCATCCGCGCGTTTTTCTTTTTCATTGTTTTGAAAAGCCAATTCTTCATTGGCAATAACTAATTCAGCAGCTCGTTTTTCTTTGATCTTGTTTTGAAAAGCAAGTTCATTGTTTGCAATTTTTAAATCTAGCGCCCATTTTTGTTTTGCACTATCTCTAGCAACAATTAGTACGCCTATTATAGTTCCTAAATTATCTTTGTATACAAAGGCATTAAACAATACATCCGTAAAACTGCCATTCTTATTTTGAATTGTAAGCGGAAAATCAGACACAGCCCCTTTCTGGAGAACTTCATGATAGATGTCTTGTATTTTTTGTTTTTCTGTAAAATAATCAAAAAAGTCAGAATCAATTAAAAAATCGCGAGTAAATCCCGTTATATGTATTGTCGCTTGATTTATATCCGTAATTTTCCCTTCCGTATTTATTGCAATTATGGGATCCAGACTGGCTTCTATTAAACTTCTTGCGTATTGTGATTCTTGATTTTTAATGATTTCTGTTTTATTTATGAAGGTAGATAAATAAGGTGTTGATTGTTCTAATTTAAATTCCCGATTTCTTCAATTGGGCTTCGTCTTTTATCTTTTAATTTTTTAAAGTGAGAAGGGGAAAGTCCGGTTACTTTTTTGAACTGACTTGATAAATGGGCAACACTGCTGTAATTCATTTTCCAAGCGATCTCAGTTATATTTAATTCGCCGTAAATAATTAATTCTTTGATCCGTTCTGTTTTATGTGAAATTATAAATTGTTCAATTGTGGTTCCCTGCACTTCTGAAAACAAGTTAGATAAATAGGTGTAGTCGTGATTTAAGAGTTGGCTCAAATAATCGGAAAAATTGATCTTAATATTTTCAGTTGAATGGTGCACCATTTCGATAATTATATTTTTAATTTTTTCAATAAGCATTGACTTTTTGTCATCCATCAATTCAAGTCCAGAATCTAAAAGTGCAATTTTTAATTGTTGTCGTTGCTCCAAAGTAATATTTTCCATAATTTCAACTTCTCCTAAATCGACAACCATAAAGTGAAGGTTTAGTTTTTTTAGCTCTTCTTTCACTGCAATTTTACAGCGATTGCTTACCATGTATTTTATATATAGTTTCAAAAATATTTCTTTTACAGTTTAGACAAAAATAGCTTCTAGTAATAAAGGTACATTATATAATTTAACTTATAAGTTATATAATTAAAGGTATTCTATTTTTAATAGGATATTAATCCGAAATATTCAATTGAATTATAGTAATTAATTTTTTACAATTAGTAAATTTCGTTAAATATTTTTCACCAGTAATATTCTAGCAATTTTAAAATAATTGGCATTAAAACTATTTTTGGAATTTAGTATTTCTATTCTGTTTTGCAACAACTATTCCTGAAGAAAAAATGCAGTGCTATTTTTTAAAAAATTATTTCATCAAAAATGAATTTACCCAATCTAATGATTTAATAGAGGAAACTTTATTTTCTTCATTCATTGTAACTCGAAGTTCCTTGTTGGCTACTTTTTTAGTATATGATGCCTTGTATCTGAAAAGAGTACTTCCGTTAAAATTGTTTTTATATACCTCAACTAACTGAAGATCAATAAAAGTTCCATAATATTGGCGAAAACGCGTACAGGTCTTTGTCAGTCTTTCTTCGGTGGTGTTTTTTATTACTGACGTTGTGGCTTCATTGAGGTTAAAAGGCTTGAATTTTGAAGTATTACAGGTCATCAAAACTCGCTTTCCTAATTCATACGCTTTGGCTTTTTGATCCGCATCGATTGCTGTTAAGTCTAGCTTCACAATTTTAGCGTTCTCAAATTCGGGTTCTGGGGCAATTACAATAGTTTTTGATTTGCATCCAATAAGTAAAAGAATGCTAAATACAATAATTATTTTTTTCATGATTTATTTAATTTTTAATAGGATATTAGGATCCGGACAATTTTTCAAATAGTAGCTCAAATCATTTTTGCTGCAGACACCCGGATAATCACCAAGGATTTTTGCTATTTTTTTTATAATCTGAAAATGCAAATGTGGGGCATAATCACCATTGACAGCAGAATCGCCTAATGTAGCCAGCTGACTTCCTTTTTCGTACACATCACCAATATTAATGTTACTAATGCTTTCAAGGGACAAATGACCGTATAAAGTATAGAATTTTTGATTTTCTATTTTATGTTCCAGAATAATAGTGGGGCCATAATCACCCACACCAGTATTGTAATTGAAGCTGTGGATAAATCCGTCTAATGCTGCCAGAACTGGCGTTCCTGCCTTGATCCATAAGTCTAGACCAATGTGAATGTTTCTTTCATCGGTTTTCGTGTCATTAAAAATTTCACTCCGTTTGTATAAATTTCTAATTTCATTATATCCTCCAAACGCAACTTTTGCATTATTTTGAGCTAAATAATCCTCAATATATTCTTCAAAGGCAACTGCGGTATGTATATTTCGTTTTGATAAGATTTCATTTGTATTGGATAAATCTAATGGCAGGTAGCTGTTGTAATCAATTGTTTGATCTATAACTTTAACATTTTGAATGTTGTGTAAGATAGTTTCTAGTTTTGTCATTTATTGGGTTTTAAAAAGCTTAAATTTAAATAAAAAAAGGCTGTATAAAAATTTTACGCCCGCTTTATAACTTTTAATTAGCAGATAGAACCTTTTAATTTGAGTGTACAAGTATAATTTTTAATTCCTAATTTTAAGATTTATTTATAAATAGGTACCGAGTTTAGCAGCTGAATTTTTCTTTTAAAACGTCATCAACTTTTCATGCTTATCCGTTAAATGGGATATACAATCTAATAATGGATTATCTAATGACTGTTTAGAAATGAGTTTGTGTATTTTTTCTATCAAAAAAAATCCCAATCGTTTCCAATTGGGATTCTAATTTATGAATTGGATCTTAGTATAAATTTGGATATTTTGATGGATTTACTTCATTCATCATACCATACACTTTTTCAAAAATATCTTCTATTGAAGGTTTAGAGAAATAATCACCATCTGTTCCGTAAGCAGGTCGATGTGCTTTTGCTGTTAGCGTTTGAGGTTTGCTGTCTAAATAATTATAACCATCTTGATGCTCAATAATTTGTTGTAAAACATAAGCTGAAGCACCACCAGGAACATCCTCATCAATTACTAAAAGACGATTTGTTTTAGCAATACTTTTTACAACATCTTGATTAATGTCAAACGGAAGCAAAGATTGTAGGTCGATAATCTCGCAATCTATACCTATTTCAAGGAGTTCCTTGGCAGCTTGCTGTACTAATCGCAAAGTAGAACCATAGGAAACGAGTGTAATGTCTGTTCCTTGTTTTAAGGTTTCAACTACTCCAATTGGTGTTTTAAATTCGCCATAGTTTAAAGGCATTTTTTCTTTCAATCGATAACCGTTCAGGCACTCAATGACTAAAGCAGGTTCGTCACATTCTAATAAACTATTATAAAAACCGGCTGCTTGAGTCATGTTTCTAGGAACTAAAACGTGAATTCCTCTAATGGCATTTATAATCATTCCCATAGGAGAACCAGAATGCCAGATGCCTTCTAAACGATGACCACGAGTACGGATAATTAATGGTGCTTTTTGTTTTCCTACGGTTCTATAGCGCAACGTAGCTAAATCATCACTCATGATTTGAATTGCATACAATAAATAATCTAAATATTGAATTTCGGCAATAGGGCGAAGACCTCTTAAAGCCATTCCAATCCCTTGACCTAAAATGGTTGCTTCACGAATTCCTACATCGGCAACGCGGAGTTCTCCGTATTTTTCTTGCATTCCTTCTAAACCTTGATTGACATCACCAATAGCTCCAGCATCCTCACCAAAAATTAATGTTTCAGGATATTTAGTAAAAATTGCATCAAAATTATCCCGCAAAATCATACGTCCATCTGTATCTTCCTTGGCATCTTCAGCATAAATAGGCAGAACTTTTTTGACAGAGAACACATTTAAATCCGTTTCCGAAAATAAGTTGCTGCTAAAATTCTTTTGTGTTTTAGCAGTGTAGGTTTTTATCCAAAGTGACAGTTCAGTTTTGCTATTTTCATTTAGGATTAAACGCAATACTTTTCGGGCTGTCACCAGAATTTCCTTTTTCAAAGGAGATTTGATACTGCTTAAATCAACGATATGTTTTAATATCGCTTCTTTGTTTTTGCTGCTTTCGGCTATTTTTTGTAATAGAGCGACTATTTCTTTTTGCTCTTCAATTATGGGTTCTAAAAATGCATTCCAGGCCGCTTTCTTGCCTTCTAAAACATCTTTTTTGGCTTGTGTATCAATGGCTTCAATTTCTTCAGGAGAAGCAATATTGATAGCAATCATCCATAATCTCATTTGACGGATGCAATCATAGTCTTTTTCCCAGGCCAATCGGTCCGTATTTTTGTAGCGCTCATGAGAACCAGAACTGGAATGTCCTTGCGGTTGTGTCAATTCATTTACGTGTATCAAAACAGGAGTATGATTTTCTCGGGCTATAGTGGCAGCTTTTTCATACGTGGCAATCAGGTCTGCATAATCCCACCCTTTTACTCTTAAAATTTCAAAGCCATTTGTGTTTTTGTCTTTTTGGTATCCTTTTAAAATTTCAGAAATATTTTCTTTTGTGGTTTGATGTCTTGCATGAACAGAAATTCCATATTCATCATCCCAAATACTCATTACCATTGGTACTTGTAAAACACCCGCTGCATTGATAGTTTCAAAAAATAAGCCTTCTGAAGTACTTGCGTTTCCTATGGTGCCCCAGGCAATCTCATTTCCTTGATTAGAAAAATTAGCTGCATTTGGTATTCCGGAGACTTGTCTGTAAATTTTTGATGCTTGAGCCAGTCCTAATAAACGTGGCATTTGTCCGGCAGTTGGGGAAATGTCAGCGCTAGAGTTTTTTTGTTTTGTTAAGTTTTTCCAACTTCCATCTTCATTTAGGCTATGGGTAGCAAAGTGACCGCCCATTTGCCTTCCTGCTGACATTGGTTCTTGTTCGATATCATTATGACCATATAATCCGGCAAAAAATTGTTGGATACTAAGTTCACCAATAGCCATCATAAACGTTTGATCCCGATAGTAGCCAGAACGGAAATCTCCATTTTGGAATGCTTTCGCCATTGCCAGTTGTGGTACTTCTTTTCCATCTCCAAAAATCCCAAATTTAGCTTTTCCAGTTAATACTTCCTTACGTCCTAAAAGACTGCATTCTCTGCTTAATATGGCTATTTTATAGTCATTTAATACTTCGATTTTGAAATCTTCAAATGTCAATGTAGTATTGGTTTTTTCTTTTATCATAATTGAAAAGTATAACTTTGAGGTGCAAATTTACTTAAAAAGTAGCTAGATTCATAATTCATTGAAATAAATATAATTAAATTATTGTAATTTATTCTAATAAAAAGCATCTTATTTTTTTAGTATATGTAATTTTAAAATCAATTCACTAAGAATAGTTTAATAATTAATGAGAATCTTATTGGATTAGAACCATTTTCGATTAAAAAGATTGATTAATGTTTTAGGTGAAAAAGTTACGATGAAGCGTATTTTTTCATTGTAATTGTTTTGGGCAATTTCCCATCCATTAGTAGAATAGACCGGAAAATATAATTCAAAATAGTCTGTGACTAAATTTAGGCGTATACCACTGTCATAGACAAATCTTTCTTTTACATTTTTATTTTTGATTAAACCAATGTCACCATATACTTCAATCCAGTTCCAGATACTATAACTGGCATTAAAGCTGGTAAGCCATCGATTGGCATAAGGCGTAGCAATTTTTGATTTAAAACCGCCTTCGGCTAATACATATTGTTGACTAAAAATCCCTGTACTTTCAGACCTTCCAAAATAATTGTAATCAAAAAGGTAATCCGTTGGCCGGTCTAATGCGAAGCTGAAAAAATCGGATTGCGTTTTATTATACAAAAAACTTCCCGCATACAACCGTAAATTAATTTGCCGGTTGTTTTCAAAGAGTTTTCGGTATTCAATTTCACCTGTAATTTTTCCGAATTTACCAGAAATTTGTAGATCCGTAGTAAAATTAAAATGGTTGGTAACTTCTGTTTTGGTATTAATATATCTCGCATCAAAAACAGAATAATTTTCGGGGGAGTTGTCAAGTACCAGGATGCTTTTTTCTTTATTGACAATTACTTGTCGGAATAAGAAAAGCTGTTTCCTATTGTCTCTGAAGTTGGGCTCTCGGATACGCAATTGCACCGTTGGATTTAGTCTAAGATACGCTGCATCCTGTGCATAATGAAAATAGGATCCACTTACTGAATATCGGGCATTATACAGCGTTGTGTTTCTAAAATTTTGGTTGACCACAAAAAATGCTGAACCAGATACGTTATTTGATTTAGTAGAATAAGATGGATTGACATCAAAAACAAAAGGCTTTTCCAGAATGGTTTTGTTATGCAATCTGATGCCGGGAGTTAAACCATCGTATAAATTGTAATATATTGACGGAACATACAGTACTTGATTGTAATAAGGATCCTCTAAGTCTTTCATGAAAACAAACTTTACAGGACGATTATTAGGGAAAAAACCTTCTAATTTCTTCCAGTTATTTCTTAAGTTATATTCTGGAACTTCATTTTTTAGATTTAAAATAATTTTGTCAGCATTATTTCTGGGTATCGTGAAAGTAGTATCGGTTTCATTAATATCCAGCCATTGCTTAAAAACAATTTGACCTTTTTTAGTACCATAAACTGGAATGGGAATAAGAGTTCCAGTTCTGTTTTTAATTGAAAAAGTGATACTGTCTTGGGTTTTTAAGACGCTTGAAAATTTATAATCAATGATGTCTCTTGAATTAATGATTGTATTAAAAAACCAACTGATATCTTTAGTTGTATTTGATTTTAATAAAATTTCAAAATCGGATCTCGATACTTGTTCCAACTGATTTTTTTTATAAAATTGTTGAATACTGGTCTTTACAGCATCATTTAACAAATAATCATCCAGAAACCGAATGCTTAATCCCGCACGGTATTTACTGGCAATTTGTTCATTGAATTTTATTAAAGTGTTCTTTGGATCGCCTAATGGCTGATCCAGATTTTTGCGAGCCATCAACATATAGAAATAACTGTATTGTCCATTAAAGTCAATATTGGTCAGATTGAAACTTTTTAGCAATCGGATGTTTGATGCACTGCCCATCATTTTAGCTTTGGGATGATTTTCATCCATATATTTCATCATCGCATAAACTTGAATACCATCATAAATCCAATTGTCTTTTCTAGGATCCAGATGTAAACTCTTTTTTAAATATTCATTTAAATAGGCTTTTAGAAATTTGATTTCGAAAATAAATTCATCAGAAAAAGGACTTATAAATGAGGGAAGCTGATTCAATCCATAAAACGGATTTTTCTCATAATCCGTTTGGGAAACTACAATTCTTTCGTAAGGATATTTTCCAATCAAATCACTTGCGAAATTCACAATTCGGTCAATTGCAATTGCTTTTTGAATGTTGTCTAATTTGTTGCTTTTCATATCCGTCAGTACTTCAACTGAACTGTTTTTGTAACTCTCAAAATTCAATTTAGGCTCAATGATCAGACTGAAATCAGTTCTGTTATTCCCCCACAATTTGTAGTTTGAAAAGCCATTATTATCAGTTGTTTTCTCACTGTTTAAATCGGATGTTGCTTCTAAAGTAGTGGGTATTTTAAGATCAATTTCAAAGTTAGAAATAGCATTGGCAATATCATCCAGATTATTATTACTGTTTTTGATAAAAGCATGGTTTTCATAACGCGCAGGAGTAAGGTACCAGTTTTTAAGGTTTACAGTTCCATTGTTGTGGTAACCAAATTTTGTAAATTTTTCGCTGGGGATTTTAGTAATGTACGAGAGATTTAAATTGATTTTCTGGTTTGGAAGTAGCGGATTTTTTAATTGGACAACTACATAATCAGGATTTTTCTCTGTCCTTTGCCAAGACAAAAACTGCTGAGTGGCAGCTGTAATAATTAAATTTATTGTGCTACCACGCTCTTCTTCTTTGGCTAAATGAAATCCTCTATAAAATTCATCCGAAAATCGTTTGGCTAAAGGCGTATTTTTATTGGAAAAGGCATTATTCCAGTCATTCAAAACAATAGATGTCAACGTATCATCGGACTGATTATTAAAAATGATTTCCTGCTTAATATCCAATGTCTTTTTTTCAATATTTAACACTACAGAGATGGTAGAGTGCTGCTGTGCATATTGATTCAATGTAGCTAATAAAAAAAGAATGTAACAGAATATTTTAAGGTATGATTTCAAATTCAGATATTGATTTATTAAAAAAATAAATGTACTTATAATTAGATAGTATTCTTACTAGGGATCTTAAAATAAAACAAAAAAAAGAAGCTGTTTTGAAGCAACTTCTTTTTTTGTTTAAAAATTTGGAGATAAATCGTATTTCTTGTAAAAGGCATTCAGGACGTCAACCACTTCATCTTCTGTGTCTACAATTTTAAATAAATTCAAATCTTCGGCATGAACTGTACCTTCTTTTTCCACTAAAACCGTTTTTATCCATTCAATTAATCCTGCCCAAAAGCTGGAACCAACAAGTATAATTGGGAATCGAGCAATTTTTTTGGTTTGTATTAAAGTCATCGCTTCAAATAATTCATCCATCGTTCCAAAACCTCCTGGCATCACTACAAAACCTTGAGAATATTTGACAAACATCACTTTGCGAACAAAGAAATAATCAAAATTAAGGTTTTTATCACTGTCAATATATGGGTTGAAATGTTGCTCAAAAGGCAGTTCAATATTCAATCCTACTGATGTTCCACCACCCAAATGTGCACCTTTGTTTCCTGCCTCCATAATTCCTGGACCACCGCCAGTGATTACACCATAACCGGCCTTACTGATTTTATAGGCAATCTTTTCAGCAAGCAAATAGTAGGGGTCTTCAGGCTTTGTTCTGGCAGAACCAAAAATGGTTACGCACGGACCTATGCGTCCCATGCTCTCATAACCATTAACAAATTCGGCCATGATTTTAAAAATCGCCCAACTATCATTGGTCCTAATTTCGTTCCAAGTCTTTCTTTTCAGTCGGTCTTGGATTACTCTATCTTCGTCGTTATCAAAATCTTCTAATCTCATTTTCAAAAATATATTTTAATTTCTCTTTTTTTTGGAGCTATTTCCTGCTATCCATTTCAATCTTTATTGTTTTAAAGAAAAACAATAAAGGATTTTCATTGCTATCAGGGCTAAGCAAATTTAATACGTTTGCTCTTCAATGGATTTTGTTATTTTAGATATAACTTTACCAGTATGTTCAGTAGTTTTTGATTCTATCAGCATTATTAAACAGTCGTCAGTTGACGAAACTCTGTGGTTTATACCTTTTTTTACCACAAATAAATCTCCTTTTTTCATAGTGAATTTAGGTTCGTTTTCAATTTCCATTAAAAGTTCTCCTTCTACAATGTAAAATAATTCATCTTCATTTTCATGATTATGCCATGGTAAATCTTGGCCTTTGATTTTTGCCACTTTAATAAATTGATCATTAACTTCACCAATTATTTTAGGTGAAAAATAGTTTTCGACACTACTGAACGCTTCTTTTAAATTCATAATTTCCAAAAATTATTTTTTTATTTTTTATGTATACTAAAGTAATTCTTTTTTCAAGAATTGCGCCGTATAGCTTTTCTTATTTTTAATAATTTCTTCCGGAGTTCCTTTGGCAATGAGTTGTCCGCCGCCTTTTCCGCCTTCAGGACCAATATCTATAATATAATCCGCAAGTTTAATCACGTCCATATTGTGTTCGATAATCAAAATCGTATTTCCTTTGTCAACCAGTTTATTGATCACTTCCATCAACACTCGAATGTCTTCAAAATGCAAACCAGTTGTGGGTTCATCCAGAATATAAAACGTGTTCCCAGTATCTTTTTTAGATAATTCTCCCGCCAGCTTAATGCGCTGTGCCTCACCGCCGGAGAGTGTAGTGCTTTGTTGTCCAAGGGTAATATATCCTAATCCAACATCCTGAATAGTTTTTACTTTTCTATAAATCTTCGGAATCATTTCAAAGAACGGAACCGCTTCATCTACTGTCATATTCAACACATCCGAAATGGATTTTCCTTTGTATCGAATCTCCAAAGTTTCTCTGTTAAAACGCTTTCCTTGGCAGGTTTCACATTCTACATATACATCAGGTAAAAAATTCATTTCAATCGTTCGCACTCCAGAACCTTGGCAGGTTTCACAACGTCCGCCTTTGACATTAAAACTAAAACGTCCGGCTTTATATCCCCGAATCAGACTTTCAGAAGTCATCGTAAACAGATTTCTGATTTCGGTAAAAACTTCGGTATAAGTTGCAGGATTAGAGCGGGGCGTTCTGCCAATCGGACTTTGGTCAATATCAATCACTTTATCAATATGTTCCAGTCCTTCAATTTTTTTATACGGTTTTGGTTTTTTGACACCATTAAAATAATACGCGTTCAAAATAGGGTAGAGCGTTTCATTAATTAACGTAGATTTACCACTTCCGGAAACTCCAGTCACGCAAATCATTTTGCCCAAAGGCAATTCTATCGAAACATTTTTCAAGTTATTTCCGGTTGCTCCGGTCAGTTTTAGGAATTTCCCATTTCCCTCCCGACGTTTTGCTGGAACCTCAATTTTCATCTTCCCATTGAGATATTGTGCCGTAATGGTATTTGAGGCCATTGTTTCTGCAGGAGTTCCAATGCTAATGATTTCTCCTCCGTATTTTCCTGCTTTTGGTCCAATATCAATTACATAATCTGCACGTTCAATCATATCTTTATCGTGTTCTACCACAATTACAGAGTTTCCAATATCGCGTAATTGTTCCAGGGAATGAATCAATTTATCATTATCTCTTTGGTGTAAACCAATACTTGGCTCATCCAAGATATATAAAACACCTACAAGTTGCGAACCAATTTGAGTCGCTAATCGAATGCGTTGTGCTTCACCACCCGAAAGTGATTTAGAGCTTCGGCTTAAAGCCAAATAATCCAAGCCTACATTCATTAAGAAGTTCAATCGATCCTTAATCTCTTTGATGACTTCGGTAGCGATGCGTTTTTGTTTGTCGGATAAATGATTTTCTAAGTCATTAAACCAAACCGTTAGATCCGAAATATCCATATCGCACAATTCGGTACTATTCTTTTCATTGATTTTAAAGAACATCGCTTCTTTTTTCAAACGGGAACCGTCACAAACCGGACATTTTATTTCATCCATAAATTCCTTTGCCCAGCGCTTGATTGATGTAGAGCCGCTTTCATCATGTTGGTTTTTTATGAAATGTGAAATCCCTTCAAAATCAATTTTGTATTCTCGGGCAACGCCTAAATCTTTTGAGTTGATGGTGAATTTTTCTTTTCCGCCATTCAAAATCATTTCCATCGCTTCCTGCGGAATGGTTTCTATGGCATCCGTCAATTTGAAACTATATTTTTCGCCTATGATTTCAAGTTGCTTAAAAATCCAAGATGACTTGTATTCGCCCAAAGGCGCAAAACCGCCATTTTTTATGGATAATTTTGGATTTGGAATAATCTTTTTTTGGTTAATTTCATTGACTGTTCCTAAGCCATTGCAATGATCACAAGCGCCTTTTGGGGAATTGAAAGAAAATAAATTGGGTTCGGGATTCTGATAGGAAACTCCAGTAGTAGGACACATCAAATTCCGGCTGAAAAATCGTACTTCATTGGAATCTTGATCCAAAACCATCAAGACGTTCTCCCCATGATGCATGGCTGTATTGATGCTTTCCGACAAACGTTTCTCGTTATCTGGGTTGGCTTCAATCACCATTCGATCCACAACAATTTCGATGTCGTGTGTTTTATAACGGTCTAATTTCATTCCCAAAGTAATATCCAATACATCGCCGTTTACGCGAACTTTAAGAAAACCTTGCTTGGCAATTTGTTGAAAAAGCTCCGCATAATGTCCTTTGCGAGACCGAATAACTGGCGCTAAAATATTGATTCGCTTTCCGGTAAAATCTTGAATAATCAAATCTTTGATTTGCTCATCAGAATAGGAAACCATTTTCTCGCCGGTGTTGTAACTGTATGCATCAGCTGCACGAGCATAAAGCAAACGTAGGAAATCATAAATTTCAGTGATAGTTCCCACGGTGGAACGCGGACTTTTACTGGTCGTTTTTTGTTCAATAGCAATTACAGGAGAAAGTCCGTCAATTTTATCCACATCGGGACGTTCCAAGCCACCAAGAAACTGGCGTGCATAAGCCGAAAAAGTTTCTACATAACGGCGTTGCCCTTCGGCATAAATAGTATCAAAAGCTAAGGAGGATTTTCCAGAACCTGAGAGACCGGTAATTACAACCAGTTTTTCCCGAGGAATAGAAACATCTATATTTTTTAAGTTGTGAACGCGAGCGCCTTGAACTTCGATGGTATTGTCTTTGTCTAACATAATTTTTCGCAGATTCCGAATTTTTCGGAAACAAAGTTACTATTTTGATTTATTCTTTCGATAGAACACTTTAGAAGTTTGTGTTAAAAGTAATTACGAAATTATTCTATCGTCATCGATTTTAGTTTAGTTCTGTATGCCTCAAGCGCAATAGATTTAGAAATAAAACCATAATATTTGTCGTTTTTGAGTACTGGCAAAAAGGCTACTTTAGATTTTTCAAATTTATTCATGACGGTTTCCATACTGTCATCCGGAGTGACTGTTTCCAAAGGTTTTATCATAATATCTTTGACCAAAGTATATTTAACTCTATAGGTATTGAATATTATTTCCCGAATAGTATTAAAATGAACCATTCCTAGAAGTTGATTTTCTGGATCTACTACAGCAAAAATTACTTGATTGGAATGTGATATCAAATCTACTAATTTTTCTAAATTTTCATTTGGCGTGACCGTTAAAAAATCCGTTTGAATAATAGAATTTGTTTCTAATGTGGAAAGAACATTGGTATCTTTATTGCTGGTAAATGCATGTCCTTTTTGAATAAGATTTTTTACATCCATAGAATGTTTTTCAAAACGCTTTGAAATAGCAAAACTGATAGAAGAAACAATCATAAGTGGAATCATTAAATTATAACCTCCTGTAATTTCAGCAATTAAGAAAATCGCAGTCAATGGCGCATGAAACAAGCCACTCAATATTCCGGCCATGCCAACCAAAGTGAAATTGCTGATAGGAAGTTTCGTTAATCCGGTTAAATTTAAAAATTTAGCAAAGAAAAAACCAACATAAGACCCCAGAAATAGGGAAGGTGCAAAATTACCTCCATTACCACCACTACTCAAGGTTATTCCTGTAGCAAAAACCTTTATCATCATGGTGCAACCTACAAACAATAAAAGCGCCCAACTATTATTTCTAAAACTACTGAATAAAGTGTTCTCCAATAATTTTCCGGGATCATTTTCGGATAATGTTTTGATACTTTCATATCCTTCTCCAAAAAGTGTTGGAAAAATAAAAATAAGAATGGCCAAAATAGAAGAACCAAATAAGGCTTTTTTATAAGGCGATAATTTAAGTCTGGCAAAAAAATGTTCTACCCTTTGAAAGTTACGGGAATAATAAACGGAAACAAACCCGGTAAACAAGCCTAAAAGTACGTAAAAAAAAAGGTTGTGATAATCAAAACTTTGCTGTTGCTTAAAGGACAGTAAGATGGCTTCATCCAAGGCAATAACGGATACTAATGCGCCTGTTGCTGCTGCAATCATAATGGGTGTAAATGCCGCAATACTCACATCAACTAATAACACTTCAATAGCAAATAATACACCCGCAATTGGCGCATTAAAAGCAGCGGCAATACCTGCGGCAACACCACAACCGATTAGAAGCGTTCGGTCTTTATAACTCAGTTTATATTTTTGGGCATAATTAGACCCAAAAGCAGCTCCTGTAATAACAATAGGGCTCTCCAGACCTGCAGACCCTCCTAATCCAACTGTTAGTGAGCTAGTAACAATTTGGGAATACATTTGTTTTTTTGGAATAATACTTGCTTTTTTGGCAACAGCATATAAAATTTGCGAAGTTCCTTTTTGTATGGTTCCTCCCAAAACTCTTTTGACTACAAAAACAGTAAGCAGAATACCAATTATAGGCAAGATACTATTAAGAAAACCTAATTTTAATATTCCACTGACATACGTGGCAAAAGAAAAAACCCAATGAGCAAAAGTTTTTAAAACGATCACGGCAAATGCAGAAGAGATACCAACTAAAACAGCAGATAAAAATATAAACTGTTTTGGAGTCAATAAAGACTGTGCTATGGCAATTATTACTTCTAATTTGGTGATCAACTTTTTGAACATTATATTTTTTTTAAAGGGGATGCAAAACTACTATTATTTTAATCCTAACAAATGTTTTTTAAAGCTTCTTTTGTGCTTAAGGGGTTTAAATTACAATTTGCGACAAACTGCTGCACAGCTTTTGGATCTATTTTGTGTAAAAGCGTTTTCTAAGGCGTGTGTAAATTTCATAAAAAAGTAAATTTGTCATCATTCCGAGCACAATCGACGGACTAAAATCCAACCGCTGTATCGTCACCTCTAAAATCAGCACCACCCTCTAATTTTTTAGTTGGTAAAACCAAAATCGCATCTACTTTTCCTATTACAGGTGTTGTTTTTTCATTGATGATGTATCCTCGGGACTTTAAGGTTTCAAAAGTTTTAGCATCGAAAGTATTAGGCTCAAAAGTGATTAAATCCGGTAACCATTGATGATGAAAACGAGGTGCGTTTACTGCTTGTTGCATGCTGAAATTATACTCAGAAACATTTAAAATCGTTTGCAATACGGATGTAATAATTGTCGAGCCTCCGGGAGAACCCACAACCATGAATAATTTGCCGTTTCTCTCCACAATTGTTGGCGTCATGGAACTCAGCATTCGTTTTTGTGGCGCAATACTATTAGCTTCATTTCCTACCAATCCAAACATATTAGGCACACCTGGTTTAGCACTGAAATCATCCATTTCGTTGTTGAGGAAAAATCCCAATTCATCACAATAGTATTTAGACCCGTAACCGTCGTTTAATGTTGTTGTTGCCGAAACAGCATTCCCAAACTGATCTACAATAGAATAATGAGTAGTTTCTGTACTCTCATTATAATTTACTTTTCCTTCTTTTATATCCGATGATAAGGTGGCTTTTTCAAAACTAAAATTCGACATTCTTTGTTTCAAATACGCATCTGCCATTAAGGCTTTTAAAGGAATTTTTACAAAATCAGGATCGCCCAGATAATAACTTCTGTCTGCGTAAGCCCTTCTTTCGGCTTCAACAATAACTTGAATGGCTTCGGTTGAGTTATGTCCCATTTTAGCCAGGTCGAAAGGCGCTATCATTTTGAATATTTCAGCGAGACATATTCCGCCACTGCTGGGTGGAGGCATCGAGATTATCTTTAAATCCTTGTAATCAAAAGTGAGTGGCGTCCTCCATTTGGCTTCGTATTGAGCCAGATCTTCTAAGGTGATGATAGCTCCTTTTTCTTGAAGGTATTTCACTAATATTTCAGCAGTTTTCCCTTTGTAAAATTCAGCTCTGCCATTTTTTGAAATCCTTTTCAACGTAGCTGCCAGCGCAGGATATTGTATTACATCATTTTCTTTGAAAGCAGTTGCAAATAACGTTTTGTTCCCATTTACTTTTATAATTCTATCTCGATAAGCAGCTAGTCGGTCTTCTTGTTTTTTGGTAACAATAACCCCTTTTTCGGCTAATGCAATTACAGGTTTCAGGATGTCTGCAATCGGTAATGAACCTAGTTTTTCATGAACTGCAAAAACACCGGCAATTGTTCCAGGAACTCCAATAGCCAGCGGAGACTCAGTACTTTTTCCTTTTATGACATTTCCTTTTTCGTCCAGAAACATGTTTTTCGTGGCTGCTATCGGCGCTTTTTCACGGTAATCTAACGAACCAATTTCACCGTTCGCTTTTCGGTACACCATAAAACCGCCACCGCCAAGATTTCCTGCAAAAGGGTAGGCTACTGCCAAAGCCAATTCGGTTGCCACCATCGCATCAAAAGCATTACCCCCTTTTCGCATGATTTCAACTCCAATTTTGGAAGCTTCTACCCGTGCCGAAACGACCATTGCTTTATCAGCAACCAATCCTGTGGGCTGAACCATTATATTTTGGGTTTTACACCCAATAGAAAGCATACATAGTAGAATACTAATTTTTTTCATTTGAATGTATAAATTTAAAAACCAACGGCTTTATTATCACCTCTTTTGTCTGCGCCACCTTCTAATTTTCCATTTGGCAAAACCAAAATTGCATCAACTTCACCAATGATTTCTTTGTTTTTTTCATTGATGAAATAGCTTTTTTTCTTCAGATTATTCAATAATTCTGTATCGAATGAATTGGGTTCAAAAGTAATTTCATCGGGTAACCATTGATGGTGAAAACGTGGGGCGTTTACCGCTTCTTGCATGCTCATATCAAATTCATACACATTTAATATCGTTTGTAACACCGATGTGATAATGGTGGAGCCTCCCGGTGTACCTACAACCATAAAAAGTGTACCGTTTTTTTCGACAATCGTGGGTGTCATGGAACTTAACATTCTTTTTCCGGGAGCAATACTGTTGGCTTCACTTCCAGTGAGTCCGTATAAGTTGGGAACACCCGGTTTGGCACTGAAATCATCCATTTGATTATTCAAAAAGAAACCCAATTCGTCACAATATATTTTAGAACCATAGTTATCATTTAAAGTAGTTGTTGCTGAAACTGCATTCCCAGCGGCATCAACAATAGAGTAATG
Organism: Flavobacterium sp. LS1R10; assembly: GCF_003968825.1. Taxonomy (NCBI): domain Bacteria; kingdom Pseudomonadati; phylum Bacteroidota; class Flavobacteriia; order Flavobacteriales; family Flavobacteriaceae; genus Flavobacterium; species Flavobacterium sp. LS1R10. The sequence continues at coordinate 331,911 of NZ_RYDH01000002.1, read as the reverse complement.
TGTGGTTTGGTTGCTTTCATATCCCTTGATTGCTCCGTGGGCAATATCCGAAGATTTAGAAGCTTTATCAAATGAAAAATTAGCCATTCTTTTTTCTAAATAGGATGGACTTACTAATTCTTTTATCGGAAGTTTTACAAAATCAGGATCACCCAAGAAATAATTCCTGTCCGCATAGGCTCTTCGTTCTGCTTCAGTAATGACTTGAATCGTTTTTAGGCTGTTGTGTCCCATTTGCGAGAGGTTGAAGGGCTCAATCATTTTCATGATTTGATTCAAACAAATTCCACCACTGCTGGGAGGCGACATCGAGGTGATTTTTAAATTTTTATATTGAAAAGTAATTGGAGTTCGCCACTTGGCTTTATAACTATTAAAATCTTCAATGGTGGCATTTCCACCTTTTTTAGCAAGAAAAGCAACTAACTTTTGAGCTGTTTCTCCTTTGTAAAATTCATCTCGTCCGTTTTTAGCAATTCGTTTTAATGTTGCTGCTAATGCGGTACATTTTATAGTATCATTTTCTTTATATACTTTAGAAAACAAACTGTTCTTACCATTACTTTTTATAAAGAAGGCTCTGTGATACGCCAAACTTTCGGCTTGAAATTTAGTGACAATAACACCTCTTTCTGCCAAAGCAATTACAGGTTTGAGAATTTCACTGATGGGTAAAGAGCCATATTTTTTGTGTACTTCAAATATTCCTGCAATGGTACCCGGAATTCCAGATGCCAAAGCAGTCGCAGTACTTTTTCCTTCAATTACATTTCCTTTTTTGTCTAGAAACATATCTTTAGATGCTGCCAAAGGTGCTTTTTCTCTGTAATCGATAGCGCCTGTTTCACCATTGGCTTTTCTGAAAACCATGAAACCGCCACCACCAATATTTCCCGCCTGAGGATGTGAAACCGCCAAAGCCAGTTCCATGGCAACCATAGCATCAAAAGCATTACCGCCTTTTTTCATGATTTCAACTCCAATTTGCGACGCTTCTTCACGAGCGGAAACGACCATCGCTTTAGAAGTCACTAAACCTGTTGGTTCGACTGTTTTTTCATTTGATTTGCAACCTAAAACGGCAAAGGCAAGTAGGAATAGTATTTTTTTCATTGTATAATATATTTTGGTTTTAGGTGTATTGTTTTGGTTGTTTTATATTGTAATACTTTAAATGGTTTGACCACATAGAGACATAGAATTTTAGTTTGTGTGTAAAAAAACTTCGCTTAAAAATAGATTTCATAGACGGATTTAGTTACTCTGTTGGTAAAATTTTATAAAATTCATTAACGAAAGTCTTTTGCCCCTCTTTGAAAATATTATAACAATTAAAATTTATCAAAACACCTTTTGGTGATTTTAATAATTTCATATGATTCAAAAGTTTTGCTTCAAAAGCAGGATGTATTTCTGAGACGGCTTTAAACTCTACCACAATTAAGTTTTCAACTAACAAATCACATCTTAAATCAGATTCCATGATTTTGCCTTTGTAAATGACAGGTATTTTAAGCTCTGAAATAAAATTAATATTCGCACCCGTAATTCCTCTTTCATACATTGGTGATAGACGCTTTCTAATAAACCTCTACCCATGATTTTATGAACTTCTATTGCTGCCCCAATAATTTGAAAGCTTAATTCATTTAGATATTTTTGTGTAATCATCCTTTTAGTCCTTTCGAATTATTAATCTTCTTAAAGCGTTGTTGATTTAAATATAATATTGTCTTTGTAATACTACTAAGTAAGTCGAAAGTTTAAAAGTCGTAAAGTCAAAAGAATTAACTTTAAGTAAAATAACTTTAAATTAGATTGTTACATGATTTTATCCTGATTTTAAAATACGACATTATACCATGGTTATTACTTATGTTTGAAAATTATTTTCTAATCTGTCTCTACAAAAAACAAACTTATGTTTCTATGTGGTAAAAAAAATCATTAATCAATTCTTTTTTGTTTTGCAAAAGCGTTCAATTCTTCAAAGAATTCCGTGAACTCCTTTTCAAATTCCGAATAAAATTCTGAAAGCTCATTGGTAGCAAACCGCATTTTAGATTCATTTTTGGTGCGATGGTCCATTTGAGTCAAAATATGCTCAATTCCTTCAACCGTTTGATAACTCACCAGCCAATTTTCTTTCATCATGGTAGGCATTAGTCCTTTGGTTCGTTCTGACAACATCTCATAATTATAATACAAGGATTGGTAAAATCGTATCACAAAGTCCTCTAGTTTTTCATCGGAATACTTCGTCCAGTTTTTAGCCAAAAAATGGTCGTAAAAAACATCAACAATTACACCTGCATAATGATGATAATGCTCATGCAGGCGTTTGGTACTTTTTCTAAAAACAAGATGTGCATCAGTAAAAGTGTCAATGGCACGATGCAGAACAATTCCTTTTTGAATTTCTAAAGGAAAGCTTTCAAAATGTTTTCCCCGAATTCCATCGGCCATGAAATTGCCAATTTTGATTAAATCATTATCACCGGAAAGATAGATGTGTGCTAGAAAATTCATTCGCCTAATTTAGGAATTTAAATGGTTAATTTTGAATTCTAAATGACTTTTATAAAGCGTCAATTATTATATTTGTGAGCAATTTAAAATTTATAATTCAAAATTTAAAATAATTAATCAATGACTTTAATAAAATCAATATCGGGAATACGTGGGACAATAGGAGGTAAAGTAGGAGATAACCTGACACCTGTTGATGCGGTTAAATTTGCCGCGGCGTACGGAACTTGGTTAAAAAAATATATAGGGAAGGAAAAAATCACTGTTGTTGTAGGTCGTGACGCCCGTATTTCGGGACCAATGATTCACAATTTGGTGGTAAATACTTTAATTGGTTTAGGAATTGACGTGATTGATTTAGGTCTATCAACAACGCCAACGGTTGAAGTTGCTGTTCCGTTAGAAAAAGCTGAAGGTGGCATTATCCTTACCGCTTCTCACAATCCAAAACAATGGAATGCCTTGAAATTATTGAATGAAAAAGGAGAATTCCTGAATGGAGAAGAAGGCTTGAAAATTCTTGAAATTGCTGAAGCGGAAGCTTTCGATTTCTCAGATGTGGATAATTTGGGAGAAATTATGATTAACGACGCCTACATGGATATTCATATTGATGAAGTGTTGAATTTACCTTTGGTAGATGTTGATGCAGTAAAAGCAGCTAAATTTAAAGTGGTTGTGGATGGTGTAAATTCTTCTGGAGGAATTATTATTCCAAGATTATTGGAATTAATGGGCGTTGAAGTAGTCGAATTATACTGTGAACCAAATGGTCATTTTCCTCATAATCCCGAACCGTTGAAAGAGCATTTGACTGATATATCAGAATTGGTTGTCAAAGAAAAAGCAGATTTAGGAATCGTGGTAGATCCTGATGTGGATCGTTTGGCTTTCATTTGTGAAGACGGAGAGATGTTTGGTGAAGAATATACTTTGGTGGCTTGCGCCGATTATGTATTGAGTAAAACACCAGGGAATACGGTTTCGAATATGTCGTCTTCCCGTGCGTTGCGTGATGTAACTAATTTGCATAACGGAAGCTATGAAGCCAGTGCGGTGGGTGAGGTAAATGTAGTCGAGTTGATGAAAAAGAATAATGCTGTAATAGGTGGTGAAGGAAATGGCGGAATCATTTATCCGGAACTGCATTACGGTCGTGATAGTTTAGTGGGAGTAGCGCTGTTTTTAACGCATTTGGCTAACAAAAAAATGACAGTTTCGGCTTTGCGTGCTTCGTATCCGGAATATTATATGAGCAAAAACAAAATCGAATTGACGCCACAAATTGATGTAGATGCGATTCTTGTTGCCATGACGGAAAAATACAAAAACGAAGATAGTACAACCATTGACGGTGTAAAAATTGACTTTGCTGAAAATTGGGTTCACCTAAGAAAATCGAATACGGAGCCTATAATTCGTATTTATACCGAAGCTGCTTCACAAGAGAAAGCAGATGCTTTGGCACTTCGAATTATTGATGAAATAAAAGCAGTGGCTGGAATATCTTAGAAATCTAAAATAAATACTGACAAATAGCCTGTTTGAATTATTAAACAGGCTTTTTCAATCCGTTCTTGGAACTAAATTAAAGCGTAAACTTTTATTTTAGTCTTCTTTGCAGATGACATTGCAGAGGAATGATTATGATTATTTATGCAATAATAGAGAAAATAATGAAGTGTTATTTACTTGAATTACCACTTTATGATTTTCGTTTCATTCTCTTAGGCCCATACCAGAGCCAAAATCCTGTAATTGTAAACAGTAAAAGTGCAAATCCCATGGCGGTTGTGTAAAATAATTTGAAGAAACCACTACCCGTTTTGAAGTAATCGTCAACAATTGATCCATCGTGTATTTTTTCAATAATATCAGATCTTCGTCTTTCAATATGCAATAATTTCCCTGTTGCTCCGTCTAGTTGAATTCCCCAATAATTCTCAGCAAAAATAAATTTCACCATTCCTTTATCTTTTTTTATTTCAATGCGCTCTAGTTCTAAAGTACTATCTGCTGAAATTGAATCATGTACAATTTTGCAAGCATTTTTATGCAAACTATCAATAGGAAGCCAGTCTTTAAATTGCACCGAAGTACCTTGATAAGATTTTGATTGCAGTAGTCCGCCACTATTTTTTTTCCAACCTAATAATAGTCCTGTCACGGAAACAATAAAGAAAAATAGGAATAAAAAAGCGCCAGTTGTTCTGTGTAATTTTCTAAAAATCCGGAGTAATTTAGCTTGTTGTTTTCTTGAATTATTTTCGGTCATTTTAATGCACTGTTTTTTATGGTAATTTCGATTAAATTTTTCTATCAGCACATTATAAATAAAGCAATATAATCTACCTTAGGTGGTAATAAAATAATCCTTAAAAATTTACTCTGAAACTTATATTTGGCGTTAAGCCAAGTGACTTATTGTCTACTTGAATGGCATCATTAGTATCATTTGGATTGACTTTGTAATAGCGATTGATGACATTGTCCTGATTGGAAGCATTGATTACACCGGCTGTAAACGAAGCTTTAATTGATTCAGACAGGTTGAAATTATACTGTAAGGAAGCGTCTAAACGCATGAAATTATCTAAATTTTCATTGTTGGGGGAATCGTAGTTGACCATTGTGGCATTTCCGTCTTGTATGGTTTCATTTCCTGGAATGGGTTTTGTGTACGGTTGCCCGTTTCGCCATACTCCACCAACAGATACTTTTAGATTTTTGATTATATCATAATAAAACCCAATAGAAAAAGAATGTCTTATATCCGCATTATTAGGAAAAATAGAAGGCGTAAAAACAGCAAATTCATAATCATTGATGCTATAGGTGTAACTGAACCAAGCACTATATTTACGAGCTGTTTTATTGGCTAAAAACTCAATTCCTTTTGCTGTATAGCTGCCGTTGGCATTAATAAACTGAAAACTATTATAGAAACCCTGATTAGAAGCCGTTATACCCTTTACCAATTTATAAAATCCAGTAAGCTCAATATTTAATTTTTTTTGATTGAATTCGATTCCAAAAGAGCCTTGTTTACTTGTTGCAATTGGGATATCTTGATTGTTTACTAAAACCCAACGTCTTTTTTCAACACCAAGAAAATCATCTTCAAAATCAATTATTTGTGCAGTAGTTTGATTTTTAAATTCCCCTTCCAGTTTCAAAGCAAAATCAGTTGATAATTTTTGTCGGATATTTATTCTTGGTTCAATCAATATTTTATCAAATTTTTGAAAATAATTTATACGCATACCAACTCTTAAATAAGTGTTTGCATTGTTGTATTCCGCTTCCGAAAATAGGGAATGATTTAACAAAACATCTTTTTTAGTTCGTTTATATGACGGAGCACTAACGGTAGTTTCGTTTAACATTCCTGTTTCATTAAACTGGTACCCGGATAAAAGGCTTAGGTGCTTATTTACTTTATAATGGGTATTTAGTTTCACGCCAGTTTCCAGAACTTCATTGGTTTCTGTGAGTCGTTGGTCAGTTTCTACCCTATAATCAGTGGCGTCGATATTGTATTTTGAAAAATAAGTAATCAGGTTGGTACTCCATTTTGAGGTCCATTGTGCTTTCCAGTTTCCTCCGTAACCAATATTATTTTGAGAAAGGGTACTTGCTTTTGTTTCGGTATTGTTCGTAATAGCGTTGCTCTCAGAGTAGGCTAAAGCATTATTGATCCCAATAATATTGGCTCTAAACTGGTGTTTATCATTTAAATCAAAAAGTAATTTAGCGGTAAAATCGTAAAAGTAAAAATCAGAATTAGTATTCTTGTCCGAGCTATCGGCATTGATTTCGCTGTCCTGAAAACTTCTTTCAAAATAATTGTTATAAGTTGGTGTATTGAAAAGATCCGTAATAGAACGGCGTCCTGAGAGGTGAAGTTCCAGATCCTTAGCTAACGGAATGGCAAGAAAAGCATCGGCACTGATGAGATTGACACCGGCACCACCGGAAAATCTATTCGTCACTACGTCTTTGGTTTGCATGTTTATGGTGCTGGAAACTCCATCACTGTACTCCGCACTCGTTCCGTTTTTGCTGACAGTCACTTTTTCGGTAAGATTTGGATTATAGGCAGAAATCAATCCGAAGAAATGACCGGAATGGTACATTTTGATATTATCCCAAATGACCAGGTTCTGATCGTTAGTACCACCACGAACATTGATGTTTGCAATGCTTTCATTGGTACTTTCAATTCCGGGAAGTATTTGTATGGATTGTAAAATATCAGGTTCAATAAGTCCAGGAAGAATCCCGAATTTTTTTGTGTTTAAAACGGTACTACCGTCTAAAAACTTTTGCAAACCAGGGGTCAAATACACATTAATTAACACTTGGTTCAGCGTTTCGCTTTTTGCTGTAAGAGTAATTTCCAGACAATTAGTACCGGATAAAAACAGTTCTTTTGCAGGAATCTCTTTAATTTCATATCCTAAATACGAGAGCGTAATTGTTGAATTCAGAGGTATGTTTTGTAATTTAAAGATGCCGTTTTCAGTTGTAACGGTGCTTCTGGAAGTATTCTTTACCAGTACGGAAGCACCGGAAAGTGGCCTCTTATTCTCTTGGTCAAAGACAGTCCCGCAAACAGCTATCGTTTTATTGATAACCGAAACGGTAATGTACCGCTTGTCTAAAACTTTAAAATTCAGTACTGTTTTAGCATTAAGATAATCTATAACCTGAGGTAATGTGAGTGTAGTTTCAGGTTTTTCTATTGAAACAGCGACTACATCTTCTACAGCATACGAAAATTTAATATTAAATTGTTTCTCTATAGAAAGGATAAGAGCCGTTAGTGGAATTTTTTTTGGAGAATTTTGTCCGTAACACAAGCTTCCAAAACAAAGTAATAGCAAAATCAGCCCTTTATTTTTCATCATAATTATAAAATATAACGGTTTTGCCTTCCATTTTATAACTTAATTTAAGCGGAATTGTAATCGCCTGAAGGGCTATATTTTGATCTTTATGTGTAAAACTACCTGTAAATAATTTAGTTGTATCCAGATTTCGTGTTTTAATTTTTAGATCATATTGACGCTCCAGTTCTGCAATAACCTGATTAAGAGGAACACGGTCAAAACTAGATTCTTCTTGAATCCACGAAGGGTTTTTTGCATTTAAGTCTTGAACACCTTCTATGGCATCATTTATAATTCGGAATGTTTTGCCAGGAGGCAATTTAACGATTTGATTTTTGTAGGACACGCTAACTAAGCCTTCATAGCAATTTACTTCAAAATATTTGTTCCGTTTTTTTACATTAAATTGTGTTCCTAAGACAGTAATAATTCCGGCATCTGTTCGCACACTAAAAGTTTGTCCTTTTTTGACTTTAAAAAAGGCTTCTCCGTCTAAAGTTAAATCTCTTTGATCAGCCCATTTTTTGTCGTTAAAAGTTATTTTTGAATCAGAATTTAAGATTACTTCAGAATCATCAGGAAGGTTAAAGGTTTTTGTTTGTGCTATTTGGGTCTCAAATGTCTGAATGTTATTAAAAAACAAAAAATAAGACGACGTCAATAAAACCACTAAAACTGCAGCTACTTTAAACCCTGTTTTAAAATTTAGGGTTCTGACTTTTGTTTCCTTTTTAGACTGATTTCTAGCTGTAAATGCTGCAAAAGCTTCCTGAGCATCTACTTGTGGAGCTTCCATTTTAGAGGCATAATAAGCAATTTTCTCAAGTGTTTGCAAGCTATCAGATTGTTTTAAATCCTCAATTTCTGTACTTGAAAGCGCATCGTCTAACCATTTTAATATTTCTTTTTCGTTTTTCATTTTAATATCGCTATGTTTATTAGACAACTAACTTTTAAATTACCCTACGGTAAAATGGTTATTTATAGGTTTTCTATCTGGGATTTTAAAAGTTGCAGTGCTGCCGACATTCTTTTTTCTACGGTTTTTTGAGAAATGTCGAGTATTTCAGCTATTTCTCGGTACTTTTTGCCATCGATTCGATTCATCAAAAATACTTCTCGTTGCGCTTCACTTAAGGATGCAATTGCTTTAGTAAGTTTTTGTTTGAATTCTTCTTCTTCAAATAAATATTCTGGATTTTGATTATTGGTGTCTAAATTTGGCGTTTCTTTCGCATACTGCAATACTACTTTGTGGTGTTTTATAGTATTTAGAAATAAATTTGATATCGTTGTAAATAAATAAGTTTTTACTTTACTGAAATCAATTTTGGCACAATTCTCCCAAATTTTAGTAAAAGCATCTTGAACTAAATCTAAAGCAGTATCAGTATTACCACATTTATAATAGGCAAAATTAGTTGCTGATTGTACTTGCTTTAAGTAAAAGTCTCTAAAGTGTTTTTCTTCGCAAAGTGTACTCTTTTGGTCGTCCATTTAAAAGGGATTCATTTTTTGTAGATTGTAAATGTAATTTTTTTTTCAAAAAGCAGTCAGGTTAATTCGAATTGATTTTTACTTAAAAAAAATATAAAATCGTATAGCACTGTTATATAGTTGTTTATGAATTTTTTAATAAAAATTTATATTTTTTTTAAAAATAAAATAGGGTAAAACGGAACGTAGTTGTCTTACTAAAAGAAAGGCGTCAAAAACAGCGCCTCTACAAACAAAAATATATTAAATTTGAACGTTATGAAAAAATTAAAAACGATTACTGGAATAGCATTAATGACTCTATTCGGATTTGCATCTTGTCAAAGTGAAGTGGATAACGAGCAAGGACAAAACCCAAATACAAATGCGGCAAACTCAACTACAGCAAACAATCTGAAACGTACTTCTATGTATGACGGATCATCGGATGATTTTTTAGACGGCACCTCTTGTTCTTCTATTATCCTGCCAGCTTCAGCCAGAGTAAATGGAACTCAGGTTACTCTTTTTAGCCAAGTCAATTATCAACAAGTCATTTCTATCCTTGGACAGTATAATAATGATCAGGATTCTGTAGTATTACAATTTCCTTTAAAAGTTAAATTAAGCAATTATACAGAGGTTAATGTAAGTAACCAAACAGAGTATAATGCTATAATTAATGCTTGTTCCTCCGCACAATCATCTGGTCAGAATGCTATTTCGTCAGTAAAGATTAGTTTTCCAATTACTATTTTGACCTATAATTTAAGTGTACAACAAACGGGAAGCGTTGTTATCACATCCGAACAGCAATTATATACGTATATGACTAATATTAGTAGTACGGAATTGTTTTCAGTAAATTATCCAATGTCAGTTACAACCAGTGATGGTTCAAAAACTACAATTTCTAGTGATGCAGAATTGCAAGCTACTATTGTGGCGTCTCTTAAAACAGAAGCAACTAAAGACGAAGCAGCTCAAAATTCAAAAAAATTAGAAACGATTATGGTAAACGGCAAATTCAAAGTAGAATCATTTGTAAGTTCTGGAGTAAATTCAGCAACTAATTACAAAGATTTTACAATAGATTTCGCAAATGATTGGAGTGTAAAAGCGGTAAATAATTTAAATTCAACTGTAAATGGTACGTACGCTGTAAGCTCACAAATAGAAGTCTTTCTTAAATTAAATTTTACAAGTAACGCTTCTTTCAGCTTGTTGAATAATGATTGGAAAGTAACTTCTTTTAATGCAACCACAATATCATTACAAAGTTCAACTAATGCAGCGGCGACATTAGTTTTGAAACAAATATAAAGTAGACTTTTAAGTTGGGTTTAATTTTTTTGAAATTCTCAAAAAACAGTTGTCTTTTTAGGCAGCTGTTTTTTAATAATAAACTTTAATATAAATAGATAATAATGAAAAAAGTACTTGTAATCCTGTGCGTAGGTTTTGTCTTATTGGTATCCTGTTCAAAAGAAAATGATGTAACAGAAGGAATTGAGACTGTTAATCCCATTACAAATAAACAGTCCACAGGTAGTTCTGCAAACGATTTATTATCAGATAAAAAGTTTAAAAGTATGGTTATCGAAGTGGTTTATGTTGCTGGTTTTCAGCCAACCAGTATAGCAATAAATAATTTTGTAGCTTTTCTGGAAGCACGAACACATAAGCCCAATGGGATTAATATTGTATTGAGATCGATCCCGTCACCAGGGACTTCTCCGTATACCAATGAGGAAATTGTAGCAATTGAAGAAACAAACCGAACAAAATACAATACCTCAAATGAAATTGCCGTTTGGGCCTTTTTTGCAGATGGAGAATCAGCTAGAAATACAAGCTCCGGAGTTGTTTTAGGAACGGCGTATAGAAATACTTCATTTGTTATTTATGAACAAACAATTCATGGGTTAAGCAACAGCCCTTTTAAACCCAACAGAAGCGTATTAGAAACAACTGTCATCACCCACGAATTTGGACATATTTTTGGCTTAACAAACTTAGGAACGGCACTGCAAAGCAACCATGAAGATGGGGAACACCTAAAGCATTGTAATATAAAAACGTGTTTAATGTTTTGGTCTGCAGAAACAGGCAGTGGTATTGGAGAGATGGTCTCTGGAGGTACAGCACCACAATTAGATGCACAATGTATTGCAGATCTTAGAGCTAACGGGGGAAAATAATAGAATACATTAAAAAACACTTATCGATGAAAAAACAAAAATTAATACTCGTAATGCTTTTTGGTATGACCCTCGCTGTGAATGCCCAAAACAACTCGAATAATAAATCCTTTGGAGGAATAAAAGGAGGGTATAGTTTATCCTCAGTACAATTTGACGGAAATGCTGAAACAGCTCAACGTCATAGCTTTCATGTGGGGGTTTATGGAGAGTCGTTTATAAGCAATAGTTTTTCTGTTCAGCCAGAATTGTTGTATTCCCAACAAGGATATATAATTACGAATAGTAGCGGTACATTTACACAAAAGCTAAATTATATCAACCTGCCATTGATGCTTAAAGCCTATCCTTCTAGAAATTTCTTTTTAGAAGTAGGGCCTCAAATTGGATTGGCTGTTTCTCACAGAGAGGAGTTTAACAGTGGGTTTAGTTTATTTGATACCAATCAAGAATTTGAACCTAATAATTTTGACTGGGGAGTCAATTTTGGAGCAGGTTTTAAAACGGATTCCGGAATAAGTTTAGGAGTACGCTATCACTTAGGCAAGGGCGATATCTATGAGGAAGGAAAAGCACAAAATCGAGTACTGCAGTTTTCGTTAGGATTTGATTTATAATTAAAAAAAACAGTTGAAATGCCCAATAGATATTGGGCATTTTTTGTTTATTTTACTCTGAATAAATTTCACGAAAAGGGCTTTACTACAACTGTTTTTAGAACAAAACTTTGTAGATGAGTCCGGCGGTAAAACCTCTTGTAAGTCCATCGGGTCTTACTTCCCGAATTACAAAAGGGGCAGCCAATGATAATTCGATACTATTTTTAGCATCAATAGCATAAGAACCAATCAAATTTCCATTGATGGTGAGTCCATCAGAATTTTGTATGGTTTCTCTTTTTCCAAAAGCATTTTCAAAACTATCCTCGCCTAAATGATAAAGAAATAATACATTAGGTTTGAAGGTAAATTTAGTATTAGCGGGCTGAATGGTGTAGGTAGTTCTAAATAAAGCATCTGATTTTCTTTCAAATAAATTAGTAGACGGGAAATCATCCGTGTCTGAAAACTCCTTAAAATAAGAGTTTCTGTTGTTATTAAAAACAGGAATCTGTATCCCGGTATTGAAATCCCATTTTTTATAAGTAAGATTCAAACCCAAAATAAGGTCAAAAGTTCCCAGACTGGATTGGTAGTCTAACGGAAGCGAAAATTCATTTATTTTTAGATTGGAACTCGTAAAAGGTATTTTAAAACCCGTAAGAGTGCTCCATTTTGCGGTAGTTTTAGTTTTCCAGTTATAGTTGCCTATGAAATAGCCATCACCAAAAGCACCACGTTGTCCAAAACTGCCGTTTGCTACAGAATAAGTGATTTTAGAACTGAGTGAAAAGCGTTCGTTTATTGTTCTGGTATAGGTAAGATAGGATGAAAAATAAGTTAGATCTGCTTCCCCGGTGCCAAAAATATTTCCTATTTCTATACCGTTTTTGAAATCAGTTTTTGAGTTTTGAAAGCTGTTTCCTATCGAACAAATCCCTGCGTCACTGCATCCTTGAGAATAAGAACTAAAGCCTGAAAACAGCCCAACGAGTACAATTATTATTGTTTTTTTCATGGATATAAATTTAATTTTGAGACAATTGCGCTACTGCAAAAAGATGACTGTATTGCTGACAATGAATCAGCACATATTTATAATCACTAATATTTACTTGAGGAGGAATTGCATATACTGTTGACGAGGTTAAATTTCCTAAATTCACAAAATCTGAAGGGGCAGCGGTTTTAGATAAATATACTTTTAAATCCGGGCCATTGGAAATACTAAAATTGCCCAAGCGTACTTCATTTTGATTGGTATTCAAATACACTTTGGCTGAACCTGAAACCTTAATGCCTGATGTAGGCATAAAATCTCCAGTAAATGCAGATGTACTATTTTCAGGAAGTGAGGCTTGTATAGCTGGATCACGCGTCAAATCTCCTTCCACTTCGCAGGAGAGCAGTAAAATAAATAGTGGGAGTATAAAAATTTTTTTCATAATCAGGATTGGTTATTGATTATTCAAATGTATAAGGAATGTAAATTAAACTTTGTCAGCTACTTTACATTTAAGAGAAGATTAAAAACACTAGAATCCACTTTCGATAAACTGAAAATATTTTTTCTGCAAAAAAATAATACCTTTGAACTCAAATCAGGAATTCTATGATAACTAAAGAAGTACCCACCCAATTAGAACAATATTTTCAACAGTTTCGTAAGAATATAATTGGAATTGATCAAGAATTTGAGTCACCTTACGGACCAAAAAAAATTATATACACGGATTGGACCGCCAGTGGTCGTTTGTATCGTCCTATTGAAGAAAAATTAATGAATGATTTTGGCCCTTTTGTAGCCAATACTCATACTGAAACTACCGTTTCGGGAACTGCCATGACTAAAGCATACCATCAAGCGCGCCATATTATCAAACACCATGTGCATGCGAGTAGTGATGATATTTTGATTACTGATGGAACAGGAATGACGGGTGTAGTCAATAAATTTCAACGAATTCTAGGTTTGAAAGTACCCGAAAACCTGAAAGATTTTATTACCATCCCACCCGAAAAAAGACCAGTTGTTTTTATTTCTCACATGGAACACCATTCCAATCAAACGTCTTGGCTAGAAACTATTGCTGATGTTGTAGTAATTCCCTCTACTGAAGACGGATTGTTCAGTATGGAGAATTTAGAAATAGCATTGAAAAAGTACAAAGAGCGACCTTTCAAAATAGCGTCAATAACTTCTTGTTCAAACGTAACGGGAATTAAAACACCGTATCATGAAGTGGCAAAAAGAATGCATCAAAACAACGGACTTTGTTTTGTTGATTTTGCTTGTTCTGGACCATATGTAAAAATCGACATGCATCCGGAAGACATTGAAAATCAATTGGATGCCATTTTTTTTTCGCCTCATAAATTTTTGGGAGGACCTGGAACCTCCGGGGTGTTAATTTTTAATAAAAAGCTATATCAAAATTTAATACCTGATAATCCTGGAGGAGGAACGGTAAGCTGGACCAATCCTTGGGGAGAGCACAAGTATATTGATAATATTGAAGATAGAGAAGATGGAGGAACTCCTGGTTTTCTTCAGGTTATAAAAATTGCACTGGCGGTTCAATTGAAAGAGCAAATGGGAATTGAGAATATCTTGAAGAGAGAGCATGAAATTGTGGATTATATTTTCTCAGAGATAGGAGCGGTTTCTAATATTAAAATCCTTGCAGGGCAGCATCACGACAGGTTAGGGGTTATTTCTTTTTTTATAGAAGAATTACATTTTAATTTAGGGGTAAAGTTATTGAATGATAAATTTGGAATACAAACCCGTGGCGGGTGTAGTTGTGCCGGAACATACGGACATTTTTTATTGCATGTGGATCAGGAAACCTCACACAAATTAATTGACGAAATTACTTTGGGGGATTTAATCAGAAAACCAGGTTGGATCAGAATGTCTATTCATCCTACAACTACAAATGCCGAAATTGAATTTGTGTGTAACGCAATAAAAGCATTGGCTGAAAAGCATAAAATTTGGGCTTTGGATTATGATTATAATTCGGCTACAAATGAGTTTATAAATAAAAATACACGCCATTTAGAAGATGAATTGGTAAAAAACTGGTTTTCTTTATAGAAGTTGCTGTTTTAAGAAACTAAAAAAATCACATATCATAAACGCTATTGTTTCTAATGTGTGATTTTTTTCTGAATATGAATTACTACCGTCTGTGTTTCCATCGTTTATGCGTCCAAAAATAATATTCAGGAGCTTCCAGAATTTGTTTTTCTACTTCCCGTAAAAAAGTATTGGTGATTTCAAAATCGGGAATGGATTTTGGATTATCTGTTATAGGGACAAAAGTAGCTTCATAAAATCCTCTTTTTACTTTTTTTACTTTTACAAAAAGGACATTGAGATCGTATCGTTTGGCCAGCATTTCAGCTCCGGTATGCACTGGAACTTCAATGCCCATAAATGTATCCCAGTGAAAGGCTCGATCTAGTTTTGGGGATTGGTCGCTGGCTAAGCCATACATGAATAATATTTCTTTTTGTTGATTTTCTGCCATCAACGGGATCGCTCTTTTTGTTTCGACTAATTCTGCATTGTATTTGGATCGAATATCTCGTAGTAATTTATCAAAGTATTTATTGGCAATTTTTTTATAAACGCCTATTCCTTTAAATATTGTTTTTTCATTTACAGATAATAACCATTCCCAACTTGCATAATGGGAGGCTAATAATACAGTGCTTTTCCCTTTATCCTCATATTCTTTAACCAGTTCAATATTTGTTATTACAAATCGTCGGTTCATTTCAGCAGCTGAAATAGTCATGGTTTTTATCATTTCCAGGAACATATCACACAAATGGTGATAGGATTTTTTTTCGATAATAAGACGCTCCTTGAAACTCAGATTAGGAAAAGTAAGGGCTAAATTTTCTCTAACTGTTTTTTTTCGATACCCTATAATATAATATACAATCAAATAGATACAATCCGAAAACCAGTATAAAATCCGAAAAGGAAGAATAGAAATGACCCACAAAAAGGGAATGATTAAGATGTAAATAAGAAATTGCATGCCGTATTTTTTTTGACAAATATAAGGCAAAAATATAGATTGATATAAATTTGGACCGCATACAAGATGGTATTTGAGAAAGACTATCTTTACAATTCACAATAAACATACTTTATGAATACCATTTTAATAGCAATAATTGTTGTAAATGTTTTGATTAGTTATAAAGGTTTTAATGACCTTTCTTTTTTTAGAAAATATGAATTCCATATTGGAAGTATTCGTGCAGGCGAACAAATACGGTTGTTATCGTCTGGTTTTCTTCACGCAGATATGACTCATTTGATTTTTAATATGCTGACACTGTGGTTTTTTGCACCGGTAGTCATCAGTTATTTAGGGAGTTTTTCATTTATACTGGTGTATTTTGGAAGTTTAATTTTTGGAAGTTTATTGACTGTATTGTTTCATAAAAATGATTACGGGTATAGAGCTGTAGGTGCTTCTGGAGCCGTAACTGGGGTTTTATATTCGGCCATATTGTTACAGCCAGACATGATGTTGGGAATCTTCTTTATTATCCCAATGCCTGCTTATATCTTTGGAATCCTTTATTTATTGTATTCAATCTACGGAATGAAAGCTAAGAATGATAATATAGGTCATACCGCCCATTTTGGAGGCGCTGTTGGCGGTTATTTGATTACACTTGTCAACGAGCCACAGTTATTAGTGGATCATGCTTTAATGGCAGTTTTATTAGCCATTCCTATAATTATCCTGTTCGTAATGGCAAAAATGGGAAAATTATAATGGCACAACTTTTGAAAAGAAGTTAACACAAACAATTAAATGATAAAAAAATGAAAAAAGCACTATTAATCTTGTCTATTTTATTTATTTCAGTGTCCTACGGGCAAGAAATCAAACAAGTTCCTCAAATAAGCGTAAGTGGCGAAGGAAAAGTAAAGGTTGTTCCGGATCAAGCAAGTATAACGGTGACTGTTGAAACAAAAGGGAATAATGCCAAAGACGTCAAAAAGCAAAATGATCAAAAGATTGAAGCTGTGCTTAAGTTCATCAAAAAAATGAACTTGGCTCCTGCAGATTATAAAACGCAACGTGTTTCGTTGAACCCACAATACGATTACGAAAAAAAGAAACACAGCTATAATGCAACACAAACAATCGAAATTGTATTGAAGGATTTATCAAAATATGATGAATTGATGGAAGGTTTAGTTGACGAAGGGATTAATAGAATTGATACTGTTGTGTTTGAATCTTCTAAGTTGGCCCAATATCAATCTGAGGCTAGAAAATTAGCGATGAAAGAGGCTAAATTAAAAGCAGAAGATTATGTTTCAGTATTAGGACAAAAAGTAGGACGTGCCATGATCATATCAGATAATTCACAAAATTATAGCCCACAACCAATGTATGCTGCCATGAAAATGGAAATGAGCGATACTAGAGTTTCAAGAGAAACGATGGCGGTAGGCGAAATCAACATTACGGCTAATGTAACGGTAAGTTTTATTTTAGAATAGAAGAAGCTGCAAGTATTAAAAAATTCCGTTCAAAATATCAATTTGCTAGGATTTTTTTTGGATTAATTCACAACAGTAGTATGCAAAAAAAAACTCTTCAATCGCTTGAAGAGTTTTGTGGGGAGAGCAGGATTCGAACCTGCGAAGTTTACACAGCAGATTTACAGTCTGCCCTCGTTGGCCGCTTGAGTATCTCCCCAAGACTCAATAAGAAGTGCTTATTGTGCTAACTGGATGCAAATATAAAAACTGTTTTCAAGTTTCCAAACTATATTAGTACTTAATTTTACTATTATTTTTAAAGCATTGGTATTGAATAAAATAAAAAAATCTCCACTAGGGAGATTTTTTTTATTTGTACGATATAAAATGTTTATTGTTCTAAAAGCTCAATTATTTTGGCTCTAAGTGCATCTCCTCTTAAATCTTTAGCCACAACATTTCCGGATGCATCCAGGATAAAAGTGGCAGGTATAGATTCTACTTTATACAAAGCAGCAATTGGTTCGTCCCAAAATTTCAAATTTGAAACCTGATTCCAGGTCAACTTGTCTTTAGCTATGGCTTCTTTCCAGGCTTTGGCATCTTTATCTAAAGAAACACCAATAATATTAAGACCCTTACTGTGTAACTCTTTATAAATTGCTACAACATTTGGATTTTCTTGACGACACGGCGCACACCATGAAGCCCAAAAATCAACTATTGTTACTTTTCCTAAACTTTCTTTCAGAGAAATTATTTTCCCTTGAGGATTAGGACCTGAAAAATCTGCTCTTCATTTACCATCAGTAGTTGGAGCAGTAGCTGGAGCGGTAGCGCCTACAGCAGCCGGTGCTTTCATTTCAGCTAGTCTGGTTTTGATAGCAATTCCAGGCTTTGTTTTTTTCAATGCTTCTTCTAAACTGTTGTATAACTTTTCAGATTTTGCAACATCAGCACTAGGATCGTTTAACATTCCTTGGATGATTAGCGCTGAAATAAAAGATTTAGGATGTGTTTCAGCATACGCTAAATACTTTGCTTTTGAAGCAATACCAACTTCTTCTTGAAGTTTAGAAAATTCCTGCATCAAATTATTGATCACAATGGTGTCCTTACTTTGTTGAGCAGCTTCCATTGCTTGCATGTTTTTGTTTTGGAAATCCATTAGTTTCTTTTGAACTTTAGTGATTTCCTCGTTGAAGGTTGCGTATTCGTCATTGTTATACGTTCCTGAAACTTTAGATTTTTGAATACTGTCTTTATTTATGGCAATCGTTACTTCTCCATTTTCTAATATGAAAGGTATTTTAGCCTGAGCCCCTTCTAATTGGATTGTATAAAACGATGGCTCTGTAATAATTCCTTTCATCTCAAATTTACCGTTTTCAACTTTTACGGTATCCTTAGCAATCAGTCCCATGCCATTTGCATCTTGTGTTTCTAAGATAATTGTTTTACCATTTTCAATTCCTGTTGCAGTCCCCGAAATGATGTATTCATCTTTGCCAACTTTGCTACAAGATAGTAAAACAACAGCAGCCGAAAGTAATAAAATTATTTTTTTCATTATTAATTAGTTAAGTTAAGAGTGCAAAAGTATTTAAATTTTTAATTGATATATAATTTTACAACCTAAATTTTTGTTATTATTTTTCATTATTAATTAGGATTTAGCATTTATTTTACAAGTAGTTGTTTTACTTCAGGCTTTGTATATAAAACCTTTTAATAATAATGTATTTTGGGACAATCAATTTTTTTACAACTAAGAATTATAAAAAAAGCGAATAAATAAGATTTAAAACACTTTCTAGACGAGGTGTTTAGGTTTTGTAAGCAGGCGTTTGTGTATCGTTATTTCAGAACTAGACAAGATGAAAATAAAAAAGCATCCTTTTTTTTGAAGGATGCTTTTTTATTTTGGACTTAAAAAAAATTAATCTTGATTGATTGTTTTTCTCCAAGTAAAGGAATTCAGGATGTGTCTTTTTGCAAATCTTCCAGGAGATTCAGCATTTACCATTTTTACGTAAGTAGCTTTAGGCACACTAATATATTCGTAAACACTTCCATTTGAAAAATTGATGATCAATCGTCCTTCCACGAACTTATAATCTGTAATTTTTGCAGTTGCAATAGTTTCAGTGTATTCCGGTAAGTTTTGTTTTAGAGTTTCAGGATTGATACTCACTAAGAAATGATAAGCTTCAATAATTTTTTTACTGTTTTCTTCAGCTGCTTTTAAACCAGTTTCATCTCCTTGAAATTTATCAGGATGCGCTTCTTTCATCGCATTACGATATATCGTTTTCAAATCTTTCAGCTCTGCAGTTTTGTCTACATTTAGCAGTTTTCGGTATTCAACTATTTTTTTCATAAATAAGGTAACTACTTGTCTTTTACTATAAAATCAATGTGATTTAATTTCAAAAAGCGACAAATTTTTTGCAAAGGTACACTTTTTTTTATTTTTTTGGTTTCAGACCAATAGATTTTTAAAAAAAAAGTCTTTTGAAACGATATATTTAAGGAATAAAAACTAAAAAAGTTTTATTGTTGGGGCTTATTGTTTGCTTTATCGAAATTTTTGGATTTTTTCGGATATTTATTATAACTGATATCACTCGGATTTTCGATGATTGATTTTATCGTAATCCAATCTCCAATACTGTGTTTTTGAGCCATTTTATAGTCCAGAAGATAGGTACCACAAAAAAAATTGTTGTTTTCATCTTTTTCTATGATTCCTGTATAAACTCCTTTTTGCAGCATTTGTTCTTGTGAAGACTTTGTCATATCAATTTGATTTTATATAATTCTAATTGGCAAAGTTAATCAATTATTGAATGTATTGCTACAATTAAGCCTGACTCTATTGCTTTTAGTATTCTAGTTTTTTATTCCAATTTTATTCCATTGTAAACTTTAACTTTTATTTCATTAATAATGAACTGATTTTATCAAAAAAAAACTAATTTAGAAGTTAAATTGAATGCATCTATTTCAAACAGTGTTCAATGTTAACGAAATTAAAAGTATATAAATATTTATTTGACAATCTATGAAAAGAAGATCTTTTTTGACTACCGCAACACTTGCATCTGCAGGTTTAACTACTTTTTTGATTACAGGCTGTACCTCCGGTACCAAAAAGAACGAAAATTTAGTATCTGTTGAAGATTTTAATGCCGTTTTTGAACTAGACGAAGAAACCATCAGCAGTGTTAGGGAGAAATTAATTTCTGGTAAATATACTTCAGAACAATTAGTGCAATTATACTTAAAACGGATTGAAGCTATTGATACCAATGGGCCTCAATTGCATTCAGTCATCGAAGTCAATCCAGATGCATTGGCTATAGCTCTTGCAATGGATAAAGAGTTAAAAGCAGGTAAAAGCAGAGGTCCTTTGCATGGAATCCCCGTTTTAATAAAAGACAACATAGACACAGCTGATAAAATGCTAACCACGGCTGGATCTTTGGCAATGGCAGGAAATAGTGCTTCAAAAGATGCTTTTGTCGTTAAAAAACTCAGAGAAGCCGGCGCAGTAATCATTGGAAAAACAAATTTAAGTGAATGGGCTAATTTTCGTTCTACCCAATCCTGTTCCGGTTGGAGCAGTAGAGGCGGTCAGACTAAAAACCCCTATATTTTAGATCATAATCCGTGCGGTTCCAGTGCTGGTTCAGGAGCAGCAGTCTCAGCCAATCTTTGTGTTGTTGCTGTTGGGACAGAAACGGATGGTTCTATTGTTTGTCCAGCTTCGGTAAACGGAGTTGTAGGGATTAAACCTACTGTAGGTCTGGTTAGTCGATCTGGGATTATTCCAATTTCAAAAACACAAGATACGGCTGGTCCAATGGCCAGAACCGTAACGGATGCTGCTATTTTATTAGGCGTAATTGCTGCTGTAGACCAAGATGATACTGTAACCCTTGAAAGTAAAGGGAAAGCACAGAAGGATTATACAACTTTTTTAGATAAAAATGCTTTGAAAGGCAAGCGTATTGGTATTGAAAAAAAGCCACAAGGAAATAATAAATACATTAATGCACTTTTAGATGCTGCTGTCAACCTGCTAAAAAAACAAGGGGCTATTATTATCGAAATTGACTATTTGGAGAAAATTAATGCTTTGGGTCAGGCCGAATTCGAAGTTT
Source organism: Flavobacterium sp. LS1R10 (assembly GCF_003968825.1). NCBI lineage: Bacteria > Pseudomonadati > Bacteroidota > Flavobacteriia > Flavobacteriales > Flavobacteriaceae > Flavobacterium > Flavobacterium sp. LS1R10. The sequence continues at coordinate 310,521 of NZ_RYDH01000002.1, read as the reverse complement.
TACAATATGAATTTAAAGATGGATTGAATACCTATTTGGCCACAGCCAATGCAAAAGTAAAAAGTTTGAAAGATGTTATCGATTTTAATACTGCTAATGAAGATAAAGCAATGCCGTATTTTAAGCAAGAAACATTAGAAAGTTCTAATGCTAAAAAAGGATTAGAGGACAAAAAATATCTGGAAGCATTAACCGTAAGTTTCGAAGGAAGTAAAAGTGTGCTAAATACAGTTTTTAAAGAAAATAAATTAGACGCTATTTGTGGAATCACCATGGGACCTGCTTGCAGTATTGATATGATTTACGGAGATCGTTGGGGAGGATATTCTTTAACTTCTCCAGCTGCAGCAAGTGGCTATCCACATATTACAGTTCCTTGCGGACTGGCTTATGATTTGCCGGTTGGTTTGTCATTTTTTGGTATGCCGTATACAGAAGGGAAATTAATAGGATTGGGCTATGCTTATGAACAAGTATCTAAAAAGCGAATAAAACCGGGACTTAAACCTTCTTTTTTATAATATTTTAAGGTATTTAAAAGGGTAAAAGGGTGAATTACTTTTTACCCTTTTATTTTTTTATAATACTCACAAATGGAATTAATCGGTCATTCCGGACATTTGGGCTGAGGCTTAAAAATTTCTCTTCCTCAAAAGGAAATAGCCATCCTAATTTCGCCCCAAATCTCTCTTTAGAAAACTGGCAAGAGTTCTTTTTTAGCTTTGATACCGTCTTCGGCTTCTGGGATTAATCCAATTCTGGGCACTACTCTAACTGCAACGGATGTTTTTTGCCTATATAAGTAAGTCGAAAGTTTAAAAGTCGTAAAGTCAAAAGAATTAACTTTAAGTAAAACAGCTTTAAATCATATTGTTACATAATTTTATCCTGATTTTAAAATACGACATTATACCATGGTTATTACTTATTTGTTATAATGATTCTAAATTTTTATTCCATTCCGTTGCGTTTTCAAATAAAGCCGTATCACTATTCTTTGAAGTCCACTGATAAAGAATTCACGCAATAGCGTTGTCCGGTTTTTGTAGGTCCGTCATCAAAAACGTGCCCTAAATGGCTGCCACAATTAGCACAAAGGATTTCAGTGCGTTTCATACCTAGTGTTACATCAGAAATATATTCTACTTTCCCAAGAATAGATTCGTCAAATGACGGCCAACCACAATGAGCATCAAACTTAGAGTTGCTTTCGAACAAAGATACGCCGCAGGCGCCACAGCAATAGGTTCCTTTTTCGAAATGTAAGTTATAAGTTCCAGTATGTGGGTATTCAGTTCCTTTTTGTCGAAGAATTCTATAGCGTTCTGCTCCTAATTTTTCTTTCCATTCTTGTTCTGTTTTTTCTAAAGGATATTTCATAATTTTATTTTTATTAAGTATATAAAGTGGTATTCTATTTATTTGCAATGAATTGAACCGTTTTTTCAATTACTTTAATATTGCCTAGAATTTTTCGATGTCCTAAACCATCGGTTAATAACAACTCCCCGTTTTTTAGATATTTATGTATATGAATTCCTGCTCTTACTGGTACTTCAGGATCATGGTTATCATGTATTACTAAAACTGGAATCGCTGTTTCTTTTGCAGCCAAAAAAGCAGAATAACTATTCATTTTTTCTCCGTATTTTTTTTCGAAATGCAAACGCAAAAGAGTACTTACATTAGGTTTCAATGCTAATTTTGCAACAAAATCATTTATAATGTCTTGTACGATATCACCACTGCCAATCACCACGGCATAATTTACTTTTAAACCTTTATTTATGGCGTTCAGAACGGACATTCCTCCTAATGAATGACCAATTGCTGCTTCAAAGGGTCCAAATTGCTTCTCAATTTCTAGAACGGTATCGATAAAATCGACCATTATAGTTGTTTTTCCAGGTGATTTTCCATGTGCAGGAGCATCAAAACTGATCGTAGAATATCCGGCTTTAAGCAATTCGTCCGCTATTTTGAATAATTGCGTTCCGCGTCCTGACCAACCGTGCACCAACAAAACTTTCTTATCACTTTCCCCGTATTTATACACAACAACTTCTTTGCCAATTGCCGGAATTGAAATTAATTTTTGTATACTATTTCGATCCATTTCTAACTCTCTTTTTGGAATCTTATGTTTTATGGGTGTAGTAAACAGTTTAGCTACAAATAATGTAATTAGTTTTGGTGAAATAAAAGAGATTAATTTACTGGTTAATAAAATAATTTTAGGAATTTTCAATGATTGGGTATGATTAGAAGACTTTTTTGTCATTTTAATAAATTTTCAAGCAGGTTATTATATTATAATTTTTTTAGTAAATTTAGAAAAACATAAAAGTAGTATTTTTTAGAAAGTTTTCAGGCGTATTTATATAAAAGACTAAAATAGGGGTTAAAATTAATTAAAAATATCAAAAGTTCATACATGGAAATATTTCATATCAGTGCAGAGTGTTATCCTGTTGCAAAAGTAGGAGGTTTAGCTGATGTAGTTGGCGCATTACCAAAATATCAAAACAATGCAGAGCATCGTGTAAGGGTTGTAATACCTTGTTATGATACAAAGTTTAAAAAAGAAAATGAGTTTGAATGTGTTCATTGGAGTTCTGTAAAACTTGGAAATTTTAATTTTCCGTATAGTATTCTAAAAGAAAAAACAGACCAACTAGGATTTGAATTGTATTTGGTTGACATTCCGGATTTATTCGACAGGAAAGACGTGTATGGTTACGAAGATGATATTGAACGTTTTTTGTCTTTCCAGATCGCCACTTTGGATTGGATTACAGGCAGAAGCGAAGTTGCTGATGTCATTAATTGTCACGATCATCATACAGGTATGATTCCATTTATGATGTTGTATTGTCACAAATACGAAAAATTACGAAATATTCCTTCCATGATTACCATTCATAATGGTTTATACCAAGGGCAGTTTGGGTTTAATAAATTATATTATTTACCCGAATTTGATTTGGCTCACGTAAATGTTTTAGAATGGGATAATTGCATTAATTCATTGGCAGTAGCCATAAAATGTGCTTGGGCTGTTACCACAGTTTCTCCAAATTATCTAAATGAAATCAACTATTCAGCAAATGGTCTGGAATCACTATTTAATTTGGTTCGGTATAAGTCTAAAGGGATTTTGAACGGAATTGATATTGAAGTTTGGGATCCGGAAAAAGACGCGATGATAGAAAAAAACTATTCGATTAAAAATTTTGAAAAAGGAAAACAGGAAAATAAAGAAAAATTATGCAAACTCTTTAATTTAGATCCAACAAAACCACTTTTTAGTTTTATTGGAAGATTATTAGAAGAAAAAGGAGGGGATTTATTACCACCAGCCGCAGCTCTTGCTTTATCTGAGAATTATCAACAAATTAATATTTTGATTTTAGGATCCGGAAGTACAATTATTGAAAAACAATTGAATACTTTGCTACAAGATTACAAAGGAAATTACAATACGTTTATTGGTTATAATGAAGAATTAGCACACTTGATTTACGCCGGTTCTGATTTTTTATTAATGCCTTCCAGAGTAGAGCCTTGCGGTTTAAACCAAATGTATTCGTTGCGCTACGGAACAATTCCCATTGTGAGACGAACTGGTGGGTTAAGAGACACAGTTGTTGATTTTGGCGATGACGGAAACGGAATTTGCCACAATCAGGCCACAGTTGGTGATGTTTGTTATTCTATTCAAAGAGCCGTCAATTTATATGATGATAAAGAACATCTGAACAAAATTAGAAAAATAGGAATGAACACAGACCATTCATGGGAGCGTGTTTGTCAGGAATATATAGAAATGTACAAACTAATAAGCAACAAGAAATGAAACCCAAAAAGAAAAATGTTATTGCAATTATTTTAGGTGGAGGACAAGGTTCAAGATTGTATCCCTTGACAGAATCACGATCAAAACCAGCTGTACCAATAGGAGGAAAATACCGATTGGTTGATATTCCTATTTCAAATTGTATGAATTCAGATATTTACAGAATGTTTGTATTGACACAATTTAATTCGGCTTCCCTGAATGCACACATAAAAAACACCTATAACTTTAGTATTTTTAGCCATGCCTTTGTTGATATTCTTGCTGCTGAACAAACTCCTGATAATCCAACCTGGTTTCAAGGGACTGCCGATGCCGTAAGACAATGTATGCCTCATTTCTTAAACCATGATTTCGATTATGCGTTGATACTTTCCGGAGATCAGTTGTATCAAATGGATTTCAACGATATGCTAGAAGAACACATTAAGAACGAAGCTGATATCTCTATTGCTACTTTGCCAGTAAATGCTAAAGATGCGCCTGAATTTGGGATATTAAAAACAAACTCCGAAAGCTGTATTGAATCCTTTATCGAAAAACCAGCGAAGGAATTATTACCGGATTGGGAATCGGATGTGAGTGAACAAATGAAAAGTGAAGGAAAAAATTACTTGGCTTCGATGGGAATCTACATTTTTAACAAAAAACTGTTGGTCGATATCATGTCCAATAAAGAAACCAAAGATTTTGGCAAAGAAATTATTCCGCAAGCGGTAGGCCACAGAAAGATTTTAAGTTATCAATATGAAGGATACTGGACGGATATTGGTAATATAGATTCCTTTTTTGAAGCGAATATTGGACTTACGGATGACTTGCCAAAATTTAATTTATTTGATGATACTAATAAAATTTATACCAGACCAAGATTATTGCCGCCATCAAAATTCCAAAAAACAATGGTTGATAAATCATTGATTTCAGAAGGTTGCATTTTGAATGCCAAAGAAATTAATCGTTCTGTAATTGGTATTCGATCCAGAATAGGGGAGGGAACTATCATTCAAAACAGCTACGTAATGGGTAATGATTTCTATCAGAATATTGATGATATGAATGAAGATCTTAAAAGCGACAGACAATTGGTTGGAATTGGGGAAAGATGTTTTATAAGTAATGCTCTCGTGGATAAAAACTGCAGAATTGGTAATGATGTATATATCAATGGTGGAAACCATCTAGAAGATTTTTCTAATGAGTTGTATGCCATAAAAGATGGAATTGTTGTTATCAAAAAAGGAGCAGTTATACCAGACAATTACATTATTAAGTAACCCTAAAAACTGTTTTTCTTACACTAATATTCTGATTTTTACACAAAGCAGAAGCATACAATTGTTATATGAGCAAAGTTATCTCGCATTCCCTTTTTACCGATTTCGATATTGAATTATTCAAATCAGGGAAACATTTTCGTCTGTATGAAAAACTAGGTGCACATCTTCTTTCAGTTGATGGAACAGACGGTGTTTATTTTGCGGTTTGGGCGCCAACAGCTCAGTCTGTTTCTGTAGTTGGGGATTTCAATTTCTGGACACAAGGTAAACATCTGTTGGAAGTTCGCTGGGACTCCTCTGGCATTTGGGAAGGATTTATTCCAAACATCAAAAAAGGGACAACCTATAAATATAAAATACAATCTAATAATGGTGGAATCATAACAGAGAAAGCGGATCCGTTTGCTTTTTATTGTGAAAAACCACCACACACTGCCTCAGTAGTTTGGGATTTAGAGTATCAATGGAAAGACAAAAACTGGATGAAAACGCGTCAGAACCACAATGGTTTAGACAAGCCTTATTCAGTATATGAAGTCCATTTAGGATCCTGGAAACGGCATGCAGAAGATAATCGCTTTCTGACGTATCTAGAATTTGCCGAAGATTTAGTACATTATATAAAAGAAACTGGATTTACGCACGTGGAGTTCATGCCCATCATGGAATATCCATACGATCCGTCTTGGGGCTATCAATTAGTGGGGTATTTTGCACCAACTTCCCGTTTTGGGAATCCACAGGAATTCATGCATTTAGTAGATAAATTGCACGAAGCAGGAATTGGAGTAATCCTGGATTGGGTACCCTCTCATTTTCCAGATGATGCACATGGTTTAGGATTTTTTGACGGTTCCAATCTTTTTGAACATCCAGATCGTAAAAAAGGCTATCATCCAGATTGGAAAAGTTTAGTTTTCAATTATGGACGAAATGAGGTTCGCTCTTTTTTGATTAGTAATGCGTTATTTTGGTTGCAACATTACCATGCGGATGCTTTGCGGGTAGATGCCGTCGCCTCGATGTTGTATCTGGATTATTCCAGAAAAGAAGGCGAATGGGAACCTAATATTTACGGTGGAAGAGAAAATCTAGATACTATTAGTTTCCTGAAAGAATTTAATGAAGCCGTGTATCTAAATTATGAAGGCGTTCAAACCATAGCTGAGGAAAGTACCTCGTTCCCAATGGTTTCGAGACCAACATCTATCGGAGGTTTGGGTTTTGGAATGAAATGGATGATGGGCTGGATGCACGATACTTTGGAATATTTTCAAAAAGACACGGTGTACAGAAAGTACCATCAAAATGATTTGACTTTCTCGATGACCTATACTTTTTCGGAAAATTTTATGTTGCCGCTTTCGCATGACGAAGTGGTGTACGGAAAAAAATCTATAGCAGGAAGAATGCCAGGAGATGAATGGCAGAAATTTGCGAATTTAAGATTACTTTATGGTTACATGTTTATGCATCCCGGAACTAAATTATTGTTCATGGGAAGTGAATTTGGACAAAGCAACGAATGGAATTTTGAAGGAAGTTTAGATTGGCATTTATTGCAATATCCCTATCATGAAGGCGTAAAAAAATTAATTACAGATTTGAATAAATTGTATAAAACACAACCTGGATTATATGAAAAACAATTCAGTCCGGAAGGTTTTGAATGGATTAATTATTCGGATCATCAAAATGCGGTGATGTCTTTCATTCGAAAAGGAAATGATCTAAAAAACGATATAATTGTAGTGTGTAATTTCACGCAAGTGGTGCGCCCTGATTATCGAATTGGTTTACCTAAAAAAGGAAAATTGACAGAAATTTTTAACAGTGATGCTTCAAATTATGGAGGAAGCGGCGTTTCTAATACTACAAAAATAGCAATTGAGTCATTGCCTTATGATGGAAGAGATTATTCTGCTGAATTGCTATTGCCGCCGTTAAGTGTTATTGTTTTTAAAATCGGATAATTTTTAACAAAACGATTTAGAGGTTAAGAGAACTTCAGATTACAATGAGAATTAGAGATTAAGAGTATTTAAAGCTTAATTATGTAGGTGTAACAACTAATTTAAATTTAGTGTTGATTTATCGTTTTTTTTGATTTTAACTCCTAATCTCTTACCTTCTTTGTTTAAAAACACACACCTATTTATCTCTAAATTTAACTGTCTAAAAACTATAACGTTTTCGTTAATAAACCCCACACATATAACTGTTTACAAAGTAATTTCGTAAGTTTGAATGCTAGAAAAAGATTAAAATTAATACCATAAAACATGATTACAAATACAGAATTAGAATATAAGGGAGATTTATATCCCACAAAAATAATTTCTTTTGAACAGGAAGTTGATTCAATCTATTTTCATACCGATAATAGTGTCATCTTGAAAGTAACCATATTAAGAGATAGTTTAATCCGATTTAGATTTACTACAAAAGGGTATTTTAGCAATGATTTTTCTTACGCAATTGATAAAAGTCATTCTCATGGTTATAATTTTCTGGAAGTTTCTGAAGCAGAAGAGTATTATCAGATAAAAACCAGTAAGGTACAATGCAGGATTCAAAAAATAGACATGAGAGTATCTATTTATGATCTAGAAGAAAATATTATTTTAGAAGATGAGCTTGGATTTCATTGGGAAGAAAGCTATGAATATGGCGGTAACATTGTCAAAATGAGTAAGGCTTCAAAAGACGGGGAATGTTTTTACGGACTTGGCGACAAAGCAACCCAAATGAATTTGAAGGGAAAAAGACTGGAAAATTTTGCAACAGATCAATATGCTTTTCAAAAAGATCAAGAGCCCTTATACAAAGTTGTTCCATTTTATATTGGATTACGAAACAAGAAATCCTATGGTATTTTCTTTGATAATACCTTTAGAACCTATTTTGATTTTTGTCACGAAAGAAGAAATGTAACCAGTTATTGGGCTGAAGGTGGAGAAATGAATTATTATTTCATTTACGGACCCCAAATGCAAGATGTGGTTACAACGTATACTGATTTGACCGGTAAGCCAGAATTGCCGCCACTTTGGGCACTTGGATACCACCAATGCAAATGGAGTTATTATCCGGAAAGCAATTTAAAAGAAGTTGCAGCTAAATTTAGAGAGTTGAAAATTCCATGTGACGCACTGTATTTGGATATTGATTATATGGAAGGTTTTCGATGTTTTACTTGGAACAAAGAATATTTTCCGGATCCAAAAAGAATGGTGGCTGAATTAGCCGAAGATGGTTTCAAAACAGTTGTAATTATCGATCCGGGAATAAAAATTGACAAAGAATATTCGGTATATCAAGAAGCTTTAGAAAAAGATTATTTCTGCAAAAGAGCTGACGGTCCATACATGAAAGGAAAAGTATGGCCGGGAGAATGTAATTTTCCGGATTATACAAACCCTGCGGTACGGGAGTGGTGGGCTGGATTGTTCAAAGAATTAATTTCGGAAATTGGAGTAAAAGGAGTGTGGAATGACATGAATGAACCCGCAGTAATGGAGGTTCCTAATAAGACATTTCCAATGGATGTGCGCCATGATTACGACGGAAACCCTTGCAGTCATAGAAAAGCACATAATATTTATGGTACACAAATGGCCAGAGCAACCTATCATGGTGTGAAACGATTTGCATATCCAAAAAGACCCTTTGTAATAACAAGATCAGCATACGCAGGAGCACAACGGTACACGTCTTCTTGGACTGGAGATAATGTAGCCACTTGGGAACATTTATGGATTGCAAATATTCAGGTGCAACGCATGTCTCTATCTGGTATGGGTTTTACAGGATCAGATATTGGTGGATTTGCAGAACAACCATCAGGCGAATTGTATGCCCGTTGGATTCAATTGGGTGTTTTTCATCCTTTTTGCAGAACTCATTCTTCAGGAGATCACGGCGATCAGGAACCATGGGCTTTTGATGAAGAAGTGATCAATATCACTAGAAAGTTCGTGAATTTAAGATACCAATTATTACCTTATTTATATACCATGTTTTGGCAATATATTGAGGAAGGAATTCCTATGTTGAAGCCATTAGTATATTATGATCAGGAAGATATTCAAACGCATTATAGAAATGACGAATTTGTTTTTGGAAATCAAATTCTTGTTTGTCCTATTTTAGAACCTAATTCAGTAGGAAGGCGCATGTATATTCCTCGTGGACAATGGTATAATTATTGGACCAACGAATTGGTCAATGGCGGAAAAGAAATATGGGTAGGTACTAAGTTTGATGAAATTCCAATTTTTGTAAAAGCAGGAGCAATCATTCCTAAATATCCGGTTCAACAATATGTTGGCGAACTGGAGTTTGATGAGTTAACACTGGATATTTATTATCACGAAGGAAAAGAAAAATCAGTAGTGTATGAAGATGCGCAAGATGGATATGATTATAAAAAAGGACGGTATAGCTTTTTGTCTTTTCAAGCAACCGGAAAAGAGAAGGAACTGATCATTCAGTTGCATAAAGAAGGAAAATACGACACTAATTATTCTAAGTATAAATTAAATTTGATTGGACTTCCTTTTAAAGTCAAAACAATAGAAATTGATAACGTTGAAGTTGTATTTGATAAAATTACTTTGGATAATGAGGGCTATTTGATTGTTGATAAGGGATTTACAGCTTTGTATATTATTGGAGAATAACAAAAAAATGATACTTTTAAATTTAATTTTATAAATTTTAAAATATTAATAATTGTATTTTTGTATGACATCTAAAAATAATAAAATCATGAAAAAGCATTTAATAGTAGGGGTTTTTGCTCTAGGTATTTTATCTTCTTGTGCAACTAATCCGCTTACAGGAAAAAAAAACTTAAATTTTGTTCCCAATAGTGAGTTGTTTCCAACCTCATTTCAGCAATATGGTACTTTTTTAAGTGAAAACAAAGTAATTACTGGAACTGCTGATGCAAAAAAAGTGGAAACAGTTGGTCTTCGAATTAAAGCTGCTGCAGAAAAATATTTAATATATTTAGATCAATCACAATATTTGAAGGATTACCGTTGGGAATATAAATTAATAGACAATAAAGATGTGAATGCCTGGTGTATGCCAGGAGGAAAAATTGTAGTGTATACCGGAATACTGCCTATAACTAAAGATGATGCGGGTTTAGCTACCGTAATGGGACATGAGGTTTCGCATGCATTAGCCAATCATGGAGCTCAACGTATGAGTGCTGCTCAATTGCAACAATTAGGTGCTGTAGGAGTTGCTGTTGCAACGGGAGGAAAAAGTGCTGAGAATCAACAAATTTGGCAACAGGCTTACGGAGTAACCACACAATATGGCGGAATGTTACCTTTTAGTAGAGGTCATGAAACGGAGGCCGATAAAATAGGACTTACTTTAATGGCTATTGCAGGATACAATCCAGAGGAATCAGTTGTTTTTTGGCAAAGGATGTCAGCGCAATCCGCTGGGCAAGCACCGCCAGAATTCATGAGTACACACCCCTCTGATGCTACCCGAATTGCGAATTTGAAAGCATTAATTCCTGAAGCTAAAGCAACAGCTGTAAAAGTTGGAATTATATACAGATAAAAATCATATTAATTAGTAAATCTAATTTTATACAAAAGCTTTTCTTTTTCAGAAAAGCTTTTTTTTGTTTATCCTAACGGCGTGCTTATGATAACGGATTATTAATGTACGATTTCATCCCGTTTTGTCTAATGTTAAACAAAAAATAAATAAATTCGTAGCATAAATAAATGAAATATGAAAGGATTACAAAAAGGAGATAAAAAGCTTATTAACGCTTGGGCTTTTTATGATTGGGCTAACTCCGTTTATAGTTTAGTAATTTCGACAGCTGTTTTTCCCATTTATTATGAAACGGTAACAAGCGGAAACAATGGGATTGTTCATTTTTTTGGAACAGAATTCATTAATTCAACTTTGCTATCTTACTCTTTATCATTCTCATTTTTGGTAGTTGCTCTCTTATCACCAATATTGTCTGGAATTGCTGATTATACGGGTAACAAAAAACGATTTATGCAGTTTTTTTGTTACTTGGGTTCGTTATCAGTGATGAGTTTATTCTTTTTTAAGGGACAGGACACATTGTGGATTGGAATTTTAGGCACCATTTTAGCCAGTGTTGGCTTTTGGGGAAGTATTGTTTTTTATAATTCTTATTTGCCAGAAATTGCTTTTCCAGAACAACATGATCGAGTAAGTGCAAAAGGATTTATGTATGGTTATTTTGGTTCTGTAATTTTATTGGCGTTTAATTTGACGATGGTTATGATGCCTCAATGGTATGGGATAACAGATTCTTCTTTACCGGCGAGGATTTCGTTTTTATCTGTTGGTATTTGGTGGATTGGTTTTGCCCAAGTAACTTTTTATTATTTGCCTAATAATGTATTTCATAAAAAACCCGAAAAAGATTATATTTTTAAAGGATTAATAGCGCTTAAAGTTGTTTCAAAAAGTATAAAGAAACTAACAAAATTAAAACAATTCTTAACCGCTTTTTTTCTTTACAGCATAGGGGTACAAACAATGATATTATTGGCTGGTATTTTCTTTAAAAAAGAACTAGGAATTAGTACGAGTAAATTGATTATTATAATTTTATTAATAAATGTAATCGCTATTTTCGGCGCTTATTTATTTTCAAGAATATCAGAGAAAATTGGAAATATAAAAACACTAAAACTTACTGTAGCAATTTGGGCGTTTATTTGGTTTACGGTCTACTTCTTAGATGCTAAAAGTACATATATTGATATCCAAATTTATGCGCTTGGAGGAATGATAGGAATGGTTTTAGGGGCTATTCAATCCTTATCACGTTCAACCTATTCCAAGTTATTGCCTGAAACGGAAGATCATGCTACCTATTTTAGTTTTTTTGATGTTACTGAAAAAATTGCCATAGTGCTTGGTACATTTATTTTTGGTTTTGTAGCTTCAATTACAAACTCGATTAGGAATTCAATTTTTATATTGGCGATTTTCTTTGTATTGGGTTATATTGCTCTTAGTTTTATGAGTAAAAATGAAGACGGAAAAGATTAGTATATAATTATTATAACTAATTTTTCTCTCCTTCAGGATTAATCCAAAACAGAAATTTAATTATCAACTAGACAAATTACAAAAGCTGTTTCTTCACCTTCATTTTGATATGCCAGATACCCTCCGTGCGCTTCGACTATACTTTTAGATAAAGTCAAACCTATTCCGGCTCCTTCGTTACGAGTGGTAAAAAAAGGTAAGAATATTTTGCTTTCTATTTCTTTTTCAATGCCTTTTCCGTTATCGGTAATCTTAATAAAAATTCTTTTTTCTTTAACTTCTGCCGAAATAATAATCCGCTTTTTTTCTGTATCTGCCAGGGCGTAAATACAATTCGTCAAAAGATTAATCAATACATGTTCCATTTGTTGCATGTCAACATTTAGCCTGTGGTCGAAAGCAATCGTGTTTATGACTTCTATTTGTTCTTTTTTGAAAATTGGATCCATAATTTGGAAACTGTTTTCAACCATTTTCAACAATTCTGTTTTTTCTTTTTTGGGAGAAGGCAGCATGGCCAGTTTGCGGTAACTTTCAACAAATTGCTGTAGATGGTCGCTCCGCCTTAACATCGTGGCAACACTACTTTTCATATCGTCCAAGTCTTCCGTTGAAATGGTTTCCTGCTGAACTAAATCCTGTAGATTCTGAGAAAGTGACCGAATGGGAGTAATCGAATTCAACAATTCATGAGAAATAACCTTCATCAGATTGACCCAAGCCTCTTTCTCTTTTTTCTCGATTACATTTTGAATCGAATCCAGCAAAACGATAAAATAATCCTGATTGTAAATTTCACTCCTCGAAGTCTGCAGCACAAATGTTTGTCTGTCTTGTTGATTCACACGGATCTCTAATGACGTTTTAATTTCCTGAAAATCCTGTTCCTCAATAATTTCACACAAAGAAGGCAACTGATTTTTCAGATATTTCCATTTGGAAACTTTTGGAACGTTAAAATGTTTGGAAAAATAATCATTCATCAAAAATATATTCCAATCGGTTTCCTGTTTTTGCAGGATAATAATTCCAGTTTCAATATTGTTCAAAATTGAACGGTAAATAATGTCTTTTGAAACTTCTTCGTTTTGTTTGTTTTTTAGATTTTCATACAATTTAAATACGTTGGAATAATTTTTATACGATTTATGCTTTGAAAAATCAGAGGTGAAATCATTTTGCAAAATAGAAGTAATCGTTCTGTCGAAAAGTAAAAAGGCTTGTTTTACATAAAAATACATTTCAACGAGCAGTATAAAAATGATAAGGACACCAAATACGGCCGTGAAAACCAATCCTTTTTGAAAAAGAAAGAAGGAAATTCCGGTAGTCAAAAGAATAAGTAGCAATCTTATAAAAAGGAGATGGTATATTTTCCAGGATGTAAACATATTAGTTGGTGCTGATGTTATATTTTTCAATTCTTCGGTATAAAGCACCTCTTGACAATCCCAATTCCTCTGCCGTTTTACTGATATTGTTGTTGTTTTTCAATAGCATCTTTTCGACGGCTGATTTTTCGATAGCCGACAGCTGAATATCGTCTGGATTATCCTCGTAAGTTGTTATTTGTTCTAAATCTAAGTCGGAAACCTTAATATGATTGTTCTCGCAAAGAATCACGGCGCGTTCTATTCTGTTTTCCATTTCCCGGATGTTTCCGTTCCAAGCATGTTTTTCGATTTGTTCCAATGATTTTTCATCAAAAGCGATTTCATCTCGTCCGTACTTAGCCATCATTTTTTGCAAGAGATAGTGAGCCAAAGGGATTTTATCTTCGTTGCGTTCTCGTAATGGAGGCAAAACAATTTCCATAGTGTTAATGCGATAATATAAATCCTCTCTGAAATTTTTGTCTGCGACTTCTTGCTTTAAATTTAAGTTGGTGGCGGTAATAATGCGAACATTCAAATGTCTGGCTTTGGATTCGCCCAATCGGGTTATTGTTTTGGTTTGGATAACCTGCAAGAGTTTAGCCTGCAGATGCAAAGGAACATTTCCTATTTCATCTAAAAATATAGTTCCATTTTCAGCCAATTCAAAACGTCCCGGAGTATCTGTTTTGGCATCGGTAAAAGCTCCTTTGGCGTAACCAAATAGTTCGCTTTCAAAAATATTGGCATTCAAGGAACCCAAATCAACGGGAATAAAAGCATTATTTTTTCTTTCGGACTGCAGATAGATGTGATGTGCCAAAACAAATTTACCGGTACCATTTTCTCCGAGGATTAAAACATTGGCTTCTGTTATTGCGACTTTATCAGCCAGTAAATAAGCCTTTTTTATAGCCTCTGAATTACCAATAAAGAAATCGTCAGTAGTAGCAACATCAATTAGTTTCTTTTGTTCTTTGCGTGATTTACTAACAGCTTGTCTAACAATATTAAGCAATTTTTCGTTGTCCCAAGGCTTTAAAATATAATCAAAAGCCCCTGATTTTAATCCTTCAACAGCTGTTTCTACTTTACCAAAAGCGGTCATTAAAATAACAATGGTTTTTGGCGAAAGCGTTTTTATTTCCTTTAACAGATACAAACCTTCTCTACCGTCCTCGAAACCTATTCTGTAATTCATGTCGAGTAAAACCACATCGATGGTGCTTTTTGACAATAATTCAACCACATTTTTTGGATTAGTGAGTGTATAAATGTTCTCAAAATGCTTTTTAAGCAGCATCTTAGCCGCAAAAAGGATGTCTTCCTGATCGTCAATCACTAAAATGCTTGCGTTTGTCTTTTTCATTAACTGTTCGTTTTTGGACAAAAAGTGTTCAATACTGAACACGTGAAATTTGTATTAAAAGTAAAATATTTAAAAATCAGGCGATTGCAAGGTTTAAAATTTTGGCACGAAATTGCTTTGTACACTTGAAAATAGCAACAATGGACACCATCCTTCCTCGTAAAAATAATAAAAATAAGTATCTATTCATCGCATTGCCGCTTTTTTTGGTTTTTGGCTTTTTGGTTTATTCTTCAGTGACTAAAAAAAGGAGCCTGAATGTCAAAAGAGCAGAAATTACTATTAAAACAGTCGAAAATAATTTCTTTGAAGATTTTATCGTGTTCCAGGCAAAAGTAACGCCATTGAATTCTATTTTGATTAATATTACCGAAGGTGGCGCTGTTCAGGAAATTTATGTTGAAAATGGGTCGATGGTAAAAAAAGGACAAGCTTTGGCCCGACTTTACAATCCCAACACCGAGTTGAATTATATGCAACAAGAAACTGCCATTATCGAACAAATCAATAATTTGAACAAATCAAAACTCGATTTAAGAAACCAGGAGTTGAATTTGGCCAAAGATTTAATTGCAATAGAGCACGATTATTTGGATTCTAAAAATTTATACGATTTAAATAAGAAATTATTTGAGCAAGAAATCCTTTCTAAAAATGAATGGGAAAAAACAGTAGAAAATTTACGTTTCCAGAAAGAAAGAATGAAAATCATTAAGGAAAGTGTTACCAAAGAGAAACGGGTGAATCAAATCCAAATTGGACAACTGAATCAATCTATCGCCTTCATGGATAAAAGTTTGGGGATTTTGAGAACAAACAAGCAGCATTTTTTAATCTCAGCCCCGCTTTCAGGAAGACTTTCTTCTTTTGAACCGATCCTGGGGAAAACATACATTCAGGGACTAAGTATTGGGACAATTGATGTAATGAAAGGCTATAAATTGCTTGCCGATGTGGATGAGTTTTATTTGAACAAAATCACTGATGGCCAAAAAGGAACAGTTGATTTTAATGGAAAACCAATCCGTGTTCAGATTACGAAAGTCATTCCCGAAATAAAAAGTGGACGATTTGTGGTCGAATTGAATTTCACTTCCTCAGAAAGTTTGAATTTACAACAGGGATTGAGTTTTGGGGTTAAATTAAATTTGTCAGAAAAAACAAAAACAGCAGTACTTTCCAAAGGAAGTTTTTATGAAGAAACCAATGGAAAATGGATTTTTGTTGTCAACGGCAGCAAAGGAGAACGAAGAGCAATCAAACTTGGGAAAGAAAATCCACTATATTATGAAGTTCTTGGCGGATTGAAAGCTGGCGAAAAAGTAATCACGTCATCGTACAAAGATTATAAACGGGCGGAAATATTAAATTTAGAATAAGAAATAGTAGGAAACATAAAAATAGCATCAATCAAAAAACGAACAATAGTATGATTCAAATTAAAAATCTTTCAAGAGTATTTAGAACCGAGGAATTAGAAACGAAAGCATTAAGTGAAGTTTCTATAACCATAAATCAAGGTGATTTTGTGTCCATCATGGGGCCTTCGGGAAGCGGAAAATCCACTTTATTAAATATTGTAGGATTGCTCGACAGCGCTTCCAGTGGAAGTTATCAATTGTTAAATCAGGAAATGATTGGATTGAAAGAAAAAGGAAAATCGAAAGCCAGAAAAGAAAATATTGGTTTTATTTTTCAGAATTTCAATTTGATAGACGAATTATCGGTTTATGATAATATCGAATTGCCATTGATTTATAACAAAGTTCCTTCTTCAGACAGAAAGAAAAAAGTAGAAGCAATTGCCGATAAATTAGGGATTTCACACCGATTAAAACATTATCCACAACAGCTTTCCGGAGGACAACAACAACGTGTGGCCGTGGCAAGAGCTTTAATTAACGATCCGAAAATCATCCTTGCCGATGAACCTACAGGAAATCTAGACAGCAAAAACGGAAATGAAGTTATGGAATTGCTCACTGATCTACATTCCAACGGAGCAACGATCCTGATGGTTACACATTCTGAGTACGATGCGTCTTTTTCCCAAAAAACAATTTTGATGAAAGATGGAATGATACTTTCAGAAAAAACAAATAGTCGTAATGTTGATGTGTTAATCAATCAATAAATTCTATCAATCATGCTAAAAAATTGGATAAATATATTTTTATACCATCTCAAAAAAAACAAGCTTTTTTCGGCTTTGAATGTTTTCGGCTTAGCGATTGGAATTGCAGGCTTAATTTTCGCTTTACTATATTGGAATGACGAACAAAGTTATAACGCTTGGAATCCAGAAAAAGATAATGTATTTCAGGTATTGATTGAAATGCCTGATGGAACCGTATCTGCAAATCAACCTCCGATATTAAAATCTTTGTTAGAAAAAGATCCTGAAATTGAAACTATCTTATATATGAAAGGGGATTATGTAAATGACCGAATTTTCTATAACGGAAAGAGTGAAGAAATCAACAAAATCATCAATGTTCAAAGTAATTTCTTTTCGTTTTTTCCTTTTAAAATTATTAAAGGAGACGCTATTTCAGCATTGAAAGATGAAACGAGTATTGCCATTTCGGAAGATGTTGCGAAAAGAGTTTTTGGTAACGAAAACCCTATCGGTAAACAACTAAAAGTTTTTTACGGAATGTTTGTTGTTCGCGCAGTTTATCGTATTCCTGGAAATTCGTCCATTGTTCCAGAGATATTGATTGACAGGATAGGAAGGAATTTAGATTCAAATAATATCCAACGAGATATTTTTAATTTTAAAGTCTTTCTAAAACTAAAAGCCTATTCTAACGCAGAGGATATCAAAAAGAAGATTGAACAAATATATTATAATGAATTAACGCTAAACAATGCGAAAGAACAAGGAATTACACCTGATGATGTAATTAAAAGAGATGGCCGTATTAAAATTATTTTGGAACCGCTCTCAACCGCCAGATTGCACTCCGTTGTTGATGGCTATCCAGAGGGGAGAGGTAACTATCAGTTTCTACTTATAATGGTTGGTTTATCTGTTTTAATTCTCATTTTATCCATTGTCAATTATGTCAATATGGCTACGGCCAATGCCATAAAGCGAGCCAAAGAAGTGGGTGTGCGTAAAGTAGTTGGTGCATCAAGAGGCAATATTATTAGTCAATTCATTTTTGAAACAATCCTTATCAGTTCGTTTTCTATTTTATTGGCATTGGTAATTGTAGAGTTAGGGTTGCCTTATTACAATGAATTTTTGGAAAAAGAATTAATAATAAACGGCAATGAATTTTATTTGCAATTACTTGTAATTTTTATGATTACCATTTTGGTTGCAGGGATATTTCCAGCGGTTTATATTTCCAATTTTGAAACCTTAAAAGTATTGAAAGGGAATTTCGGAAGAAGTAAAAGTGGCGTTTGGTTGCGCAACGGTATGCTGGTTTTACAATTTTCTATTGCGACATTTTTTATTATTGGATCTCATATTGTCTATCAGCAAGTCAACTATTTAAGCAATAAAGATCTTGGATTTAAGGGAGATCAAGTAATGTCTATAACTTTTACTCCCCCTGCTTCAGACTATTATCAGGAAGCGCCTTTATTGCAAAATATATTCAATAGATATACTACTATTAAACGGGAATTATCTAAGATAAAAGGAGTTGAACAGGCTTCGACAGGTATTGTTAAGTTTGGTGATGGCGCAATGTCTTCAAACGTTGCATATAAAGAGGTAAATTTTCAAGGACAAAATATGGCTGTTGATTTTGGTATGCTTGACATAATGAAAATTAAAGTGATAAAAGGCAGAGGTCTTGACGAAAAATTTGCTAGCGACACAATTAATTCAGTTATCATAAATGAAACAGCTCTCAAAATGATAAAGGAGAAAAATCCGTTGGGAAAAGAAATTGAATTGCTTGGAAAAAAATTAAAAATAGTTGGAGTCGTAAAAGATTTCAATCTATTTAGTCCAGAAGACCAAGTTCCGCCAATGACAATTTTTCATGCTACTTCCTTCAATATGTCTTACTCAGCCATTCGTCGAGTGTATGTAAAACTAAAAGCTGATGATATGGAAAATAGCATAGCCGATATCGAGAAATTATGGACTTCTAAAGTCAATACTGAATACCCATTCAAATATGATTTTGTTGATAAGGAGTACGCCAGAACCTATGAAACCTATGTAAAACAAAAGATTTTTTTTTCATTGTTAAATATTGTGGTAATTGGTATTGCGCTTTTCGGGCTGTTTGCTTTGGCTTCTTATTCGATACAAAGTCGGATGAAAGAAATTGCTATCAGAAAAACTTTGGGTGCAAAAACCAATACTTTGCTTAAAGAATTATCAAAACAGTATATTTTATATTGCGCAATCGGGTTTTTAATCGCTTTGTTTCCAGTGTATTATTTGTTGAACAAATGGCTCGAAAATTTTGCCTTTAGGATTGACATCACTGTATTTCCATTTATTTTTGGATTCCTCATACTATTAGTTTTAACATTGATAATTGTGCTTTTAAAAGCCTATCAAGCAACAAAAACAGATGTTTTGAAATATTTAAAATATGAATAGAAAAACAGTTATAACACTTTTATTTTTAATTTTTAGTGCTTTTGCCAGCGGTCAAGAAAATTCTTGGTCGCTTACAAAATGCATGGAAACGGGTTTGCAGAATACTATCGAAATAAAAATTAGGCAGCTAGAAATAAAAAGAACAGAGCGATCACAAAATTCGGTTTTAAATCGAATGTTGCCAACGATCGATTTAAATGGACAACAAGGCTATATTTTAGGTTCCACCATTGACCCAGCCACTAATGCAAGGGTAAGTTCTAATTTTCAAAGTGATAATTTTTATCTCAATGCCAGAACGAATCTGATTGATTTCGGCGCATTTGCGAATGCTCAAAAAGATAAAATCAATATCGAACAAGCCAAAGCCGAAAAAGAAGTTTTAGAAAACGAATATAAACTGCAGCTTTTGGAAAGCTATTATCAGGCACTTTATACTCAGGAATTATCTAAAATCCAAAATGAACAACTGAAACAAGCTGCTTTTAATTTGGACAGAGTAACAAAAGAAGTGGCAATTGGTAGCAAACCTCAAAGCGATTTGTATGATATGCAATTGAGCTTTTCGGAGGAAGAAAACCGAAATTTGGAAACCGAACAATTGTATACTATTAAAAAAATGCAATTGTTCCAACTCATGAATGTTAGCGATACGAGCCTTTATGATGCAATTGTATTGGTGTCTTATTTTAACGAAAGAGCCACCGAAGATTTTGATCAACAAATATTTAATCCTAAAATAAAGCTTGCGGAACTCCAATACGAAAACAGTTTGAAATCAATTACCGTAGAACGCGCGCTCAATTTACCGGTGTTATCAGCTTATTATGGGTTTTCCTCTTTTTATTATAAAACTTTAAACCAGATAAATTCAAACACGGATGCTTTTTTCACTCAATTAGAAGCTAATAAAAGTCAGCAGATTGCGATGCTATTGACAATTCCGGTTTTCAACGGATTTAGGAATACTAAAAAAATTAGTGCTTCAAAAATAGTAAGCGAAAAATCAAAGTTGGTTATAGAACAGACAAAACAACGGTTGCACAATCAAATAGAATTAGAAAATCAAAACAAAAGAAATTATACGGAGTTTCAAGATAAATTGAACCAAAAACAGTCTTATGCGAAGGCATCTCTGGCCACTACCCAAGCCAAATTTGAAAGCGGAAAAGTGGAAGCTATTTTATATTCATTCGTAAAAAATCAATTTATTTCTGCAGAATATGAAGTGCTAAAAAACAACCTTCAGCTGCAATATGTAGACCTGAAGATTAATTTGTTAAAAAACAATAGTCTGTAAATTATAGGATGCAATTTAAAGCCCATTTAAATTGCAATGCTAACTTATTTAAATCCGGTAAAAAACGGTTTGTAAGTTCAGTATGAACCACAAAAAAACTCCATTAGAAATAATGGAGTTTTTTAAGTTTAAAGAAAATTACTTTTAAGAGTTTGAATCCTTAGAATGCAATTGGTGCTGCAAGACAACTATCCGGAATGTCAAATGCTTTTACTAATGAGACAGCATCCGGCCTTATTTCCCAGCAAAGCTGATTGACCATCTTGCGTATGGCTTTTGTTTTTATCCCCTCCATGTAGCCATCTTCAAGATACCAGCCTTTATTTTTCTCCATTTGTGAAAGCGCATACAACCGGCATAATTTTGTCACTATTTCCTTGTTTTTCTGATCTTCAATAGCTTGTACTGCTTTTTGAAACTGCTCCAGAACAATTCGCTCCAGATATGCCTGAGCCACATCAATCATGTGGTGCTGCACCACATTAAAGGCATCATAAGGTTCAAGTCCGCCATCAATCAGTTTTTTTAATCGTTTTGCTGCCGATGCCAATATTGTTTTTTCCCTATATTGAAAGGCATCCAGATGAAAGGCATCCTCTAATAAATGATCCTCATCTGTTTTTCGGGTTATAATAGGATTTTTTTTAGCAATAGCAGTTTTAGCAGTCTCAAAAACGTAATTTATTATACCCATAGCATCCATTTCTCCAAATGTCTTGCGGAATTCCGACAACCTGTTTTTAGCAACTAATTGCATTAATACCGTATTATCCCCTTCAAAGGTTGTGTAGATTTCGGTATCATTTTTCAAGGCATCGATCCTGTTTTCTGATAGGTATCCTTTGCCACCGCAGGCTTCACGGCATTCCTGCAAAATAGCAGTAGTACTCCAGGTTGAATACGCTTTCATTCCGGCAGCCAAGGCTTCAATTTCTGGCATTTCAGTTTCTGTTCGTTCTAGGTATCTATTTGTCACGTATTGCAACGCAAAATGAATGGCATACGTTTTTGCCAGCAAAGGCAGTAGCCTGCGTTGGTGTATTCTGTAATTTAAGATTGGAACTTCTGAACCGCCTTCGGGTCCAAATTGCCTGCGTGAGTCGCTATACTGTATTGCAATTGTTAATCCGGATTTGGCTGCCGCCAAAGCAGATCTCGGAATCCCAATTCGGCCGCCAACTAAAGTGCCTAACATCGTAAAAAAACGGCGATTGTCACTTGGAATTGGACTTTCAAATTTTCCTTCATCATTTACCGAAGCAAATCGATCCAACATGTTTTCTTTTGGAATAACGACATTTTCAAAACGAATGGTACCGTTATCAACGCCATTAAGTCCCATTTTATGTCCGCAATCACTAATAGTAATGCCTTTCAGGATTGTACTATTAGTATCCCGTATTGGAACAATAAAGGCATTTACGCCGTAATCCATTTCATCAATAATCAATTTAGCAAATACCGTAGCCATTTGACCGTGTACTGCCGCATTGCCAATGTATTCTTTCTGCGCCTTTTCATGTGGTGTATGAATGATAAACGTTTGGTTGTCGTGGTTATAAGTAGCAGTTGTTTCTAATCCTTTTACATTTGAACCGTGATTGGTTTCGGTCATGGCAAAACAGCCGGGCAACTTTAGCGAACCAATATCTTTTAAGTATTTGCTGTAATGTTTTTCGGTACCTAGTGATTGTATGCTCATTCCCCAAAGCCCGAATTGCACTCCAAATTTAATAACCAGACTTAAATCATGGTAGCTTAATGTTTCCATTATAGCAAAATAATCGGCACTATTTTCACCGCCGCCGTATTTTTTAGGATACGCCATATTTCCCAGATTTTCTTTTGCAAGAATTGTGCACCAATCGTATACTTTTTCACGATAAACCGCTATATCAGTCGAAGTTTCATAGGCAAAATCTGGTCGACTGATGACCGTTTTTACTTTTTTAATAATAGCAGCCTGTTTGCCATCCAGAATCTGAGTTAGTTTTTCTATGTCGAATGTGTTGCTCGTATGATAATTTGAAGTAACGGTTTTTTCCGTTTTTTTTAAATTTGAAACGGCTTCTTCACCTAAAATTCCCAAATCGTTTTCCAGTTTCATAAAATCAGTCGCAAGATCTTTGATAACAGAATTTTTTTCTGCAAGTATCATTGAAACATCAAATATAGATTTCAGCAAAGGATTCTGATCAATAGCAGTATCTATTTCAAATTTCCACTCCGCAAGTTCTATTCTTGAAGGAGGTGCTGAAACCGTTACTTTTGAAAGTAGATATTCCTGCTCTTTTCTGGAAATCCATTGTTGTGAGCGTATGAACTCTTGCAAAGTAACAAACTCTTTTTGAGTTAAAAGATCGTCTGACCAAGCAAGGTAAAATAAAGGAATAAAGGCTTTGAGTTTTGAATTTTCCATAGCACACTTTAATTAAAATAATATTTTCAGTTGGGTTAAGATAGAAAAAATTAATGAATAAAATGACGTAACAACGGGATACTTCTGTATTTAGAGCGGAAAATAACTCTCAAAAAGTATCAAAAAAATTAGAAAATACTGCAATTGGTTTTTCTTTAAGATTCATTAATTTTTATCAAATGAGAAGTATTAGTACTAAAAAAAGCTTTTAATTAATTCAAGGTCAAAGCTCCTAAAATTTCTTCTGATAAAAAAGGACCTCCGGGATATCTGGCCGTATAATCTAAATTCATCCAGATTTGGCCGCGTTCATCAACATGATAAAAGAGTTTTTTTTCTTTGCTTTCATTTACAAAAAGGATATTTTTAATTAGAAAATTTACTTTTTCTAAATCAGTAACTGAACCAATCAAAATTTCCGGATAAATGTGCCCTTTGGTATGAATCAATCGCGGTGTACCGCCAATAGCTTTGATACTGGCTGCCATTAATATTGAATGGTCATCGCAATCACCCGAAAAATAAAGTAAGGACTCCGTGGCTGTTGCTATATAATCCCCGCCTTTTGGATCGCTGACGTAGTTCCACCGATTGTTAATTTCTTTGAAAACTGCAAAACACTGGATAATAGTCCTGTAATCCGAATACCCTTTTATATCTTTAAAATGTTTTGACGTTGCCATAATTGCAAAATTTCTAATTTTAGGATTTTGATATTCTATCGCATTAATAATCTTAGATTTACTAGGGAAAGGAAGTAGCTTAGCAATGATAATATCTTGCGGATATGGATTGTCTGACATGGTATACATGATAGAATTGTAATCTTCAAAAACGCTGTTAAACCCATAATTTCCTATAGTAGAACCATAAATTAAAATTAAAAAATAAAGGATAATACAAAAAAGAATAATCGTTCTCATGAACCGCAAGAGCACTTGAATAACGACTATCATTACTATAAACAGAACGACTCTATCAATATTAAGAGGCCAATTTGGGTTGATTAAATTCTGATGCAAGATGATAAAAACCGGAATGGCAATCAATATGTTCAGGACAAAAATAATAACGTCGTCCCAAGGTTTTGCAACCTGAAATTTTTGTTTAATTCCTTGAAAATTGATTTTTTTTATTTTTATCATGGTAGCATAAAAACAATAATCTAGACTGCTTTTACAATGTCTTCAAAAGTACCTTTTTTCTCGATAATTTTAAGTTGAAAAAGCTGATTTTGAATTTTGTTTAACATTTCAACAGTTAATGGTTTTTGTGACCACTGTGTTAACGACAGCCATTCTTGAATATCTTCTATTTTTTGATGGTAATTTGAAGCCAACGTTTTGTCAATACTTGGAATATCTTTGAAATCTTCTGTAGTTTGATTAATGATTGCCAGAATTTTTGAAATAAGGACTGGATTATTTTTCAAAAATTCTTCTCGAACCGCAATTACAAAACAAGGCCAAGGTGTTGGACAATCCGCAATTCTACGAAAAACACCTTTGTCAACTAATGGTTTGGTCATGAAACGTTCCCACATAAAATAATCTGCAGTTTCGTTTGTCAAGGCTTCAACGGCTCCATCGATAGTATTTACAATTTCAAACTGAAGAGTATCTGTTTTCCATCCTGAATGCAGTCGGGACTGATTATCGGCATTGACATACGCCATTAATTGGGAACCGGAACCCAACCTGGATATGGCAACTTTGGTGTTTTCTAAGTCTGCTACTGTCTTATAATTGGAGTTTGCAGCTACGTGAATTCCCCAAATTAAGGGACTTTCCACATACAGCTGCACTATTTTACTTGGGTTTCCGGCAAGGATATCTTTTACAATTCCTTCGGTTAGGATTATGGCGATATCCGTTTCGCCGTCACGGAGCATTTGACACATTTTTCCGGTTCCTTCGGGAACATCAGTCCATTGTAAATCGATATTTTCTTTTTCGAAATCTCCGCTTTCTATGGCTAAATGCCAAGGAAGATTAAAATGTTCCGGAACTCCGGCTATTTTTATTGTGTTCATTATAGGTTAGGATTTTTTAATTCGTACCAATTCCAAGAAACGCCATTTTCCAGATATTGTTCCGTCATTTTTAGTCCAATTTTTTTTAATATTCTGTTTGAGGCAATATTATCCGTGTGTGCTGCTGCTTCCATAATTTTTATTTTCATTACATTAAAACCATAATCCAGCCAGGCAAAACTGGCTTCGCTGGCGTATCCTTTGCCCCAGAATTTTTCATTTAACCGATAACCAATATCATAGAAATGAACTTTGTTATTTACCATTTCAGTGTTGTATTTTAATCCGGCCCAACCCATTAATTCATTGGTTTTTTTCAAAACAACCACAAATCGCCCAATATTATTTCGAAAGTATTGTGCTCTAACAAGTTCTATATAGGAATGTACTTCGCTAATATCCGTCAATGGTTTGTTCCAAAGATATTGATGTACCTTAGGATTGCTGTCCATTTCAAATAATGCGTCGGCATCTGAAAATAGCATTTCTCTTAAAATTAATCGGTCGGTTTCTAAAATAAGATTCATGTTTTATTAGAAATTTCATGGTTAACGATTTAGTCTGGTAGCAGTGGTATTATGTCATTGCGAGGAATGAAGCAATCACACATTAATATCTTTAAAATTATTCAATTTTGCATACCGAATCATATTGGTGAAGGCTTCCTGATCTAGTTTGGGTATTTCCAGAATGGAGTTCAACAAAGTGGTATCGTATTCGTTGGCAGCTGTAGTAAAATACGGATTTAAATGTTTGCCAATGCTTTCATAATACAGTTTTTCGATGGTGTTTTTGTATTTGAAGTCAAACGAATTTTGTATTAAGGTAAAATTGGTATAGCCCACTTCCCTCATGATTAACTGTAATCCATCTGCCATATTGAAACTTTTATGATGTACAATATTAAGCTGTTCAATATCGTCTCTTTGAAACGTATTTACAATCACTTTTGCCACATAATCCACCGGAATAATGTTCAAAACGGTGTCTTCGTTAACGATAAAACGCACATTTTCTTGTTCTCCTTTTCGTTGGGAAGTAAAATGAAAAAATTTTGCCAAAAGATAAAAAACCATATATTTTGAAATAAAATACGGATTTTCAGTTCCTAACATTTTGCCTCCAATCACACTTGGACGCAGAATTTGAAAAGGCAAACCAATTTTTTTACATTCTTGTGCTATAAAATTTTCCGAATGGAATTTAGCATTTTCATAGGCATTGCGATGCTCGGGTTTGAATCCTAAACTATGAAAATCATTGTCAATTAATCCTTTTCGGTTTCCAGATGAAAAAGCAGTTCCGATGTAGATAAACTTTTTTATGAAAGGATGAAATAGATTGAAAAGGGATTTTGTGATTTTAGTATTCTCTTCAAAAATCTTTTCGCGTTGTTCTTCATCGGTAGATAAATTCACAAATCCAGCCGAATGAATGAAATACGCATCTTTTATTTGGTTTGAAAAAGTGTCCTGAATGACAGCCAAATCAGTATCAATGATTTCAATGTATTCGTGCAGTTTTACTATCCTTTTGTCTTTTATGATTTGTGGTGTATAGCTGCTGGATAAAAGTTCGTTTATTCTATCTAAAGCGGAGTTTTTTCCTTTATTTCGGGCAATAATAAATAGTTTTCCATCAATTTTAGTGTTGATGAAAAGCTCCAGAATTTCATACATAATATGAGATCCCAAAACTCCTGTTGCACCTGTAAGTATTATTTTCATTATCATTTTGTTCTAAAAACAAATGTAGTTTTAAAAAAATTAAACAGCACTTTTTTAAAACTACAAATGGAGAAGATTTTGAAAATTAATTTCTCTATCCTAAAGCAATTTTTTCTAATGTATACGCAATCAATTCATCAACGGCTTTGTATGGATCTTTGCTAAATGTTCCCGAAGCACGATTGGCAATGATGGCGTTTAATGACAATGCATTGTGCCCTAAAAGTGCCGATAGTCCATAAATAGCTGCAGTTTCCATCTCCAAGTTCGTGATTTGGTTGTCACCGAATTTAAAATTATCCATTTTAGAATTTAATGCTTCATCTTGAATATTCAAACGCAACACGCGACCTTGAGGACCGTAAAAACCACCGGCAGTTGCGGTAATTCCTTTGTGCATTTTGTTGCTTTCGATTATTTTTTCCAATTTTTCGGAACATGCGATTACGTATGGTTTTCCTTTTCGTAAATCCCAATTGGTGTGTTTTACAAAAGCATCTTCCATTTCAAGATTCGAAACTTCGTCAATCAAATAGGAGCGGAGCATGTTATCCAATCCTAATCCGAATTTTGATAGTACAAAACTGTCCACAGGAATATCCGCTTGTAAAGAACCCGAAGTTCCAATTCGGATGATATTCAATGAAGTTAGCTTTTCTTTTGGCTGACGGGTTTCTAGATCAATATTGACCAAAGCATCCAGTTCGTTAATAACGATATCAATATTGTCAGGACCAATTCCTGTGGACATTACAGTAATTCGTTTGCCTTTGAAAATCCCGGTTTGGGTTTTGAATTCTCTTTTTTGTGTCGAAAATTCAATACTGTCAAAAAACTGTGTGATTTTCTCCACGCGATTTTGATCTCCTACAAAGAGGATATCGTGTGCAATATGTTCTGGTTTTAAATTCAAATGGTAAACGCTACCGTCTGGATTTAATATTAATTCGGATGATTGTATCATTATTAAAGTATTTTTTCCTCTCCTTAGCCCTCTCCAAAAGAGAGGGAGCCGATTCCTGATTTAGATTGTATTCTTTTATTTCGTTTTGGTTCCTTCCCTTTGGGGAGGTTAGGTGGGGATTACCCTCCCACACGTTTTACTTTAAAGCCTTTTTCTTTTAAAATAATCATTATTTTATCGCGATAATCACCTTGAATAATGATAGAATCATCTTTAAAAGTACCGCCAACACTCAATTTAGTTTTAATTTCCTTAGCAAGAACTTTAAAATCGGCGTCGGTTCCTTCATAACCCTCAATTATAGTGGTTGCTTTTCCTTTTCGTTTTTCGAATTTGCAAATCATAGGCTCTTTTTGAACGTATAATTCGTGTGTCATTTCTTCAATCGGCTCTTCAGGCGATGGTTCGTGATCTGGAAAAAGGTTTTTTAATTGGTCTTGTAAGTCCATATTATATTTAAATTATTTTTTACCACATAGAATCATAGCCATATTTTATAGAATGAGGCGTTTTACTTTTTTACAGTAAAACATTGCTATGTAAATTCAAAAATGGTTTGTATTATTCTGTTCTATCTATGTTTCTATGTGGTTAAAATTATGCTGTTTTCTTTAAGTCTCCACCATTAAAAAAAAACAAAAGACATTAAGCATACACTTAATGTCTTTTGGTATCTGAAGTAAATTTAAGTTTATTTTTTAATAAGTCCCAAATCTACTAAACGTTCGTATAAATAGGCTCCCGAAGTAATGTCTTCGAATTTTTTTGGATGTTCTGCATCAATACAGTTTTCCAAACAATTCAATTTCATATCACTCACCGGATGCATAAAAAACGGAATAGAATACCGTGAAGTTCCCCATAACTCTCTTGGTGGGTTTACCACCTGATGAATGGTCGATTTCAATTTGTTATTCGTATGACGCGATAACATATCACCCACATTGATCACTAATTCATCCGGTTCTGCAATGGCATCAATCCATTCTCCGTTATGATTTTGCACTTGTAACCCTTTCCCTTGCGCACCCATCAACAAAGTAATCAAGTTGATATCACCATGAGCAGCAGCACGAATAGCATTTTCTGGTTCAGACGTGATTGGTGGGTAGTGAATAGGTCGTAAGATTGAATTTCCATCTTTGGCATATTGGTCAAAATAAAATTCATCCAAACCAAGGTGAATTGCCAAAGCTCTTAAAACATAAACACCGGTTTTCTCCAGCATTTGATAGGCCTCCTTACCGGCTACATTAAAACGAGGCAGTTCTTTTACTTCGACATTTTCAGGATATTCAGAAGCGTATTTTGAACCTTCGGATACGTATTGTCCAAAGTGCCAAAACTCCTTCAAATCGCCTTCTTTTCTGCCTTTGGCATGCTCTGTTCCAAAAGAAATATACCCTCTTTGTCCGCCAATACCAGGAATTTCATACCCGTGTTTTGTTTCTAAAGGTAAAGCGAAAAAATTTCTGATTTCACCATACAATTCATCAACCAACTGGTCGTTTAAAAAATGCCCTTTGAGTGCTACGAAGCCAATATCTTCAAATGCACTTCCGATTTCATTTACAAATTTTTGTTTACGTTTCGGGTCGTCCGAAAGGAAATCACGCAAGTCAACACTAGGAATGTTTTGCATACTTTTAAATATTTTTTAATAACTTGAAGGTTAAAAACCTTGCAGATACAAATGTAAAGAATAATTTTATATCTGAATTTTAAAACGTACAAACAATGTAAAAAAATATAACAAAACAATATCAAACTGTTATATTTTTTTATCTTTGAGCCATATAATAAAACGGGAAAAATGACCTTTGACAAAAAAAATCTTACTGACGATCAATTATTAGATTTATATAAAAGAATACTGAAACCAAGACTGATAGAGGAAAAAATGCTGATTCTTATCCGTCAGGGAAAAGTATCAAAATGGTTCTCTGGAATAGGTCAAGAGGCAATTTCTGTTGGTGTTACGGCAGTTTTAGATTCGGATGAATACATTTTGCCAATGCATAGAAACCTAGGAGTTTTTACCGGAAGAAACATTCCGTTGTACCGTCTTTTTTCACAATGGCAGGGCAAAGCCAACGGTTTTACTAAAGGACGTGATCGCAGTTTTCACTTTGGAACCCAACAATATAAAATTATAGGAATGATTTCGCATTTAGGTCCGCAATTAGGTGTGGCTGACGGAATCGCTTTAGCCAATAAACTAAAGAAAAACGGAAAAGTTACTGCCGTTTTTACAGGCGAAGGAGCAACAAGTGAAGGCGATTTTCATGAAGCGTTGAATATTGCTTCGGTTTGGGAATTACCGGTTTTATTTGTGATAGAGAATAACGGGTATGGGCTTTCAACACCTACAAATGAACAATACCGTTGCGAAAACCTGGCCGATAAAGGAAAAGGCTACGGAATGGAAAGCCATATTGTTGATGGAAATAATATTCTGGAAGTTTATAATTTATTATCTGAATTAAAAGCTTCGATGAAAGAAAATCCACGTCCTGTTTTATTGGAATTTAAAACCTTCCGGATGCGTGGACATGAAGAGGCGAGTGGGACTAAATACGTTCCGCAGGAATTAATGGACCTGTGGGCGATTAAAGATCCAGTAGAAAATTATAGAAAATACTTGTCAGAAAATGGGATTCTTACCGCGGATTTTGACGCTGCTTTACATGCTGAAATAAAGAAGGATATTGATGAAAGTTTGGCTATTGCCAATGCCGAACCAGAAATTGAAGCTAATTTAAGTGAAGAACTAAATGATGTTTATAAAACGCATGTATTTGAACAAGTTAACCCTTCAGAAAAAAAAGAAAATATTCGTTTTATAGATGCCATTTCTGCCAGTTTGAGACAATCGATGGAACGCCATGAGAACTCAGTAATCATGGGCCAAGACATTGCTGACTATGGTGGTGCTTTCAAAATCACAGATGGTTTTGTAGCGCAGTTTGGCAAAGAGCGCGTCATCAATACGCCAATTTGTGAAAGTGCAGTGGTTTCGGCAGGAATGGGATTATCTATAAATGGCTATAAAGCAATTGTGGAAATGCAGTTTGCCGATTTTGTTTCGACAGGATTCAATCCAATTGTGAATTTATTAGCCAAATCACATTACCGATGGTTAGAAAAAGCAGATGTTGTAGTCCGAATGCCTTGCGGTGGCGGAACACAAGCTGGGCCTTTTCATTCGCAGACCAATGAGGCTTGGTTTACTAAAACACCGGGATTAAAAGTGGTTTACCCAGCATTTCCGTATGATGCGAAAGGATTGTTGAATACTTCCATAAACGACCCAAATCCAGTACTGTTTTTTGAACACAAGCAATTGTACAGAAGCGTTTATCAAGAGGTTCCTTCTGATTATTATACGATTCCACTAGGAAAAGCGGCTTTGTTGAAAGAAGGAGATCAGGTTACGATCATCTCGTTTGGTGCCGCAGTGCATTGGGCTTTGGATACTTTAGCAAAAAATCCTGAAATTTCAGCGGATTTATTGGATTTAAGAACATTACAACCTTTGGATACCGAAGCTATTTTTGCTTCGGTAAAGAAAACGGGAAGAGTAATTATTTATCAGGAAGACAGTATGTTTGGTGGAATTGCCAGTGATCTTTCGGCAATGATAATGGAAAATTGTTTCAAATACTTAGATGCTCCTGTAAAACGAGTGGCAAGTTTAGACACACCAATTCCGTTTACTAAAGCATTGGAAGATCAATATTTGCCGAAAGGCCGATTCGAAAATGACCTAAAAGAACTATTGACGTATTAATTTTTAAATTATAAGTAGGTTATTTTTAGCGTTTTAATTCTAAAAATAACCTAATATCCAATAGATAATTATGAAAATTAAAATTGTACCAAAACAGCCGCCGCCTAGTTTTTTGGCACCGTAACCTGCGAGAATTGTTTTAAAAAATCCGTTCATCCGTTTAAATTATTAAGGGCATAGTTCCACTTTATTTTATCGATTATTCAATTTTGCTTTTTCCTTAATGATATCGCTTATTTTTCGGTTTTCGATTTTGCTTTCTAGCCAAGAAATAATATCCAAATAAAGGAAAGCTCTTTTTTCATAGGTGTTTTTCTCCAGTTCTATAAATCTTGTTCTCATTTTTACAAATTCTTTTTTGATATCTGTTGGATAAATGGAGTTTAAATTTTTCAAAAACTTAATAATTTCTTTTTGCACTTCATGCAAATCATTCATTTTGATTAGGAATTTATAGGTGTTTTTCAATTGATTTTCCAAATAATAATCTTTTCCTAATTCATAATGAGCTATCAAACAGAGTAATCTGGCAAAACACATTAAATCTTCTCGCATGGAAAGATTTTTATTGTTTATGATTTTCTCCAAATAAAAAATACAATCTGTATATTTTTCATTCCCAAAATATATAGAAGCAAATTTATAGTAAAACAGCATTTCGTGGTGTTCATCAAGATGATCCGTATGTATTTTCAACTTGCCTAGAACTTCAGGAATTAAGTATTCTCCTTCTGCAAAAGTACCTTCCAGTATATGATAATTCAATTTATTATTATATAAATACAGAAATGATAAAGATGCAATATTATCATTTACAGGAAAATGGGAATCTTTTATTGTATCTTCCAACAGTAATAAATATTTTTTGAATTTCGATTTGTACTTAAGCATGTACAAAGACTCCAATAGATAATGATTGCCTTTCAAAAAAAACACCGGATTCAAATGAATCATACTTGGGTTGTCATAAAAAAGGGTCACCCACTTTAAAGCATATTTGTAACAGGATAAAAAATCCTGAACTAAAAAGCTTCGCCAAAGATTGGCATTGTAAAACCAATATTTCTCTCTGAAACCGAACTTTTTCTCGTCAAATCTTGAAATATGCTTGTTGAAATAATCATCTATATAGGTGTATTCTTCGTCGCTTTTTACATATCCGGTTTTAAGCATAATACCGTACAATTGCAAGGATAAATTAGATAATTTACTGGAAATGGTATTGCGATAATTCAGTTCTTTAGCCTGAATAACCAATTCATCTGCGCGCCCTTGAATACTTCGGGTTATGTATTGGGATTCAATGAGTTTCTCAAATTCTACAATTTCATAGGCCATGAGTTTTTCGTCATTTTCCAACGCTAAAATCTTTGTTTTATCCAAGATTTTTAAACTTTGTTTGTACAGCCCTTTATTGTACAAAATAGCAGCAAAATCAATCTGTTCTCTTAGCTGATATCGAATATTCTGACTGGGAATATTCAATCGGATGCTTACTAAAATTTGTTTGTATAAATACGATTTCAGATTGGATAATTGTACTTTTTTGATAATCCCACTTTTCAAAATAAGCTTCTCCTCATAGACTTCTGATTTGTCTAAAACATTAAATAATTCGATGAATTTTGTATTGGAACTGGTTTCTAATCGGCTGGCAAAAATCTTAAATTGTCTTTTTTCAGATTTTGAAAGCGATTTAATTAATACGAACAAGAAATCTTTTTGATGGTTAGCCATTGTAGAATAGTGTAGCTTAATGTTTTGTAATTCAATTGTTTACTAAGTTTTTTATTGCTTTATAAACAGTATATTTCATTAAATTGAGTTTTATATTAACGTAATGAAAGATATTTTTGTTATCAAGTTGTGAAATTACATTAAATAAATGAAAATGAATAGAGAGAAAGTTCAAATTTTTGATACCACCTTGAGAGACGGCGAACAAGTTCCGGGATGTAAATTAGATACCAATCAAAAACTAGTCATAGCCAATCGACTGGACGAAATGGGTGTTGACATCATCGAAGCGGGTTTTCCGGTATCTAGTCCAGGTGATTTTTTATCTGTTTCAGAAATAAGTAAAATCGTTAAGAATGCAGTTGTTTGTGGATTAACCAGAGCGATAAAAAATGATATAGATGTTGCGGCACAAGCCTTAAAACATGCAAAAAGACCAAGAATACATACCGGAATAGGAACTTCGGAATCACACATTGTACACAAGCTAAATACTACCAGAGAAGATATTATTGCCCGAGCAAAATTTGCCGTTTCCCATGCTAAATCGTATGTTGAAGATGTGGAGTTTTATGCGGAGGATGCTGGTAGAACGGACAACGAGTTCTTGGCTCGAGTCTGTGAAGCAGTCATTAAATCAGGTGCTACCGTGCTTAATATTCCAGATACAACTGGCTATTGCTTGCCGGAAGAATATGGCGCAAAGATTAAATATCTAAAAGAAAACGTCACAGGAATTGATAAAGTAATCCTGTCATGCCACTGTCATAATGATTTAGGAATGGCTACCGCAAATTCAATTGCAGGAGCGGTAAATGGAGCCAGACAAATTGAATGTACCATAAACGGAATAGGCGAAAGAGCCGGAAATACAGCACTGGAAGAGGTAGTGATGATTTTCAAACAACATCCGTATTTGAATTTAGATACCAATATCAATACCCGCCAGCTGAATGAAATGAGCCGATTAGTATCTGAAAGTATGGGAATGATGGTGCAACCCAATAAAGCAATTGTTGGTGCTAATGCTTTTGCACACAGCTCCGGAATTCATCAGGATGGGGTAATCAAAAACAGAGCGACTTATGAAATCATGGATCCGTTGGAAGTTGGTGTCAATGAATCATCAATTGTTCTTACCGCCAGAAGTGGCAGAGCAGCATTGGCCTACAGAGCCAAAAAAGTTGGATATGAACTTTCAAAAGTGCAATTAGATGTTGTCTATGTTGAATTTTTAAAGTTTGCCGATATCAAAAAAGAAGTCCTTGATGATGATATTCATCAAATAATTGAAGCTTGTAAAATGAGTAAGGAATTAATCCTCAACTAAAATATTTTGATTTCTATTACAATTTAAATCGCACTATTATGAATTTAAAAATAGCAGTACTTTCAGGAGACGGAATAGGTCCTGAGGTTACCTTACAAGCAAAAAAAGCGTTGTATGCAATTGGTGTGGTTTTCGATCATGAGTTTGTATTTGAAGACGCACTAATAGGTGCCGTTGCGATTGAAAAAACAGGAAATCCATTGCCGGAGCAAACATTGAATCTTTGTCTAAATACAGATGCTGTATTGTTTGGCGCTGTTGGCAATACAAAATACGACAACAATCATGATCCAAAATTACGCCCTGTAAACGGCTTATTGAAATTGAGACAAGCATTAGGATTATATGCCAATATAAGACCTGTTAAACCGTATAAGGATTTATTAGATTTATCCCCTTTGAAAAGAAAAATCATTGAGGGTACTGATTTTGTGATTTTCAGGGAGCTTTCCGGAGGATCTTATTTCAGTGAAAAAAAGACGAATGCACAAGGCACATTAGCCTCTGATTTATGTGAGTATTCCGATGAGGAAATTATTAGGGTTAGTCATTTAGCGTTTAGAACAGCTCAGAAAAGACAAAAAAAAGTGACTCTGGTAGACAAAGCTAGTATTCTTGAAACGTCACGATTATGGCGAAAAGTAGTCCAGGAAATCAGCGAAAATTACCCTGATGTAACTTTAGATTTCCTTTATGTTGATAATGCCGCGATGCAAATCATTATTAATCCAAAACAATTTGATGTCATTTTGACCGAGAATTTATTTGGTGATATTTTATCGGATGAAGCTAGTGTAATCACAGGAGCCATTGGATTATTGCCATCAGCATCTCTAGGGAATTCCAGTGCTCTTTTTAAACCGGTACACGGCACTTTTTCTCAGGCAAAAGGCAAAAATACGGCCAATCCAATTGCCTCAATATTATCTGCTGCTATGCTTTTAGAACATTTTGGACTTCAGTTAGAAGCTAAAAAAGTATATGAAGCGGTAGAAAAAGCAATTGAATTAAATGTCGTCACAGCAGATTTGAATCCCTATTCTAAATTTGGCACCAATGAAGTAGGTGATTTTATATCCAATTATATTTTGAGCAAAGATGAATTATTGTATTTCAATAACGACAATGTTTATATAGGACAATCGACTATTGTTTAGGCAACACTCGTTGACTTTCAATAATTTTAAACAGATAAAAACCGACACAAATAAACAGACAATGGAATTAAATAAATACAGCAAGACCATAACACAAGATGAAACACAACCTGCAGCACAAGCAATGTTGTACGGTATTGGTCTGACTGAAGAAGATTTAAAAAAAGCACAAGTTGGAATTGTTAGTATGGGATATGAGGGAAATCCCTGTAACATGCACCTGAACGGCTTGGCTAAAAAAATAAAAACAGGAGTCTGGAAAGAGGACTTAGTAGGGTTGATTTTTAATACTATTGGTGTAAGTGACG
Source organism: Flavobacterium sp. LS1R10 (assembly GCF_003968825.1). Taxonomy (NCBI): domain Bacteria; kingdom Pseudomonadati; phylum Bacteroidota; class Flavobacteriia; order Flavobacteriales; family Flavobacteriaceae; genus Flavobacterium; species Flavobacterium sp. LS1R10. The sequence continues at coordinate 274,229 of NZ_RYDH01000002.1, read as the reverse complement.
GTATTTCAAACGGTACTGATGGAATGCGTTTTTCTTTAGTTTCCAGAGATGTAATTGCAGATTCTATTGAAACCGTAATGGGAGCACAATGGTATGATGCACTAATCGCTATTCCAGGCTGTGATAAAAACATGCCCGGTTCCGTCATGGCCATGGGAAGAGTCAATCGTCCTTCTATCATGGTTTATGGAGGCTCAATTCATTCTGGAAAATGGAAAGGGGAATCGTTAAATATTGTGTCTGCCTTTGAAGCATTGGGAAAAAAATTCAACAATACAATCGCTCCGGAAGATTTCAAAGGAGTGATTCAAAACGCATGTCCCGGCGCAGGAGCCTGCGGAGGTATGTATACGGCCAATACGATGTCTTCGGCTATTGAAGCTTTAGGAATGAGCTTGCCCTACAGTTCTTCTAATCCGGCATTAAGTGACGAAAAACAACAAGAATGCATTGATGCTGGAAAAGCAATCAGAATTTTGTTAGAAAAAGATATAAAACCTCGAGATATCATGACACGTAAAGCATTTGAAAATGCGATTACCATGGTAGCTGTTTTAGGCGGTTCTACGAATGCAGTAATGCACTTAATCGCTATGGCACATGCTGTAGATATTGAAATTACACTTAAAGATTTTCAAGATATAAGTGACAAAACACCATTACTTGCCGATTTAAAACCGAGTGGAAAATACCTGATGGAAGATCTCCATGAAGCTGGAGGAGTTCCCGCAGTAATGAAATATTTATTAAAAGAAGGATTGTTACATGGAGACTGTTTGACAGTAACTGGAAAAACTTTAGCTGAAAATTTAGCTGCTGTTCCGGATTTGAACGACGGTCAGCAAGTAATACACGAAATCCAAAAAGCACTAAAAGCAACAGGAAACATTCAAATTTTGTATGGAAATCTTGCTGAGGAAGGCTGTGTGGCTAAAATTAGCGGAAATGAAGGGGAGTATTTTGAAGGAGATGCCATTGTTTATGAAAATGAACATGATGTAATAACTGGGGTTCGCGGGGGTGAAGTCAAACCAGGGAATGTAGTGGTCATCCGGTACTGTGGTCCAAAAGGTGGCCCCGGAATGCCTGAAATGCTTAAACCTACTTCAGCTATCATGGGTGCTGGTCTTGGAAAAAGCGTAGCCCTGATTACTGATGGCAGGTTTTCTGGTGGTTCACATGGATTTGTTGTGGGACATGTTACACCCGAAGCTTTTGAAGGAGGCGGTATAGCGCTCGTCAAAAATGGAGATATTATCACTATTGATGCAGTCAAAAATACAATCAATTTAAAAATATCGGATGCAGAGTTTGCACATAGGAAAGCAAATTGGATTCAACCTGAATTAAAAGTAAATAAGGGAGTTTTATTAAAATACATCAGAGCGGTCTCGAGCGCTTCAACAGGATGTGTAACTGATAAATAACTTCAAAATCAACGCCAATAGCAATAGCAAAATTGACATAAGCCTAAAAAAACAATAATGAAAAATAATACAATATCCGGCGCCGAAGCCGTTATTAGATGCTTATTAGAAGAAGGAGTAAATTTGGTTTACGGCTACCCAGGTGGTGCGATTATGCCCGTTTACGATGAATTATATAAATTTAAAGATCAATTACACCATGTTTTAGTACGTCATGAACAAGGCGCTACCCATGCAGCACAAGGTTTTGCAAGAGCGACTGGTAAAGTAGGAGTAGCGATAGCCACTTCAGGTCCGGGAGCCACAAATTTAGTTACCGGAATTGCAGATGCACAGATTGATTCGACTCCCATGGTGTGCATCACGGGACAAGTAGGGAAACATTTATTGGGATCTGATGCCTTTCAGGAAACAGATATTATTGGGATATCGACTCCGGTTACCAAGTGGAATTATCAAATTACCGAAGCTTCTGAAATTCCGGAGATCATGGCAAAAGCTTTTTATATTGCTAGATCAGGTCGTCCAGGGCCCGTATTAATTGATATTACAAAAAATGCTCAGTTTGACCAAATGGAATTCAGCTATAAAAAATGTACCAGCATCAGAAGTTACAATCCAAAGCCGACTTTAAATCTGGAAAAAGTTAAGGAAGCAGCTGCAATTATTAATACGTCCAAAAAACCTTTTATCGTATTTGGTCAGGGAATTATCCTTGGTGAAGCCGAAGAACAACTCAAAGCATTTGTTGAAAAATCAGGAATTCCCGCCGCTTGGACTATTTTAGGACTTTCGGCATTGCCTACTGATCATCCGCTGAATGTAGGGATGTTAGGGATGCACGGTAATTATGGTCCTAACGTTTTAACGAATGAATGTGATGTTTTGATTGCCCTTGGGATGCGTTTTGATGATCGTGTCACCGGAAATCTGGAAACCTATGCAAAGCAAGCAAAAGTAATTCACTTTGAAATTGATTCAGCCGAAATCGATAAAAACGTAAAAACAACAGTGGCCGTTTTAGCAGATGTCAAAGAGTCTTTAACCGCTTTACTTCCTTTTATCGAAAATAATACACATGAATCCTGGCACAATAAATTCAAAGAAAAATATGAAATTGAATTAGAAGCTGTAATCAATGATGAGTTAAAGCCTAAGAAAGAAGGAATTTCTATGGGAGAAACGATTGAAATGATTAACAAGCATTCTAAAGGAGATGCCATTATGGTTTCGGATGTAGGACAACACCAAATGTTTGCCTGTCGGTATGCCAAATTCAATTCGACCAAAAGTAATGTCACTTCTGGTGGTTTAGGAACCATGGGATTTGCATTGCCTGCTGCGATTGGTGCCAAAATGGGAATGCCAAATCGAGAAGTAGTAGCCATAATTGGAGATGGAGGGTTTCAAATGACCATTCAGGAATTAGGAACTATTTTCCAGACTAAAGTTCCTGTGAAAATTGTGGTCTTGAACAATGAATTTTTAGGTATGGTTCGTCAATGGCAACAATTGTTCTTTGACAAAAGATACGCTTCGACCGAAATGATCAATCCTAATTTTATAGCCATTGCTGAAGGCTATTACATCAAAGCAAAAAAAGTAACCAAAAGAGAAGATCTTGATGCGGCTGTTGCCGAAATGATGACTTCAAAAGAATCCTATTTCCTGGAAGTTATGGTAGAAAAAGAAAATAACGTATTCCCAATGATTCCAACAGGAGCATCGGTATCTGATATAAGATTGAGTTAATCCCCATCCCAACCCTCCCCGAAGGGGAGGGAGATTGAAAGAGAAATTGTTAATAGATTATATTTTTGAATTAGTAATAAAAATTATAAACATACCCTAAGCTAGTTTCGGCACTCCCTCTTTTGGAGGGGGCTGGGGGGAGGATAAAAAACATGGAAAATAAAACATTCACCATTTCTGTTTATTCAGAAAACAACGTTGGCTTATTGAACAGAATATCTGGAATATTCTTGAAACGTCATATCAATATTTTGAGTTTAAATGTATCCGAATCGGAGATAGAAAGTGTTTCTAGATTTATTATCGTGGTGAATACCACCGAAAAATGGGTACATAACATTGTAGGACAAATCGAGAAACAAATTGAAGTCATCAAAGCTTTTTATCATATTGACGAAGAAACTATTTTCTTAGAAAATGCATTATTCAAAATTGAGTCGAGCTTGCTATTTGACGAAAAACAAATTCAGAATATCATCAAAGAAAGCCATTCCGAGATAGTTACAGTAGCCAGAGACTATTTTGTGATTTCTAAATCGGGACAACGTGCTGAAATTGAATCATTGTACGATAAATTAAAACCTTTTGGAATCATGCAATTTGTTCGTTCCGGGAGAATATCAGTTTCCAAAGCAAAAATGGAGATTTCAACATTATTAGAAAAACTTTCTTAAAAGTGTTCAGTCGCTATGTAGTTTGTCATTCCGACCAAGGAGGAATCTCAATCTTATCAGCATTAATTATTACAATTATTAAATTTTACAATCATTAAACAATAAAAAATGGCAAATTATTTCAATTCATTACCACTCAGATTACAATTAGAACAATTAGGTGTTTGCGAATTCATGGATCAGTCTGAATTTGTAGACGGAATTAAAGCTTTAGCAGGAAAAAAAGTAGTCATTGTAGGGTGTGGAGCACAAGGGTTGAACCAAGGGTTGAACATGAGAGATTCTGGTTTGGATATTTCTTATGCTTTACGCGCCGATGCAATTTCGGAACAAAGAGCTTCGTTTAAAAATGCGTCTGATAATGGATTCAAAGTGGGAACGTATGAAGAATTAATTCCAACAGCTGATTTGGTATGCAACCTTACACCAGACAAGCAACATACAGCTGTAGTTACGGCAATCATGCCTTTGATGAAAAACGGATCAACGCTTGCTTATTCTCATGGTTTCAATATTGTAGAGGAAGGAATGCAAATTCGGAAAGATATCACTGTAATTATGTGTGCGCCAAAATGCCCTGGATCAGAAGTACGTGAAGAATACAAGAGAGGTTTTGGTGTACCCACTTTAATCGCGGTTCACCCCGAAAATGATCCAAACGGAGCTGGTTTTGAACAAGCAAAAGCGTATGCGGTTGCTACTGGTGGTCACAAAGCCGGGGTTTTAAACTCTTCATTTGTAGCCGAGGTAAAATCAGATCTAATGGGAGAACAAACCATTCTTTGTGGCATGTTACAAACCGGTTCTATTTTATGTTTCGATAAAATGGTTGAAAAAGGAATCGAGCCTGCTTATGCTTCAAAATTAATTCAATACGGTTGGGAAACAGTTACAGAAGCTTTAAAGCATGGTGGAATTACAAATATGATGGATCGTTTGTCTAATCCCGCAAAAATTGAAGCGTATGAATTAGCAGATGAATTAAAAGACATCATGCGTCCGTTGTTTCAAAAACACATGGACAATATTATCTCTGGCGAATTTTCCAAAAATATGATGATCGACTGGGCTAATGATGATATCAATTTATTGACTTGGAGAGCTGCAACTGCAGAAACTAACTTCGAAAAAACAGCGCCAACAGCTGCACATATTTCAGAACAAGAGTATTTTGACAATGGTGTTTTGATGATTGCCATGGTGAAAGCGGGTGTCGAATTGGCTTTTGAAACCATGACTCAAACAGGAATTATTGAAGAATCAGCGTATTATGAGTCTTTACACGAATTGCCTCTGATTGCCAATACAGTAGCCCGAAAAAAACTGTATGAAATGAACCGAATCATTTCGGATACTGCAGAATATGGTTGTTATTTATTTGATCACGCCTGCAAACCATTGTTGATTAATTTTATGAAAACGGTAGATACTAATGTGATAGGGAAACCTTTTTCAACTTCAAATGGAGTTGACAATGCGGTTCTTATTGCAGTAAACAAAAGCATTCGTCAACATCCAATAGAAGAAGTTGGGGAGTGGTTGAGAGAATCCATGACTGCGATGAAAAAAATTGGATAAAAAAATTAGGAATTACCACACAAGAGGGTGTGTTGGGATTAGCGCTATACCATTGGTTTTATAATATTTTGAATTAGTTAAAATTTATTAAAGAAATAGTATGAATATAGTCGCTTTTACATTCACTTAACGTCGAGCGTGATTGAACGTTAAGTGAAGTAATCCCTAATAATTTATAAAAATGGTGCAGTGTAATAATGATTGATCTTAAATAAATCAACGCGAAAATTTTTAGCGATTGGTGTTTTATTACAACTGAATAGGTTGGTTATAGTTCAAATAAAATACTATTTGTCGTTGCTAAATTAATTGTTAGGGATTTTTTGTTGATACAAAAAGCGGAGGTATTTATATATTTCCGCTTTTTGTGTTTTACATATTCCCTCAAAAAAGTAAAAATTAATCATATTGGTAATTAAAAGCTATTTATATTGAATAATCCATTTTTTTTTGTGGGTATTTATAGTCTAAATAGTATTAGGAATAGACTTAGATTTAATACTTTTATAAAAAATTAAAACATGAGCTACTATAAAATTGAAAATTTAGAACAATATTTTAAACATTACAATAAATCAGTTCGTGAACCTCGAAAATTTTGGGGAAAAATAGCAGAGGAAAATTTTACATGGTACCAACAATGGGATAAAGTTGTTGATTTTAATATGGCTGAAGCCGACATAAAATGGTTTACTGAAGCCAAAGTGAATATTGTAAAAAATTGTATCGACAGACATCTTGCAAAAAGAGGCGAAAAAACGGCTATTATTTTTGAACCGAATGATCCTTCAGAAGCAGCATTGCATATTACCTATAATGAATTGCATCAACGGGTCTGCAAAATGGCAAATGTGTTGCGTGAGCAAGGCATAAGTAAAGGAGATCGCGTTTGTATTTATTTGCCTATGATCCCAGAATTAGCTGTTTCAATATTAGCATGTGCCAGAATTGGCGCCATACATTCTGTTGTTTTTGCTGGTTTTTCAGCTTCTGCGGTATCAGCCAGAATTAATGATAGTGAATGTAAAATGGTTATTACTTCTGATGGTGGATTTCGTGGTAACAAAACAATCGACTTAAAAGTAATTGTTGATGAAGCGTTGGAAAAATGTCCTTGTGTTGAAAAAGTTTTAGTAGCCAAAAGAATTCATTCAAAGATCAATATGAAAGCAGGTCGTGACCAATGGTTGGAACCACTTTTGGATCAGGCTTCGGATAATAATGTAGCCGAAATCATGGATGCTGAGGATCCGTTGTTTATTTTGTACACCTCCGGTTCAACAGGAAAACCCAAAGGAATGGTTCACACCACTGCAGGGTATATGGTGTATACTGCCTACACTTTCAAGAACGTATTCAATTATGAAGAAAATGATGTTTTTTGGTGTACCGCTGACATTGGCTGGATTACCGGACATTCCTATATTCTTTACGGCCCGTTATTGAACGGAGCTACAACCGTAATTTTTGAAGGCGTTCCGTCTTATCCTGATTTCAGTCGCTTTTGGCAAACCATCGAAAAACATAAAGTCACACAATTTTATACCGCTCCAACTGCTATTCGTGCGCTTGCCAAAGAAAATATAGATTTTGTATTAAAGTATCCATTGAAGTCCTTAAAAGTTATTGGGTCAGTTGGTGAACCTATAAACGAAGAAGCTTGGCATTGGTACAACAATCATGTTGGAGACAGAAGATGTCCAATAGTAGATACTTGGTGGCAAACCGAAACAGGAGGAATTATGATATCGCCTATTGCATTTGTTACCCCAACAAAACCTACCTATGCCACGTTGCCATTACCCGGAATTCAACCCGTACTAATGGATGAAAAACGAAATGAAATAGAAGGGAATCAGGTCGTTGGTAGTTTGTGCATCAAATTTCCATGGCCAGGAATTGCCAGAACAATCTGGGGTGATCATCAGCGCTACAAAGATACGTATTTCTCTGCCTTTCCAGGTAAATTTTTCACAGGAGACGGTGCTTTACGTGATGAGGTTGGGTATTATAGAATCACAGGAAGAGTAGATGATGTGGTAATTGTTTCCGGTCATAATCTGGGAACAGCACCTATTGAAGATGCTATAAATGAACATCCTGCTGTTGCGGAATCAGCCATTGTAGGTTTTCCTCACGACATCAAAGGGAATGCATTATATGGTTTTGTAATCCTTAAAGAAACCGGAGAAACCAGAAATAAAGAAAACTTAGCCAAAGAGATTAATCAGCATATTTCAGATCATATTGGGCCTATTGCTAAGTTAGATAAAATTCAGTTTGTTACCGGTTTACCAAAAACACGCTCCGGAAAAATCATGAGACGAATCCTTAGAAAAATTGCAGAAGGAGATTATTCTAATTTTGGAGATATTTCTACCTTATTAAATCCAGAGATTGTAGAAGAAATAAAAGAAGGAAAGTTGTAATACCATTTATGTCAAAATAACAATTAGAACATCCGATTTATTAAATATCATTTTTTAATTCAAAACCCTTTCAAAGTTTAAACTTTGAAAGGGTTTTTTAGTTTAAAATGCAATATGACAAGAGGATGTATTTCATTCAAAAAAAATAAAATAGCTGTAAATACCAGTACAAGATGTTAATGTAAACACAATGCGGAGCTGGTTTTTGACTGCTTAGAATAGGTAACCTATCTTTACCTTTAAAGCTAAATTTACTATGATTCAATTTGAAAAAAAATACAACATCGCACTCTGGTTAGACAAATGGTTTATTGAAGATTTTGGTTTAGATCCAATAGTGGCTTTGTATTTGAAACTTTTGACGCTTATTTTTGTATTGTTTATAATAAGTTTTTTGTCTTGGTATTTAACGAAAATAATTATAGTTCGTTTTGTGCACAAAATTTTTTTAAAAACAAAAGTAGTTTGGGATGATGTCCTGATAGAAAGAAGAGTTTTTGAAAAAATAGCCTATTTAGTCCCTGCTTTCATCATTATCATGGTTGCTCCATACATCTTTGGAGATTTTCCAAAAGCAATTGAGTATATAATTATTCTATCAAATATCTTTATAATTTTAGTAATAATACGTTCTGTTATTACTGTATTATCAGTCTTTGATGAAATAGTGTCCAATACCTTAATTTTAAAAGATAAACCGATTACCAGTTACATTCAGGTACTTAAAATTGTAGTCTATTTTATTGGAGGAATACTGGTTTTATCCATCATGTTAGGCAAAAGTCCTTTCTATTTTCTAGGGGCAATGGGCGCCATGACGGCTATTTTACTTTTAATTTTCAAAGATACCATTCTGGGGTTTGTTGCCAGTATTCAAATGTCCGTGTATGATATGGTTCGGGTAGGAGACTGGATTTCGATGCCAAAATATGATGCGGACGGCGATGTGATGTCAATCAATTTAAATACTGTAAAAGTTCAAAATTGGGACAAAACGATCACTACAATACCCACTTATGCTTTTATCACAGACTCTTTCAAGAACTGGCGAGGTATGAGTGATTCTGGCGGGAGACGAATAAAAAGAGCTATTTATTTAAAAGTCAGTAGTTTTCAGTTTTGTGATGAAAAAATGCTCTCACAATTCAAAAAATACAAACTAATTCAAAATTACATCACTCAAAAAGAAAATGAGGTACAAAAAACTAATTCGGAAATATTGGACAATGAGATCGTTTCAGTAAATATCAGGAGGCTGACTAATATAGGCGTTTTTAGAATCTATGCTGAAAAATACATTACGGCTCATCCCAGTATTAATAAAGACATGACTATAATGGTGCGTCAGCTAGAATCTACATCGAAAGGATTACCACTAGAAATTTATTGCTTTAGCGCAGAAAAAGAATGGTTAAAATACGAGACTATTATATCTGATATTTTTGATCATCTATTTACCATCACTTCTGAATTTGAACTCGAGGTTTTTGAGGAACCTACAGGAAATGATTTTCGGAATTTCAACCGGTAATTTAAGGGGTATCTTCAAAGACAATTGATGAAGCAATTGCATGTATTAACTAAAATTAAACAATAAGGCCAGTTTTTTTTATCATTTGTTATACCCATACTAGCAAACAAATCCATAAATTTACTTTTGTATGAAAGATAAACAAGTAGTAATTATTGGTGGTGGGTTAGCTGGACTGACTTCGGCTATACATTTATCTAAATTAGGGCTTCAGGTGACGGTTATTGAAAAGAATAGTTATCCAAAACATAAAGTGTGTGGCGAATACATCTCTAATGAAGTGATGCCATATCTCAATTGGTTGGATTTAGATATAGCCCATTTAAAGCCGACACACATTACAAAACTTGAGTTTTCTACTGCAAGAGGAAAAACAATACAAAGTATTTTACCTCTTGGTGGTTTTGGAATCAGCCGTTTTGTTTTAGACGAATATTTGTATAAAAAGGCTATCGATAACGGGTGTACAATACTAAAAGATCAAGTAGAAAATGTTCATTTTGAGCAGGATAAATTTATAATAACCACGACAAATTTAATGGTTTTAGAGTCCCAAATGGTGATTGGTGCTTTTGGCAAACGTTCTATTATTGACCAAAAAATGAATCGAGAATTTATTCATAAAAAATCACCTTGGCTGGCCGTAAAAGCACATTATTCTGGGAAATTTCCCAATGATGTAGTGGGTTTGCATAATTTTAAAGGAGGCTATTGCGGTGTTTCTAAAGTTGAAAACGAAGTGATTAACATGTGTTATCTAGCCGATTATAAAACGTTTAAGCAGTTTAAAAACATTACTGAATATCAAAATACTATTGTTTCTCAAAACCCACACTTAAAAACCCTTTTTGAAACCGGTACATTATTGTTTGAAAAACCATTGACCATAAGCCAAATCTCTTTCAAAAAGAAACACGCCGTGGAAAACCATGTTTTAATGATTGGCGATACAGCCGGATTAATTCATCCATTGTGCGGAAACGGAATGGCTATGGCAATTCATAGCGCCAAAATCGCATCAGAATTAGTAGTTCAATTTTATAACACCGAGATTAAATCCAGAGCCGAATTAGAAAAGCGATACCTGCAAGAATGGAATTTAAATTTTAAGGGAAGACTTAAAATGGGACGGTTTTTATCCAATATTTTACAAAAACAAAAACTTTCAGCAGTATTGATGCGTATATTAATTATATTTCCATTTTTATTGCCAAAAATTATAAAAAAAACACACGGAAAACCAATCACTCTTCACTCGTAAATGACACTAAATACCAAATATAGAACTGATAAACCGGAAATCATGGATGATTTTGCCATGGAAGGTGAGATTTTACGTGATGCCTTAGATAAAATTGCCCGGATCAATCAGCTTTTAGGAGGAAACCAGTTAACTCTAAGAGGAGTACAAGAACTTGTTCAGGATTCCAAATCTAAAGAAGTTGTTATTATAGACGTGGGTTGTGGTAATGGGGATATGTTGCGAACCCTGGCTGATTTTGGTCTTAAAAACAACCTAAATTTCCAGTTAATAGGCATCGATGCTAACAATTTTACAATTTCACATGCACGACAATTATCAGATAAATATGCTAATATCAGTTATCGCTGCGAAGATATTTTTAATGAATCATTTAATAATCTAAAATATGATATTGTTTTGTGCACTTTGACGTTACATCATTTCAAAGACGATGAGATTATTCGATTATTGAAAGTTCTTTATAACAATACATCCATCGGAATTGTAATCAATGATTTACATCGTAGCGCCATTGCCTATCGATTATTTCAGGCATTATGTGTTGTATTTCAGTTGAATGCTATGTCACGAGAAGATGGATTAATATCAATTTTAAGAGGTTTTAAGAAAGAAGAATTGATAGCGTTCTCGAAAAAATTAAATTTTAAAAACTATAAAATTCATTGGAAATGGGCTTTTAGATACCAATGGATAATTTCAAAAATATGAGTGTAAAAATTAAAACCGTAACCAAACAGCTGCCTAAATATTCCAGAACAACAGCTGAAATAATTCCTTTTTTGGATGCTTGGCTAGTGGGACAAGACGAACGATTCATCAGAAAAGTAAAGAAAATTTTTGAAGGTGCAGCTGTAGACAAACGCTATTCCATAATGGATCCGATAGAGGTGTTTACCAAAACTTCATTTGAAGAAAGAAATGCTATTTATGTTCGTGAAGTCATTGATTTAGGTGAAAAAGTATTAGCAAAAGCTTTAAAAAAAGCAAATTGGAATCCGCAAGATTTAGATTATATCATCACAGTAAGCTGCACTGGAATTATGATTCCGTCTCTCGATGCGTATTTAATCAATACATTGAAGTTGCGTCAGGATATAGTAAGGCTTCCCGTGACCGAAATGGGTTGTGCCGCCGGGATTTCAGGAATTATTTATGCTAAAAATTTCTTGCAGGCCAATCCCGGAAAACGAGCTGCGGTAATTGCCGTAGAAAGTCCCACGGCTACGTTTCAACTCGATGATTTTTCGATGGCAAATATCGTAAGTGCTGCGATTTTTGGTGATGGTGCCGCTTGCGTTTTACTTTCCTCACATGAAGATGACGAAGGTCCTGAGATTGTAGCAGAGGAGATGTATCATTTTTATGATAACATCCACATGATGGGTTTTAAACTCACCAATTCTGGATTGCAGATGGTACTTGATATTGAAGTACCGGAAACGATTGTTTCTCATTTTCCGGATATTATTCATCCTTTTTTAGAAAAAAATAATTTAAAAATAGAGGATATTGACCATCTTATTTTTCATCCCGGTGGAAAGAAAATTGTGCAAACCGTTGAGGCTTTATTTTCTGGTTTGGGAAAAAATATTGATGATACCAAAGAGGTTTTGCGCTCCTATGGAAATATGTCCAGCGCCACAGTTTTGTATGTTTTAGAACAAATCATGGATAAGCAGCCTAAAAAAGGAGAAAAAGGATTAATGCTGAGTTTTGGACCGGGATTTTCGGCACAACGAATTTTATTGGAGTTTTAGCTCCCAAATGGGGAATAGAAAAACTATGAAAAAAGAAGAAATTATAGCAAAATTACCGTATTCCAAATCCTTTTTATTTGTGGATGAAATTCTCCAAATCGATGAAAACGGAGTGGAAGGAACCTTTACTTTTGATGAAAATCTTGATTTTTACAAAGGTCATTTTAAGGAATTTCCAGTTACTCCAGGTGTAATTTTGATAGAAGTCATGGCGCAAATTGGATTGGTTTGTCTTGGCATTTTTTTGTTAGATAATTCATTTAGTTCTAGTACTTCAATTGCCTTAACATCAAGTGAAATAGAATTTTTAAAACCTGTTTTTCCAAATGAAAAAGTGATTGTAATTTCAGAAAAAATATATTTTAGATTTGGAAAATTAAAATGTAAGGTCATCATGAAAAACGAAAAAGGAGAAAATGTTTGCACAGGAACAATAGCGGGAATTATCCTCACCCCAACCCTCTCCAAAGAAGTGGGACTCAAAACCGAATTAAAATAAATTAAGCAACAGTATAATTTGATTCTTTTCAATATTTTGTCACTGTAGTACTCTATTTGGTAGTATTAAAATTATTATTTTTTTGCCATTGTTATTGAAATTGAATATTATTTAACATTAAAAAATGAACAAAAGAGTAGTTATAACGGGTCTTGGTGTAGTTGCTCCAAATGGAGTAGGTCTTGATGCGTTCACTCATGCCATCAAAAACGGAATTTCCGGGATCAGGCACGACGCTGAGTTGGAGCGATTGCAATTTTCTTGTCAAATTGTAGGAAAACCCGAAGTTTCTGCAGAATTAGCAGGGCATTATTTTACGGAATTAGAACTTAGAAACTTCAATTCAACAGGGATTTTATATGGCGTAATTGCCGGAATTGATGCCTGGAAGGATGCCGGATTATCATTGGAAATTAACGAAGAACCGGATTGGGACAGCGGAACTATTTTTGGAACAGGAACTTCCGGAATTGATAAATTTCGCGAAAGCATTTATAAAATAGATGATTTACAAACGAGAAGACTGGGAAGTACAGCCGTAGCGCAAACAATGAATAGTGGTGTGAGTGCGTATCTGGGTGGGAAATTAGGACTTGGAAATCAAGTCTCTACTAATTCTTCGGCCTGCACCACTGGCACCGAAAGTATTTTAATGGCGTATGAACGCATCAAATCAGGGCAGGCAAAACGTATTTTAGCCGGAAGTACCAGTGATTCCGGCCCGTATATTTGGGGCGGATTTGATGCTATGAAGGTATGTACTTTTAAACATAATGAAACACCAAAACAGGGTTCTAGACCAATGAGCACAGCTGCTTCCGGATTTGTTCCCGGAAGCGGAGCAGGTGCTTTGGTCTTAGAAGATTTAGAAAGTGCGATTGCACGTGGCGCACGAATTTATGCGGAAGTTTTAGGTGGAAATATCAATTCAGGAGGGCAGCGCGGTTTAGGAACCATGACTGCACCAAATCCGGTTGCGGTGCAAAGATGCATTCAAAATGCTTTGACAAATGCCGGAATTTTAGCCAGTGAAATTGACGCAATCAACGGACATCTGACAGCCACTTCCAAAGATAGTCTGGAAATTCAGAATTGGAGTGAGGCTTTAAATCGAAAAGGAATTGATTTTCCATACATCAATTCTTTAAAGTCGATGGTTGGACATTGTTTAAGTGGCGCCGGTAGTATTGAAAGCGTGGCTTCGGTACTGCAATTGCATCACGGATTTATTTTCCCGAATATCAATTGTGCCGATTTGAATCCAGAAATAACAGCACTAATTGATGAATCAAGAGTTCCACGACAACGACTTGATATAGAAATAAATACATTAGCAAAAGCCAGTTTTGGTTTTGGTGATGTGAATGGGTGTGTAATTTTTAAGAAATTTAAAAAATGAAAAAATGAACCGTAAATTCCCCAATTTGTGGTATTTTTTTTTGGCGTTAGAAAACGAAATGTACTTAAGTGCTGTAAAATCAATATTAATTATGAACAAACAAGAAACTATTCAGGAGCTAAAAGCCATTGTAAAACCATATATTCTGAATCAAGAAGCTTTTGACTTACTCACTGAAGATACGGATTTCATCAATGATTTAAAGATAAACTCCGCTAATTTAGTAGATGTTATTTTGGATATAGAGGAAAAATATAATATTTTGATTGATAACGAATCAATGGAACGCATGATAAATGTAAAAGCAGCTATGGCTATTATTGAAACCAAATTAGCTGAAAAAAGTAGTGAATCACCAGAAAAATGATAGGAAATGACCTTGTCGATTTGGCTTTAGCCAAAAAAGAAAGCAATTGGCAACGCAACCGCTTTTTAGATAAAATATTTACTAAAAACGAACAGCTGTTAATTTCTAATGCCGTAAATCCAGAAGTAATGGTTTGGAATTTATGGTCCAGAAAAGAGGCGGCTTATAAAATCTACAATAGGGAAACAGGAATTCGAGGTTTTTTTCCTTTGCAACTGGAATGTTTTTACGAAAACACAACATTAGGAACTGTTTCTATCAAAGGAAAAATATATTTTACCCAAACTAAAATAGATCAGGATTGCATTCATACCATTGCTGTTACCGGGAAAGAGTATTTCAAAAAAATTGAAAACTTGAATTCCGCCGATGCTATCTTTAAAAAAAATGGAATTCCTTACCGTATTGATGCGCATTCAAAAATGGAGAAACCCGTTTCCATCAGCCATCACGGTCGTTTTTGGAAAGGAATAACCCTATGATTTTTTTGCAAAAAGCACTTTTTTTTAATACAATAGGGCGGGATTTATAAACAATGGTTACATTTGAACCTGTTGCAATTTTAAAAACAACAAAAAGTATCTTTTATAACGTATAGCAATTTATATTTAATGCAAATCATTCATAAAATAGACGATTTTCTATTTACGCTTTTCCCGAAATTAGTCGGGGGGGGGGGGGTAATGCCTTATTAATCAGTGAATTAGAATCGTATTATACTTTTGGTTCTTTTGCCCCAAAAGTTTCCATTACTGAGGATTGGGTTACCATAACCATTGACACTTCGGCAATCCTGCTTCAAGAAAATGATTTCCGCAAAACGGTAGCCCTTTGTGAAAAAGGAAACTATCAAGAAGCAAAACCCATTTTACAAAATCTTATCGAGAACAATCCTACCAATTCGGAATTCCATCGAATTATGGGACAAATCCTGTCTGATCAAGGTCATCAGGATGCAGCGATAAATAGTCTGATTGATGCATTGCGCTGGGATTCTAAGAATCATTGGGCGTTGCTGATGATGGGAAATATTTTTGCTAAGTTCAAGAATGATATTCCTACGGCAATGTTGTACTATGATCAGGCTTTGGTGGTGAATCCAAAAGATGCTATTACAATGAATAACATTGGAGCAAACCTTATGCAACAAGGGAAGTTGGATGAATCCAAAAAATATTTTTTGGAAGCTATAAAAATAAATGATCACTATCCAAATACTCATTTTGCTCTTGGAATGTTAGCCGAAATTCAAAATGATTTAGAATCCGCTTTTGACAGTACTTTGAAAGCTATAAAATGCAATCCAAATAAAGATATACTGTACAAGAATTCAGTAAATCAGGCTTTTGATGTTGCCAATAAAATTATTTCTAACACTGATGGGAATTCGCTTTTTGCAGAATACAAGCATCAATTAGAATTTGATTGCGGAAAAGAAATTGATGTTCTAGTAGATTCTGAAATTCCAACGGCAGCCAAGATTGAGTTTGCTGAAAACTACAATCGGATTAAGCACATCGTTCGGTATAAACCCAATTATCCTGCCGTAGCACACTTGGTTCTGCACGAATTAGCACATCTTGATTTTGTAATTCAAGCGAGAAAACGGGGATTAAATCAGCTTTTTACGGCTACTCCACAAAACAGAGCTGTTTTTTTGAAAACGGTACAACCTACTATTGCCAAGTTGCATGAAATGAATATTCCAGAGCAATCGATTACTCAATTCTGTACTGGTTTATTTGACGGATTAAATTTGCAAGCCTACAATACTCCAATAGATTTATTCATTGAGGATTTTATATACAACGAATTTCCCCAATTGAGATCGTATCAATTTCTGTCGCTTTACGCTTTGATTCAAGAAGGCTTGAAAGCCGTAACCGATGTGACTGTTATTGAATTTTCGCCTGCAACACTACTTTCTAAATCTAAGATTTACAACTTGGTAAATGCCTTACAGTTTAAAGCATTATTTGGTTTGGATTTTATAAACGATTTTAATGCCACTCCAGCCGAATTGCGCAAAGCCGAAGATTTTTATGCTGAATTTCTCGAATACAAAGACAATCGTAAACCTGCCGAAGAATATGAATTGGTACAACATTGGGCCGAAGATTTACAGATTGACTCTTATTTTGAATTGGAAAATGAGGACGAATACCGCAAACGATCTGATGTAGATACTTTTATTGAAAAATTAGAAAAAGATCCTTTTGGTCTACACGACGATACTGCTTTCAAAGAGAAGGAAATGGAACAGTTTGTCAAAAACCAAGAACATATTGGGACTAATATGGCAGTCACGATGTTTATGGTTGATGCTTTGCAGTATTTTAAGGATGTACCGCTAGAGGATGTCAAGAAAATAGCCTTTGAAATCGCAATGCAAGGGACACAAGGTTTTGACCCAAATCAAAAAAACTACATCGTAGGTAGCATTCCAAACAAACGGTTTTCGGGTTATCACATTTTAGCATATTATTATGTGAGTTGGATGTTAGCTGTTCCTGAAATGGTTTCTCAGTTGCAATTGCCTTTTGAAGAGGAATATAAAGTAGCATTGACACTTTTTAAATCGAAATAAAATGAATGATATTCCGAGCATTATTCAAGAATTAATAAAATTTAGAAATGAAAGAGATTGGGAACAATTTCATAATTCGAAAGATTTGGCTTTAGCTCTATCTATTGAAGCAGCAGAATTAAATGAATTGTTTCTGTGGAAAAAAGCAGAAGATGTAAATATTGATAAGCTAAAACAAGAATTGGCAGATGTTTTTGCATACGCTTTTTTGTTAGCCGAAAAATACAATTTAGATGTAAAAGAAATTGTACTTCAAAAGATTACGCAAAATGCAGCTAACTATCCAATAGATAAAGCAAAAGGGAACGCAACCAAATATGATGAATTATGATGCAATCATTTGAATTGTCTATTGAGGTTTCTGAACAATATGATTTTAATAAAGATTCATTGCCTAAAATAGCTCAAAATCCTTGGGTAAAAAATCAATGGCCTTTGGTTTACTTTATACAAAATGAAACTAAACGAATTGCCTATGTAGGAGAATCAACAAATGCTTCTAGTAGAATCAAAAATCACCTAGCAAATCCAAAAAAAGCAGATGCATTTACAAAAATTTCAATAATTGGGAGTGATAAATTCAATAAATCAGCAACTCTTGATATTGAATCAAACTTGATTCAATACATCACTTCTGAAGGAACTTACGAACTTCAAAATGGAAATTACGGCTTAGTCAATCATAATTATTACCAACAAGATTTGTACAAAGATCTTTTTAAAGAAATTTGGAAAAAACTAATTGATAAAAAGATAGTTAGCAAGTCACTGGAAGATGTTGAGAATTCAGAACTTTTTAAATATTCCCCTTATAAATCTTTAAATGAAGATCAATATAGTTCTGTTCTTCAAATTCTTGATGGATTGTGTATCAAAAAATCCAATAGAATTTTTATAAAAGGGAGTGCTGGAACTGGAAAAACAATTTTGGCTACTTATTTAATTAAATTACTTAATTCAGATATTTCGGATGCTAATTTTGAAGATTTTAGTGATGAAGAGCTCAAGGAGATCAATTTCATTATTGCTTTTCAAAATAAATATCCAAAAGCAAAAATTGGATTGGTTATCGCCATGACTTCTTTAAGAGAATCATTACAAAATGTTTTCAAAAAAATTCCTGGTTTAAAAGCGTCTATGGTTTTAAATCCATCGGATACCTTTAAACTCAATGACAAATATGATTTATTAATAGTAGACGAAGCGCATCGGTTACGGCAATATAAAAATATAAGTTGGATGGGAGCCTTCCGGAAAAATAATCAAAAATTAGGATTAGATGACACCGGAACAGAGCTAGACTGGATAATTGCGAATAGTAAGAATCAAATTTTCTTTTATGATTCAGCGCAATCAGTAAAACCTTCCGATATAAATGAGGATCAATTTACCAGACTTTTGAATCAAGATGATACTCTGAAAATCGAGTTAACTTCTCAGATGAGAGTTAAAGGCGGAAATGATTATATTCGTTTTGTAGATCAATTACTTCATGTAAATCGCTTGGATAAAACTATTTATTCACCAAATGAGTATGAGTTAGTTGTTTTTGATTCTTTAAAAGATCTTTATAGCGAACTTGCAAAGAAGGAAGAAATAAATGGTTTGTGTCGTTTAGTTGCTGGATATTCTTGGCCTTGGTTATCCGAAAAAGATAAAACTGTAATGGATATTGAAATTGATGGTTTACAATTTCAATGGAATCAAACCCCTAAGGACTGGGTTAATTCACCAAATGCTTTTAAAGAAGTTGGCTGTATTCACACGACACAAGGATATGATTTAAATTATACAGGAGTTATTTTTGGGAAAGAAATAATTTTCAATGAATTCACACAAGAAATTGAAATTAATCCGAAGTTGTATTTTGATAAAAATGGAAAAAAAGGGATCTCAAATAAAGATGATCTTAAGGCTTACGTAATAAATATATACAAAACTATAATGTATCGAGGAATCAGAGGTACTTATGTTTATGCTTGTGATACTTCTTTAAGAAACTATTTAAAAAAGCATATTGATGTTTATAAAAAAGATTTTCCGTTCAGAATCGTACCTTTTGAGGAGGTAAAACCGTATGTGAATTCAGTTCCATTAGTAAATATTTCAGCTGCAGCAGGTTCATTTAGCGATTTACAAGTTCATTCTGATTTTGAATGGGTCGAGTTACCCTTTAATACTTCAGTAAAAGAAGGCTATTTTGTATGTAAAGTAGTGGGCGAATCCATGAATAAAATAATTCCTAATGGCTCCTATTGTTTGTTTCAAAAAGATAGTGGTGGCAGTAGAGAAGGAAAAATTGTTTTAGTTGAAAGCACTGGCATACAAGACGCAGATTTTGGTTCAGGATATACAGTAAAAGAATATCATAGTCAAAAGAATATCGGTACTGAAAATTGGAGGCATGAATCCATATCGTTGAAACCATTATCTTTTGAATCAGAATATGAAAATATAGTATTAGATTCAGACAATTTAGTTGATTTTAGAGTTAAGGGAATTTTTATTTCGGTATTGTCTTAAATTTTTAAATAGTAAAGTTTAATTCCTCCAAAATGCGCTAAAAGGACAAAATTGAAATGCTATAAATGGAGCTACATATGTGATTCCCCCTTCGTCGGAATGACAATACTTTATAGAAATAGAGGCAAACCTATTAATAATAAGGTGTTTAAAATCAATTGTATGCAATATAGCAACCAAAATTTAAAATCACTTAATCCCCAGTCTTGATTTTAATTTCAAAAACAACAAAGCGGTTTTATAAGCATCCTCAGCAGCTGAATTCCGTTCACTTACCGGAATATTATAAGCCGCACAAAGTTCCTCCAGAGAAAATTGTTTGTCATTGATATCAAGTAGTTTTCTGTGCATGACATCAATATCCAGCGCCTCATTTTTTAATCTGCCACAGTCTAGTCTTTCCAAGGCCGCATTGATCATTTCCACATCAAAATCAATGTGATGCCCAACTAAAATGGAGTTCCCAATAAATTCAATGAATAATTTTATGGCATCTGCTTCTCCTAATTTTTTCATTTTACTTTCTACCAAAAACGTATTAGAAAGTCCATTATCATGAAAAAATTTATACTGTAATAAAACAGCTTCAAAGTTATCACCTATGACAATACTATTATCAATTACTGAAAAAGAGCCTATTGATAAAATAACATCTTTATCTGGATTCAAACCAGAAGTTTCTGTTGATACCACCACAAAGCGGGATGACTTTTTCTCAAATTTAGAAAGATAGGTTTTCCAAAAATCAGGATATTCTTTATTAATCTTTTTTATCCAGTCTAACATAATTATGAAAATTGAGTAAGTTGAAATTTACTTTTTATTAATTCTTCCAGTTCTCTCATAGGGAGTAAAGCATTTTTCAGTTTTTCTCGGTCAATTTTTGATAATTCCTCCAAATTTATAAATTGGCCTGAATCATCATTTTTTAACCCTTCTAAGGTTCGGAATTTTGATAAAGTCAAAAAGGCTTCGGCACAATTGAGATAAATTTCAGCATGTTTGGGATCCGTAATTGATAATTGTTTGAATCGTTGAAACGTATTGTTAATTCCTCGGATGTCGAAACTCAAAGTAAACAAACGGGCGCCATCAATCAATGGCATTAAAGCCTTAGTTTTAATATCAAATTTATCTTTATTTCTACCTTCTTCTTCGACATTGAATTTTTTGAAAAAACTAAGTGGAGCGTTTTTTCTTAAGGCATCATTTCCTAAGAAATCAAAAAATAACGTATTGTTTTTGGCGTTTTTAAAGACTACATTACTTATCGCATCTTCAATTTTTTGCTCTCCAAAAATAATTTCATAATCAAAGAAAATACTGCTCAAATCAGTGCTGTTCTCACCAGGAGTATTCATCCAGCTGTCATATTGTTTGATCCAGTCCGTCAATGATTTACACCAAAGCATAGTACTTCCCATGTGACCATTTGGACAGAATTCATAGCCGATTTTTTCTAGAGTGGCTGTGGTTTTTTTTCCAAGTTTAAGAAAATAGTCTTTTACGTCACGATATTTATCAGCAGCCACATCTTCAAAAATCAAAATACTATCTTGATCCGTTAATAAAAGCTGTTCTTTTCGTCCTTGACTGCCAATACTTAACCATGCAAAACGGGCAGGAGGGGAACCTAAATCCAAAATGGATAATTCCACCGAGCGTTTAATGACTGCCAAATTAATTTCGCTGGCAATATTAAAAACGTGTGATAGCGGAATATTTTTAGAAATTGAAGTCTGAATCAGATCTGTTAATCGTTCCCGTATTTGTTTTAGTTCTTTTGGTGATTGACACCGTTTGATTTCTTTTATTAAAACTCCGGGATTATTTGCTTGAGCCACAATCAAATCGTGCTCAGAAATGATTCCTTTCACACTGGATTTATCTGTTCCATCCTGAGTTACACACAAATGAGTCACATTGTGTTTTAGCATCAGTAACTGCGCTTCTGCCAGAGAAACGTTTTCAACCACCGTGATAACAGGGGAGGACATAATTTTATCTACTGTAACGGTTACTGGATATCTGCCGGTAGCAATTTTTGATCGCATATCCGCATCAGTAATAATGCCCAAAGGGATAGTATTATCACATACGAGGATATTGTTTTTTAACGATTCGGTCATTATTTGAGCCACGTCTTTTGCAATTGCTGTACTTGTCGTTTTTAAGGGAGCTGTATTATAGGCCAGCGATTGAAAATATTGCATTTCAGATTGCTGATCCGAATAGAATACATTATCAGAAATTAATTTTCCAATTAAATTTTCTTTATCTTTTGGATTTCGGGTGTTTACGGCAAAACTTTCTAATAAAAAGTTTAAAACTTCAGAATTATTAGCTACAAAAGGCCTGAAAGTAGCAATGGGAATAGCATAAACAATGCTTTCTTCTCTTGCTTTGGCCGTCATCATATAATTATTTTTGGCAAAAAAGGGACGCAGGCCAAAAATATCGCCTTCGGTACATTTATTTAATAGCGTTTCCTCAGCATCTGCTATGACCGATAAATTGATAACACCGGAAGCCACCACATAAAAACTGTCATGCAAAAGATCATTTATTTGAAATAATGTTTTGTGCTTTTCTAAATTTACAACGCGAATATTTGCCGCTATTTCAGATAATTCTTCAAAAGTTAAGTAGTTAAACGGTGGGTATGCTTTTAAAAAGTCAGCAATGTGCTCAGCAATTGAATTCATAATTTATGGAATAAATAAGTATCGATTGTAAAAATAACAAATTTAAAAATTATAACACCGCCATTATTGCGGCAAAACAATTAAATTATAAAATCCTTAATCTTTTCATAAAATAAGTATGGATTTTAAGGAATTAAAAGCTACTTGTTTTACTTTTATACGATAACTAAAACATTTTAAATCATGAAATTATTTAGAAAAATGCATTTTTCGTTTATTGCCTTATTAATTGTAAATTGTATAGCTGCTCAAGGAAAACCTACCAGCAGCAAAGAAGTAGCCACAGGGGAAATTAATGGTGCTACAATTACCCTCAATTATGGGAGTCCATCAGTCAACGGAAGAGAAATTTGGGGAAAATTAGTTCCGTTTAATAAAGTTTGGCGTGCCGGAGCAAATGACGCAACAACATTTGAAACAGATAAAGAGTTGACAATTGAAGGTACTAAATTGCCAGCCGGTAAATACTCTTTTTTTGTTATACCAAATGAAAAAGAATGCGTGCTTATTTTTAATAAAGAAGCCAAACAGTGGGGAGCATATAAGTATAAAGAAAAAGAAGACCAACTACGTATTACCGTTAAGCAAGAAGTTGCTGCTTCAGCTGCTGAAAAATTAGTTTATACGATCCGTGCTAATACTGTTGTTTTGAGTTGGGGCAATTGGAAAATACCTTTTTCTGTAAAATAAAATATGACTAAGTAATAACCATGGTATAATGTCGTATTTTAAAATCAGGATAAAATTATGTAACAATCTGATTTAAAGCTGTTTTGATTAAAGTTAATTCTTTTGACTTTACGACTTTTAAACTTTCGACTTACTTAAGTGTAACTAATCCCAATTAATTATTCCAGTCATGAAGTACCTGAGTTACCCTGGATTTCTATTTAATTACAAAAAAAATGATGTAATTCGTGGCATACTTTTTTAGAAATAATTTTTTAATAAATTTAGTACGATTTGCGGATTGTCACGAAATAAGTAATAACTATGGTATAATGTCGTATTTTAAAATCAGGATAAAATTATGTAACAATATGATTTAAAGCTGTTTTACTTAAAGTTAATTCTTTTGACTTTACGACTTTTAAACTTTCGACTTACTTAGAATTACTTTTAAATAGGAGGCTGTCTCAAAAAGACAGCCTCTTTTTTTTATAAAAAATTTTCTAAAATGTTTAAATTAAGTTTTTCTTAATGTAATTGAAACTGGTTACAGCAGATTCTATTGGATTTGGTTTGTAGTTAGATTCGTGTTCCAAAAAGAAACGTTTCAGTCCGGCACGTTCCGCTTGAGCAAAAATACCCTTGAAATCTATTGTTCCTGTGCCAATTTCTGCATTCCAATCCGGATTTACTTTATCCATATCTTTTACGTGCCACATTTTGAAACGTCCCGGATATTTTTTGAATAATTCCAATGGATCATGTCCAGCACGAATGACCCAGTATAAATCCATTTCAAAATCAACCAAGTTTTTATCCGTTTCGTTTAATAAAATTTCATATCCATTCGTTGAACCGAATTTAGTAAATTCGAAATCGTGATTGTGATACGCTAATTTTAAACCTCCAGCTTTACAAAGCTCACCCACTTTATTAATTTGTAAGGCTAATTTTTTATAGGCATCACCAGTAGTTCCGCGCAATTCTGAAACGATGTAAGGTACTGTTACATATTCACTTCCTAAATAGTTGGCTGTTTCAACATAGGATTGTACAAGATCAGTTGAACCATCTTTGATCATCGAATTAAAATCAAAATGATTACTCGTAGCTTTTAGACCATTGTCATCTAATATTGATTTAAAATCGCGGACCGAAGTTCCAAAAAAGCCGTTGTCTACTGAATAACCAAAAGTTTCTACTTCAGTAAATCCAGCTTTTCCAACTTGCGCTAAAACACCTTTAACATCTTTGGGTAACGTATCGCGCAGTGTCCATAATTGAATCCCAATGGCTCTTTTTTTAGAGTCAAAAGCAAATGAAGGAGCAATGGCTAATGCGCCTAATGCTAAACCAGCATTAATTAAAAATTCTCTTCTTTTTATCATGGGTTATTTTTTAGAGTAGTTAAATATCACAAATTGCTATGGCCTGTTTCAATGAAGCGAGTTTGTCCGGGTTTTTAGGTACAAATTCTTGACCCACAAATCCCTTAAAACCAGTTTTTGCAATTGCTTTCATAATTGCAGTGTAATTTAGTTCCTGAGTATCATCAATTTCATTTCGTCCTGGAACGCCGGCGGTATGATAATGTGTAATGTAGTGATGGTTGTCTCTTATGTTTCTAATCACATCTCCTTCATCAATTTGCATGTGATAAATATCGTAAAGCAATTTGAAATTCTCAGAGTTCAAACGTTTCGCTAATTCCACTCCCCAAGATGTTCGGTCACATTGGTAATCTTTATGATCAATTTTGCTGTTTAGTAATTCCATTACTAAAATCACATTATGCTTTTCAGCTAATGGAATTAGTTTTTGCAAACCAACAATACAATTGTTCCAACCTTCTTCATCTGTTTTGCCTCTTCGGCTTCCGCTAAAACAAATCAGATTTTTATAACCGGCTTTTGCCATCAGTGGAATCATTTCCATATAATTTTTCAAGAGTGTCTCATGAAATTTAATATCATTAAAACCATCCACTAAATTAATTTCTGCACCGTTGCACATTGTAGAAACAAGATCATATTTCTTTAATGTTGGCCAATCTTTAGGACCTACTAAATCAATCCCGGTAATCCCTATCTTTTTGGATTCAATGCAAAGCGTATCTAAATCTATGTCATTAAAACACCACCGAGAAACGGAGTGATTTATATTTCCTTTCAATTTACCCAATGGTGTTGCTGTTTCCTTTTTTGGCATAGCCAAAGCAGAAAATCCAGCAGGAATTCCCATCGCAACTGTTCCGGCTACTATTCCTTTTATGGCAGATCTTCTATTTAAATTAGCACTCATTTTTAATTTTTATACAGCAGAAGTGGATTCTTCTCCTTTGTTTTTTTCATTAAATAAAAGTGCAAAAAGTAAGAATACAGCAAACGCAATTCCAGCAGGAATAATCCACACCATTTGCCAGTTTACAGCCCCATCTGCCATTTTATAATTGTCCGTTATCCAACCTGCTACAGCAAAGCCAATCAACATTCCAACCCCGTAAGTGGCTAAAGTTATTAAACCCTGAGCAGCACTTTTGTATTTTTCTCCCGCTTTTGAATTGGTGTAAATTTGACCCGAAACGAAAAAGAAATCATAACAGATACCGTGCAGCGCAATACCTATAATAAGCATAAAGCTTAAATCATTTCCATTGCCATAAGCGAATAAAACATAACGAATTGCCCATGCTAACATCCCGATTAAGATCGTTTTTTTGAAACCAAAACGGGTAAAAAATACAGGAATCAATAATAAGAATAATGCTTCGGATATTTGACCTATTGCCATTTTTCCAGTAGGATTTTCAACGCCTGATTCTGTCAAAAATGGATGTGCATTTTGGTAATAAAAGGCAAGAGGTATACAAATCAGGATTGACGATATAAAAAAGATGGCGAAGTTTTTATCTTTCAGCAATTTTAAAGCATCAAGACCTATGATATCTCCAATTTTTATTTTTTCTTCACTTACTTTTGGTGGTGTTTTTGGTAAAGAAAAACTGAATATACCTAAAATTAAAGCGGCTATTCCTGCTAAAAGGAAGGTGTTTTTAAGAAATCCTTGAGAAATTGCTTCCGCAGTATCCCAATGAAATATGAAGCTAATAGATAATCCTGCTAAAATCCAACCTATAGTTCCCCAAACTCTGATATTTGCAAATTCTTTCTCCGGATCTTTCATTTGATTAAAAGAAACTGAATTGACTAATGCTAATGTGGGCATGTATAAAATCATGTAACTCAGAACGTAGGTGTAGAACATGCCAACTTCTTCTGACTGATACATTTGGTACATTAAAAAGGCACCTGCGAGATGAAGAATTCCCAAAATCTTTTCTGCATTAAAATAACGATCCGCTATTAAACCTATAATAAAAGGAGCAATAATTGCGCCCCATGATTGTGTTGAAAAAATTGCAGCAGTTTCTGATCCTGATGCTTTTAGATTATTACCCAGAAATGTGCCCAGGGTTACAAACCATGCGCCCCAGATAAAAAATTCCAGGAACATCATTATGGATAATTTAATTCGGATGGTACTATTCATTAGTCAGTGGTTTTTTATTTTTTGGTTTTGGTTGTTTTTTTATTTTTTAGAGATCAATTACATACCCGCTTCACATCCGGTTGTAATTTTCATAGTATTCCATTCTTTGATCATAATGTTTCTGAACCATACATTATCTCCATGATCTTGTAGTGCAATTTTACCTTTTTTGAATGCAGCAAAACCTGGCCAAGTAGCAAATTTACTTCCGGCTACCAATGTTTTAAAATTAGCATCCCAAAGCGTAGTTTCAACTACTTTTACGCCATTCAATAACATTGTCAGTTTTCCAAATTTACATACTATGTCAACAGAATTCCATTCTCCTACTGGTTTTACTGGTTCTGAGGTACTTTTTATTAAATCATATAAATCACCTGAACGGTGTTTTTCAATTTTTCCGTCAGAATGACCGTCATTGTCCAATACTTGCATTTCCAGACCCGTTTCATAAGTATTTTTGAATTTTGTCAAATCCTCGTTTACATAAAAAATAATACCGCTATTGGCATTTTCCGCGACTTTCCATTCTAGTTTTAGATGAAAATTCTCGTATTCTGCATTAGTTACCAAATCGCCTCCTTGACCGTTTTGGGCAGCTGTAGGATCAAAATGCAACACACCCTCTTCTGTTTTCCAACCGGAACCAGCTGTTGTTTTTCCGTAACTGTGCCATCCCGTTGTGGATTGTCCGTCAAATATGGATTTAAATCCTTTTGGTATGGGCGCTTGCTGTGCATTTGCGGTTTGAATCAGTATCATAACAAGTAATGAAGTACAAATATTTTTAATCATTTTTGAATTAATAATTAATCTTGCTTATAAAGTTAAAGCTTTCCAACCTTGACGATAATCCCGTTTCACAAATTGGTTCACTTCATCAAAATTTGTAATTCTCATGGCATCATTATCCCATAATAATTTTGCGGAACGTCCTGGGTACACTTCTTCTCCAAGCTCTTCTCGCATCACATCGTATCCTCTGATCGCAAGATTTGCCATCAATAAAGCTTCAGTTAAAGGGCCGGCAATTTCAAAAGGAGAACTTAATTCTTTTTTTCCATAACCAGCAATAGAGGCTTCAATCCATTGCTTGTAATGTCCTCCTGAACCATCGATCACTCTTGCATATTTTTGAGCAACTTGGAGATTTTCATTTTTGCTTAGAGGAAGCAAACGCGGATTTAAACCGTAGGTATCACACATCATTTTTCCTTTTGTTCCTGTGAATAAGGTACCATTTCCTCCGTCTCCAAAAATTTCATTCGAACCTAATTCGGAAGGTCTTTCCGGCTGAATTCCACCATCCATCCAGTGTACTGCAACGTCACCGTTTGTTTTCTCCGTTTTTGGAAAAGTTAAGGTAACATGACTGGAGGGAGGACAACTCTCAGGAAAATATCCTCTTTGAAACTCATCTACATATACTGAACCTACACTACATTGAACATCTTTAGCATATTTTAAATTTAATACACTAAAAGGTGCTTCTAACAAGTGACAGCCCATATCGCCTAATGCACCTGTTCCATAATCCCACCAACCGCGCCAGTTAAAGGGCACTAATTTATTTACATACTCTTTGTAAGGAGCTGTTCCCAACCATAAATCCCAATCTAATTCTTTTGGAATATCCGCTTTATTAGCAGACCAAGGAATCCCTTGAGGCCAAACCGGACGGTCTGTCCAAGCATGAATCGTGTGAACATCGCCTATTAAACCTGCTTCATACCATTCTTTCATTATTCTGGTACCATCATTCGAGGCACCTTGATTTCCCATTTGGGTTACCACTTTATATTTTGTAGCAGCTTGTGTCAAAATTCGTGCTTCGTAAATATCATGTGCCATAGGTTTTTGAACATACACATGTTTTCCTAATTGCATAGCAGCAAGTGCTTGAATAGCATGATTATGATCTGGAGTTGAAACTGAAACGGCATCGAAATTTTTATGTTCTTTGTCTAACATTTCACGCCAATCGGTATAAAATTTAGCTTTAGGAAATGCATTTACACTTGCAGCGGCTCTTCTGGTATCTACATCACATAAAAACGATATATCCGCTTTTCCACTTCTGGCAAACATACTGACATCAAATTTACCTTGTCCACCAACACCAATACTGGCTATTGATAAACGATCGCTTGGCGCAACAAATCCTCGTCCTAGAACATGACGGGGAACAATCATAAAAGCCGCTGCAGCTATAGCGGTTGTTTTTATAAAATCACGACGGTTATTTGTAATTTTATCTTGTTCTTCTTCTTTTTGTTTCATTATTTTAATCCAGTTTAGTTTATAGCAAAAAATTGTGTAACATCATGATTTTATTTTCGACATTCTAGAATCATATTGACTCTTTAAATGCGCCTTTTAATTTACTTTTTTAAGGATAAAATATACTTTGCCATAGAATTTGCTTCATTCTTTTTTAGTGAAGCATGCGCAGACATGGGAATTGAACCCCAAACCCCAGAGCCACCTTTTATTATTTTACCGGATAAATAGGCAACATTTTTATCATTTAAAGCATATTTTTTAGCAATGTCTAAGTAGGAGGGACCAATTAGTTTTTTGTCTAATTTATGACATCCGATGCAATCGGATTTAGCTATTAATTTCTCTCCTTCAGAGGTTTGAACAACAAGGTTTGATTGCGCAGTAGTTTCAATATATTTTTCTTCTGAATTATCATTGGAAAATGAGGTTAAACTAATTAGTGCAACCCCAAAAAAGAAATATTTTAATTTCATTTTATTGTATTTAAGTTTTTATAATCCTAAGTTTTTTTTGTTAAAAGCCAGATTTGTTTCTACTGCCGCAAAATCATCAAATGCTTTATCAGTAACTTTTATAATATGATTTTTTATAAATTCAGCACCTTCACGCGCTCCATCTTCCTGATTTTTAATGCAGCATTCCCATTCCATTACTGCCCATCCTTTGAAATCATATTGGGCTAGTTTGCTGAATATCGTTTTAAAATCAATTTGACCATCTCCAGGGGAGCGATATCGTCCCGCACGATTTACCCAACTTTGATATCCTCCAAAAGTTCCTTGTTTTCCTGTAGGATTAAACTCGGCATCCTTTACGTGAAAGGCTTTTATTCGTTCATGATAAAAATCAATGTATTGAATGTAATCTAACTGTTGTAATACAAAATGGGACGGGTCATACAACAAACACGCTCTGGAATGATTATTTACCGCCTTTAAAAACATTTCATAGGTTTCCCCATCAAACAAATCTTCGCCAGGATGAATTTCATAACAAAGATCAACCCCATTTTCGTCAAATTCGTTTAAAATTGGTAACCAACGTTTGGCTAATTCAGCAAAACCGTCTTCAACTAGGCCCGGAGGTCTTTGTGGCCATGGGTGAAAATATTGCCAAAGCAAAGATCCACTGAACGTTGCATGTGCATTTAGGCCTAAATTTTGGGATGCTTTTGCCGCATATTTTAATTGTTGAACAGCCCATTGTTGTCTTGCTTTAGGATTACCATGCACATTTACCGGTGCAAAAGCATCAAAAAAATCATCATAAGCGGGGTGAACGGCTACTAACTGACCTTGCAGATGAGTGGATAATTCTGTAATTTCTAATCCGTAAGAAGCAACGGTACCTTTGAGTTCTTCGGCATACGTTTTGCTTTCGGAGGCTTTTTGTAAATCAATGAAACGGGTATCTAATGTTGGCATTTGAATACCTTTAAAACCTAAATCAGCGGCCCACTTACAAATCCCATCTAAAGAATTAAAAGGAGCTTCATCACTTATAAATTGGGCTAAAAATACTGCTGGACCTTGTATTGTTGTCATATTATATTTTGTCTAAATTTTTGTGAATTCCTAATTAATTACAAAACGTAAGGAGTCCATTTTTTATCAGATTGTGATGATGCTACTACGTTATCAATAAATGCCATTCCTCTCACTCCATCTTCAACAGAAGGAAAATCTAACATTTCAGCAGTAGGTGCTGTGCCCTCTAATTTACAACCAAGCGTTAAGGCAAAGTTGCGGTAAATATTAGCAAATGCCTCTAAATATCCTTCTGGATGTCCGCCTGGAGTTCTACAATTATGTGTTGCAAATGAAGATAAATGTGCATAGTTAGATCCAGCTCTTAAAACCTGAGTTGGTTCATCTAACCACCTAACCGTTAAAGTGTTTGGATCATGTTGAAACCATTCGATTCCACCTTTTTCGCCATAAACTCTGATTTTTAAAGCGTTTTCTTCTCCAGCTGCTACTTGCGATGCTATTAAAACGCCTTTAGCACCATTGTCAAATTTCAATAGTACAGCTCCATCATCGTCCATTACGCGGCCTTCAACTAATGTGTTTAATTCTGCACAAACATCGGTAATTTTAGCCCCGGTAATATATTCGGCTAAATGAGAGGCGTGCGTACCAATATCTCCCATTACAGAACTTTTTCCGGATTTTTTAGGATCTGTTCGCCATGCAGCTTGTGCGTTTCCCTCTCTTTCGGATAGTGTACTTAACCATCCTTGGGGATATTCTACTAAAACTTTTCTAATCTTACCCAATTTTCCTTCGCTGACCATAGCTTTCGCTTGTTTGACCATTGGATACCCGGAGTACGTATGTGTTAAACAAAGTAGTAATCCTGTCTCTTCTACTTTTTGTTTCAATAGTTTTGCTTCTTCCAATGAAAAAGTCATTGGTTTTTCAATTACTACATTAAAACCATGCTCCAAAGCCATCATTGCAGGTGCAAAATGAGCAAAATTTGGAGTAACAATAGTAACAAAATCGATTCTTTCGTCAGCAGGTAAAGCCGCTTCCGCTTTAATCATTTCGTCATACGTTAAATATGTTCTTGATTCCGGAAGAAACAAGGCTTTACCAGATGCAATTGCGGTTTCTGGTTTTATACTTAATGCACCACACTTTAATTCAATTAGTCCATCCATATTGGCGGCTAATCGGTGAATTGCACCTATAAAGGCATCTTGACCACCACCGACCATTCCCATTCTTAATTTTCTCATAATGATGAACCTAAATATTTCCTTTTTTTAATTCTTTTACTGCATAATCGCAGGCACGAGCCGTCAAAGCCATAAATGTTAATGATGGATTTTGACACGCAATAGAAGGCATACAAGAACCATCGGTAACAAATACATTACTAACTTCATGCAATTGATTCCATTTATTTAAAACGGAATCCTTGGGGTCATTACCCATTCTGGCAGTACCCATTTCGTGTATAGCCATTCCAGGATAACAATCGTTATCATAGGTTTGCACATTTTTGATTCCAGATGCTTCCAGCATTTCTGCGGCATCATTCATCATATCTTCCCGCATTTTTGCTTCATTTTCTTTGTATTCACAATCAATAGCTAAAACTGGTTGTCCCCATTTGTCTTTTTTGCTATGATCGATGTACACTTTGTTTTCATAATACGGCAACATTTCTCCAAAACCACCTAATCCCATACTCCAGGAATCAGCAGGTAATGACATAGTCGATTTAAAGTTTTCACCAAAAGCCAATTCGGCAACTTCTTTATGCCATGATCCTCTGCCGGCACCTCCTTGGTACCCAAAACCTCTTAAATAATCTCGTTTATCACTACCTACATTCTGATATCTTGGAATATAAATACCATTAGCTCTTCTTCCGTACGTGTATTTATCTTCAAAACCTTCAGCTGTTCCTTCTGCACCACAACGGAAATGATGATCCATAAGATTATGGCCTAATTGTCCGCTGGCATTACCCATTCCATTCGGATGCGCTTCTGAAGTTGAATTTAATAAAAGGAATGTTGATCCTAAAGTGGATGCGTTTACAAAAACAATTTTAGCATAAAACTCCATAGTTTCATTTGTTTCTGCATCAATAACCATAACACCCTTTGCTTTTTTAGTGTCTTTATCATAAATAATATGATTCACAATTGAGTAGGGTCTCACGGTCAATCTATTGGTTGCCATTGCAGCAGGTAGTGTAGAGGATTGGGTGCTAAAATAGGCGCCAAATGGACAACCTCGACTGCATAAATTTCTGTACTGACAGCTGCCACGCCCTTTGTGAGGTACAGTTAAGTTAGCAGTACGACCAATTGTAAGAATACGGGTTTTATTATAATGTTTTTCTAATCTTTCTTTAACTGATTTTTCAACACAATTTAAATCCATTGGAGGCAAAAATTTACCATCCGGTAATAGGGGCCAATTTTCAGCTTGCCCACTTATTCCTGCGAATTTCTCTACATAATCATACCACTTGGTAAGGTCTTTATATCGAATAGGCCAGTCATTTCCATGACCATCTTTGGCATTATCTTCAAAATTATGGTCACTAAAACGGTAACTTTGACGGCCCCACATTAAAGATTTTCCACCCACATGAAATCCTCTGTACCAATCAAAACGTTTGTCTTCTGTATAGGGACATTCCAAGTCATTCACCCACCATTTTTCGGTAGCTTCATTGTATGGATAATCTCTTGTTTGAACAGGATGGGTTCTTTTTTGTTCTTCGGTAAGCTTGCCTGCGCGTTCAAATTCCCATGGTGCTTTCATGGCCGATTCATAATCTTTGATGTGCTCAATATTCATTCCGCGTTCTAACATCAAAACTTTTAATCCTTTTTCGGTAAGTTCTTTTGCAGCCCAACCACCACTAATTCCAGATCCTACAACAATAGCATCATACGTATTTTCCTCTTTCAAATTGGTATTTATATTCACGGGTAGTATTTTTTATTTAATAAAATAGTTTATAACAAAAGGTTCTAGTAACAATTAGTTGGTTGCCCAAGCTTTTTGTCCGGGTTTGTAGTCTGCACTACCATCGTAACGTCCTGGAACAGGAAGGTATTCTCGTGCTTGTGTACAACCTATTTCTGAAGAATAATAGCCAAGAAGAGTCAAATCTCTAGCAATCAAAAAGAATGAAGGTGCTTTATCAGTTGCAATTGCCTCATCTCGTAATGAAGTCATTAATTGCTGACGCTCTTCAACTGACATTGATAAGAAATTCTTATTGAAATCTTTAGCGCATTTTGCTTGCATTTCCTGCATCCCGGAAGCAAAAATTTCTTGCATTTTTGCAGGATAACATTCTCTAATAATCATTGGAATAAAAGCACCCAGTCCTGCAGCTTTTGCTCCTGCCGAAGAGGCTGTAGTAGGTATAATGATATCGGCAAATTCAGCCAAAATTTCTTCATCTGCAGCAGAAAAAGACACGCTATTTTTTTCTTTTTCAGGCAAAGTAAAACTTTCAAATAAAACGCCCATTGTTGTTGCTGAGATTGCGCTTCCCATCAAAAATGCAACGCTTTTAAGTGCTTCTCTTCTATTCATTTGCTAATTATTAAAATTATTGATTCTTCTTAATTTATTATAACATTACAATAATAAAGAAAAAAAAAACAGGTTAATTTTTTTTATGTTAAAATATTGAATAATTCCATATTTTTCAAATTATTAAGGGAATCACTTTCAAAAATTCATTAAACAGCAGTTGGAATCAATTAAATCAAGAAAAAAAAAATGTTTGAAGAAGCAAAAAAGAATAAAAAACGATTTTTAAATTATTTTTAATGTAAAATTAACAAGGTTTTAATTATAAAATACAACTGTATTTTCTTTTCACACCATTTCAATGTGTTAAAATGACGGTATTACTTAAATAACCATTCAAATAATCTACTATATATTTCCTGTTTTGTAGTAAAAAAGAAGTTTTTATATTTTAAAAATAGGAAGTAATTTAAATTTGTAACCCGCTAAAAAATGGAATTTTTTGAATGTTACAAAATGGAAGTATGATCTACCTTTCAAATAAACCTAAAGTGCCACCAACCCAATCTTTATCTTTATTGAATTTCACGCCAATCATCTCGCCACGGCTTAAGCGGACTAAGTTGCAGAGTAGAGTAGGTGCGGCATCACCTTTTTTCCAAACACACAAGATTCGGACTTCAGCTTTTACTTTCCCTTCAGGAGCGTGTACAATAGGAAGATAATTTACTTTTTTTTGAAGAATATATAATTCTTTATCTACAACGGCTTCAATATCTTTTTTTGTGACATGAAAAATAACGCCCGTTCCTGAAAAAGAAAAAAGCGGTTTCAAAACATAGTTTTCTAAATCCTGAGGAATTACTGCCAAGTCACTCAATAGTGTCGTTTCAATACAATATTTTCCTTTTAAGAAAGGTAAAATAAATTTACTGATTCTGAAAAACCAGTTAGGATGTCCCGCCCATTCCACATCCAAATCATCTGAAAAACTAAAATTAAGTCTTAAATCTGTTCTCAAATCCAATTCATCAAAAATAACCCGATTGTAAATTCTTTTTACCAATATTTCATTGCCTGTTGCATTTTTGTAAAACAGTTGTTTTCCTTTTTTTATGAGTTCAGTAACACAAACGATAGGGATGCCAATGTCTCTTTTGCAGTAATAAAAATCAATCTTGGTATTTTGTTTTTCGGGTTCTATTTCAAGAAGAATAACATTTTCTTTTGGATGATGGTTGCAAATCGCTTCTTCTAAAATAGTAAGATATTCCTGTGGTTCAATAGCATTAATAAATGGAGTTAATTCGTTAAGAAATGGATAATGATTTTTAAATTTTTCGTACAAATGCATTTGATAATTGTACAAAGAGGGGAATCCCTGTACTTCAATTAGTTTTGGAATAAGTACTCCGTCTTCTTCACAAATTCCAAAATCAATTGCTAAAAAGGTAGTATGTTCATCCTCATTAGGAACAGTATTATTTAGTTCTAAGGATTTATTTGTAAGTGATTTAAA
Source organism: Flavobacterium sp. LS1R10 (assembly GCF_003968825.1). Lineage (NCBI taxonomy): Bacteria > Pseudomonadati > Bacteroidota > Flavobacteriia > Flavobacteriales > Flavobacteriaceae > Flavobacterium > Flavobacterium sp. LS1R10. Next base: position 238,702 of record NZ_RYDH01000002.1, on the reverse strand, counting down.
GTCGTTTTTCTGAATGAAAGCTATAACATCATTACAGCCTTCAATCAATTGTGCTTTAAGCTCCTTCGAAATAAAAAAGGGGGTTTCGCCTAACCGGAAAGTAGGCAGGTAATTAAAATCGGAAGCAATATCATCTTTGAATTCCTGATATTTTTTTTCTGTAAATTGAGTATTAAATAACTTCCGATATTTTGAAATCATTTTGAAATCGTATTAATTAGAAAGTGTCTTCTTTGTTTTTAGCAAGTCATTAATTGCTATTCGAAGGAAATTAGGAATCAAAGTTTCATTAGTTCTGTATATTTTATCATCATCTAATAAATCCTCCAGCATGTTTCTGAACTTCTTTTTTCCTTTCATATTCTTAATCTTTTCCTTTGCTTCTTTATTTCTTAAATGAGAAACAAAACTAATGGGATCCGCTTCCGGGTGAAATTGAGTACCCACAAAATAATCGGTAAAACGCACGGCCATAATTGCGCGTTCGTATTGTACATGATCCCTAATTTTCTCTAATGAAATAATTTTGGCTCCTTTTTTCGCAAAAATACTTAACTTGGGTTGAACCACTTGATAGTCTCTGGAATCTATCGCATAAAAAGGGTCTGCTAATCCCTCGAACAAGGGATCCACAAGTCCTTCTTTAGTTTTATGAATGGTCATCACCCCAAAAGAAGTGTCATTTCGTTTGGTAACCGTAGCCAATCCAAAATGCAAACACGCCATTTGAAAAGAATGACAAATGAACAAAACATGTTTTTTAATACTATTTTCAGTATTCCATTTATTCAAGGAATCGATAAATTCATAGTATTTTACATCCCAGTTTCCATCACCAATTAAGGGATTTCCAGGTCCTCCAGTTGAAATATAAATGTCAAATTTATTCTTGTCCGGCAATTCACATTTTACCCGAACATCAAATATTTCAAAACTAACAACGGGACTAAACCTATTGACTACATCAATAATACATCGCATTCCCTGGTTGGGTTCACCATTGTACATGTCCAGAAGGGCTATTTTTATAATTTTATTAGACATACTTTTTTTTAAAAAACAATGAACAAAGGTACTTTATATTTTATAATCCTTTCGTAAATTCTCCTGTTATGAAGTCAACCACACAGGAAAGATCGCCCGTTTCTTGAAAAATAGCCAGTTGCTTATCAGCACCGGTACCGTTTTTTAAAATTTCATGGACATAATTTATATCAGCACGACTTCCCAATTCATCCACCACATCATCAATGAAATCAAGCAGTTCCAGAATAAGCATTTTTGTTTCTACTTCTTTTTGCAAACCAAAATCGATCATACTATTCTCAATTCCGTAACGTGCCGCCCGAAATTTATTTTCTTTTATCAAAGCCAGTCGATACACATTAAAGCTAGTATTGTTCATGTTCAATTTGTAGAGTTTAGCTACAATTGCCTGAATAATAGCAACAATGCAAATGGTTTCATCCACTGTCAATGACATATCACAAATCCTGAATTCAATCGTATTGTAAAAAGGATGCAACCGTAAATCCCACCAGATTTTCTTTGGATTATCGATGCAATTAGTCTTTATTAATGTATCCAAATAATTCTCATACGAACTCACCGAATCAAAATATTCCGGCAAACCTGTCCTTGGAAACTTGTCAAAAACTTTCGTTCTAAAGGACTTATAACCTGTTTTTCTTCCCTCCCAAAAAGGAGAGTTCGTTGAAAGCGCAAAAATATGTGGCAAAAAATATGTGGCCTGATTCATTAATTGCAAGCCAATCTCTCGATTTTCAATTCCTACATGACAATGCATTCCAAAAATTAAATTAGAACGCGCTGCATCTTGCAATTCATTGACAATATCGTGATAGCGAGGATCATCAGTTATCGGTTGATCCTGCCATTTCGAGAAAGGATGCGTCCCGGCACCACCCACAATAAGATCTTGTTTGTCCGCTAATTCAACGATTTTAGAACGTAAAAACCGAATCTCATTTTTGGCATCATTCACATTATTGCAAATATTGGTACCCACTTCGACCACAGATTGATGCATTTCAGCCTTTACCTGCTCATTCAAAATGATCTTCGCACCATCTACAATTTTGGATAAATGCGACCGTAAATCTCTGGTTACAGGATCTATAATTTGATATTCTTCTTCTACACCGAGGGTGAAAACAGGTAATTTCTTTAACATAATTATTGTTTTAGTGTTCAGTCGCAGTCAAAGTTTACAGTCTGTTTACTGAATACTATGACTGAAAACTATTTTACTGCATCTTTCATAAATGTTCCCCAAGTCAAATTCATCTTTCCGGATTTCTGTTTTTTTGCAGCAGCAATTGCCATTTTTGCTGCTTCCTCTACAACCCACTCAAAGTTTTCTGCACCTACCGAAGTTAATTCAGCATCTGGTGCTGGATTTCCAAAATCTATCGCATAGGGAATACCATCACGGACTGCAAATTCAACCGTATTAAAATCATAACCCAATCCTTTGCAAAGACGTAAAGTATAATCCTTAATAGTAGCTAATAATTTTTTATCCACAGGCGGCCCATCAAGTACATAACGCAAATGATGCGGATTTCTGGGTTCGTATTGCATAATCCTAACGGCTTTGCAACCCAAACAATAGACTCTGAAATACTCTGTAAAAACAATTTCTTCCTGTAGCATCATCACCAGTTGCCCCGTTTCCTTATGTTTCTCCCAAAATTCTTCGACATTTTCTAATCGATACACATTTTTCCAGCCACCTCCGGCATAGGGTTTCATATAAGCTGGAAAACCAATATAATGAAAAATTTCTTCCCAATCCATTGGGTATTTTAGGTTTCGGAATGATTTTCCAGTCGTATCCGTAGGATGTTCTGCCGATGGGAGAAGTACCGTATTAGGTAACGGAACTCCCAAAGTATCGGCCAATGAATTATTAAAAAATTTATCATCAGCACTCCACCAAAAAGGATTGTTGATCACATTTGTCCCTGTTAAAGCAGCATTTTTCAAATATGCACGATAGAAAGGGACATCTTGCGAAATGCGATCAATAATTACGGCATATTCTCCGTCTTGATTTTGAACTACTTTATCAATAACCACAGCTTCAGCTATGATTTCTTTTTCGTTTTTTGAATTGACACGATCTATGAAGGCTTGTGGAAATGTATCTTCCATCCCAAATAAAATTCCAATTTTTTTCATCTTGATATGTTTATAATTTTAAAAAAATTTTATTCTGGATAAATAATGTGGAAACATTTCGGTCCATACCGGCCAGTCGTGTTTTCGTTCCTGACGAATATCCAACCAATGATGAATGTTTCTATCGCTCAACACTTTACTTAGTTTTAAATTTGCATCAAAACAAATATCCCAATTAGACGTCCCAAGCACAATATCCATTTTCCATAATTCCGGATCATTAAGTCCATGTAAATAATCTTCCGGGCTGTTGTAAAACACATCATCGTCATGAAAACCATCCATAAAACTCTTGATATTAAAAGCGCCACTCATAGAAAACAAATGACTTACATAACCAGGATGTCTAAAAGTAAAATTTGCCGCATGATACCCGCCAAAACTGCAACCGGCAAGAGCCACTCTGCCTGAGGAGGTATTGTTCTTTACTTTTTCAACGATTTCGTGACAAATCATTTTATCGTACCTGACGTGGTTTTCTATACGATTTATAGGATATATATTTTTATTGTAAAAACTGTCTTTATCAATGCTATCAGGACAAAATATTTGGATCAAACCTTGTTCCAGATACCATTTTGCAGAATCAATCAATCCCATATCTTTATTTTCATGGTAACTCCCCATAGAAGTAGGAAATACAATTACAGGATATCCGGCATGTCCAAAAACCAACATTTCTATCTCTCTATTTAAATTAGGGGAATGCCATTTGAAATACTCTTCCTTCATGAAATTAGTTTTAACAATTATAATGAAAAAAATAACACAAAAAGCAGATAAAATTATACTTAACCCATATTTATTATAAAAAAGATTAGGATTAATAAATTGGATCTAAATGGTAAAATTTGGATGAATAAAGAGCCGTTTTTTAAATTATAAACAACAAGGCAACGTGTTTTAAAAGCTCTATATTTTTAATTATAAGGTTTTTAGACCTAAAATAAGCCTTAGGATCTTTCCTATAATTACTATTTGATTAGAGAACCCTAAATTTCTAAAATAAGGAAGAAATAGCGCTAGTTGCTTTTATTAATTTCATACAGTGATACATGACTTTTTAATCGTTCTACAAGCATGCTCATCATTCTTTTATTGATATTGGAGGAGTTTTGTACATAAGCAGCATATTCATCGGCTGTAAATAAACCAATGATCATTCCTTTTAGAAAATTTCTAAACTTGATGTCTTTCTGGATTGCATTTTCCATGACGGATACTTTTTTATCAAGTGTATAACTGTAGAAATCAATTTTATTTTTGTTGACATAATTGAGGAAGGATGCTGCAAATAAGTCATTTTGCAACTTTAGAATGGGGCGTAACACCTCATTTTGAAATGATTCTTCTGTTGTGGATTGTGTGGTTACGGAACCTATTGTTTGTCCTCGAAATTCTTTTAAAAAAGTATCGCGTGCACTCATATTTTTTCTTTAAAATTAAATAAAATTGCGTCAAGAATACGTATTTTTACATTTATAAAGAAAAAATATGAAATTTCACACTAGAAAATGGGTAAAACCCGAAGATCTAAATCCTAACGGAACTTTATTTGGCGGTAAATTATTAGCTTGGATTGATGAAGAATTGGCTTTGTATACCATAATTCAATTAGAAAATACCAGAATCGTAACCAAATACATGTCGGAAATCAATTTTCGAAGTTCGGCTAGACAAGGTGATATTGTCGAAATTGGAATTGATGTTTTAAAATTTGGAACAACCTCACTCACGCTGAAATGCGAGGCGCGAAATATGATGACACGCGAAACTATCATTACAATTGATCACACCACAATGGTTAACTTAGATGCGGATGGAAAACCTAAGGCACATGGAAAAACAGCAATTGAATATGTGAAAAACAGATTATTAATTTGATACGAAGTGCATTTATACTTTTTAAGTAAAAAAATTAAACCTGAGATTCACTTTCTGCAGTTGTTTCAAAAATTTCTAAATCAAAATATTTTATGGAAGCAATGATGTGATCAAATATATCCGACATGATGTATTCATAGTTTTCAAATCGCTTGTCATGTGAAAAGGCATAAACCTCAAGCGGTACACCATGGGAAGTTGATTGTAACTGACGGCAAAGCATCAACATGTCTTTGTTTAATCCTGGATAATTGAACAGGTATTCCGTGATGTATTTTCGAAATAAACCTAAGTTTGTCAAATTTCGCCCATTAATAGCAATGGATTTGTCAATTTTATGTTTAGAATTATAGTCGTCTATTTCTAATTTGCGAGTGCCTATATAATCCGATATTAGATGAATTTTTTTTAAGTCATTTAATTCTGATTCCTCTAAAAACCGAATGCTGCTTGTTTTTATCAGAATGTGTCTTTTGATGCGTCGGCCATCTGAATTCAGCATTCCGCGCCAGTTTTGAAACGAATCTGAACTCAAACTATAGGTTGGAATTGTGGTTGTGGTATTATCGAAATTTCGAACTTTTACCGTTGCCAAATTGATCTCGATGACATCTCCATCGGCACCAAATTTATCCATCGTAATCCAGTCGCCAATTCGAACCATATCGTTTATGGATACTTGAACACTAGATACAAAACCTAAAATGGTATCTCGAAAAATTAATATGATTACCGCTGAAACAGCTCCTAAAATAGTTAAAAGCTCTTTTTTATCAATCTCAAATAATTTTGAAATGATTAATGTAATTCCAATTACCCATAACATAATCATGATTACCTGAATGAAACTGTCAATAGGTTTGTCGCTGTATCTTGGTTTTAGTTTTAAGTAATCACGCAACGCATTGAAAATAGTTCGTATAATCCATAAAATCAGAATGATGATGTAGATTCCAACCAATTTCCCAAAAAAGCCTTCCCAATATTCAAATCGGTCTAAAATTATTGGAACAGATTTGTAAATAAACAATAGTGGAATTAAATGTGCAATGTATTTAGCCGTTTTGTTAGTTACCAGCAAATCATCAAATTTGGTTTTGGTTTTTTGGGCAATAACGGCCATAATAGTAACTAAAACAAGTCTAAAAATTACGTAGATGACATACGCCAATACACACAAAACAATAATGTTCAGCACCAAGCTAAAATAAGAAGCCAGACTGTTCCCTAAGCCCCATTTCCTGAGTACTAGATATAGAAAAGTGAATATTTTTTCTATTAATTTATACATTTCGCAAGTATTTCTTTTCTATGTAAAAAGTCCCAAAAGGAGGAATTGACGCAATACAAATGATAAAATACTTTTTAAAATTCCACTTTTCACTAAACTTTAAAATTGTTGCCAAGATAATGTAAGCAGTAAATAATACGCCGTGAGCCATTCCAATGTGTTTGACATAAATAGGATCATTAAAAATGTATTTCATTGGCATAGCAAAGAAAAATAACAATAAGGCGGATATACCTTCTACTATTGCTGTAACCTTAAAAATCTTAAGCATTTATTTTTTTTTAAGTGATAATTGACAAAATTAAGGATTATCATTGATTTACCACGCATTGATTCCTAAAGTAAATTACTTTTGTAATCTTAAACTTTGATAATGAGCAAACGCGATTTAAAAAAATATGTAGCCGAATTGAATAAAGAACAACTCGAAGAGCAAATACTCGAATTGTACGAGAAATTCAGTTCTGTAAAAGTCTATTATGATTTTGTTTTTAATCCAAAAGAAGAAACGCTTTTGAAGGAATGCAAACTCAAAATTTCCAATGAATATTATCCTCTGAAAAAATCCGGAAGACGCAGTAAACCTAAAATGAGGCGTTCCGTTGCCCAAAAATACATTAAGCACTTTACGCTTTTGGGAGTAGACCCTTTTGTAATTGCGGATGTAATGCTTTACAATATTGAAATAGCACAAACATTCTCATCAGAACAGGATATAAAGCAAGAATTATTTTTCAAAAGCATGTACAATTCCTTTCAGCAAGCCGTTGTTTTCTTGATTGCAAATGGAATACTTACTGATTTTAAACCAAGAATTAGTGCCATACACACTGAAACTATTTTGCAAAAATGGTACAATGAACCAGAATTTAATGCCATTTTAGAACGATTAGAATATTAAATCCTCACATAATTCAAATTTATTTAATCATTCCGTTTATTTTTAATAAAAATTGATACTTAAACTGTTTTTTAGGCGTATTTTTGCAAAAACCCAACAATAAGCAATGTCCCAAAACACTTTAGAAATAGAAATAGAAGACAAAAAAGAACTTTATGCGTACCAAAAAGGCGATATAGATGCCATCTTTGAGCGCATTGATAATGCACCGCCACAACACCATTTGTTATACCAATTGCCCACCGGTGGTGGAAAAACAGTGGTTTTTTCTGAAATTGTGCGCCGTTATTTATCGCAACATGATAAAAAAGTAGTTGTTTTGACCCACAGAATTGAGTTGTGCAAGCAAACCTCAAAAATGTTGAAGGGTTTTGATGTGAAAAACAAAATTATCAACAGTAAAGTAAAAGAACTTCCGGATCAAAACGATTATTCCTGTTTTGTAGCCATGGTGGAAACTTTAAAAAACCGAATCAACGATGAAAAACTACATTTAGATAATGTAGGATTGGTAATCATTGATGAGGCACATTACAATTCCTTTCGCAAATTATTGAGCTCTTTCAAAAATGCTTTTATTTTAGGGGTAACCGCAACACCTTTAAGCTCAAATATCAAATTGCCAATGCATGAAAGCTACGATGAATTAATCGTAGGAGACACCATTAGTTCCTTGATTACAAATGGCTTTTTGGCCAAAGCAGTTACCTATAGCTATGATGTGGGTCTGACCTCCCTGAAAGTAGGGATCAATGGCGATTATACCGTAAAATCATCTGATGATTTGTACACCAATATGGCCATGCAGGAAAAGTTATTGCATGCCTACACGGAGAAATCATTAGGCAAGAAAACCTTGATTTTCAATAACGGGATCAACACCTCCTTATATGTATACGAAACGTTTAGAGAAGCCGGTTATGCCATTCGCCATTTAGACAACACCAGTAATAACGAGGAAAGAAAAGATATTTTACATTGGTTCAAGCATACACCTGATGCCATATTGACATCAGTGGGAATTCTTACTACCGGTTTTGATGAGCCTACCGTAGAGACCATAATCCTGAACAGAGCAACAAAATCGTTGACCTTATATTACCAAATGATCGGTCGTGGTTCCAGAAAATTACCTAACAAAGACATTTTCAATGTGATCGATTTAGGGAATAACGCCGCCCGATTTGGCCTGTGGAGTGAGCCGGTAAACTGGCAGCATATCTTTAAATCTCCGGAGTTTTACCTGGAAAACTTACGAGACGATACAGAAATAGAATTGTATTTTAAATACAGCATGCCACCGGAATTACGTGCTAAATTCAGTAAAACAGAAGTAGTAACCTTTGATGTGGATGAAGAACACAAACTCATTATCAAACAAAATTTACGTTCCAAAGTAGTGCTAGAAAAATCCCTAGAGCAACATGCCGCCATGTGTGTGGATAATTCTGAAACCTTACAAGAAGCAAAAGCGCTGGGAAAAGAACTGGATGATGACATTGATTGTCGCATCAAGCGCTATTCAAAATGTTTGAGCCAGTGCAGTAAAAATTACCGCGAATGGCTAGTAGATGATTACAAATTGAAACTGGTATTATTGACCGGGAAAAAATACCGGGAAAAAATCATGAACGAACCGGATGAAGAGTAATATTTATTTTTCAAGGAGCTAATCCCGCTATTCGTTTCAATCTTTTATTTTTAAAGAAAAAATAAAAGGATTTTCACTGCTATCGGGGCTAAAATTACCGTTACAAAACAACTATTTTTTATAAAATATAAAATTCAAAAAAAATGCCAAAACAATTCTCTGATTTAGGAATTTCAGCACCAATAGTAAAAGCGATTACCGAATTGAAAATTGTTGTACCAACAGAAATTCAGCTAAAAACGATTCCGTTACTTTTGTCAAATACAACGGATATAGTTGGACTTGCTAAAACCGGTACCGGAAAAACAGCCGCATTTGGATTGCCAATTTTACAATTAATAGATGTAAAATCACCTTTGATTCAAGCAGTAATTCTTGCACCAACTCGGGAATTAGGCCAACAAATATTTAAAAATTTAGAGTCTTTTGCCACCTTTTTGCCTGAAGTTTCCATTGCAGCAACATGCGGAGGAATTCCAATCAAACCGCAAATAGAACGCCTTGCAACACCTACACATATTGTAGTGGCAACGCCCGGAAGATTAATTGATTTAATTCAGCGCAAAGCCATAAACTTAAAAGAAACCAGATTCCTCGTGCTCGATGAAGCCGATGAAATGGTGACTATATTAAAAGAAGGCTTAGATGAAATTATTGCTGAATTGCCAGCAGCGCATAAGACTTTTTTATTCTCGGCCACCATGCCCGGAAGCATAAAACAATTGATTCAAAACTATTTGAATAAAAATGTGGTACATGTCAGTGCCAATATGGAAACAGTAGGTAATCAAGAAATTGATCATCAATACATTGTGGTAAATCCTATTGAAAAACTGGACGTTTTGATGCATTTTCTGAATTCTAAAGAGGGTGAACGCGGGATCATTTTTTGTAAAACAAAAGCAGCAGTCAACAAATTAGCTAAAAACTTGGCAATCAATAGGTTTTCTTCTGGTGCATTACACGGAAGTTTATCGCAGGGAATTAGGGACCGAATCATGGAGCAATTCCGCGAAGGACATATCAATATATTAGTCGCAACAGATTTAGCAGCAAGAGGAATTGATGTAAAAGAAATTTCTTATGTAGTCAATTATCATTTGCCTGATGTGTATGAAGCATACGTACATCGTAGCGGTAGAACTGCAAGAGCAGGAGCAAAGGGACTTTCATTGACGGTATTGCAGGCGGAAGAAGTAGTTGAAATTGCTGAATTCGAAAAAGAATTGGGAATACAATTCAAAGAATTCAAAAAACCAACTCTTGCCAGTATTGAAGAAAATAATACGTTGTTATGGGCGAAGCAAATCTTCAAGACAAAACCCAATCATGACATCGCTACAGAATTAAAAGATAAAATAAAAACAGTTTTTCATCATTTGACGAAAGACGAACTAATAGAAAAGGTCCTGGCCAATCACTTGCTTCAAGCAAAAAATGAAGTCCTTTCAAAAACGGAGAAACCAATAAAAAAACAAAAAAGAATGAATTAATTCATTCTTTTTCATAAACTGTTAATGAGCTATTACAATTTCATCACCTGAAGTTGTAATGGTTTTTTTTATGTTTCGTTTTCCGATAATTAAAATAATCAATGCCAGTATTGTTGATGTTGTCATAATCAAAACCATTGGTAACATAGAGCTTTTTACAAAAACACCAACCGCAAAAGAGGCCAAAGCACCTAATCCCAATTGAATCGCACCCATCAAGGCAGACGCGCTTCCTGCATTTCTTGAAAAAGGAGCAAGAGTCAGTCCTGCTGTATTAGGATTAGAGATTCCTAAACACGCCAAGAATAAAAACAGCATGGCAATTGTTTCATACAAACCTAAAAGATCATTGATTGCTAATGTCAGAAATAAAACACTGATTACCGACTGTGTAATTAAGGCCCCAAAAATCATTTGTTCACTGGTAAATTTCCGCAATAAAAAAGAATTAAGCTGACTGGCGCTTATAAAACTCAAAGACATAAAGGCAAAAATCCAGCCATACGTTGTGCCATCTACTTTGAAAATATCCATAAATAAAATAGGAGAGGCTGCTACATACGTGAATAAACCAGAAAAAGCGATTGCTCCTGTAAACGCATAGGTGTAAAATTGAGGCACTTTAACAATGCGTATAAAATTAGAAATAATTGGTTTTGGCTTTAATGAAATAGAAGTGTCTGGTTTGAAAGTATTAGGCAAAATAATTTGAGCCGCTACAATAATTACGATTCCCATGCACATCAGTATAAAAAATACAGTATGCCAACCGTAATAAGTAGTAACATAACCACCTACAGTGGGTGCCAGCATTGGCGAAAGCCCTACAACCAACATCAATAAAGAAAAGACTTTAGGTATCTCTTTTACAGGAAATAAATCCCGAACCATTGACACTGAGGCTACCGTAGCAGCACAGCTCCCAACAGCCTGAATGAATCTCAGCCCTATAAAAGTATCAATATCAGTGACAAATGCGCAGCCCAAAGAGGCTAATATGTAAACCAATAATCCAATAAAGAGCGGTTTTTTTCGGCCAAAACGATCTAATAACGGACCATAAAGTAATTGTCCAGCAGAAATTCCAATAAAATAACTGGATAATGTCATGGACACATTGGCAACAGAAGTATTCAAATCTTTAGCAATTCCGGCAAAACCAGGTAAATACATATCAATTGAAAATGGGCCAAGTGCGGTAAGAGAACCTAAAATGAGGATTAATTTAATGTATTTTTTTTTGTTCATTTCGGTATTATTCATTGAAGTCGCAATTTTTAATTTTTTGCAAAGGTAAATAATTAAGATGCGAATCAAACCACTTTGCACACTAATGTGATCTATGATAATGGACAAAGAGCTGCTAAATAAAATAAATTTAGCACTGTCATTGACCAGTAATGTGATAAAAGCAGAGTCAATACAATTTCTATAATTATACTTTAAAAACCAGCAATACTCCTGATAGAAATAATAGTCCTAAAATGATTCTTTTTATAAGCGCTTCATTAAGTTTTAAATAGACTTTTTTGCCCAAAAATAAAGCAAGAATAAGAAAAGGCACAACATAGAGGGAATTGTAAATTTGGTTCATAGTAATCACGCCACCTAAAACCAAAACAGGCATTCGCATCAGCGTAACCAGGCCTAAAGTACCAAACATGGTAGCCCTAAATGTCTTTATATCGTTAGTTTCATTCTGAACAATTATTACATATAAAGGACCTCCGGTAGAAAATAAACCAGAGAAGAAACCTCCTAGAAAACCCAAAAAGTGTTTCGTTTTTTTTAAAATCACTACTTTTTTTTTGACACGAAGACTATTTAATACAAATAGGATAATAAAAACACCCAACGCCTGCTTTAAGATCAGAGGTTTTCCATAAACTAGAACCACTATTCCGGTAAGCACTCCAAAAAAGGAAGAAAAAGCAATTTTTTTTAATAAGCTTTTGTCTATATGTTCCCATTCTTTATACACATAAATAGGAGAGGAGACCAAATAAAAAATAGAAAGATACGAAACTGCTTCAGATAAAGGCATGACTAACAACAAGAAAGGTAAAGCTATTAAAGCACCGCCGAAACCGATCATAGTTTGAATAAAAAATCCTGTGAAAATTCCAATTATAAGTAGTAATAAAGTGTTTTCCATGGTTCAAAAGTACTATTAGCACTATAAATATCTAAATTTAATCCATCAATAAACAAGTAATTTTCCGTTAAAAAGTTGTAATTTTAAGCATTTAAAACTTTTTTAATGGTTGATACTCTAGATTTAAAAATAATAAAGCAATTAGAAATAAACTCAAGAGCTTCCTATGTGGAAATTGGGAAACAAATTGGACTTTCACCTTCTTCCGTAAGAGAACGCATTCAAAAACTGGAGGATGCTGCTATTATACAGGGATATAAACTTCAGCTGAACAACCAAAAACTGGGATTTGGATTAGAGGTTTTTATTCTGTTCAAGTTATTTAGTGGAAAACTACAGCTGTTTTGTGATCAGCTGAAAGATTTTCCAGAGATAAATGAGGTTTTTAGAATTACTGGACCCCAAAACATTATTATGAACGTCGTTCTAGTTGATCAAATGCACCTACAACAATTTATTGATCGGCTTTTAGTTTATGGAGAGCCTACAACTCACTTGATTTTATCTGATTTAAAAAAATAATATAGGATCGTCTGTTTCTTAAATCAAAAATTATTCCGTTACTATTAATAGTTTAGTTTTACGTTAGCCGCCAAAACCAAGGTAAAGCGTCGTAACACAAAGAAATACTTTAAAACCATTAAAATGGCCTATATTTAGATTAAAACAGCATAAATTATAACAAAATAATGTGATTTTAAGCTTTTGAGACGTATTTGTCTGAAATCGGAAATGGTGTCAGCCAATCGTAAAATTATTTATAGCAAAAGACTGTAAAAATGATATCCTTCATGTTAAATAATTTAAGGAAGGATTGTAATCGTTTAATGTAACTAAACAGTGTGAGTTTTTTGGTCTAAATGTACTGTGTCTTTTTTGCGCTATAATTTATATTATGTAAAATAGCTTTTTTAATTATAATATAAACATAGTGTGCTTTAGAGATAAAAAAACATCACCCAATCAAAGCCCTCTTTACCCTCTTTCTTTATTTTTATCTTTTTACAAAACAAAACGATATGTATAAAATCTTGGGCCAACTCAACAAAATCATTTTACAGAGTTTCACCAAACAGGGATTGGATTTGGCTAAAGCCAAGAAATTGCAAATCGCGATTATTGCTTTAAGTATTACGTAATCACACGAACCTTAAATTAGTATGTAATTGCTACAAAATTTTGTCCTTCCATTCAAGAAAGCTAATTCCATCAGGAAATTGCATTGCACGATTTCACCACCTAATTGTTCCACCAATTCACAAACTGCTCTTGCGGTTCCTCCGGTTGCCAATACATCATCGTGAATCAGAATTCGGTCTCCTTTTTGAATTGCATCAATATGGATTTCTAAAGTATCCGTTCCATATTCTAAATCATACGTTGCCGAGATAGTTTCGTAAGGCAACTTGTTCGACTTACGAACCGGAATAAAACCAACATTTAATTCTTGTGCAATCAACATTCCAAAGAAAAATCCACGACTTTCTACTCCTATTACCTTGTCAATTTTTTTATCTTTCAAGGATTCAACCAGTATTTCAAGACATTTATTCCTTGCTTCGGGATTAATTAGTAACGGAGTGATGTCTTTAAACAAAATTCCTTCTTTAGGAAATCCCTGAATATCACGTATATACTTTTTTAATGGCATATTTTTTTGTTTTTTTACAATTTTAGACTTGCAAATTACACATTTATACTTATATTTGCACCCGCTAAGACGCCTTAATTAAGACATCAATAGCAAAAAAAGGCCTTGTGGCGCAACTGAATAGCGCACTTGATTACGGCTCAAGAGGTTACTGGTTTGAATCCAGTCAAGGTCACTTCAAAAATCCTTAAACATACTGATAATCAGTGGTTTAAGGATTTTTTACTTATAAATTTGTAGGGTTTTTGTATTATGGCTTTTTGAAGTTGGTGCCTATAGATTTGTAACTTCTTGGGAAACACAAAAATTTATGGTAAATCGGCAACTATTTTGCCAAAAATTTAAATCTTAAAAATATCTAAACTTCCTTTGCCTTCTCTAACTACAACTGGCTCATCACCCGATAAATCAATAATGGTGGATCCTATATTGTCTCCATAACCTCCATCAATAACTAAATCAACCAGGTTTTGCCATTTCTCAAAAATTAGTTCCGGATCCGTGGTATATTCTATCACATCATCTTCATCATGAATTGAGGTAGAAACAATAGGATTCCCTAATACTTTAACTATTTCTAGAGCAATCGCATTGTCTGGAACCCGAATTCCAACGGTTGTTTTCTTTTTAAATTCTTTAGGCAAGCTATTATTTCCAGGTAAAATAAAAGTATACGGCCCTGGCAACGCTCTTTTTAATAATTTGAAAGTTGCTGTGTCTATCTGCCTCACATAATCCGATATGTTGCTTAGATCATGGCAAACAAAAGAAAAATTAGCTTTATCCAGCTTTACTCCTTTTATTCTCGCTATGCGTTCCAATGCTTTGGTATTGGTAATATCACAACCCAAACCATAAACAGTATCCGTGGGATAGATCACTAAACCACCTTCTTTTAAAACCTTAACTACTTTGGCAATTGCTGCTTCGTTAGGTTTGTCTTCGTATATTTTTATAAATTGAGCCATTTTTTTTTAGTTTTTCATCCAATAATATCCAGTTTAGCAAAACGCAACAGTAATTTCTTTATTCCGCCTACTTCAAATTTGATTTCGGCTTTTTTGTCGGCTCCCACTCCTTCAAGGTTTAACACTTCGCCTTTCCCAAAACGTTCGTGCATCACTATATTACCAGCAACCAGTTTATTATCGAATAAATTAGCACTTCCTGAAGCAGCATTATTACTAACAGGTTTCAATTTACGAATATTTATATCCGATTTAGGTTCATTATCTGTATTATATTTGGTCGGCGGGGTTCCGTTAGCTGGTTTTGCCAGACGCAATCTAGATTTATCTACATCACCAAAAATATCGCTATCAATCATTGGTTTATACCTGTAATTATTTTCAGGAGGTGTAATGTATTCCAGATATTGACTATCGATTTCCTCAATAAAACGCGACGGTTCACTATCAGTTAATTTTCCCCAACGGTATCGTGATTGTGCATAAGTCAAATACGCCTGATGCTCCGCACGGGTCAAAGCCACATAAAACAAGCGGCGTTCTTCTTCTAGTTCGCTTCTCGTACTCATACTCATGGCACTCGGGAACAAATCTTCTTCCATTCCCACTACAAAAACATGAGGAAATTCTAATCCTTTAGCTAAGTGAATGGTCATCAACGCCACGCGGTCTTCATCACTGGTGTCTTTGTCTAAATCAGTTGCCAGAGCCACATCTTCCATAAATTCAGACAAAGCGCCACGAGCTCCATCCACTTCTTTTTGGCCATCTGTAAAATCCTTAATACCGTTTAGTAATTCCTCAATATTCTGAATTTTAGCCATTCCTTCCGGTGTAGCATCTTTTTTTAATTCCTGAATTAATCCTGTTTTTTTGGCAACATGATCCGCTAAATAAAACGCATCCTGATTTTCATTTATAGCCTGAAAACTCTGAATCATCGTAACAAAATCTAATAGTTTTTGCTTGGTTCCGGAATTCAGTTTTAAATCAATTCGCTCTATGTTTTGCATCACTTCAAACATCGAACGTTTGTAGTGATTGGCTGCAATGGTTAGTTTTTCGATTGTTGTATTCCCAATCCCACGTGCCGGATAATTAATTACCCGAACTAAAGCTTCTTCATCTTTTGGATTAATAACCAATCGTAAATAACACAAAACATCCTTGACTTCTTTTCTTTGATAGAAAGAAAGTCCACCATAAATCCGGTACGGAATATCTCTTTTTCTAAGCGCATCTTCCATAGCCCGGGATTGTGCATTGGTCCGGTACAAAATGGCAAACGCACCGTTAGGCATTTGATTTTGCATTTTTTGCTCCCAAATCGTACCGGCTACAAAACGGCCTTCTTCGTTGTCTGTTAAACTGCGGTGAACCTTTATTTTGGGACCAAAATCATTGGCGGTCCAAACGATTTTGTCCAGTTTTACTTTATTTTTATCAATAATAGTGTTTGCTGCTTCAACAATATTCTTTGTCGAACGGTAATTTTGTTCTAGTCTGAAGGTTTTTACGCCTTCATAATCTTTCTGGAAATTCAGTATATTATTGATGTTTGCACCACGAAACGCATAAATACTTTGTGCATCATCGCCGACCACACAAATATTCTGAAATTTATCGGATAAAGCCCGAACAATAAGATATTGCGAGTGATTTGTATCTTGATACTCATCTACCAAAATATAGCGAAAACGGTTTTGATATTTGGCCAGAACTTCCGGAAAACGAGTCAGTAATTCATTGGTTTTTAATAACAAATCATCAAAATCCATGGCGCCTGCTTTGAAACATCGGTCCACATAATTTTGATAAATTTCGCCCATTCGAGGTTTTTTAGACATTGCATCCGCTTCTTGCAAATCAGGATCATTAAAATATGCTTTTACCGTAATCAAACTGTTTTTGAAATTTGAAATTCGGCTTAAAACCTGTTTGGGTTTGTACACATCACGATCCAGTTGCATTTCCTTGATTATTCCGGAAATGGCACGCAATGAATCCTGAGAATCATATATGGTAAAGTTTGAAGGATAACCAAGATGTTCTGCTTCTGAGCGTAAAATTCGAGCAAAAACCGAGTGAAATGTTCCCATCCAAAGATTTTTTGCCTCTCCGGCTCCCACGATATCCGAAATTCTTTTTTTCATTTCTCGGGCCGCTTTATTGGTAAAAGTAAGCGATAAGATACTAAACGCATCAACACCCTGACTCATCAAATAAGCAATTCTGATAGTCAACACCCTCGTTTTACCGGAACCTGCACCCGCAATAATTATCATGGGTCCGTCTTTTTGCAAAACGGGTTCACGTTGGGCTTCATTAAGTTGATCGATATATTTGTGCATGGAAATTTTTAAGTTTTATTATGCAAAAATAGCGATTTTGAATGAGGTTTTCAGTACCAAAAAACAACAATTGGCTAATTCATTTTGCGACTCTTCTTAATAAGATATTCTTGTATTTATTATCTCAAAAATACATCGTACGCAAAACGGATTAAAGTCCCGATTACTACAACCAAAAAGAAAATCCGAATAAAACTATTTCCCTTGTTAATGGCTATTTTTGCTCCAATCCATCCGCCTAACGCATTGCTGGCAGCCATGGGTAGTGCAATTGCCCAAATAATTTTTCCTTTTAAAATAAACAAACATATAGAACCAAAGTTTGTCGCCAGATTCACCATTTTCGCATTTGCGGAAGCGTGCAAAAAATCGAAACCCATAATGGCAATAAAAGCCACAACCAAAAAACTTCCGGTTCCCGGTCCGATAAATCCATCATATAAACCAACTACAAAACTGATTCCGATAGCATTACAAATTTGAGTTCTTGGGGAATGATTTTTTTTAATATGTTGTCCAAAATTTTTCTTGGCGTACGTGTAAACAACTAAAAAAGAAAGAACCACCAATAATAACGGTTTCATGAAATCATTGCTCACATACGTCAATAAAGTAGAACCCAAAAATGCCGATGGAAAGGCCAAAAGCATCATAATCGACAATAGTTTCCAGTTCATATCTACCTTTTTCAGATATTGATACGCTGCAAAGGAAGTACCACTAAAAGCAGGAACTTTCAAGGTTCCAATTACGGTTGCAACAGGAAGATTCGGTAATAAAATCAATCCCATAGGCGTTTGTATCAATCCGCCACCTCCAACAATTGCATCAATAAATCCAGCAGCAAAGGCCGCAATACAAAGTAAAGCCAAAACGTAAGTCTCCATCATAGTATTCAATTAAAATATTCTTATTACGAACAACAAAAATAGCATTCGGTTTCATTTATTGCTATTAAATAGAAATTGATTTATACTCAAAAAAGTATATTTTTGCTAAATAATTTTCACATCAAAATGGATTCTACAAAAATCATAGAAATTCTGGGCTACACAATACCTTCACTAATTACTGGAGGTGTTGCTTATTATTTATTTAACGCTTATTTCAAAGACCAACAAAATACAAGACGCTGGTTATTACAAAAAGACGCTCAAAAAGACTTATTGCCTCTGCGCTTGCAGGCTTATGAGCGTATGGCTTTGTTTATGGAACGGATCAATCCTTCAAAACTTTTAGTTCGAATTACCCCTCTTTCAGAAGATAAAAACGAGTATCGCAATTTTGTAATTGCACAAATCGAACAAGAGTATGAACACAATTTAGCACAGCAAATCTACATTTCGGATGAGTGTTGGTCCATTATTGTTACAGCCAAAAATGCAACCATTCAAATGATTCGTTTGGCAACAACTAATGAAAGAGTAAAAGACGCAAATAGTTTGCGGGAAATTATCATTGAAGATTTATTAGAGAAACCTTTTCCAAGCACTGCAGCATTGGCTTATATTAAAAACGAAGTGGGACAATTGTGGTAAGAGTTATTTTATATCACTCATAATTTCACTTTTAGTCAATGCGTATTCGTAACCTTGTTTCCACCATTTTTTCATTTCTGTTTTGTTAAAAAAAAGCGCATTATCAGTCAAATGCGTTGGAGTATAATAAAAATTTATGGTTACATTATTATTCTTTGCTGCCAAAAGACCAATGGCAATGTCCTTTTTCTTTACCTGTTCGAGAACAGTCCCAAATAAATTTACCAATAAAGAGAAAGGGTTTCTACTGATAATTTTTTTACTAATTTGGGTTTCTGTTTGCAAGATAATAACATCAATTTCTGTTGCTCCTCGATTTATGGCTTCTCGAATTGGTACTAAATTGGTAAATCCACCATCGCCATAATCACTTCCTTTTTTATTAACCAAACTCATGAAGGGAAGATAATTACATGAAATCCAGATCCAATCACAAAACTCAGAATATTCAAAATCTTTAATTGACTTGTACTCCACTTCATTAGTGCTCAAATTGGAAACGGTAATGATAACATCTTTGCTCCCGGCTTTTAATTCTTTAAACTCTTCACGAGTAATGGATTTTCGAATTAATTTTCTCAAACTATGACTTTCTCCAAAAGTCTTACTCCCTCTGATGAGATTGATTAGTACATTAAAATGGTTTATCGAAATAACAAATACCCCATTTTTATTTTTTACAAAAAAAGGACGTCTACTAAAAATACTGGACTGATTTACAGAGGTAAAAATTTCTTTTATTTTTTCAATTTTATTTAAAGCCAAATGAGGAATCAGCAAACTTCCAGTTGAAGTTCCGACGAAAAGATCATATTTATCGGCTTCTTTTTCTAAAAGAAATTCTGCTACCCCGCCTGCAAATGCTCCTTTACTACCACCCCCTGAAATGACTAATGCTTTCATCTATTTTATATTGAAATAATAAATCTTATATTATTATCTCGTTAAAGTAATTAAAAAATCAATCTTTTCAATTGAAATTGCTCCTTTTCAATCAAATTTGGTAAAATCCTTTCGAATGAAAGCTGCATTTCTTTGTTTTTTAGCAAGGTTCTAATGTTGTCTCTCGCAAATTTTGAAAACTGCCACATTTGATGTGTTGATGCATTGATCAAGTTTTTCAAAACCGTGTCGTTTATTATTCCAAAAGTAAGAAGATTTTCCAAAGCATTTTGGCGTGTTGTCGCTTCATAAATTGAAGAAGAATAATTCACCAATTCCGTGATTAAATCCGTTTTGTCTGATGCATAATCTGGACTCGACAAGGCTAAGCTAAGCCACAATATTTTAAGATTATAATCATTAAAACCAATCCAGTCTTTGGATTTATCCAAATAAAGAGAGCGATATTCGGGGAAATTATTCCATAAATGATACAACGCTATTTCTTGGGTTTGATAGGAATGATCATCGAGTAAAGTCTCATATTGCAAACGGAAATCTTCGGGTATTTTAGTCAAAGTACTAGCTACAGCCTGACGCACTTGGAGATTTTCAGTTGTTAAAGCCAATGCCAGAAGTTCTTTTTTATCTTCCCATTTTTCATTTTTTAATTGATTTAAAATAACTTCTTTTACCAAAAAATAGACGTCAGATTGCATTGTTTTTTCAAGAAAATCCTTTTTCTCTGACAACGGTTTGTTTTTTAATTTATCGACTTCAAACAACGCCTGAATTGATTTGTTTTTAAGCAATAAACTATTGGCTTGTTGTGTATTGAAAACAGTAGTTTCAAGCCATACTTCACTAAAATTATCTAAATCATAACTAGATACTTTTTTGATTTCAGCAAAAAAATCTGTTGTATTCACATTTTGAAATGCATTTTTTTCTAAATAACTTTTTACCGCTTTTTTAAACGCCTTATCCCCTATTTCTTTGTGTAAAACAAAAAGTGCCCAAGCTCCTTTTTGATAAAAAGTCAATGAACTGGCTTTGGCATTCAAAACCGGAATGCTATCCGTTCTGGAAGCGTATTTTAATTGTGATGCCGACTCATATAATTTGGAATAAAAATAATCTTCTCCATAGATTTCCTTTTCGGCCAGCAACGCATAATAGGTCGCAAAACCTTCTTGTAACCAATGATGCTTGCTGCTTTCGGCCGTGACTAAATTCCCAAACCACTGATGCGCTAATTCATGCGCATTGACATTCGTGTAACTTCTGTCTTCAAAACCTGTAGAATCCACCACATAACGCATGTTGAAAAGCGTTGCTGATGTATTTTCCATTCCGGCATACAAGAAATCTCGAACAGGTGCTTGTTTGTAAATTTCCCAAGGATACTTCACTCCTATTTCCTTTTCTAAGAAATCAAACATTTTTTTAGAGTTGCGATAGGTTGGTTCAAATTTGGAAACGTCTTTTAGTCCCAAATACATTTCTAAAGGAATTCCAGAATTTGATTTCTCGATTTTTTTTTCAAATTTACCGATAGTAAGCATCAATAAATAAGAACTCATTGGTTTTTGCATTTGGTATTGCCAAACCGAAAGTCCATCAAATCCAGATTTAAATCTCAAAGTTCCATTTGAAATTACCTGATACTCTTTTTTGAATATAATATTCAAATTGAAAACCACTTTTTCATTCACATCATCAAAACTCGGAAACCAATGACTGGTATATTTTCCTTGTCCTTGCGTCCAAATTTGTAAATTATCATTTGCTTCTGAACCCACGAAATACATCGTTTGTTTTGGCTTAGCTGAATATTGAAAGGTCAAATTATTTTTTCCTTTTTTAAATGGAAAAATGATTTGCAATTGTTTTTGTGTATTGCGGTAATTGATTGCTTTTCCGTTCAGTTTTAAATTAGAAAATTCCATGTTTTGTGCATCAATTTTAATCGTGTCAATGGATTTCAAAACGTCAAAAATATAATCAACATCACCTGAAACTATTTTTTCAATTGGATTTACGGCAATTTTCCCTAAAACTGATTTAAAATCAACAAATTGGGTTTGTTGGGCGAATGTGAACGTGGAAATAAAAAAGAATAGGTATTTCATTATGATACATTTAATACTGTAATTTTCAAAGTTACGAAGGTTTCGCAAACTAAACCGCCAAATTTTGTAAGTTTGACTCCAGAAAAAACATGAAAATACATTGAAAAAGATAGCACTATTTAACTGGAGCAGCGGTAAAGATTCGGCTCTCGCCTTGTACAAAACATTACAAAATCCCGAAATTGAAATTGCTTGTTTACTCACAAGTGTAAACCAACAATATCAGCGTATTTCGATGCATGGCGTCCGAGTAGAATTATTGAAACAACAAGCCGAAAGCATTGGATTGCCTCTTGAAATTATGCAAATTCCTGAAATGCCAACCATGGAGGTGTACGAAAATGTGATGCGGGAAACATTGGCAAAACTAAAAAACCAAGGTGTTACACATTCGATTTTTGGTGATATTTTTCTGGAAGATTTACGAAAATACAGAGAAGACAAACTAGCCGAAATAGGTTTTGAAGGTATTTTTCCGCTTTGGAAAATCCCAACACATGATTTAATTCAAGAATTTATCAATTTAGGTTTTAAAACAATTGTGGTTTGCGTCAATGAACGCTTTTTAGATAAAAGCTTCGTTGGTCGCGTGATTGATCAAAATTTCATCAATGAATTACCTGAAAATGTAGATGTTTGCGGAGAAAACGGAGAATTTCACACCTTCACTTTTGACGGTCCCATTTTCTCGAAACCTATCAATTTCGAAATTGGCGAAGTTGTTTATAGAAAATACGAAAAACCAGAAAAGGAAGATCCATCTGATACTGCTTGTGATACGAGCGCTTCTGATGCATTTGATTTTGGTTTTTGGTATTGTGATCTGGTTGAAAAATAATCTATTTAATGGCTAATAAATTCAGTACTTTAGGATAGGCTTCATTTTTATAATTAAGGTTTTTAAAAAAAAAGTACCAAAAATTTTTCAACTCCTGAGATCTCTTTCGCAAAAATGCTTCATAATCCTAAATTTAACCGCATCAAAATGTTCAATAAGCACTTATTAATTTACTTTTTTAACTAAAAGTGTAAAATAATATTTGACATCGTTTACACAGATATTCTTGAGATGATTCTTTTTGTAAAAGGTTGCGTCAAATTATAAATATTTTATTTCTAAAGTTAAAAATAGATTCTGAAACATCCTTGTTTTGACTCTAAAAAAATACCGCTAATTCGCAAATTTCAAATGGATGATAACATTTGAAAATTAGCGAATTAGCGGTTATACTAGATTTTAAAGTCTTATTATCTTTCCTCGTAAAGTTTCAGTAATTGCGTCACAGTATTCCAATTGCGGATTGTTGCAATAACATTTAGCTTCTTCTCGATGTATTTTTGGTCGAATCGGGTTTTTCCGGCGCCAACAGCATATTTTATAAAAATTCTGCTGCCGTCAATACTGGCTTCATCCGGTTTGAACTGACTTATTCTCAAATCATTCATACTGCTACTTTGTAACGTAGTCGAAATAAAAGCCACATATAACTTCTTAGTATCAATATCTTTTTCCTTCAAGAAAGGATTATTCTTGAAACATGCTTCTAAATCTGCAGAGCTAATGACTACAACCGGCACTTCATGACCGAAAGCCTTGAAAATTTCCTGTTTTATTTTGAATCCAACAGCAGCTGAACTTTCTTCTTCTGTATCTACAAAAACATTTCCCGATTGAATATACGTTTGTACATTTTGAAAACCAATGGCTTCCAAAGTTGTTTTTAGCGCCTCCATTTTTATCATACTATGACCTGAAACATTGATGCCACGGAGTAATGCGAGATGAGTTGTCATTTATTACTTTTTTTTACGAAGGTATTGCGTTTGGTGTTAATTTCACAATTAAGTTAAGTTTTAACTTTACATTTTTAATAAAGCATTTTAGAATCAATTACACTTTCCAAATTTCCAAACAAAAAACTATCTTCGCACTATGCAACAAAACCTCCTACTCACTCCCATCGAATACTTGAAAGGCGTTGGTCCCAATCGGGGCGAATTGCTTCGTAAGGAATTGGGAATTTATAAGTACGTGGATTTGGTTAATTTTTTTCCAAATAGATACATAGACAGAACGCGATATTACAAGATTAACGAACTGCAAAATAATAGTGCCGAAGTTCAGATTATCGGTAAAATCATCAACATCAAAACTGTAGAATTTGGCAAAAACCAAAAACGATTGGTAGCGACTTTTGTAGATGATACAGGACAAATGGAACTCGTTTGGTTTCAAGGTCACAAATGGATTCGGGAGAGTTTAAAGCTCAATGAAATGTGTGTTATTTTTGGGAAATGCACCTCTTTTGGAAATGCGTTCAACATGGCGCATCCCGAAATTGAATTGATGACAGAGCATGAACAAAGTCTGCGTTCAGCGATGCAACCCGTGTATCCTTCGACAGAAACTTTGACTAATCGCGGAATTTCAAACCGGGTGATTAATAAACTGATGCAGCAATTGTTTCTGGAAACACAAGCGTTATTCACGGAAACTTTACCGGATTATTTGATTAACGAATTGAAGCTGATTCCTAAAAAAGCGGCTTTATTCAACATTCATTTTCCAAAAAGTTCTGATGTTTTAGCTAAAGCCAAATTCCGATTAATATTCGAAGAATTGTTCTTTATCCAATTGCAATTAATCACGAAGAATCTCATCCGAAAACATAAAATAAAAGGACATCCGTTTACAACTGTAGGCGAAAACTTCAATGATTTTTATCAGCATCATTTGCCTTTTCAACTGACAAATGCTCAAAAAAGAGTGATAAAGGAAATCCGAACCGATATGGGAAGCAACGCCCAAATGAACCGATTGCTGCAAGGCGATGTAGGTTCCGGAAAAACAATTGTGGCTTTTATGAGCATGCTTTTGGCGCTTGATAATGGCTTCCAAGCCTGCTTGATGGCACCAACAGAAATCCTCGCCAATCAGCATTTTATCGGTTTATCCGAATTGGCCGAAACTTTAAATATAAATATCCGAATCCTAACAGGTTCTACCAAAATAGCTCAACGCCGAATTATCCATGAAGAACTGGAAAACGGAACGTTACATATTCTCATCGGAACGCATGCTTTACTAGAAGATAAAGTAAAATTCAAGAATTTAGGACTGGCTGTAATTGATGAGCAACATCGTTTTGGCGTAGAACAACGCTCTAAATTATGGAATAAAAATGTGATTCCGCCACACGTTCTGGTAATGACCGCCACGCCTATTCCCCGCACTTTGGCGATGAGTTTGTATGGCGATTTAGACATTTCAGTAATTGATGAACTGCCTCCGGGACGAAAACCGATTCAGACCGTACATCGTTTTGACAGCAACCGTTTGAAGGTTTGGAAATTCCTTCGGGACGAAATCGCTTTGGGTCGCCAAATCTATATTGTGTATCCGCTCATCCAGGAATCGGAGAAAATGGATTTCAAGGATTTAATGGACGGTTACGAAAGTGTTTCCAGAGATTTCCCATTGCCACAGTATTCGATTTCAATTTTGCACGGAAAGATGAAACCAGCGGAAAAGGATGCAGAAATGAAACGCTTTTCAGAAGGGAAAACTAATATTATGGTTGCTACAACCGTAATTGAAGTTGGCGTGAATGTTCCTAATGCCAGCGTGATGATTATTGAAAGTGCGGAACGTTTTGGATTGTCGCAACTCCATCAGCTTCGAGGTCGCGTGGGTCGTGGTGCGGAGCAAAGTTATTGCATCCTGATGACAAGTCACAAATTGAGTTCTGACAGTAAAACACGAATGGAAACGATGGTGCAAACAAACGATGGTTTCGAAATTGCGGAAGTCGACTTGAAGCTTCGTGGTCCGGGTGATTTGATGGGAACACAACAAAGCGGCGTACTGAATCTTCAAATTGCCGATTTAGTTCGAGACAGAGATACTTTGGCTTTAGCCAGAAATTATGCTTTAAAACTTCTGAAAGAAGATGCAGGGATGCAAAAACCGGAGCATACCGCTTTGAGAGTTGTTTTCTTAGAAATGACAAAAAAGAAAAACATCTGGAATTATATTAGCTAACCTAAATTCTTATTTTGAGAATAATGTTCAACTTTTGTTTTTGATTAAAACTAAAACGGCGAGAAGTTGATATTTTATCTTGCTAACGTAATTTTTGATCGTATGTACTTTTTAATTTAGTTTCGTTAAATACTATTTTTTCTATTATCAATTAAACCATTTCCGTTTTTTGTAGTCCTACAATCTAATGAGTTTCTGAAAACATTTTTTTTAATGCTATATTTCTAAAATATTTAGAATTCAGAAACGTATTTTTTACGGACAAGACATTTGTATGTACAAACGTTAAATAAAAATTAACACCTCAATTAATTCATTTCTAAAACCTAAATTTGTCTTTAACTAAAAAAACTGAGACCTAATCTTACTTAATAACTATGAAAATTAAATACCTAGTTTATGCCTTGCTAACAATTGGAATCATTGGATTTATTGGTTACCGAATAAAAGAAAACAAAAGTAAAAGTGGCGATTCAAAAGATCAATCAGGAAACATCAAATCAATGAATGTCAGTGGAATTATTGTAGAGCCACAAACGTTTGATAATAATTTATCGTTATCTGGTTCTATTGAAGCCAATGAACAGGTTGAAATCCGGAGTGAAGTTTCAGGAATTGTTGAACGAATTTATTTTGAGGAAGGAAGTAGCGTTAGCAAAGGTCAAGTACTTTTTAAAGTGAATGATTTAGAGTTAAGAGCCCAATTGAGACAAGCATCTACTCGAGAAGGATTAGCTTCAGAAAATGCAAGAAGAGCACAATTATTACTTCAAAAAGAAGCCATTAGCCAGGAAGAATATGATTTAGCCCGAGCGGATCTAAAATCAGCAGAAGCCCAAACTCAGTTGATTCAAGTTCAAATTGCCAAAACATCTGTACGAGCGCCCTTCTCAGGAAAAATTGGTTTGCGTTCTATTTCTCCGGGGATTTATATTACACCTTCCATGTTGATTGCAAATCTTGTGAACACCAGCAAGCTAAAAATAACTTTTTCGATTCCTGAAAAATATGCTACACAAATTAAGAAAAACACCTCTTTACACTTTACAGTAGCCGGATCTAATAAAAAATATAGCGCTATGATTTATGCTATTGAGCCAAGAGTGTCTGTAGCTACCAGAACCATACAAGTACGAGCATTAGCAGAAAACAAAGACGGTAACTTATTACCGGGACTTTTTGCCGATGTAGAAATGCCTTTGGATATTATCAAAGATGCGATCTTAGTCCCAACAGAAGCGATCATTCCGGTTCAAAACGGTAAAAAAGTTTTTATTTCCAGTGGAGGAAAAGCAAAGCAAGTGATGGTCGAAACCGCCACCAGAACGGATGCTTCCATCTTAGTACTTTCAGGACTTAAGGCGGGTGATACTTTATTGACCAGTGGTATTATGTCCTTAAAAAATGATGTTCCTGTAAAAGTAACTGTCGCTAAAAATAATATTTAAGGTCAATACCCTTAAAATTAAATCCCTTTGTTTATTGGGATTAAAAACTAAATTAAAACAATGAGTTTATCAACTTTAAGTATCAAAAGACCTGTATTAACTATAGTAATGAACCTTTCCATTGTGTTATTTGGAATAATTGGATATAGTTTTTTGGGAGTCCGGGAATTTCCTTCTATTGATCCTGCGCAAATTTCGATTCGAACCAATTATGCCGGAGCAAATGCGGATATTATTGAGTCACAAATTACCGAGCCTATAGAAAAAGCAATCAATTCTATTGAAGGAATTCGAAATATTACTTCGTCGAGTACCCAAGGAAACAGCAGCATAACCATTGAATTTAATTTAGGTAAGGATCTTGAAGCTGCCGCAAATGATGTCCGGGATAAAGTATCTCAGGCAGTACGAAATTTGCCAGAAGACATTGATTCCCCTCCTGTTGTCTCTAAAGCAGATGCCGATAGTCGTGCCATTATTTCGATGACAGTTCAAAGTGATTCCAGAAATTCCCTAGAATTAAGTGATTATGCTGAAAATGTTATTGCCCAAAGATTAGAAACAATCCCTGGAGTCAGTGGAGTTCAAATTTGGGGACAACAGAGATTTGCCATGCGTTTATGGATTGATCCTGTCAAATTAGCCGCTTACGGATGTTCCGTAGCCGAAGTTAGAGATGCCTTAAATCAACAAAATGTAGAACTCCCTTCTGGAAAAATAACGGGCAATAATACGGAATTAACAGTAAAAACAGTTGGAAATTTATCTACAGCCGAAGAGTTCAATAATATTATCATTCGTTCCGAAGGAGCAAAAACGGTTCTTTTTAGTGATATAGGTACAGCGGTTTTAGGACCTGAAAATCTGGAAACAAAAATGACGCAATCCGGTTTACCGTTAGTGGGTGTAGCTATAGTTCCGCTTCCTGGTGCAAATTATTTAGATATTTCTAAAGAATTCTACAAAGAATATGATAAATTAAAAAAGGATTTACCCAAAGATATTAAATTAAACATTGTTATTGACAGCACTATTTTTGTAAAAAAATCCGTTATTGAAGTGGCTGAAACCTTGTTAATTTCTATCATTTTGGTAATTCTGATCATTTATTTATTCTTTAGAGATTGGGCTATTGCCATTAGACCCTTAATTGACATACCGGTTTCGCTAATTGCAACGTTCTTCATCATGTATCTTTTTGGTTTCTCGATAAATGTACTGACTTTATTAGCTATTGTTCTTGCTACAGGCCTGGTCGTTGATGATGGAATTGTTGTCACGGAAAATATTTTTAAGAAGGTCGAAGAAGGGATGTCTCCAATTGAGGCAGCTATAAAAGGCTCTAATGAGATCTTTTTTGCTGTAATCTCGATTTCAATTACTTTAGCAGCCGTATTTTTACCGGTAATTTTTCTGGAAGGATTTGTTGGGCGGCTATTTCGGGAGTTTGGCGTCGTCATAGGAGCCGCAGTATTAATTTCGGCTTTTGTCTCATTAACATTAACACCTATGTTAAATGCCTATTTGATGAAAGGCGGGGAACAAAAAAAATCAAAATTCTATATTTATTCGGAACCATTTTACCAAAGATTGAATAGTGGTTATGCCAGTGCATTAAGTACTTTTATGAAACGAAAATGGATCAGTTTTCCCATTCTTATAGCTTGTTTTGGATTAATATATGTATTTTTTAATTTATTGCAAAAAGAAACTGCACCTTACGATGACCGTAGTGCTCTTGTTATGAGAATGACAACTCCTGAGGGTTCGTCCTACGAATACACGGACCGCTTTATGCAAGAATTATCACAATTAGTAGATGATTCTATTCCGGAAAAAAAGGTTGCTTTAGTAATTACATCACCGGGTTGGGGTTCCTCCTCTGTAAATAGTGGAATGATTCGAATGGCACTCTCAGAAACAGGGGAACGAGAAAAATCTCAAAAGGAAATTGCAGAAAAATTAAACCGATTAACAAAAAAATATCCCGAAATTAAGACTTCAGTTATTGAAGAACCTACTATTGCAGTAAACAGACGTGGAGGTCTACCGATTGAATACATTATTCAGGCACCTAATTTTAAACAATTAGAAAAAAAGATTCCTGAATTTATGGATGAGGCTGCCAAAAACCCTACGTTTTCGGTTACCGATGTAAACCTAAAATTTAACAAACCCGAAATCAATGTTACTATTGATCGGGAAAAAGCGAAAAGTTTAGGTATATCTGTTATGGATATTGCACAAACCTTACAACTTTCTTTGAGCGGACAGCGTTTTGGTTATTTTATGCGCAATGGAAAACAATATCAGGTCATTGGACAATTTGAACAAGAAGATCGATCCAAACCTTTGGATTTAACTTCTATGTATGTAAAAAATAGTAGTGGAGAATTAATCCAAATGGATAATGTTGTTAGTATTCAAGAACAGAGCAATCCGCCACAATTGTACCATAATAACCGATACATGTCAGCCACTGTAACTGCCGGATTAGCACCGGGAAAAAGTATCAGTGATGGAATTGATGCCATGAATGAAATTAAAGCGAAAGTACTTGACGACACTTTTACCACTGATTTAGGGGGCGAATCCAGGGATTATGTAGAGAGTAGTTCTAATACCTCTTTTGCTTTTGGATTGGCTTTACTGTTAATATTTTTGATTCTGGCAGCACAATTTGAGAGTTTTATCGATCCTTTAATTATTATTTTGACAGTTCCAATGGCTGTTGCAGGTGCTTTATTCTCCCTTTGGTTGTTTGATCAGACGTGGAATATTTTCAGCCAAATTGGAACGGTAATGCTTATTGGATTAGTCACGAAGAATGGGATTTTGATAGTTGAGTTTGCCAATAAACTGAGAGAAGAAGGAAAACCAAAACTAGAGGCTATTTTAGAAGCTTCTGAATCCAGACTTCGTCCTATTTTAATGACTAGTTTAGCTATTTCATTGGGAGCTTTGCCTATTGCCTTATCTTTAGGAGAAGCATCTACCAGTAGAATTGGAATGGGAGTTGTCATTGTTGGCGGAACAATTTTCTCTTTAATTCTAACTTTATTTGTAATCCCTGCCATGTACTTAATGTGGTCTAAAGCTCGAAAACATTATCCTGAATTTGATCATATTGAAGAATATGAAAAAGAAGTTCAATAATTTGAACGGAGCTACAAATGACAAGGATTTATCTGTGACAAAAAAAACAATTATGACAAACACTAAAATACTCTTTCGCAGTTTAATTTTAATTTTCTTTTGTATTTTAAATACCCAAGCACAAGAAGTGCTAACATTGGAAAGTGCCATAAAGATAGCATTGGAAAACAATTACGAAATAAAAATTGCAGCCAATAATTTAAAAATAGAAAAAACAAACGTAGCGGTTGGAAATGCAGGAATGCTACCCACCGTAACAGCTTCTGTAGTGGACAATAACAGCGTTCAAAATAGTTCCCAAACCAGGCAAGACGGAGCAGAAACGAAATTAGACAATGCTAAAAATAACAGTTTGAGTTATGGTGTAGGTCTGAACTGGACCATTTTTGACGGATTCCGAATGTTTGCCCGAATGAACCAGCTCAAAGAGTTACAAAAACTTGGGGAAGCCCAATTAAAGCTGACCTTAATTACTAAAATTAGTGACGTAAATGCTGCTTATTATGATTTAGTGCAGCAACAACAACAATTGGCCGCTCTGGATACGACAATTGTTATTTCAAATCAGCGACTAATTTTGGCACAAAACCGATTTACAATCGGAAAAGCATCTAAATTAGAGGTTTTGAATGCTCAGGTAGATTTAAATACTGACCAAGTCGCACTTTTAAGACAAAAAGAACTCTATGCTAACAGCAAAATCCTGCTGAACCAAATTATGGCCAGAGATCTTAAAATTAATTTTAAAGTAATCGATGTACTTGCAGTAGACCGACTGTTATTTCTTCCGGAACTTACTGTGCTGGCCGAAAAGCAAAATCCACAATTAGAAGCTCAGATCATCAATAAAAGAGTAGCTGAATTGCAATTGAAGCAAATCAAAGCAGGACGTTATCCTACAATCAGAGTTAATACGGCCTATAACTTTTCAGAAAGTCAATCCAGTCTTGGTTTCGTCACACAATCGCAATCCAGAGGTTTTAATTATGGCTTTACAGCAACATTAAACCTGTTTGATGGCTTTTCTCAAAATAGAAATGAAAAAATAGCGAAAATTCAAATTGAAAATTCCAAAATATCAATTCAGCAACAAAATTTGATCCTAAATGCTCAATTGGCAACCTCCTATCAAACCTATTTGACCAATTTAGAATTGATAACATTGGAAGAAAAAAATCAAGCAATAGCCCAACAAAATTTGACTATAACTTTAGATAAATTTCGCATTGGAACCATTACCACTCTAGAATTCAGAACCGCACAATTGAATTATGTTAATGCAAAGGTTCGCTATAGTAACGCCCAATTTCAAGGCAAATTATCTGAAATTGCACTTCGAGAATTGGCGGGAAATCTTATTTTTTAATTTGACAATAATTCACAATTTTGTTCTTTTTTCCATGGCTCAATTTTCGAATTTTAAAGGCAAAACGAATGGTAGTTTACAGTCAAAAATTTTGATTCCTTATTTAGAACCAGAAAGTTCATTTTAGTTTATTTTTGCAAATAAAAAATCTGAATGACTTCGTATAACCCTAAAGATTGGATTAGTTTTATTTTCCATTTAAGCAAAGCCGATACTTTTCGGAAATTGATACCAATGATGCTACTTATTGGTGTTTATTCCGGTGTAATAGGGTATTTGGAAATTGAATATTGGCATTTGCCGGATAACAGTCCCGTAAAAAACATTTCAATAATGCACGGAATGTTGGGTTTTGTAATTTCATTATTATTAGCCTACCGAACCAATACAGCTTATGATCGCTGGTGGGAAGGAAGAAAATTATGGGGATCATTGGTAAATAACAGTCGTAATTTATCTATTAAATTGTCTGCAATGTTGCAGGACGAAAAAGATCGTAATTTCTTTCGCAAAATAATTCCCGGGTATGCCTCAATTTTACATAAACATTTAAACGACCGTGACACCAGCCTGCAACTTTTTGACGATCTGGATTTAGACATTGATCATCACAAACACAAGCCCAATCAGGTCGCAAAAATGATGTTTCAAAAAATCAATGATTTGTATGTTTCTAAAAAAATAACAGGCGACCAACTCTTGATTTTAAATACTGAAGTTCATTCGTTTACAGATATTTGTGGTGCTTGTGAACGTATAAAAAACACTCCTATCCCCTATTCATACAGTGCTTTTATCAAAAAATTTATTTTTATTTATGTACTGACTTTGCCTTTTGGATACGTGTTCAGTTTGGGATATTATGTAATTCCGGTTGTGGTATTTATCTTTTATGTTTTAGCAAGTTTAGAGCTGATTGCCGAAGAAATTGAAGATCCTTTTGGCATGGATGCCAATGATCTGCCCACTAAAAAAATGGCGGAAAACATAAAAAAACACGTCGAAGAATTAATTTAAATATTCCATAAATAGCACTAAAATTTAAGTTATTTACTTTAAATTTAGACTTTTCCTTTTTTAAAGTTTAAATTTATGAATAGTAATGGTACCTTCATCAACCCACCGCATTTATCAAACGAGAAATCGTTAAAAACATTAGTGGAGAACCGAACGGTTTACTCTTTGAACCATTGCGAACTAAATCTTTTTGAAACTTATGAATCATCGGCATTAGTTCCTCTAAAATTTAATGATTTTGTAGTGACCAGCATGCTCAGAGGTAAAAAAGTGATGCATCTTTTTGATGATCCGAGCTTTGTGTACTTACCAGGAGAAACAGTAGTGATTCCCTCAAATGTAGAAATGAAAATTGATTTCCCGGAGGCTACAAGAAAAAATCCAACACAGTGTTTGGCTTTGGCCATAGAGCAAACTAAGATTATAGATACCTTACAGTTTTTGAACGAACGGTATCCTAAAGACGGAAACGACCAATTTTGGCAATTAAACTACCAAAATTATTTTTTCTACAACAATGTAGAACTGGCAGCTACCATTAATAAATTAATCAAAGAATGCATGAGTATTTAATTGGTGCAACAAACTTTCCCCCAATATAATTATCATATTTTGCCTTAAATTCTGGTCTTTGTGCTACGTTATCCATATTGTTATC
This sequence comes from Flavobacterium sp. LS1R10, assembly GCF_003968825.1. Lineage (NCBI taxonomy): Bacteria > Pseudomonadati > Bacteroidota > Flavobacteriia > Flavobacteriales > Flavobacteriaceae > Flavobacterium > Flavobacterium sp. LS1R10. The sequence goes on along the minus strand of NZ_RYDH01000002.1, from coordinate 204,914 downwards.
TGTTTATATTTTATCAAAAATAGTTACCTATTTCTCTTTAGAATAGCACAATTCAGTCAAGTAATAGCATTAAATTTAAATATGTGTTTTTTTAACCTAATTTTATTGTTTAATTCACATATAATTATATTTAAGATTCCTTTATCTGTATTTTTGGTACGTAGTCAATCCATATAAATGAGTTGTAAAAAACCAAAAAAATTGTTTCTTACTCCAAACTGCAATCCTTATATTTGCAGTCTCATTAAAATTAAAAGATGAAAATATCTTACAACTGGTTAAAACAATTTATTAAAATAGACTGGAAATCCGAGGAAACTGCAGCATTACTAACTGATTTAGGGTTAGAAGTAGAAATTGTTGATAAATACCAATCCGTAAAAGGCGGATTAGAAGGCATTGTTGTGGGACACGTGCTTACGTGCATCCAACATCCGGATGCTGACCGATTAAAAATTACCACAGTCGATTTAGGAAATGGCGTTCCTGTACAGATTGTATGTGGTGCCACTAATGTTGCTGCAGGACAAAAAGTGCCGGTTGCTACTATTGGAACCACATTATATGACGCCTCGGGAATTGCTTTTATAATAAAAAAAGGAAAAATTCGCGGACAGGAAAGTCACGGAATGATTTGTGCAGAAGATGAACTAGGACTAGGCGATAGCCATGACGGAATTATGATACTGGACGATGCTTTAGCAGCAGGAACTCCTGCATCCACCGTTTTTAAAATTGAAAATGACGAAGTTTTCGAAATTGGATTGACACCCAATCGTGCTGATGCCATGAGCCATTTGGGAACTGCTCGGGATTTGAGAGCAGGAATGCTGCAAAGCGGTGTCAATGTAGAACTGATCACCCCTTCGGTAAGTAATTTTAGAGTAGATAAAAGAACCTTAAAAATTGATATTGATGTCAAAGAGTCTAAACTGGCTCCTAGATATTGTGGTGTAACCATTTCTGGTATAGAGGTAAAACCATCACCAGCTTGGTTGCAAAACCGATTGAAAGCTATTGGAATCAATCCTAAAAATAATATTGTAGATGTAACCAATTATGTTTTACATGAGCTGGGTCAACCTCTTCATGCCTTTGATGCTGCAAAAATTAATGGAAAGATACTCGTACAAACACTTCCTACCGGAACTAAATTCATTACTCTTGATGATGTAGAAAGAACCTTACACGAAGAAGATTTAATGATTTGTGATGAAAAAGGACCTTTATGTATTGCCGGTGTTTTTGGCGGAAAAAAATCAGGAGTAGGTGAACATACCAATTCTATTTTTCTGGAAAGTGCTTATTTTAATCCCGTAAGTATTCGTAAAACAGCGAAAAGACATCAATTGAATACGGATGCTTCCTTTCGATTTGAAAGAGGAATTGACCCAACCATTACCGCATACGCCCTAAAAAGAGCAGCTCTATTAATACAAGAAGTAGCAGGAGGCGAAATAACATCTGATGTTGTGGATATGTATCCAAAAAAATTGGAAGACTTTTCAGTGTTTTTAAATTTTAGTAAAGTCGCTAAAATAATTGGTCAGGAATTACCAAAAGATACGATCAAACAAATCTTAGCGTCATTAGAAATTAAAATCAATAGTGTTTCTGACGCAGGTTTAGGTTTAACCATTCCGGCTTACCGGGTTGATGTACAAAGAGAAATTGATGTAATTGAAGAAATATTAAGGGTTTACGGTTACAATAACATTAAATTTTCAAAAAAATTGAATGCTACTGTTTCTAATTCTCCCAGAAACGAAGACTATAAGATACAAAATCTGATTGCCACACAATTAAATTCTCAAGGATTTAATGAGATGATGGCTAATTCGCTGACGACCGCTTCTTATGTAGCGCTGAGTGAAATACTTAAAGAAGAACATAACGTAACAATGCTGAATCCGTTAAGTGCTGATTTATCAACAATGCGACAATCCCTGTTATTCTCCGGATTAGAGGCTGTTTCCTATAATATTAATCGTAAAAATTCCGATTTAAAATTATTTGAATTTGGAAAATCATACCACAACTATCTTGCTGGTTATGAAGAGAAAAAACATTTGACTTTATTTCTTTCCGGAAACAGAAATCAAGAAAATTGGACTAACGCTCAAAAACCCTCTGATTTCTTTTTGTTCAAAGGCTATGTCCATGGGATCCTTTCAAGATTAGGGATTCAAAAAACACAAAATTTACCTGTTACATCTGATATTTTTTCTGAAGGAATTGCAATTGGATGTCACAAAGATACTTTGGTAGAATTTGGGGTGGTAAAAAAATCAATATTGAAGCATTTTGGAATCAAACAAGAAGTATTTTTTGCAGATTTTAATTGGGCTCTAATTTTAAAATTAATTTCTGCGAAGATAAAATATACCGAGATTCCAAAATATCCGGAAGTGCGCAGGGATTTGGCTTTGCTTATAGATCAAAACATAACTTATGAAAGTATTTATAACATTGCACGTCAGACAGAAAAAACACTTTTAAAAGACATTAATTTATTTGATGTATATCAAGGTCAAAATCTTCCTGAAGGGAAAAAATCATACGCTTTAAGTTTCGCTATCCAAGACTGTTCTAAAACACTGACGGATGCGCAAATTGACAAAATTATGAGCAAGTTACAAAATAATTTTATAACTGAACTCGGAGCCACTTTGAGATAAGTTCAATTTTATCTAAGTAAAATATAATCCCGATGCTAAAAAACTTAGTATCGGGGTTTTTTTATAACAAAAAAGCCCTGCAAATTGCGAGGGCTCTTAAGACTAACAAAATATCAACCTCTAATCAAAAATTATTGTTTAGGTAATACAACTGCATCAATAACGTGAATCACACCATTAGATTGGTTCACATCAGCAATTGTTACTTTAGATTTTCCTCCATTTTCATCCGAGATATATAAATCTTTACCTTTCATCCAAGCAGTTAAGTTTCCGCCACTAACTGTTTTTAAGGTTGCTTTTCCTTTTCCCATTTTAATTGCTTTAGCAATATCTGAAGCATTCATTTTTCCAGCTACAACATGGTACGTAAGTATTGTTTGTAACATCTTTAAGTTTTCTGGTTTTAACAATGTAGTTACAGTTCCTGCTGGTAAATTATCAAACGCAGCATTTGTTGGGGCAAAAACGGTGAATGGTCCTGTACTTTGTAATGTTTCAACTAAACCAGCTGCTGTTACAGCTGCAACTAAAGTAGTATGGTCTTTAGAGTTTACCGCATTTTCAACAATATTTTTAGTTGGATACATCGCTGCTCCTCCAACCATTACACTTTTTTGAGCGAAAGATGTAGCTCCAAATACTAATGTCATTAATGCAATTGATAAAAATTTTCTAGTTTTCATATTTTTTTTTTAAAGTTATATAAAAGCATTTACGCACTATTATTACTTTTGGTTTTAAAAAAATAAAAATATTTTTCAAAATATTGATTTTCAAATAATTATATTTTTTTAATAGTGTTATGAAAATGAAACGAAGTAAAATAGCCCAGATGGCAGCAAGTATCCTTTTTATGGTGCTACCCAAAGTTATTTTTTAAAAATTAGTACTGCACAATAAAAAGATACTGCGAACAGCGGGACGATTGTGGATGGTGAACTTATATGTTATGCTCCTTAAAAAGGAAGCAAAAAAAAGCCCCACATTACTGTGGAGCTTTCTATTTTCAAAAAATCAAGAAATTATTTTTTCTCTGACTTTTCCATTTTAGCTTTTAATGCTGCTAATACATCATTACTATCACCTAAAGTTGATGCCGAAGCATTGTTTGTAGATGCTGAAGATGATGTGTTTTCAGTAGCTGTTTTTACATTTTTCTCTTCTTCTTCACGGAAGATAGCAGTGTGAGAGGCAACTACTCTTTTGAATTCTTTGTTGAATTCGATAACTTTGAAATCAGCTGTTTCGCCTTTTTTCAATTTCTTTCCGTCTTCTTTTTCAAGGTGACGTGTAGGAATGAAAGCAACGATATCATCACCAAATTCTACAGTAGCTCCTTTGTCAACAATTTCAGAGATTTCACCGTTATGGATTGTTCCAACTGCAAATGAATCTTCATATTGATCCCAAGGATTAGCAGTAGTTTGTTTGTGACCTAAAGATAATTTACGTCCATCAACATCTAATTCTAATACTACTACATCAAGTTTTTCACCAACATTTACAAATTCAGATGGGTGTTTGATTTTCTTTGTCCAAGATAGGTCTGAGATGTAAATCAATCCATCAATTCCTTCTTCTAGTTCTACGAAAATACCAAAGTTTGTAAAGTTTCTAACGATACCTGAATGTTTAGAACCTACAGGATATTTAGAAGTGATATCAGTCCAAGGATCTTGAGACAATTGTTTGATACCTAATGACATTTTACGGTCATCTCTGTCTAATGTTAAGATAACTGCTTCAACAATATCTCCTACTTTTACGAAATCTTGAGCAGAACGTAAATGAGTAGACCAAGACATTTCAGAAACGTGGATTAAACCTTCAACACCTTCAGCCACTTCAATAAATGCACCGTAATCAGCTATTACAACTACTTTACCTTTTACTTTGTCTCCAATTGCTAATTTAGCATCTAGAGCATCCCAAGGGTGAGCGTTTAATTGTTTCAATCCTAATTGAATTCTTGTTTTTTCGTCATCGAAATCAAGGATTACAACATTTAATTTTTGGTCTAATTCCAATACTTCAGATGGGTGGTTGATTCTTGACCAAGAAAGGTCAGTAATGTGAATCAATCCATCAACTCCACCTAAGTCAATAAAGACACCATAAGAAGTAATGTTTTTAACAACACCTTCTAATACTTGTCCTTTTTGCAATTGACCGATGATTTCTTTTTTCTGGATTTCGATATCCGCTTCAATAAGCGCTTTATGAGAAACAACAACATTTTTGAATTCGTGGTTGATTTTTACCACTTTGAATTCCATCATTTTGTTTACATATACATCGTAGTCTCTAATTGGTTTAACATCAATTTGAGATCCTGGTAAAAACGCTTCAATTCCGAAAACGTCAACGATCATACCACCTTTAGTTCTGCATTTTACAAAACCATTAACGATTTCTCCTGTTTCGTTAGCCGAAATAACTCTATCCCATGATTTGATAGTACGTGCTTTTCTGTGAGACAATACTAATTGACCTGTTTTATCCTCACGGATGTCAATTAATACTTCAACAGTATCACCTACTTTTAAGCTTGGGTTGTAACGGAATTCGTTCAATGAAATAACACCTTCCGATTTTGCGTTGATATCAACAATAACGTCTCTATCTGTAATTCTAACAACTGTTCCATCTACTACTTCTTCTTGATCCGTAGCGATAAATGTTTTTGAAACTAGTTCTTCAAATTCTAATAAGTTTTTTTGATCCACTGCATCAATACCTTCTTCAAAGTTGTGCCAGTTAAAATTTGCTAAAAACTCTTCTTGTGATTTTACTTGTTCAGACATGCTGATTGAAAATTTGTATTCTGTATTCTCTCGAGTTTCTTAATGTGCTAGAAAACAACAGAAGTTGTTTGTATAATTAAGTAATACCTAAAGGAAACTCTTATTCACCAAAAGGACTGCAAAAGTAACACATTTATCTTAATTTGCAAAATAATTTAAATGCGATAATGTCTTGGTTTTTAGGAGCAGTACGTTTTGGGGTTTTTATGACGATTACTCCCGCTTTCCGCTATATCTTTTATACAGTATCCAGCCTTTTGAAGGCTGGATACTGTATAAAAGGATACCGCTTCACTCGGGGCTAGTTATGTAAATATTTGATTCCCAGCATAAAAAAACCGATAACTATTTTTAGTTATCGGTTTTTTTTATTTTTCTTTCCTTTCTAATGACTTACATTTTCAAAATCTACAGGATTGTGTTTGTGCTTGAATAAAACGGCAAAAGCCAAGGCAATTATCAGTGCATACATAGCAAAAGCCAACCAAATGGTATGCCAGTCTTTCATAAAAATGGCTTTACTAAACAATCCATCAGCCGTAATTGTATTCCCTTGAGCAGTCACAAATTCTAACATCTTTGAATTTGTCGTTTCTGTTTCCAGAAAACCAGCTAAATCTGTAGTATTATTAAATGATTTTGTAAAGTATTTATCAATAGCCCATCCCGAAGTAAAACTTCCTAAAACCGCTCCAAAACCATTGGTCATCATCATAAACAATCCTTGTGCCGAAGAACGATTTTTTGGATCTGTGGTGGTTTCAACAAATAATGATCCTGATATATTAAAGAAATCAAATGCCATTCCGTATACCACACAGGACATAATAATCATCCACAACCCGTCTGTAGGATTGCCGTAAGCAAATAATCCAAAACGCAATACCCAAGCCAGCATACTGATCAACATCACTTGTTTGATACCAAAACGTCTTAGAAAAAAAGGAATCGCAAGAATAAATAAAGTCTCCGATATTTGAGAAATCGACATGATAATAGTTGAATATTCCACTACGAAAGAATCAGCATATTTTGGAAAATGTTTGAATTCATCCAAGAAAACATCTCCGTACGCATTTGTTAATTGTAAAGCGCCTCCTAAAAACATGGAGAAAACAAAGAACAAAGCCATTTTATAATCTGCGAATAACTTAAAGGATTCTAATCCTAGTGTTTCCATCACAGAAGCATTCTCTTTAGACAAGCGCTGCGGTTTACATTTGGGTAACGTAAAAGAGTAAATTCCCAAAAGTACCGCTGCTAAACCTGCAATATAAAATTGATATTCCGTTGCTTTATTTCCGGTCAAATTAGTGATCCACATAGCAACAATAAAACCGATTGTTCCCCAAACCCGTATTGGAGGGAAATTTTTGATTACATCTTTATTGTTTAATTTTAGAGCCGTGTAAGAAATTGAGTTACTCAAAGCAATCGTTGGCATATAAAAACACATTGCTAAAAGCATACTATAAATAAAGGTTTCCGGAGTAGTAACTTGTGGGATAAAAAATAATACTGCAGCATACAAAATATGAAGAATTCCATATAATTTCTCAGCATTTACCCATCGATCAGCAATAATTCCGGTTAGTGTCGGCATAAATAAAGAAGCAATTCCCATAGTTCCAAAAACCAATCCAAATTGAGTTCCTTCCCAATTCTTGGTGCCAAACCAATAATTTGCAATGGTAATCAACCAAGCTCCCCAAACAAAAAACTGAAGAAAACTCATTATTACCAATCTATTTTTAATTCCCATGCGATGAATTGTTTTTTTTATTTTAAAAAATTTACAAGGCGTAAATCTACTATTAAAAATTAAATCTGCAACTAATTATATCGTTTTAGTAATTTCATTTACTAATTCTAAAACAAGCTCAAATTGCTCTTTACGATTTAAATGTGAATTGTCAATTTCTATCGCATCATCGGCCATTATCAAGGGAGAATCTTCCCGGTGAGTATCAATATAATCCCGCTCTTCTACATTTTTGAGAACTTTTTCATACGTGATACTATCGCCCTTTTGAACTAACTCGTCATAGCGTCTTTTTGCTCTTGTGCTTGCACTGGCGGTCATGAATATTTTAAGCTCGGCATCCGGAAAAACAACGGTACCTATATCTCTGCCGTCCATCACAATTGCTTTGTCTTTTCCCATTTCTTTTTGCTGTTCGACTAATTTACTGCGAACCTCAGAAACTTCGGCTACTTTACTAACAAAACTAGACACTTCAATCGTTCTGATTTCAGTTTCGACATTCACATCATTCAAATACATTTCGGCAAAACCCAAATCAGTATTGAATTTAAACTGCAACTTAATATTTGACAAACTATTAATCAATGCTTGTTTATCAAAAAAAGTGGCGTTAACATATCCTTTTTGCATCGCAAAAAAAGTAACGGCACGATACATTGCTCCGGTATCTACAAATACATATCCAAAATGATTTGCGAGTTGTTTGGCTAAAGTACTTTTTCCGGTTGATGAAAAACCGTCAATCGCAATGGTGATTTTTTTGTTCAAAATGTAAAATTTAAAGTTCAATGTTATATCAAAATCATTCTTGAAAATTAATTGTCAATCCAAAAAGGCTTGTATTTCCTGCTAACGTATATCTTGAATACGAATAATTAAATTTAAGTTTATTTAATTTAAGTCCAAAACCCAATGAAATTCCTGAAAAATTACGTTGCTCGACAATACGTAATTCTTCGGCTCGTCTAAAATTATATCCCAATCGCAAATTAAGGGCTCTTTTAGGAAAAAGCTCTACTCCCATAATTACATGACGCAAAGCATTATTTACAAATGGCACCTTCTCTTCGGTTGATTCTCCATTAAATGAAGATGTAGCTCTAGCTGGATTTGAAAAAGCAATATTCCATTGCTGTAAATTCTCTAAAGTAAGATGCCAGCGAATAGGGACATTTTCTAATTCCTGTGACACTCCTGCGATTATTTCTAGTGGCAGTTTTTCATTTGTACCATTATACGTTGAAAACTGTGTGCCTATATTTCGAATGGCCAAAGCCCAATTGACATCATTTTTTTCATCAATAAAAAGAGCGCCTATATCTAACGCACCACCAAAAGAATTATAAATGTCTAAATTTGAAGAAATCAATTTAGCGCTCGCACCAATATGAATATTCGTATAGGGAATATTATAGGCATACCCGAAAGAAAGCGCTATTTCACTTCCAGTAAATGCTGCCGTAGGCTGGCCATTTTCATCAAATCCTTCAAAATTACCATAATTTACATAATTTATACCCGCCTGAAAGGTCTGTAAATGACGATCGTATGTATACGCGTACGAAGCAGTTCCATAAGTCACTTCATTAAAGTAGCTCCCGTAATTCAAAGCCAAATGGTTGTCCATTTCTGCATTTATAGTAGCCGGATTAAAATGGACCTGATTGACATCCTCATCATAAATTGTAATCACTTTCCCGCCTAAAGCTGCCTGTCTTGGTGAGGTCACTAAATTTAAAAACTGATAGGTGTACTTCCCTCCTATTTGACTGTAAGACACAGCACAAACAAAAATAAAAGAGTACAGATATAGTTTTTTTAGCATGCTTTAAATTGGAGTTTGTATAAGTAAAACGCAACTGCGAAGATAAAATTATAAATACAATAAATGGCAACTTTAAAACTGGTAATTACAAATAAAAAAATCCAAATTCCTTTGCTTGAAAATCAAGTTTTAGAAGTTGGATTTTAAATTTAGAATTTGTTTTTATTACAAATCCTTAGCGTTTTTAACCTTTTGATCAGTTAGAGCATATTTCAATACTTCGCTCATTTCTTTTACATAATGAAAAGAAAGTCCTTCCAGATATTCAGGTTTTATTTCATCAATATCACTCTTATTTTCATGACACAGAATAATTTCTTTAATATTGGCTCTTTTTGCAGCCAAAATCTTTTCTTTGATTCCGCCTACTGGCAATACTTTCCCACGTAAAGTAATTTCTCCTGTCATGGCTAGGTTTTTCTTCACTCGTTTTTGTGTAAATAACGAAACTAAGGACGTCAGCATTGCAATTCCTGCACTTGGTCCGTCTTTTGGAGTGGCTCCTTCCGGAACGTGTAAGTGAATGTTATATTTAGAAAGCAGCTCTGAATCCAATCCTAAAAATGATGCATTGGCCTTAATATATTCTAAAGCAATGGTGGCAGATTCTTTCATTACTGTACCCAAGTTTCCGGTAATTGTCATGGTTCCTTTTCCTGGGGAAAGCAACGATTCTATAAACAAAATATCACCGCCAACAGAGGTCCAGGCCAAACCAGTTACTACTCCGGCAACATCATTATTCTCGTATTTATCTCTTTCTAGCCTTGGAACACCTAGCGTTTTTATGATATCGTCATCCGTTACTTTTTTATTATACGCTTCCTCCATTGCAACGGATTTTGCTGCATTACGGATTACTTGAGCAATTTTAGCTTCTAGGCCACGAACTCCGGATTCACGTGTGTATCCTTCGACAATTTTTTCTAATTGTTTTTTACCAATAGTTAAATCTTTGGTTGTCAAACCATGTTCTTTCAATTGTCTTGGAAACAAATGCTGACGTGCAATTTCTACCTTTTCTTCAATCGTATAGCCTGACATTTTGATGATTTCCATTCTGTCTTTCAACGCAGGTTGAATCGCAGCCATATTATTCGATGTAGCAATAAACATCACTTTAGACAAATCATATCCCATTTCAAGGAAATTATCATAAAAAGAATTGTTTTGTTCCGGATCTAAAACTTCCAATAATGCTGATGACGGATCACCTTGGTTGCTGTTTGATAATTTATCGATTTCATCCAAAACAAAAACAGGATTTGAGGTTCCGGCTTTTTTCAAGCTTTGGATAATTCGTCCAGGCATGGCACCTATATACGTTTTTCTATGTCCGCGAATTTCCGCTTCATCACGCAACCCACCAAGAGAAATTCTAACATATTTTCGGCCTAAAGCTTCTGCTATAGAGCGTCCAATAGATGTTTTTCCAACTCCGGGAGGTCCTGTCAAACAAATAATTGGGGATTTCATATCATTTCGCAATTTTAAAACTGCCAAATGTTCTATCATTCTTTTCTTAACATCTTCAAGACCAAAATGATCTCTATCTAATATTTTCTGTGCTCTTTTTAAATCAAATTTATCTTTAGAATATTCGTTCCAAGGCAATTCCAAAAACAACTCCAGATAGTTTCTTTGAATACCAAAATCAGGCGCTTGGGGATTCATGCGACGCATTTTAGACAATTCCTTATCAAAATGTTTTTTGGTTTTCTCGTCCCATTTTTTGGTCAAGGACTTCTGTAACATTTCGTCCATTTCCTCTTCCTGAGAAACTCCACCTAATTCTTCCTGAATGGTTTTCATTTGCTGGTGCAGGAAATATTCACGCTGTTGTTGGTCTAAATCAAACCGAACTTTAGACTGAATATCATTTTTTAATTCGAGTTTTTGCAACTCAATATTCATGTAGCGAAGCGTTTCTAAAGCTCTTTCTTTCAACTCATTAATCGCTAATAAATCTTGTTTTTCTTTAACTGTCAAATTCATATTCGAAGTCACAAAGTTGACTAAAAACGATTGGCTTTCAATATTCTTGATGGCAAAAGTAGCTTCACTGGGAATGTTTGGACTTTCTTTTATAATCTGAATCGCTAATTCTTTGATTGAATCCAGAATGGCAACAAATTCAGTATCGTTTTTCTTAGGTCTTTTCTCTGGAACTTCCTTGATTTTTGCAGTAATATAAGATGTTTCATCAATAACAGTCTCAATCTCAAAACGTTTTTTACCTTGAAGAATTACCGTTATATTCCCGTCAGGCATTTTCAGTACACGTAAAATACGGGCTACCGTACCTATTTTATGAATATCTGCTTTGGTTGGGTCTTCATCTTCCTCATTGATTTGAGCAACAACTCCAATAGTTTTCCCTGCAGCGTTAGCGTCATTGATCAATTTAATCGATTTATCGCGTCCCGCAGTAATTGGTATTACAACTCCTGGAAATAAAACCATATTCCGCAAGGGCAATATAGCCAATAATTCAGGTAAAGCCTCATTGTTCATTTCCTCCTCGTCTTCGGGAGTCAAAAGTGGAATTAAATCTGCTTCCGAATCAAATTCCTGAAGTGACAGATTGTCAATAGTAAGTATTTTATGATTTGACATATATTTATTTAAGTCTTTTTGTCATTAAAAATTTTCATTTGCCAAGTAAATATATGATATCATAGTATTAATTTAAATAAAATCGTTGTATGACACTAATAATTTGTACAACCCTAAAAGAGACAATCATTATGCCAAAGTAAAAGCAAATTAATTTTATCTTCCTACAAATAATTCGAAAGATATATCTTTCTTTTTTTTTAGCTTTTTTCAACACTTGATTCGCATAGGTAAATATTACCTATGAAATGTCTTTGATAAATAGGAGGAAGTGTTAGTTTTTGATTCAGTCAGACTGCTAAAAAATTTTTCAAATAAAAAAAGGACAAAGAAGAATTTTTCTTCCTTGTCCCTTATGGTGGGCAATGAGGGGTTCGAACCCCCGACCCCCTCGGTGTAAACGAGGTGCTCTGAACCAGCTGAGCTAATTGCCCTAAACAATGCAGATATTTTCATATCCTTATTGCGAGTGCAAATATACAGCTAGAAATCGTATCTGCAAGCAAAAAAGTAAAAAAAATCAATAAAATAGTGACTCAGTTTTCTTTCGTGCTCTATAATAGCACTTTATCTTTGTAATGAAAAACTAGTATTTTTTTGTATTCATTCGCTATAGTCTTACATTTGCGACATAAACAATAGATAATGGCCAGGTTCAAAGAAAACGATTTACCAAAATCAAAAATTACTGCAAGTTCACTCCAAAAAGCAACTGTAATATTTCAATATGCAGGAAATCACCGATGGAAATTTTATGTAGGATTAGTTTTTTTATTATTCACTGGAGCGACTGCTCTTGCTTTTCCTAAGTTGATGGGAATGCTAATTGATTGTGTGAAAAACAAAGACAATACTCAAGCTAACATGATTGCGGGTGGTTTAATTGTAATCTTATTTCTTCAGTCCATTTTTTCGTTTTTTAGATTGTATTTATTTGTCAATTTTACGGAGAATACTTTAGCTAATCTACGATTATCACTGTACAGCAATTTGGTAAAACTACCTATGTCTTTCTTCTCGCAAAAGCGTGTTGGCGAATTAAACAGTAGAATCAGTTCAGATATTACCCAGATACAAGATACTTTAACATCTACTATAGCCGAATTCTTAAGACAATTCATTTTAATTATTGGTGGCGTTCTTTTATTGGCCAATGAAAGCATCAAATTGACATTATTGATGTTGTCCGTAGTGCCACTAGTGGCCGTTGCTGCGGTTATTTTTGGGCGATTCATCAGGAAATATTCAAAAAATGTTCAAGATAAAGTGGCCGAAAGTCAAGTAATTGTTGAAGAAACCATGCAAGGCATCAGTATTGTTAAGGCTTTTGCCAATGAGTGGTACGAAATTGCCCGTTACAACGGAAAAATAAAAGAAGTGGTTGCAATTGCCATTAAAGGCGGAAAATACAGAGGGTATTTTGCTTCATTCATTATTTTCTGTCTTTTTGGAGCTATTGTTGCCGTAGTTTGGTTTGGTGTTCGATTGAGTATTAGTGGAGAAATGAGCGTTGGCCAATTGATTTCGTTTGTGTTGTATTCTACATTTGTAGGTGCTTCTTTTGGCGGAATTGCGGAACTATATGCCCAAATCCAAAAAGCGATTGGCGCAACCGAACGTGTTTTTGAATTATTAGATGAAACTCCTGAAAAAATAAATTCGGTGCGTGATCCGGCTGCAATTGAAAAAATAAAAGGCAATGTCACTTTCAAGAATGTAGCGTTCAGTTACCATTCCAGAAAAGAAATTAAAGTATTAAAAGACGTCAATTTTACGGCTAATTTTGGTCAAAAAATTGCTATTGTAGGGCCAAGCGGAACCGGAAAATCGACTATTGCTTCCCTATTATTGCGTTTTTATACTATTGATGAAGGAGAAATATTGGTTGACGGAAAAAATATTTATGATTTTGATTTAGAAAGTCTTCGTGGAAACATGAGTATTGTGCCGCAAGACGTAATATTATTTGGAGGAACCATCAGAGAGAATATTGCTTATGGAAATCCCAATGCTACCGAAGAAGAAATTGTTACTGCTTCAAAACAAGCCAATGCCTATAATTTTATCGAAAGTTTCCCTGAAAAATTTGAAACAATTGTGGGAGAAAGAGGTATTAAACTTTCCGGCGGACAACGACAACGTATTGCCATAGCCCGAGCATTATTGAAAAATCCAAGTATTTTAATTCTGGATGAAGCCACATCATCATTAGATAGTGAAAGTGAAAAACTAGTTCAGGAAGCCTTAGAGATTTTAATGCAAGGAAGAACTAGTATTATAATAGCGCACCGCCTATCGACGATTCGCAGTGCGGATCAAATTTTGGTCTTGGATAAAGGAAAAATCACAGAACAAGGAACACATCAGGAATTAATCGCTCTAGAAAATGGGATTTATAAAAATTTAAGTAATCTGCAGTTTAGCAATTTTTAGATTTCATAAATTTGACATTAAAAAACTCCATTCAATAAGCTGAATGGAGTTTTTTATTAAAACTTTTTATAAATTCTAATATAACTGAATACTAAAATCTGATCACTGACCACTTTCCTACTTCCCTTTTCTTCGATTGCGTTCTGCTTTTATCATTTCTAATTCACGACTCGTTTGTCCCGCTACGGAAGTATTTTCTTCCGCACGACGAATTAAGTACGGCATCACATCTTTAACTGGACCAAAAGGCAAATATTTAGCAACATTATAGCCATTAGCGGCCATATTGTAGCTGATGTTATCGCTCATACCATACAATTGTCCAAACCAGATTCTGTCATCATTAGTTTTTATTCCTTTCTCCGTCATTAATTCCATTAGCGTATAAGTACTGGACTCATTATGGGTACCTGCAAAAACAGACATTACCTCTAAATGATCCGTCATATAGCGCACAGCACCATCATAATTTTCATCCGTAGCTTCTTTTGAAGCGCAAATTGGTGATGGATATCCTTTTTCAGCAGCCCGAACAATTTCCTTTTCCATGTACGCACCACGAACCAATTTCATTCCGATAAAAAAACCTTCTTTTATAGCCTGTTCATGTAATTTTTTCAAGTAATCCAAACGATCCCAACGGTACATTTGCAACGTATTGAAAACAATGGTTTTTTCTTTATTGTATTTGCGCATCATTTCGGTCACTAAATCATCAGCCGCATCTTGCATCCAACTTTCTTCACCGTCTATCAAAAGAGCAACATTTTTAGAATGGGCATCTTTACAAACTAAATCAAAACGAGCCATCACTCTATTCCATTCTGCCTGTTCTTCTGGAGTCAATGTTTGTTTTTCGCCCAACTTCTCATATAATTCAAAACGCCCAAAACCGGTTGGTTTAAAAACGGCAAAAGGAATGGCTTGGCGTTCTCTGGCAAATTCAATAGTTTTCAAGGTCATTTCAAGCGCGGCATCAAATTGATCTTCGGCTTCTTTTCCTTCTACAGAATAATCCAAAACAGAGGAAACTCCTTTGGTATACATTTTATCTACCACCGAAAGACAGTCCACTTCATTTATCCCACCACAAAAATGGTCAAAAACTGTAGCGCGAATCAAACCTTCAACAGGAAGATTGGCTTTAAGGGCAAAATTTGTAACTGCAGTTCCAATACGTACCAGAGGCTGATTAGCAATCATTTTGAAAAGAAAATAAGCTCTGTCAAGTTCCGTATCACTTTTTAATGAAAAGGCAACTTGAGTATTATTGAATATTTTTTCCATTATTTGTTAGATTTTTGTACAAATATAGACAGAGTTTTGAATATTATTTAGCAAAAAATGCCTTATTTTGCGGTTCCAATTAATCCATACAGATGCAATCAATTCAAGCCAACAGTTACCCGATACATTTTAACGAAAAAGGATATGAAGCAATAAACCTTCATTTAAAAGAAAATAAATACTCCAACCTATTTATTATTGTTGACAGCAATACTAATGAGTTTTGTCTGCCCCATTTTCTTCCTGTTCTGGAAACTGATCTTATAATTGAAATCATTGAATTTGATTGTGGCGAAGAAAATAAAAATATTGAGACTTGCGTCCAAATTTGGAAAGTACTCACGGAACTTGGGGCTGACAGAAAAAGCCTTATCATTAACTTAGGCGGTGGCGTTGTCACTGATTTAGGTGGTTTTGTAGCATCCACCTTCAAACGCGGTGTTGATTTTATTCACGTTCCAACCACTTTACTCGCAATGGTTGATGCTTCTGTAGGTGGCAAAAACGGGGTGGATTTAGGAAATTTAAAAAACCAAATCGGTGTTATTAATGTGCCTAAAATGGTGCTTATTGATACTCAATATTTAGAAACAGTGCCACAAAACGAAATGCGTTCCGGTCTTGCCGAAATGCTGAAACACGGTTTGATTTATGATAAAGAATATTGGGAGCAATTTTTAGATTTAAAGACTATAGATTTTGCTGATTTTGATGTATTAATTTACCGTTCAGTCGAGATAAAAAATGAAATTGTGCTGCAAGATCCAACCGAAAAAAATATCCGAAAAGCGTTGAATTTTGGTCACACACTGGGTCATGCCATTGAAAGTTATTTTTTGGAAAATGATAACAAAACAACTTTATTGCACGGTGAAGCCATAGCCGTTGGGATGATATTAGAGAGTTACCTTTCACTACATAAAAAACTGATCAATATAGAAGAATATTCTCAGATAAAATCCAGTATAAAGGCTATTTATACCGACATCGTTTTTGAAGAAAATGATATCAAACCAATCTTAGAATTACTGATTCACGACAAAAAAAACGAATATGGAAACATCCAGTTCGCATTGATAGAAGGTATCGGAAAAATAAAAATCAATCAAATGGTTGAAAATGAATTAATTCTTAATGCCTTTCAGGATTATAAATCTTAATTATTTTTTATAAAAAGGATTGCATTGCGTATATAATATTTTTTACATTTGCAGTAATGAAAAAAAGTCAAAACAAACAAAATTATAGTTGTAATAAAACCCGAAACAATATCTCTTTTCTAAGAATATTGAAACGTTTTTATTCTATCAAAGGAAACTTTAGTTTTGATGTTTTTCAATACATGAAAGCAGATCACGAAAAACTTCAGATTATCTATGCAAATATTCGGGTTTGAATTATGGGTTTCTTTATTTTACAATATTTTAATCTATAAATTTATGACATCTAATGAATACAAAATATTCTGATTTAATCAATCAAACCTACTATTTTCCACAGGAAGAATTTACTTTAAACAAAGACAACCTTCAGTTTCATAATATCGATTTAATGAAATTGGTAGAACAATATGGCACTCCATTAAAATTCACCTACTTACCTCAAATTTCCAACAACATTAACAAAGCCAAAAGCTGGTTTCGTAAATCGATGGAGAAAAACAAATACGAGGCAAAATATTACTACTGCTATTGTACTAAAAGTTCTCATTTTGAATTTGTAATGAATGAAGCCTTTAAAAATAACATCCATATTGAAACGTCATCTGCTTTTGATATCAATATTGTTGAGAACTTACTGGCAAACGGAAAAATTAATAAAAGCACCTATGTGATATGCAATGGCTTTAAGAGAGATCAGTATATTGAAAATATAGCCCGAATAATAAATAATGGACATAAAAATGCAATTCCAATTATTGATAATTATGAAGAGCTTGATCTTTTACAAGAACAAATAAAAGGGAAATTCAAAATCGGAATTCGTATTGCTGCTGAGGAAGAACCTAAATTTGAGTTTTACACGTCAAGATTAGGAATAGGGTATAAAAACATTGTCAATTTTTACAAAAAACAAATCCAGGAAAATAAAAAATTGGAACTAAAAATGTTGCACTTTTTTATCAATACAGGAATAAATGATAATGCCTATTACTGGAATGAATTAGTAAAATGTATCAAAGTTTATATTGCATTAAAAAAAGAGTGCCCTACACTTGATGGACTGAATATTGGCGGTGGTTTTCCGATCAAAAATTCATTAGCATTCGAGTACGATTATCAATATATGATTGACGAAATTATCAATCAAATCAAAATTGCCTGCGATGAAGCCGAGGTTGAGGTTCCAAATATTTTCACTGAATTCGGGTCCTTCACAGTAGGAGAAAGTGGCGGTGCAATATACCAGATATTGTATCAAAAACAACAAAATGACAGAGAAAAGTGGAACATGATTGATTCCTCTTTCATCACAACGCTACCGGACACTTGGGCTATAAACAAACGTTTTATCATGCTGGCTGTGAATCGCTGGAATGAAACTTACGAAAGAGTTTTATTAGGAGGAATGACATGCGACAGCGATGATTATTACAACTCCGAGCAAAATATGAACGCAATCTATCTCCCCAAATACAACAAAGAAAAACCGTTATACATAGGATTTTTCAATACGGGGGCTTATCAGGAAACGATTGGCGGATACGGTGGCTTGCATCACTGTTTGATTCCGCAACCCAAACACATATTAATAGACAGAGACGAAAATGGTATTTTAGCTACTGAGGTTTTCTCCGAACAACAAACCTCCGACGATGTTTTGAAAATATTAGGGTACGACAAAAAATAAATAACAATTATTCAATATAAAAATTCGTTAAATTTGAAATACTAATTTTAACGAATTGATTTCTAAGTATTTAAATAAATAAAAATGAGCAAAGGACCAATCAGTCAGTTTATAGAAAAGCATTATTTGCATTTCAACTCTGCATCTTTAGTTGACGCCGCTAAGGCATATGAAGAACAATTAGCCAATGGTGCAAAAATGATGGTGAGCATGGCTGGAGCTATGAGTACTGCCGAGATTGGTAAGATTTTTTCTGAAATTATTCGTCAGGACAAAGTGCATATTATTTCGTGTACTGGTGCAAATCTCGAAGAAGACGTGATGAATCTAGTCGCTCATTCTCATTATGAAAGAGTTCCTAATTACCGTGATTTGACTCCACAGGACGAATGGGATTTATTAGAAAGAGGATTAAATCGTGTAACTGATACTTGTATCCCGGAGCATGAAGCTTTCCGTCGTTTGCAAAAACACATTTACAAAATATGGAAAGATGCAGATGATAAAGGCGAAAGATATTTTCCGCATGAGTTTATGTACAAAATGTTGCTTTCAGGTGTTCTTGAAGAATATTATGAAATTGACCTAAAAGACAGCTGGATGTATGCAGCCGCTGAGAAAAATTTGCCTATCATTGTACCGGGATGGGAAGATAGTACCATGGGAAATATATTTGCATCCTATGTAATAAAAGGAGATTTAAAAGCTTCAACAATGAAATCCGGTATCGAATATATGGTCTTCTTGTCTGATTGGTATCCTAAAAACAGTACAAATGGTGTAGGTTTCTTTCAAATTGGTGGTGGTATTGCTGGAGACTTTCCAATATGTGTAGTACCAATGTTATACCAAGATATGGAAATGCATGACATTCCTTTCTGGAGTTATTTCTGTCAGATTTCAGATTCAACAACCAGTTACGGTTCGTATTCTGGAGCGGTGCCAAATGAAAAAATTACGTGGGGTAAATTAGACATTAAAACCCCTAAGTTCATTATTGAGTCCGATGCTACCATTGTAGCTCCTTTAATTTTCGCTTATTTATTAGATTTATAGAATATTTTATGAAAAGAGTAATTGTAGATTACGCCAAACTTACCAATGAAATTTTAAACCTATTGGTTGATAAATTTCCAGATGGTTATGATGATTCAAATATTATTAGTTTTAGAAACGCTAAAAATGAATTAGTTGAAGCAGTTGAAGTACGAACTGAAGATACCATTTATTTAGTAAAAGTGAGCACAAAACTGGCTGATAGAATTGAAAATTATGATGAAGATGATGAAATAATCATCGATGAAGTTGTTGAACCAATTAAAGGGCTTGATTTAGAGGACGATATGGATGATGATGATGAGGATGATGCTAATGATAAACCAGATACTGATTCAGGAGATGATGATGAAGATGCAGACGAAAAAGATTTTTCAGATGATGACGATGACGATGAAGAGGATTAATTAATCCCTTCTCAAATATATTTATTAAAAGGAACTCATTCACGAGTTCCTTTTTTTATAACTTTAGACTTCTAAATATACGCCA
Source organism: Flavobacterium sp. LS1R10 (assembly GCF_003968825.1). Classification (NCBI taxonomy): domain Bacteria; kingdom Pseudomonadati; phylum Bacteroidota; class Flavobacteriia; order Flavobacteriales; family Flavobacteriaceae; genus Flavobacterium; species Flavobacterium sp. LS1R10. Next base: position 185,105 of record NZ_RYDH01000002.1, on the reverse strand, counting down.
AAATGACTAATCAAATTTTATATGCCAAACTCAAAGAAAACTTTGGTTTTGAAAAATTTCGCCCAAACCAGGAAGAGATAATAAATTGTGTACTTTCCGGACAGGATACATTGGCAATTATGCCTACAGGTGGAGGAAAATCAATTTGTTTTCAATTGCCCGCATTGGTTTTTCCGGGAATTACAATCGTAATTTCTCCACTGATTGCTTTGATGAAAGATCAGGTAGATAGTCTGAAAGCAAATGGTATTGAAGCCTGTTTCATCAACAGTAGCCAAACTGAAAATGAACGTCAGTTTTATATCGAAAGGTTAAAATCGAATGTGATTAAATTAGTGTATATCGCTCCGGAAAGCCTATCGTTTCTGGATAATCTTTTCAATAGTTTGACCATAAGTTTAATTGCTATTGATGAAGCACATTGCATTTCAGCTTGGGGACATGATTTTCGTCCTGCATATACTAATTTAGGATACCTCAAAAAGCGCTTCCCTTCTACTCCAATATTAGCTTTAACTGCAACGGCTGATAAGGCTACACGTAAAGATATTAGCCAACAATTAAATTTGATAAATCCAAAAATATTTGTTGCTTCTTTTGATCGAAAAAATTTAAGTTTAGAAGTGCGTCCCGCTTTGGACAGAGTCAAACAAATTATAGATTTCATCCTAGAAAAGCCCAATGAATCGGGAATTATCTACTGTTTAAGCAGAAAAACAACAGAAGAATTGGCTGAAAAATTACAAAAAACAGGCGTGAATGCCAAAGCGTATCACGCAGGTTTAGACACGAAAATTCGTTCTAAAACACAGGATGAATTTATCAATGATGATTGCCAGGTGATTTGTGCTACCATTGCTTTTGGAATGGGAATTGACAAATCCAATGTACGCTGGGTCATTCATTATAACTTACCTAAAAATATTGAAGGCTATTATCAGGAAATTGGTCGTGCCGGTCGCGATGGATTACCATCAGAAACGGTATTATTCGAAAGTTATGGCGATCTGATTCAGTTGCAAAAATTTGCCTCTCAAGGTTTGAATGCTGAAGTGCAACTGGCCAAATTAGAACGAATGAAACAATATGCCGATGCGTTGAGTTGTCGCAGAAAAATATTGCTTTCCTATTTTGGCGAACTTGTCACAGAGAATTGTGAAAACTGTGATATTTGTAAAAATCCACCACTTTTTTTTGACGGAACGGTGATCGCTCAAAAAGCTTTATCGGCAATTATTCGGTTGAAGAAAATAGAACCATTACCAGTAATCATTGACTTTTTACGCGGTTCAAAAAATGCATATATTTATGAAAAAGAATACCAAAACCTGAAAACATACAGTGTTGGTGCTAATTTATCATGGTATGACTGGAATCAATATTTGATACAATTGATCAATTTGGGCTATTGTGAAATTGCTTTTCACCAGCAAAACAAAATCAAATTGACAGCCTTTGCAAAAAAAGTATTATTTGAAGGTGAGAAAGTACAGCTGACCACAGTTCAAAAAATCAATATCGACAAGCAAGAAATTAAACAAACCAAATCCGTTGCAAATTCACTTTTTGAAACTTTACGTAAACTACGGTACGAAATTTCTAAGGAAGAATCTGTACCGGCTTATGTGATTTTCATTGATGCGGCTTTACGCCAAATGGAAATTGAAAGACCGATGAGCGAAACAGAATTATTGGCAATTGACGGCGTTGGTAAAGCAAAACTGGAAAAATATGGCGATGCTTTTATAAAAGTTATCCAAGATTTCCAGAAAGCAAAAGGCGCTAAAAAGAAAAAAGAAGCCACAACCTACAAAGAAACATTAGAACTTTATACTACCGGATTCTCTGTAGAGGAAATTGCCCAAAAAAGAAAATTAGGTTTAAGTACAATTATGTCTCATTTAGCAAAACTGTATGTTGATGGAGCTAATATAGATTTGGATTCGCTTATCTCAAAAGAAGAAGTTTCTCAAATTGCTGAAGCGCAAATAAAACTGGAATCACCAAATGCCTTAAAACCTTATTTTGATTATTTTGAAGAAAAAATAGACTACGGAAAAATCCGGTTAGCATTAGCCATACTCGAAAAAGAAAAAGCTATACTTTAAACCTTAATATGATACAATCCTTTCTGGATTTTGTAAATTCTGAAACTGAAATATTCCCATCAAAAACCAAGAAGAAACTGATTTTGAAACATTGTTTAAAGAATTTCCCGGCATCACAAAAATTATTTTTAACGGAAAAGAAAGTCATAAATACTTTCTAAAAAAATTTGGTCAAATAAAAGGCATCACATATTATATGATGCCTTCCACAAATCCTGTAAATACTATGTCTTTTGAAAACAAGTTGAAAATTTGGTCGACTTGTTTTCAATAATTTATAAGTACCTTTCTTCAAAAACTTTTTGATGGTGTTTTTGATGTCCAATCATAATAAAACCTATGGCTCGAACTGAAACAGCAGTATTTGAGGCAGTTCCAATTCTCTTTAATTGCTCTTCAGATAAACTTTTGAAAAGAAATAAATTCGAATGTCGCACCGCTGAGAATTCAGTTAGTAAATCTTGAATACTTCTATTGGCAGCTTCAGTATTATTTACATAATCATTTTCATCAAAACCAGGCAAAGCTGTTTGGTCATTTCTTGAAATTCGCAACGCACGATAGGCAAATATGCGCTCCGTATCAATTACATGCTGAATAATTTCCTTGATATTCCACTTCCCTTGCGCATATCTATAATCAAATTTATCCATTGGAATGTTTTGAATAAAATGGATAAAATCATGTAATGAAATTTCTAATTCTTCCATCAAATTTACGTCTCCCAAAGCATTTATATACGGAGTATAAAAAGAGGCATATTCGTTTTCGGGTAATTGAGTTGACTTCATATTTTATCGTTTAAGCGGAGTTTCTACTGGCATTAGTATTTCCAAAAAGGGAACGGGTTACAATTTTTTCGTATACTTGTATCAAAGCTTCGTCAGGGGTATTTTCTTTATTTAATTCATTGATACGCAATAAAGCATATTGTTGTATTGTTAATAGTGGCAGTACTATACGTTCTCTTATTTGAATTGATGCTTTACCATCTGGATAATTTTCCATAAGCTCTTTATGACCTGCAATTTTCAAAAGTAATCTTTTTGTTTCTAAAAATTCATCATAAATAATTTGCCAAAATGTTCCAAATTCAGGATCTTTTCTCATGTAAGCAGTCAATGGGAAAAATGATTTGGCCAATGACATCATACTGTTTTCTAATAAGGTTTTAACAAACAACGAATTATCGTATAAATCCTGAACTTTATCCCACTGATTTGTATCTTCAAAATGTTTTAAAGCTGTACCTACACCAAAAAACCCGGGTACATTTTGCTTCAATTGGCTCCAAGAACCTACAAAAGGAATCGCTCGTAAATCAGCAAAATCTAAATGTTCTGATTTACTTCTTTTAGAAGGACGACTTCCTATGTTTGTTTTAGCATAATACTTCAACGTACTCATCTGCTCTAAATAAGGAATAAATTTTGGATGATTTTTAAAGCTTAAATATTTCTCATATCCTAAACCAGCTAATTGATCCATTATGTTTTTTTCGTCCAAAGTCAATTCATTTTGACCTTTGCTGAAAACCTGATTGGTTACTCCGGCACTCAATAAATTTTCTAAATTGTAGCGACAGGAATCCAAAGTTCCGAAATTAGAACTAATCGTTTGACCTTGTACAGTAACCTGAATTTCGTTATTTTCAATATTAGGCCCCAATGAAGCATAGAACTTATGTGTTTTCCCTCCGCCGCGCGCTGGTGGACCGCCTCGACCATCAAAGAAAATTACTTTTACACCATATTTTCTGGAAATTGCAGTAAGTTCTTCTTTGGCCTTGTAAATACTCCAATTCGCCATCAAATATCCTCCGTCTTTTGTACCGTCAGAAAAACCAAGCATGATGGTTTGCTTATTATCTCTGTTCGTTAAATGTTTTGCATAACCAGGATTAGTATATAATTTTTCCATGATAGCATGTGCATTTTGCAAATCATTAACCGATTCAAAAAGCGGAATAATATCAACGGGAGGATTTTCCCAATTGCTCAAACGAAATAACGCAAAGGTCTCCATCACATTAAGTGCACTTTCATTATTACTGATAATGTAACGGTTAGCGCCAAATTCTCCGTTTTTTTCCTGAATTGTTTTTATCGTTTGAATGGATTCGATTGTCAAACGCGACATTTCATTTGAAAACACAGTAGCATCAAGATTCCCACTTACATTTGATAAAATCGTAAACTTTTCTTTTTCTGTTAATTCAAAATAATTTTTCGGAAAAACAGAGGGATTTGTTTTTAAATAAAAATCCACTATATCTTTGAACACAGCATCATGAATTTTACTGTTCTGACGTATGTCTAATGACGCAAAATGAAATCCAAATAAATTTACTTTTATTAATAGCGCGTCCAATTCATCCAAATATAACGATTGATGCTGATCGATAATTATTTGTTTAATTTTATTTAATTGTGATTTGAATTCATCCAAAGTAATGAAAATTTCTCCTGTAGAATAAAATACAGACCTATAAAGTTTTTGTTCTAATTCAGTCACTAAAGTATCTACACCAGAGAAGGTTAGTTTTCTTTTTAAATTCCTAATTTCGATATAATAACACTTTAAAATGGAGGTTCGCAAACGTTCCGCTACTTTCAGCGTTATTTCAGTAGTCACAAATGGATTTCCATCACGGTCACCGCCTGGCCAAAATCCAAGTTTAATCAAAGGATTCTTTATGGAGTTGCCGTTAAAAATGTTTTTTTGCAAATACTGCACGATCTCGCCTGAAGTTTGATAAAAAACATTTTCAAGATACCAGATCAAACTTACTGCTTCGTCAAAAGGATTTGGTTTTTCGTTTTGAATAAAAGGCGTTTTTCCTAATTGAGCCAGTAACTGTTTAATTTCAAGCAAGTTATTTTTTCGAATCGCTTCGGTCAAATCAGTAATTATCCCAAGAACTGCTCCCGGATAAAATTGCGTAGGATGCGCCGTCAAAACTGTCCTTACATTGAAATCTTCCAGAAAATCAATCAATTCCTCTTCCTTGTCTTTTGCATCTGATTTTTCTTTGATATCTCTTAAAGATCCTCGTCCTTCCATATTATTAACAACTGGAAAAGCAGCATCTTCAATAGCATCAAACAAAACAATTTGGCGTTCGATATATTGAATAAAACGAAACATAATATCGATTTTTTCTGTTTCTGAAGGATCATGTAAATACCTTTTGGCAAAAAAATCAAAAATTTCTTTTGGAGTTTCTTGCTTTTTAAATCCTGTATCACAAATATCTGCAAACAAAGGAAGTAAAGCACCCGTATTATCTATGGAGTGAAATGGCAATGTTATAAAAACACTATTATAAATGTGATATTTAGAGAGGACATCTTGATTAAAACGTTCAAGTTTGGGTAGTGTGTACATAATTTTGTTGTAGTTGGTTGTTGGTTTAGTTAATTTTTCATAAAAAAACCTCAAGAACTAACTTGAGGTTATATTTATAATATAGTGCATTCAAGAGTAATTACATATTTTTGAAAATAGTATGCATCAAACGCTTCTTATCATTTATACTTTCCTCAAGGGAAATCATTGTTTCGGTTCTATAAACACCATCAATATCATCAATCATAAAGATCACATCTTTAGCATGCTTGGTATCTTTTGCTCTAATTTTACAAAAAATATTAAATTTTCCAGTGGTGACTGAAGCTACTGTTACAAAAGGAATTTCGTTGATACGCTCCAAAACAAACTTCGTTTGAGACGTATTATTTAGAAAAACACCAACATAAGCAATAAAAGAATAGCCTAATTTATCATAATCAAGCACTAATGAGGATCCCATGATAATACCGGCATCTTCCATTTTTTTTACTCTAACATGCACAGTTCCTGCTGAAATCAATAATTTTTTTGCAATATCCGTAAATGGAACTCTTGTGTTGTCTATCAACATATCTAAAATCTGGTGATCTACTTCATCTAAACGAAACTTACTCATAATTCTTTAATTAATATTATTAATTACTATAACAAAGTATAAAAATATACATAAAAACAACAAAAAGACGTAAATATTATATTTTTATCATTCCGTTAACAAATTTCACGTTATTATCTAAATAAAAATCAGCTTTTTGATTCAATTTAGGAATATCGTTATGATCATCTTTGTATAAAGCTCCTTTAGCATCATATTCGAAATGACCAAAATAATCCTCTAAATCGCCTATTTGTGAAACATAGGCATTAAAACAGACCTGATTTTCAATTAGCTCTTCTTTGTATTGTGCTGCAAAATTGGTGATAATTTCGATACCATCATAATTTATTTTGATGTTTTTATACATAAAATCATAAAAAACGACTTTATTCTGAGAAATACTCAAATATTTGTCAATTCCATTATCAACTATAACGTTTTCGGAGAGTATCCTAAAACTTGAAATTAAACTCATAAAAACGTATTTTCGTGTTTCTTCCCTTTGATAATCATTCTCAAAATGACCCGCTTCAAACAATAAAGTGGGCACTCCTAAAAACTGAAACGTGTCTCCAATGCAATTTATATTAAACGAATCATCAAAACGCCCAATCTGATTGGGAAGATAACGCTGTAAATCCTCATTTATTCCGGCAATCAAGTTGATCGCTTTCAACCTAGATTCATTTATATCTCGATTTTCATTATAGGAAGGTGCTAAAAAAGATACTGTTGCAGGTTTCCCGGTATCATCTACACCAAAAATAGTACGCTGATCATGCAAGTTAAAACAATAATCAGGCTCAAAGGAATCAAAAGCTGCCCTTAACAGCTTGCTTTCTGGTTGTGTCAGCGCTTGCGAATCGCGATTTAAATCAACTTTATTGGCGTTTTCTCTTGTGTATAATGTTGCACCGTCAGGATTCAACATCGGAATGGTGTAAAAAGTAAAGAAGTCTAATAATTGGTGTGCTAATGCAGAACCACTATGCAGTACATTAAAAAAATCGAATAGCGCTTTTGTAGTTGTACTTTCATTTCCGTGCATTTGGGACCACAGAAAAATTCTCGTTTTTCCTTTTCCAATTTCATACGAATAAATAGATTTTCCAAGAACTGATTTTCCTAAAATTTGAAGTTGATTGTTCGTGTTTAATTTTTGCAACAAAGGCTCGATTGATGTTAAAGTGACGTACCGTCCACGAACGGATTCTTCCTTAAACTGATCGAATAATTCTTCTAAATTCATACCATTTTATTTGATTTACAAAAGTAAACATCTTTGCATTTACATTTGTAAACATTCAAAACAAAGAATATTTCAATACTGTAAACACTTTTCGCCAGTTAAACCAGGTAGAAAATCCGGCAAATGTTAACAATTGTTATAAATTTATTTTATAATAATTAGAATTTTGTTTATCAATTAATTATGTGTATTTATTAAAAGTATAACTTTAGTTTATTAGACTTTTAAAATACTATTTATACCTTTAATTTTGATACGTAAGCTTCTTTTGATTACATTTGTAACTAGTTAATTTTTACATTAATTTACAATGGTAAACATAGAAGATTTTATAAAAAGATTAGAGATTATACTGGACTACTACAATTTGAATGCCTCTTCTTTTGCAGATAAAATTGGTGTGCAACGCTCCAGCCTGTCTCACCTGCTTTCTGGGAGAAACAAACCAAGCTTGGATTTTATACTTAAAATTTTAGATGTTTTTCCTGATGTTGATTTGTATTGGATTCTGAATGGAAAAGGAACCTTTCCAAAAAATGCGGAAGAGTTTAACACTAGAGAAAGAATTATTAATCAGGTCTCTGAACAAAATATCCCTGCTCTGGCCAGTGATCAAATAATCTCTGAAAATTTATTTTCTGAACTAAAAAATACTGTTTTGATTCCTGCATTGGAAACTAAAAAAAGTGATCCAATAAATAGTCCTGGTGAAGCGGTTGCTTCTGAAATTGACACCATTGTTATCTTTTATAAAAATGGCTCTTTCAAGAGTTATGTTCCAAATTAAATAAATAACCCCAATTCTGATTTTAGAATTGGGGTTATCGATTAAAAAAGCATTTTTGAAAACAAAAATCTATTTTCTTAAGACAAAAATTGACGTTACACCCGCTTCCGCTCTCGCATTTACGGGAGCAAAATCACCCGAACCAACAGGAAAACTATACGTTAGTACTTGTCCTCCTGCATTTAATCTTTCAGCAACATATATGTTTTTTGTAACACTGTCATAAGCCACAGCCACAGGATTGCCTAAAAGTGAATTAGAACCATAAATCCGTACTTGATTCGTTACTGCAATTGTTCCCGCAGCAGCAGTTGAAGCGAAAACAGTTGAGAAATTTTTAATTATAATTAATCCACCATCAGTGGCTGAAGCAGCACTGGCAAATAATTTGACTATTGGTGTTGTAGTTAATAAATTGGTAAGCGTAATTTTCCCGGAGGTATTACTGGATGTCATCAAATTTAATTCTGCCGGGCTAGTATCAGAATCATTATTATTGTATCAAGCGAAAAATAAAACTAAAAATGCGGTACTAATAACCAAATGTTTCATGTTGTATATTTTAGAGTTTTAATACACTTACGAGAAATCAATTATATGGTTTTAACATTTTTTAAGTTTTTTTAAGAGTTATTCAAATGAGTATCCCTGTTCTGGAATTTTACCCTTGACTCCTATAAAATGTTTTTTCAAAACGGTTATATCGGCCTCAATATCTCCCGAAGGAAAAATAGGATTTCCTAAATTAATTTCTTTTTTTCCAAAATCAAATGCAATAGGAATTACAGGAACCTTTGCTTTTAAAGCAATGTAATAAAATCCTGTTTTAAGTTTGCTAATCTTTTTACGGGTTCCTTCCGGTGCTACTGCCAGACGAAAAACCTTTTTTCTTTGAAAAATAGCTGCAATAGAATCCACTTTATTCAACCCTCCTGTCCTATCAAGCGGTTCTCCACCCATGTATCTAAAATAAAATCCCAAAGGAAAACGGAATAATTCCTGTTTGCCTACCCAATTCATTTGTAAACCGGTTATTGCTCGGATAAAAACCCCTAAATAAAAATCATGAGCGCTGGTATGTGGCATTATCATCATGACACATTTCGTGATATTTGGATCAATACTACCCACTACTTTCCAACCCATTAGTCTGGAAAATATCCATTTGTATAATTGTTTCTTCATTCTTGCTTTCTTTCGTACAAAATAAATAATTAATATCTTATTTTTGGGTAAATCTATCATTAATGCTAAAAAAAATATTCAGCTACGTAATTCCTTTAACTATTTATCAAACTAAATCGGTTTTGAGCAAATCGATTGAGGTGACTTGGGCAAATGGGGAACTGGTCATGGATTCGCAAAACACAAATTATTCCTATGGCAGTTTGCAACGGATTCTGAGGTTAGGCTTAAAAAACATTGGATACAAAAAAATTGTGCCCATGGAGCATATTTTAGTTTTAGGTGTTGCTGGTGGAAGTGTCATCAAAACATTGGTAGAAGAAATAAAATACAAAGGAAAAATTACCGGTGTTGAAATTGATCCTGAAATAATTACAATAGCCAATGCCTATTTTGACTTGGATAAAACAAAAAATCTTACAATTGTAATTGAGGATGCTTTTGCATTTGTGTTAAAAACCCCTACTAAATACGATTTGATTATCATTGATATTTTTCAGGACACTACAATGCCTAATTTTTTATTTGAACCTTTTTTTACCAATAGGGTTTGCTCGCTTTTAAAAAGTCATGGTTTTATTCTTTTTAATACGATGTTATTAGATGAAAATCAAAATCAAAGAAATAAAAAATATGTAACCGAGTTTTACAAAAATCAATTTAAAATTAGAACTATTCCAAGAGTTGAAGTTCATAACGAACTTATTGTCATCGAGAAAATTGCCTAATCAAAACGGTTTTTCAGCTCTGAATTTTTAACATTTCCCTAGCTTTTTCTAGATCTTCTGGGGTATCAATACCAATACCAATGTGAGTAGTTTCGATCATTTTAATGCGTTTCCCAAATTCAAGATAACGCAATTGCTCTAGTTTTTCAGATGCTTCTAATGATTGCATGGGCAAACTATAAAAATCCAATAATGCTTGTTTTCTAAACGCATAAACACCAATATGTTGCAGGTACCGTACGCCTACATTTTTCGCTCTTGGATACGGAATAACCGATCGGGAGAAGTACAAGGCAAATCCGTTTTGATCCACCACAACTTTTACATTATTGGGATTATTAATCTCTGCTTCATTCGTGATTTCGCGCATCAACGACGCTAAATCTACTTTTTTATCCAAATCATTTCTAAAAACTTCAATCACTTTAGCTAAAGGTGCCGCATCAATAAAAGGCTCATCTCCTTGTACATTGACTACAATATCAACATCCAGATTTTCTATTGCTTCTGCAATTCGATCACTTCCGGATTCGTGTTCTTTGATGCTTCGAATAACGTTTCCTCCGTGAGTACGTATTTCGTCATAAATTAAATCGGAATCAGTTACTACAAAAACAGCATCAAATAATTTAGTGTTTACAGCTGCTTCATACGTTCTTAAAATTACCGTTTTATCGCCTAAATCCTGCATTAGTTTGGCAGGAAATCGTGTCGAAGCGTATCGTGCGGGAATGACTGCTATTATTTTCATTTTTATTTTTTTATTTGCGTTTAAGAGTTTTATAGCCGTTACAGCTAGACTCTTTAAAGTATAAAATTACTTCATTATCCTAATCCACTCTTGCTAGCAGGCTACTAAGTTAGTCTGTTTTTATGAATTAGAAAAACGGCACTACATTCTCAGTGCTTAATTGTAGTGTTTTACATTAGTATGAGTTTTATTTTAAGAGTTATTCTTTTTTTTTATCCCATCACACAAGCCTCCTTTACTTGGATTGATACGCTACACTTATTTATATTTGGATTTTTATCTGATTTTTGTTTTTGTTTTGGTCAGTGACTTTTTGTGGCTCTATCATATTTTCATCTCCAATACAAAATACCGAAACAAATCAGGTTCTGGTTATTTTCCTTTGTCATCTTTCTATATGTGGTTTAATTTTACAAAATAGAATCAGTGAATACCTTTTTCGGAATGAATTTGGGGTCAAATACAATTTTATCGCAGTAAATTATCTGGTGTATACTAATGAAGTGATAGGTAATATTATGCAATCCTATCCTGTTATTCCCTTATTTTCTGCACTATTTATTTGTACAGGATTGGTCACTTATTTTAAAAGTAAAGAAATCAAAAAACTATATTGAAAGCATTCCCGCTTTTGTACAAAAAATCAAAATTCCAGGAATTTACCTGCTTCTCTTCACATTATCGTTATTGGCAATTCCTGCTTTATCCGTTAAATAAAATTCTTAAAATATGTTTGTCAATTAATTAAAAAACCAGCCTATTATATAAATTTTATATGGCATTTATGAAAAGTGAACTTGAAGCCATTACTTTATGTTTTCCTCCTACTCCCGGCGAAAGTGTTATAAAAAGGAAAGACAATAAAAATAAATTCCCTACCGGAATGCTCTTTAAACAAAAAGGCTATACTGTAAAATTCATGTATGGCGGCGATTCCTTTTTTGACAATATGGGCGATTTCTTTTCAGGAAATGGATATGAAATTGTAGACAAAAAAACATTTGAACCCAACGAAATCACTTTTGCTAATATTTGGGACGTTTGCGATGAAGATATGTACAACAAAGCACTCTCGGAAATAAACAAAGAAGCAGCGGCAAATAAGCCGTTTTTTAATCACATTATGACCGTGAGCAATCACAGACCATTCACGTATCCAAATGGAAAAATTGATATTCCCGGAGATGCAAAATCTCTTGATGGCGGGGTAAAATGTATTGACTATTATTTCTCTCAAACAAACCGTCAAACAATTTCAATTGACTTTGAAACCCAATCAAAAAGCAGCTACTGATTTTTAAATATTTTATGATCAAATACCGCTCACAAAAGAAAGAACGGATTTAGTAAATGAAATGATTTCGTATCATCAAACAGTCTCGGATATGTTAAAGAAAAAAAAATATCAAAAAATTTATTAGCATAAAAAAACGGGTAAAATTGAAGTTTTACCCGTTATTTAATTGGAAATATATCGTTATTCTTTTTCGTTTGTTAAACCAAAAAGAGTTCCTTTTTCAAAAGTTTTCAAATCCTTTTTTAAAGTTTTGCTATTGCGCTTTGTAAGTTCGGCAGTATCAAGAGTACTTAAATCTGGTTTTCCGGCATTAACCCAAGCCGTGTACCAAAAACTTGCAGTGGCTGTAATGGCTTTTTTCATTTGTTGTTCAACCATTCCGTTCAACTCCGTGTGCAATTTAGCAGCATATTCGTCGGAATATAACATTCCTCCGTATTTGTTCTTGACAACATTTCCATCGGTATCCGTTACGTACATTTTGTTTTCAGCAGTTGCAGTTCTTAATTTTTTATCGGCAGCCAACAAAGGTTCCACTAAACTGTGCGTGTCAAAAACGATATCCCAAGTAGCTTTCTCCACATTGTCTAAATATATTCCTTCAGGTACATTTAATTTATACCCTTTGGCAAACAATTCCGGCAAACGGCTTTCCCATAAGGAATGAATTCCTTTTTGATTCGTGTTTTGTCCATCGTGATTGTCTGATGTATGCAACGGCATGTGTGCATCGGCAATATAATGGCCTAAATCCCCCGCAATAAATAAAATTTCATTTTTTCTTTTGTCCTTGAACGCTTTAGTCAATTTGACCATCATATCCTGAATATACCAAGGTAAAATTCCGTTTTTAGTCAAAAATTTCTCATCGTATTTCAGCTTCGCTTCTTCCATAGTTTTAGGAAACGTTTCCATAGCTCCAAAATTCTCCATGTCAAAATAATGACGGGGCGGCTCTGCTTTATCATTCAAAATATTTCTTCTCAAATCCGGAACAGTAGATTCTTGGGTAATGAAATCGATATGATTGTAAAAAAAGGTCTGCAATGGTTTTGGAAGTGCCATTACCGCCGCTCTATTGATTCGTTCATGACCAATAACGCCCCATGACAAAAGAAAAAGTGCAACTCCAAGAGCAGATAAAGTGATAAGTGTAGGTCTAATTTTAAAATTTTTCATTAAATTTATTTTTTTGAAGTACAAATGTATTTCTTTAAATCGTTATTAGAAAAAATTGAGTTTAAGATTCTGTTAATTAAAACAAGAAAACTACAACTATGTTTCGACATCAAGGAAAAAACAGAACTTTTATTCATAACCTACGTTTAGCCACTTTACTATCTTTTGTTGCCGGAATTGTAAATGTTACTGGAGTTTTATCCGTACACACGTTGACCACAAATGTTACGGGACATTTTGCCTATTTTGCCGAAGAAATAATGAAACAGAATTATATAGCTGCTATTACCTTTTTTGTATTTACTATTTTCTTCTTGTTGGGCGCTTTTACCTCTAATTTTTTAGCAGAATTAATTTCTAAAAAACATCCTGATTTATCTCATGTCATTCCTATTTCACTGGAAATGATTGTTTTGATTGGCATTGGTATTTTTGGACTAGCGTCTGAATTATCCAGCATTGAAGGAAAATGGATTGCTTTTTCGATGCTTTTTGCCATGGGAATACAAAACTCTTTGGTTACAAAAATCTCTCAGTCTACGGTTAGAACAACCCATTTAACGGGGCTTTTTACTGATTTGGGAATCGAACTGTCACAATTATTTTTTTATAAAAAACCAGAAGAAAATAAAAAATTAAAGATCAGTATTTATTTGAGATTGTCTATTATTATATTCTTTTTCATGGGCTGTATTCTAGGTGGTTTTTTGTATAATTTACTAGGCATGAAAACACTTTTTGTTGCCGCAACCTTTTTATTGTTTGCACTTTTGTATGATTATATCAGATTACAATTTCATGTGATCAAACGAAAAACCTTCCGTCATAAAACTATTTTAAATAAATAATTGAAATTAAAGTTGCAACTGCAATGAATGTCCAAAGCAAAACTCCCTGCACAAGCGGTTTTAATCCCACTGATTTCACTACATTCCTATTTAATCCGGCACCAATTAAAAACAAAGTTACCGTCAGGCCTATTTTGGCAAGTGAAACTAAATGTGGTCCTGCACTCTTCATTTCTGGCAGATAGGTATTGGCAATCATTGCCAAAATAAACAATCCTATAAAATAAGGAATTTTTATTTTTCCAGATTTATTTTTGAAAATAAATGCGGTAATCAATGCTACAGGAATAATCCACAACGCACGGGCTAATTTTACTGTTGTGGCTATTTGCATGGCTTCAGGACCAAATTTACTCGCTGCTCCTACTACAGAACTCGTATCATGAATAGCAATAGCGCACCATAATCCAAACTCTTTTTGCGATAAATCCAGCCAATGACCTACTGCAGGAAATAAAAATAGCGCTACCGAATTCAGAATAAATATCACTCCCAAAGCAACTGAGGTTTGTTTTTCATTCGATTGGATTACGGGAGCAATAGCAGCGATTGCACTTCCTCCGCAAATTGCAGTGCCACAAGAAATTAAATGTGATGTTTTTGTATCCGTTTTAAACCATTTTCCAAGGAAAGTTCCTAAAACTAAAGTGCTTACAATAGAAATAATTGTAAACAAAAAACCTTCTTTTCCGGATGAAACAGCACTGTGAACATTCATTCCAAATCCTAAACCAACTACCGAAAACTGCAACAGATAATTAGTGGCTTTATGATTCAATTCTAAAAAAGGATGTCCAAAAAGGTTGGCAACAATCAATCCTAGTACCAAAGCAATTGGTGGAGAAATAAAAATTGTGGTGCAAAACAAAAGCAATGCAACGAAAATGAGTTGCTGCAATGTGGCATTTACTTTAAAAAAAATAAAAGATTCCTTCTGAATTGCTTTTTGATTCGTTTCCAATGTAAAGTTGTTGAATTAGTACAGTACAAAGGTGGAACGATAAAACTATTTATGCCAATCGCAAATTATAATCTGCTATAACTTTAAATTATAATGATTGGAAATATTCTGAATAAACAAATCGGATAATGAATCTGTTTTTCCTTGAAGCGTAATAATATAAAAGTATCGTTCTATAATCAGGTCTTCAATATCTAATATAGCCAATTCATTGTTTTGAAGTTCTTTTTTTATGGCATGAATCGATATAAATGCCACACAATCCGAGTGCATTAAATAGGATTTTATACTTTCTGTACTTCCCAATTGCATTTCAATTTGTAGTTCGGATACTTTAATTTTAAATGGTTTCAACGCATGTTCAATAACTTCAAGTGTTCCTGAACCTTGTTCTCGCATTAAAAAACGCATCTTTTTAAGATCATCCTGAGTCACTTCATCACGACTTACTAACGGATTGGAACTCTTACAGACCAAAACCAATTCGTCTTTCAAAAACTCGGTATATTTAATAGATTTATTTTTGGATTGCCCTTCAACAATTCCTATTTCAATTTCTTTTCTTAATAAAGCGTTTTCTATTTGTTCCGTGTTTCCGTTGAGTAAACTTACTTTTACATCTTGCAATTTTTGATGGAAACGAGCTAAAAGTGGCGGAATTATATACTGAGAAATTGTAGTACTGGCTCCTAATTGCAACAATCCGGAACGTTGATTAATCAGTGTACTCATGTCAAAATTAATTTCGCGGTATACTTCAAAAATGTTTTTGGTGTGTTTCAATAATACCTCACCAGCAATTGTCAATGCTATTTTAGAACCATTTCTGTCAAACAGTTTGATTTTATAGTCCTCTTCTAATTCCTGAATGTGTTTGGAAATAGCAGGTTGCGTAATAAACAATTCGGTTGCCGCTTTTGTAAAACTCAAACGATTGGCAACAGTATAAAATACTTTCAGTCTAAAATCCATGTTGTTTAATTGTATTTTATTAAAGTAATCCGTTGTGTTTTCGAACAAACCATTCGGTTGTCAGTAAAATTGAAATTAAAACCAATAACCACATCCAATTTATCAAAGGAGTTTTGGTAACACTACTCTTTTGTATCGTCTTGTATTCCTCATTTTCTAAAAGCGTTTTAATCAATACGTCTACTTGATCTGAAAAATACGCTTTTCCTTGTGTTTGCCCAGCTAATTGCGTCAATTTCTCCACGTCGGGATTAACAAATTGTTTTTCAATATCAAAATCAAGAATTTCAAAACTACTGGAATACGTCGTTTTAGAATTTAATTCTTTTACCGTAAAAGTATGAGAACCGGCTTTCAATCCGTCAAGATTGACTTTATAGGAATTATTCCCTTTTAATAAATCGTAATTTTTCGTTTGCTTGGTTTCGGTATTTTTTACCGTTATAGTCAAACGGGCTTTTTCATCAAACTCATAATTTTTATTGAAATACTGTGCCGTTATTTCAATGGCTTCACCGGAATTATAAAAACTTTCATGTTCAACAACCAATGATTTTTTAGAATTATTAGAAGCCAGAAATTGAATAATCTTATCCATGAAAACGTCATATTTTTCAAAAGATTGATTATTTACATGTGTTTGCAAGCGCCATTTCCAACTATTTTCACCCAAAAGATAAGTGGCTCGCCTGCCTTGATTTTCTGCAAAAACCAGTAAAGGCGCATTCGTATCTATTGTTCTGATTTTAGATGAAAGCAAAACTGACACAACTCCTTTTGTAGTTACGGTTCCAAAAGCGTTTTGCAAAGGCGGTAAATCTTCAAACCCAATATTGTCCGCAGCAAACAAATTAAACTGTTTATTAAAAACCGACAAATACTCTTCTTTTTGTCCACTCATTTTAAAGCTCAAATTCTCCTGTTGCTGATTCAAAAAATTGAAATCGGTGTTGTTTCCAGTAATAATAAATGTATTAATTCCGGCAACTTTATTACTTTCAAAAATAGTTTTAAATTCAGTCGTTGGTTGGTATAAAATCAAAACATTATAATATTGTAATGTTTTGATTTCATTTGGTTTAATAATTATTACTTTACGCTGTACATTCGATTCAATAGCTCTTTTCATAGCCCCTAAATCGGGATGATTTATAGCTGAAATTATGGCAATATTTGTTTTTTGATCAATAACTTCAACTGCAAAATTCTTGGTGTTGTTATATGTATTTTTTTCTTTTTCTTTTGATGAAATTGTAACTTTAAAAACCTGTAATCCTATTTTATCAGCCGGCAAAAGTACGGGTACAGTTGCTGTCTTCTTGGATGGTGATAAGGTAATGGATTGTGTACTGAATACCGAATTCCCTTGTGAAATAACAAAATCAGCTGTTACACTTTTGGTTCCTGAATACTGCAAAAAAACTTCTACAGGAAATTTATTCTTATGAAAAGCATATTTATTAACGTTCAGTTGATTGATTTTTAAGTCAAATAATTTTGTTGTGTCGCCTAATATTACCGGATAAACTTTATTTAAGGGGTCAAAACTATAGACGTAATCATTCCCTGAAGTTTGGTTTCCATCTGTGATTAAAACTGTTGGATATACTGTGTTTTTATAAATGCTTTTTAGATTTTTGGCAACAACATCGATATTGGTTTGAGTTCCCTTAAAATCAAAAATTTCCGTAGGTTCAAAATCATCTGAAAACTGATACGTTTGCACATCGAATTTATCTTTCAAATCTGAGTTTAATTGTATTCTTTTATACAATTCTAATGCTTTTTCATTGGCATTCAAAAAAGAAATAGAACTGGAATTATCAACAACAATCGGTAAGGGTGTTTTTACCGTTTCGAAGGTATTTTTGGTTAGTATTGGATTAATCAACAACATTAAAATTCCAAAAATGGATAAAAAACGCAAAAAAGCCAAAAACCAACCGACTTTCGATTTGTTTTTGGCTTTGTAAATATATTGAAAAAATGACAAACCACCAGCTATTAGTAACGAAAGCAGTAATAATAGTAGCGTGTTTGTTGTCATTTATTCTTTATTAAAAGATTGAAGAATTTAATGATTAAAAATTAATTACGTAGTTCAAAAATCTTTAAATCTTTGATTTTTACAATCTTATAATTAAATTTTAGGTAAGCATTCCTCCGCAAACATTCATAACCTGTCCCGTTACATACGCACTCATATCCGAAGCAAAGAAAAGACACGCATTAGCAACATCTTCAGTAGTTCCGCCACGTTTCAAAGGAATTCCATCTCTCCATCCTTTTACAACATCTTCATTTAACTTAGCGGTCATTTCCGTTTCTATAAATCCCGGAGCAATTACATTACAACGAATGTTACGAGATCCTAATTCCAATGCTACAGATTTAGAAAAACCAATAACTCCCGCTTTAGAAGCCGCATAATTCGTTTGTCCTGCATTTCCTTTCACTCCTACTACTGAACTCATATTGATAATTGAACCTGAACGTTGTTTCAAGAAAGTACGTTGAATGGCTTTAGTCATATTAAAAACCGACTTCAAGTTAACATCAATTACTTGATCAAAATCGCCTTCAGACATACGCATTAATAGGTTGTCTTTAGTAATTCCGGCATTGTTTATCAGAATATCGACTGTTCCGAATTCAGCTAAAACCGCATCTACAAGAGTTTGTGCTTCATTAAAATCAGCTGCATTTGATTGATATCCTTTGGCTTTAATCCCTAAAGCGTTCAATTCATTTTCAAGAGCCAAAGCTGATTCAACAGATGAACTATACGTAAAAGCAACATTTGCCCCATTTTTAGCAAAAACTTCTGCAATTCCTTTACCAATTCCACGGCTTGCGCCAGTAATTATAACAACCTTTCCTTCTAGTAATTTCATGTTCTAAAATTAATTTAATATTTATTTGAAGCTATTCCTGCTATCCGTTTCAATCTTTTTCTCTTGTTCTCCTCCTCGCTTTTCAAACGAAATCGAACTGACAAGAAAAAGGATTTCCACTTCTATCAGGGCTAATTTACACTTGCCAAATATAGCAATAATTGTGGGTTGAAAAAAAAATACATCTTCAATTAAACCTTTTATAAAAAAAATTGTCCTAAAACTTAGTAAAACTGTTTGACATGATTAAAGCTTCAAAATGTTTAGATGTAATCATAATAAAATTACTAGATTTGAAATTGACTCTAATTATAAAAAAAAGTAAAAAAACAATCTAAAATACAAGAAACCCAAATAGAATCAACGACCTCATTTTTTAACTTAACCAATTGATATGAACAAGATCTCTTCCTTATTATTTTTTGTAGGATTACTCGTTTTTACAGCTTGTAGCAAAAATGAAAGCAATGAAACAACTGTGATTGCCGATTCCTATCCCAATGTGACTGCTACTTTTCCTGGTAAAATTGATTTAAATAATTTGAGTAATTATGCTAACCAAATTATCCCTTCTTACATAACTAAAGATAACACTGCAGGAAATCCAGTAACTGACAAAGGAGCTACATTAGGTCGGGTTTTATTTTATGATAAAAACTTATCCTCAAATAACACAATTTCCTGTTCTTCCTGCCACATTCAAGCAAATGCTTTTGGAGATGTGGCTATTGCCAGCGACGGAATAAACGGAAAGACCACCAGACATTCTATGAGATTGGTGAATTCTAGATTTTCAAGAGAAAACAAGTTTTTTTGGGACGAACGAGCAACCACATTAGAGTTACAAACGACACAACCTATTCAAAATCACATTGAAATGGGTTTTAGTGGAACCTTAGGTGATGCAAACTTGATAGTACTAATTTCAAAATTGCAAAACATTGGGTATTACAAAGAATTGTTTAAATATACGTATGGCTCTGAAATCATTACTGAAAGCAAGATTCAGCTGGCTTTGGCGCAATTTATTAGAAGCATCCAATCCTTTGATTCTAAATATGATGCTGGAAGGGTATTAGTTGCAAACGACGGCCAACCCTTCACCAACTTTACGACACAAGAAAATCAAGGTAAAAATTTGTTCCTGGCGCCTCCGGTTTTTGACGCAACCGGAAACAGAACTTCTGGAGGAGTAGGATGTGCAGTTTGCCATGCCGCACCTGAATTTGACATTGATCCCAATACAAAAAACAATGGTATTATAGGTGTTTTAAACGCCCCGGGAATTGACATCACAAACACAAGAGCACCTTCATTGAGAGATCTGGTAAAACCAAACGGAAGTTCTAATGGTTTATTTATGCATACGGGAAATTTAACAACACTACAAAATGTTATTGGGCATTATGGAAGTATCAATTTAGCTCCCGGAAATACAAATTTGGATCCAAGATTAGCGCCAAATGGTTTTGGGCAAAAATTAAATCTTACTGCTCCCGAAGTTAATGCTCTTGTCGCTTTTATTCAAACATTATCAGGAACTAATGTATATGTAGATACAAAATGGTCGACACCATTTAAATAAAAAAAGCCCCAAATAGGAGCTTTTAAATTATTTAAAAAAACGGATTGTATTAAAAAGCTACATTCCATTTTGGTAATCTTCCATTTTCGTCTAGAAAGTTTTGTAAAACTTGTCCTTCTACGAATGTTGGAATCACTTTAGTTTTATCGTTGAATGTCTCATACCAAACCACTTCTAGCGTGCTGATCTCTTCAATTTTCATTTGCGCTGGCCAAGAATATTTTCTTCCTGTTTTAGCAAATTGGTGTCCTTCAACAATTTTTTCTTTTAGACCACCGTTTTTAATTTTCAAAGTTCCGTTATTTTGGACAGTTCCGGTAGAACCCACCATAATCAACTCTTTCTCTTCTGCTACGGCATATACTAAAAATATTCCAGATCCTTCTGAAGCATTACAAACTTCGGCTAAACTATCTTCTGTAGTGAATGAAAACTGATTGGTAACTTTGAATTTTTTTAACTCTTTATACATTTTTTTTATTTTAATTTGAATTGGCTTTAGCAAAAAAATACCCCACAAAATCGTGAAGTCCATTAGAAACCATTCGTTTATGTTTACTTTTATTAGGATTACATCTGAAAAACAGATTTATTTAATAAAGTGCAAAGATATTTCTTTAATTGAATTTATAATAAAAAAGCCCCACAAAATGTGAGGCTTTTAAAATATTTAATTAGAGTTTAGATTAACCTAAAACTTCTTTTACTTTTTTACCAATTTCCGCTGGAGAATCTACTACGTGAATACCACATTCTCGCATGATTTGCTTTTTTGCTTCAGCAGTATCGTCAGATCCACCTACGATTGCACCTGCATGTCCCATTGTGCGTCCTACTGGAGCGGTAACTCCTGCAATGAATCCTACAACTGGTTTACGGTTACCATCTGCTTTGATCCAGTGAGCTGCATCCGCTTCTAATTGTCCGCCAATTTCACCTATCATTACAATACATTCTGTTTCTGGATCGTTCATTAATAATTCAACAGCTTCTTTTGTTGTAGTTCCAATGATTGGGTCTCCACCAATACCAATAGCGGTAGTGATTCCTAATCCTTGCTTAACTACTTGATCCGCTGCCTCATAGGTTAATGTTCCCGATTTAGAAACAATACCAACAGTTCCTTTTTTGAAAACGAAACCTGGCATAATACCAACTTTAGCTTCACCCGGAGTAATTATTCCTGGGCAGTTAGGTCCTATTAGACGAGCATTTCTTTCTTTTACGTAACTATTTGCTTTTATCATGTCAGCCACAGGTATTCCTTCAGTAATTGCAATAATTACTTTTATACCTGCATCTGCAGCTTCCATTATTGCATCAGCAGCAAAAGCCGGTGGAACAAAAATGATAGTTGTATCAGCTCCTGCTTGTTCTACAGCATCTTTTACAGTATTGAAAACGGGTCTGTCTAAGTGAGTTGTTCCTCCTTTTCCTGGAGTTACGCCACCAACAACGTTAGTACCGTACTCAATCATTTGAGAAGCATGGAAAGTTCCTTCACTTCCTGTAAAACCTTGAACAATTATTTTGGAATCTTTATTAACTAAAACACTCATGATATATTTTTTATGTAGTTTTTAAAATTGTTATGCAAAAGTATAAAATAGTAAGCAGTAATCAGTGTTCAGTGTTCAGTTTTTTGACACTAAATTAGGATAATTGACTCATTTGATACCCTCTGTATAATTTATTGTCTTTTATTTCCCAAATAGCTATAAAATGTGCTAATAACATCTCTTCTCTAGGATTTTCAATTGTTTTGACAAAATGAGAATAGCGCACGGAAATTAAATTATTTTCACCAATAATATGGCTTATTCGAACTTTAGAACGAACATACGCTTTGCTTAAATCATTAGATAAATTTAATAAAGAATTATAATCCAACTGAATGAATCCTTTGCTGCTATTCCATTCTACTATTACTTCCGGGTGCAAATAATCTTTGATGACTTCGCTGTCGATTAAAGCATCTGATTTATAAAATTGTTGAACGATTTCTTTTGCAGACATATTATTTTAGTTTAGTAAGAATTTCTGGTATCTTTTTAATATTGGCCAGTTGCTTCAATTTTTCTCTTGATTCCTCAATTGGCGTTCCAAAATAGGATTTACCTCCTTCTACTGATTTTGTAACTCCGGTTTGTCCTAGAATAACAGCCTTTGCTCCTATTGTGATTCCGCTGGTAGTTCCTACTTGTCCCCATATTGTAACTTCATCTTCTATAATAACGCATCCGGCAATTCCGGTTTGTGAAGCAATTAAACATTTTTTCCCAATCACGGTGTCATGACCTACATGCACCTGATTGTCAATTTTTGTGCCTTCACCAATAATAGTATCGCCAGTAACACCTTTGTCAATTGTACAAAGCGCTCCAATTCCCACATTGTCTTTGATGACCACTCTTCCGCCGGAAAGTAATTGATCGTATCCTTCGGGACGTTTTTTATAGTAAAAAGCATCGGCACCCAAAATTGTTCCTGCGTGAATGATTACATTATCACCAATTACGGTATAATCATAAATAGAAACATTAGAATGTATCACACAATTTTCTCCAATGACAACATGATTTCCAATAAATGTATTGGGCTGTATTACAGTTCCTTCACCTATTGAAGCTGAAGCAGCTATTGAAACATTTGAATACTGAAAAGGTTTAAAGTGTTTTGTTAATGTGTTGAAATCCCTAAACGGATCATTAGAAATAAGTAATGCTTTTCCATCAGGACAAGCTACATTTTTATTGATTAAAACTATAGTTGCCGCTGAGTTTAACGCTTTATCATAATACTTAGGATGATCTACAAAAACAATATCACCAGATTCGACAACATGAATTTCATTCATTCCCAAAACAGGAAAATTAGCATCACCAACATATTCACAGTCGATGATAGTTGCAATTTCTTCTAAAGTATATACTTTTTGGAATTTCATTTTTTCATTTCTTTAGTCTCAGTTTTCAGTACCAGTTTTAATTCTTTACAACTCGAATTATCTACTGATACTGAAAACCTATAAAAACTACTCCTTTACACGTTCCATATAAGAACCTGATGCAGTATCTATTTTAATTTTATCTCCTTCATTGATAAACAAAGGTACATTTACAGTGGCTCCTGTTTCAACAGTTGCTGATTTTGTTGCATTTGTAGCAGTATTTCCTTTGATACCTGGTTCCGCATAAGTCACTTCAAGAATTACAGATGCCGGCATATCTACAGAAAGAGGTAAATCAGTCTCTGTATTGATACTTACCATTACATTTTCGCCTTCTTTTAATAATCCTGGGGAATCCAAAATATTTTTATTCAAGGAAATTTGCTCAAAGGTTTCTGTATTCATAAAATGGAATTCATCACCTTCCGGATACAAATATTGAAATTTATGATTTTCAACTCGAACTTCCTCAATTTTATGACCCGCAGAAAAAGTGTTATCCAATACTTTTCCGTTTGTTAAACTTCTTAATTTAGTTCTAACGAAAGCTGGTCCTTTTCCTGGTTTTACATGAAGAAATTCAATTATTTTGTAGATATCGTTGTTGTATTTAATACACAATCCGTTTTTAATGTCTGATGTAGATGCCATTTTTATTTTTATTTGTTGATTTGTTGATTCTTAATAATTTCCTGAATAGCCTTTCATTACACCTCTTGAGGAGTTTCGAATAAAATCAATGATTTCATCTCTTTCCGGCGTGGCCTCCATTTCAGCTTCAATAATACCCAAAGCTTGCGTGGTATTATAATTTTTTTGGTACAGAATTCTGTAAATATCTTGAATTTCTCTGATTTTTTCTGTTGTAAAACCACGTCTTCTTAATCCCACAGAATTAATACCTACATACGACAAAGGTTCTTTTGCGGCTTTGGTAAACGGGGGAACATCTTTTCTTACTAAGGATCCACCAGAAATCATGGCATGATCTCCAATATGGATAAATTGATGAATGGCAGCCAATCCTCCAATAACGGCATATTTACCAACGGTTACATGACCAGCCAGAGCGACTCCGTTTACAATAATAGCATTATCACCTATGTGACAATCGTGGGCAATATGCGCCGTTGCCATTACCAAACAATTATTACCTAAGGTAGTCTGTCCGGAGGCTATTGTTCCCCTATTGATGGTCACACATTCTCTTATGGTACAATTATCTCCAATAATTGCTAAAGAATCTTCTCCGCCAAATTTTAAATCCTGTGGAACTGCTGAAATTACTGCACCAGGGAATATATTACAATTTTTTCCTATTCTTGCGCCTTCCATTATGGTAACGTTAGATCCTATCCAAGTGCCATCCCCAATAACTACATTATTATGGATGGTTGTAAACGGTTCAATGACAACATTCTTGGCGATTTTAGCGCCGGGATGAACATATGCTAGTGGTTGATTCATATTCTTTGTTTAATCGTTTAACTGTTTAATCGATTAACCGAATACACGATTAACCAAATCAACAAAAAAATTACTGTTTCTTAGCAATTTGGGCCATCAATTCTGCTTCAGCAACCAGTTTTCCATTTGCATACGCATTTGCTTGCATATGACAAATACCTCGTCGGATTGGCGTAATTAAATCGCATTTAAAAATCAAAGTATCGCCTGGTAATACTTTGTGTTTAAATTTAACATTATCTATTTTCATAAAATAAGTCAAATAGTTCTCCGGATCCGGAACCGTGCTTAAAACAAGAATCCCTCCTGTTTGCGCCATGGCCTCCACAATTAAAACACCTGGCATAACCGGAGCTTCAGGAAAATGACCTACAAAAAAGTTTTCGTTCATGGTTACATTTTTCATTCCAACCACATGAGTTTCTGACATTTCGATAATTCTGTCAATCAATAAAAATGGGGGTCTATGAGGCAGAACTGCCATGATTTTATGAATGTCCATCAATGGTTCCTGATGTAAATCAAAAACAGGAACATAATTTCGTTGTTCAATTTTTATGATTTTAGCCATTTTCTTCGCAAATTGTGTATTGACAAAATGTCCTGGTTTGTTAGCTATTACCTTACCTTGTATTTTAGTTCCAATTAAAGCTAAATCACCTATTACATCAAGTAGTTTGTGTCTTGCCGCTTCATTCGGATAATGCAAAGTCAGATTGTCTAAAATACCATTTGGTTTAACCGTTATTTGCTCTTTTCCAAAAGCGAGTTTCAAACTTTCCATTGTAGTGGCTGATATTTCTTTATCAACATACACGATAGCATTATTTAAATCACCTCCTTTTATCAAACCGTTCTCTAAAAGAGATTCTAATTCATGCAAGAAACTGAAGGTTCTTGACTCAGATATCTCCGTTTTGAAATCAGAAATATTTTTCATAGTCGCATTTTGAGTTCCTAAAATTTTAGTCCCAAAATCAACCATTGCAGTAACGCAGTAATAATCACTTGGCATCACTAAAATTTCGCTGCCTGTGGCTTCATCAGTAAATGAAATAACTTCTTTTACTATATATACATTCCTTTTTGCACTTTGTTCTTCGATACCCGCTTTTTCAAGAGCTTCAACAAAGAATTTAGAGGAGCCATCCATTATTGGTAGTTCAGAAGCATTCAATTCTATGATGACATTATCTAAGTCACAACCCGTCAATGCCGCTAAAACATGTTCTGGTGTTTGAATTTTTACCCCTAACTTTTCTAAATTGGTTCCTCTTTGTGTATTTACTACATAATTTGCATCAGCTTCCACAATAGGTTGTCCCTCTAGATCTACTCGAACAAAAGTAAAACCATTATTGACTGGAGCAGGTTTAAAAGTCATTTTCACTTCTTTACCTGTGTGTAATCCAACTCCAGTTAGAGAGATTTCTGTTTTGATGGTCTTCTGTTTAACCATTTTTTTCATTTTTTTGGTTTAAAATTTGTTTTTTTAATTCTTCGATTTCTGCAACAATTTTGGGTAAATTCTTGAAATGAACGTACGATTTACTAAAATCATTGTACCCAAATGCGGGACTTCCTTGTAAGATTTCATTATCTTTAATATTCCTTCCTACACCACATTGCGCTTGAATTCGTACATTATTGCCAATGGTTAGGTGTCCAGAAATTCCAACTTGGCCACCAATCATTCCGTTTTTGCCAATTTTAGTTGAACCCGCAACACCGGTTTGCGCCGCTATTACCGTATTCTCCCCAATTTCAACATTGTGCGCAATTTGAATTTGATTGTCCAGCTTCACGCCTTTTCGTATAATAGTTGAACCCATTGTGGCTCTATCTATTGTAGTACAAGACCCAATATCAACATTGTCTTCAATAATAACATTTCCTATTTGTGGGATTTTAGTGTAAGTTCCGTCTGGATTAGGTGCAAAACCAAAACCATCTGAACCTATTATAGCTCCGGAATGTATCGTACAGTTATTCCCTATTATGGTCTCTGAATAAATTTTTGCACCAGCAAATAGAATAACATTATCCCCTACTACTACATTATCACCCAGAAAACAATTGGGATAAATTTTTACGTTTTCTCCTAAAACGACATTTTGACCTACATAACTAAAACTCCCTAAATATAAACTTTCTCCATATTTAACGCTGTCCGAAAGGAAAGAGGGTTGTTCTATCCCACTTTTATTTAATTTTACCTGATTGTAAAATTCTAATAATTTAGAAAATGCGGAATACGCATCAATCACTTTAATCAAAGTTGTAGTAATTGGTGCCTCTGCTATAAAAGTATCATTAACAATTGTTACAGATGCTTTAGTAGAATAAATATAATTCTGATACTTGGGGTTTGACAAGAAAGTTAGTGATCCTTCGATGCCTTCTTCGATTTTTGATAATCTAGAAACTTCTGCCATGGGATTTCCTACAACTTCACCTTCTAAAATCCCTGCTATTTGTTCTGCTGTAAATTTCATCCCGACAAAAATATAAAAAATAGGTTTTAAATACTGAATTTATAACAGTTGTTTTGGAAAACATATGTAATATTTAGTAACGGATTTAGATAATGATTTCAAATTCAATTGATCAGAGGCATCCACAACGTCTTCAATTGTTTTGTCTTTATTCAAAATCCGTATGGGTTCTGCCTGTTTGCTGTAAGCCTGATTTTTTATTTTTCCTCTAAAAATAAAATAGTTTGTTTCTTGTAAAGAAATATGATGCTCTGCTGCAAAACGTTCTTTCAACGGCTGTAATTCTTCCAAAGTGACTTTTTCACTCGTTAATTTTATTTTTAATAAATCACGGTTGACAATCATTTTACTCAAAGACGACAGAATAAAATCATCCTCTTTTTGCCAAGCTTTTAAAGCCCCAATAATATCAAAATCATCTAATTGTGCAAATAAATCTAACCTCCGAGCATCAAATGTGTCCATCGTAACTTTATTTTCTATAAAAAAAGACAACGGCTTGCTGCAAGGCAATTGTACTCCTTTTAAGGTCAACTCTTTAGCTCTTTTTAGGACTTTCGTCAAAATTAACTCGGCCACTAAACTGGTTTTGTGTAAATAAACCTGCCAGTACATTAATCGTCTGGACATCAAGAATTTTTCAACAGAATAAATTCCTTTTTCTTCAATAACCAAAACATCATCCGCAACATTCATCATTTGGATCAATCGTTCTGAATTGACATTGCCTTCTGAAACACCCGAATAAAAACTATCGCGTTTCAAATAATCCATACGATCCATGTCCAATTGGCTCGAAATAAGTTGCAGCATAAATTTCCGGTCATATTCCCCCTTGAAAACCTGAATGGCTAGACTCAACTGGCCATTGAATTCCACATTTAACTGATTCATGAACAATAAGGAAATTTCCTCATGATGTACATCCTCAACGATACTTCTTTCCATAGCATGCGAAAAAGGACCATGTCCTATATCGTGTAACAAAATGGCAATATAGAGTGCATTTTCTTCTTCAGGAGATATTGAAACTCCCTTAAAACGCAATACATCAACCGCTTTTTGCATTAAATGCATACAACCTAAAGCATGATGAAAACGGGTATGATTGGCACCAGGATATACTAAATACGACAAGCCCATCTGGGAAATACGGCGCAAACGCTGAAAATAAGGATGCTGTATTAAATCGTAAATTAAGGCATTGGGTATGGTAATAAACCCATAAATGGGATCATTGAATATTTTTAGCTTATTAATTTGACTCACTATAAGTTTTTTTTTAGGTCAACAAATATAAGTAATTTAGATTTCAAAAACAGAACAATGCTAATTGTGCTGTAGCGCTAAAAAAAACGGAGCGTTTTAGCACTCCGTTGGTATTTAATTTTATAGTTTTCTGATCCAAATATTTCGGAATTGATTTTTAGAATCATGATCCTGAAGCGAAATAACATCCTCTCCATGAGCCGAGGGATAATTATGCAAACCGATGTAAAGTGTCAACCCGTTTATTGTAGTATTATTTTGGACTAAAACACCATTCAAAAACACGGTAATTCTTGCCGGAGCATCAATTTTACCATCTGCTTTGAAGCGAGGTGCCGTATATATTACATCATAAGCATTCCATTCTAATGGTGTTTTCACGGCGTTTACTAAAGGTGGATGATCTTTATAAATACTTCCGGCCTGGCCATTACTATAGGTTCTATTATTATAGGAATCTAATATTTGTAATTCATATCTGTTTTGGAAAAATACGCCACTGTTTCCTCTTGCCTGTCCCCCATCTAAAACAACATCCGGCGCGCTCCATTCCAGGTGCAGCTGACAATCCCCAAAAACCATTTTAGTTTGAATGGCTCCGGTACCCGGAACAACTTCCATGTAATCTTGATCAACAATTTTCCATCCTGCCGGTTTATTTATATCTTTCTGGCTCACCCATTGTGCTAAATTTTTACCGTCAAATAAAATAATCGCATCCGAAGGCGCATTTCCAAGGGTTTTAGCCGGGGTAATACCTTTTACTTCTGGTTCCCAAATTTCAGTCATTTCTGGTTTCATTGACATTGGGGAAACCTCTGGCGGAGTGTTCACATAGTTGTGTTGCGCCATAACTGCTGTTGCAGAGAATAAAGAAATCATTAATAAAGAGTTCTTGAAGTTTTTAGATTTCATAGTAAAATTCATTTGGTTTAATAAAATATGGATAAATGTTCACTTTTCAATATTAAGCATTTTTTTTTCACCAACTAACTTTTAATCTAATTATAACTAAATGAGGAATAAACTTTAGATTTTTATTGTAGAAGCAGTAACTTCATTAACTACAATTTGTTAAATAAATTAACATAGATTTAAGTTCGCTTAGTTCGGTAAATGCCGAACTAAATAGTACTTTTGCAAAAAAAATTATGAACAATATCACTAAAGAAAGAGAAGAACTTATTGAAATGTTCGGAATTCATTTTGAGTTACTGTATAATTTATCTCCGCTTGGCTCCAGAATTCTGGGACTATTAATAATTGATGGCTGCAAAAAAGGATTAACCTTTGAAGAAATAGTTGAAAAACTGGGCGCAAGTAAAAGTTCGATTTCTACAAACTTGAATCTGCTGCTAAAAATGGACAAAATAAATTATTATACGTTAACTGGTGATCGAAAAAAATATTTCAAATCCAGTCCATTTAGCGAAAGACTGACTAATTATCTAAAAATACTTGATTTTGAAAAACAAATAATCGAAAAATTGCAGGCGTACCGTGAAAAAAACATTTCATGTCCTGAAGAGCAGTGCAATCTGGAAAATACAAAAGCATACAAAAAACATGTAATAGAAGTCGAAGAATTATTGATTAAAACCATCCATAAATTCAAAGAAATAGAAAATAATAATAGTAAAATAATAATTAATCAATTTTAGTAAATAGTCCCAGATGAAAAAAAAATATTTTATAAGTGTAATTTTATTATCAATAAGCTTGCTTTCTTGTAAAAAAGAAACGGCTCAAACGGCTCCTTCTGTTATGTCATACAAAGTGGTGGAGATAGCAACCTCTAATACAACTTTATTAGCTGAATATCCTGCGAGTTTAGAAGGCGTTACCGATATAGATATTCGTGCAAAAGTAGATGGATATATTCAAAAAATATATGTGCAAGAAGGACAAGAAGTTAAAAAAGGGCAATTGCTTTTTAAATTAGAGACTCAAACAGCAACCCAGGAAGCTGGCGCTGCAAAAGCAAAAGTTGCGGCTGCTCAAGTGGAGGTAAATCGTTTAATCCCTTTGGTAGAGCGTGACATCATCAGTGATGTGCAATTAGAAACGGCTAAAGCAAATTTAGCTAGTGCTAAAAGTACATATCAAAGTATCGTTGCCAGAATTAATTATGCTACTATAAAAAGTCCTGTTAACGGAATTGTAGGAACTTTACCTTTAAGACTTGGAAGTTATGTAAGCAGCCAAACTGTTGAACCTTTAACCCGAATTTCGGATGTGAGCACGATTTATGCCTATTTTTCAGTAAATGAAAAAGAACAATTGGATATCATGATGAATACTCCAGGAAAGTCATTTCAAGAAAAAATAAACAAAATGGAAGCGGTAAATTTAATTTTAAGCAATGGGATGCAATATGAACAAAAGGGTAAAATTGAAACCTTTAGCGGACAAGCCAACACACAAACAGGATCGTTTAATGTACGAGCACGTTTTACAAACGGAAACAAATTGTTGCGTTCTGGAGAAAGTGGAACGATACAAATCCCTACACATTTAGAGGATGTTATTGTCATTCCTCAAAATGCAACATTAGAATTACAAGACAAACGCATTGCACTTGTTGTGGATAAAAACAACAAAGTGCAAGCAATCCCAATTGAAGTTCGCGCAATTCCTGGAGGTCAATTTTTTGTAGTGGATAGCGGATTAAATGTAAACGATAAAATACTTGTTGAAGGAGTGGGGATAGTAACTGAAGGAACCCTCATTAAGGCTGAAATTATTGATTTTAAAACTATCATCAATCCAACAAAAAAGTAATTCAGAAACTAATTATTGAATAAATAACAAAATATGTTTTCAAAATTCATTGACAGACCGGTATTGTCAACGGTGATCTCTATTATCATCGTAATTTTAGGAGTTTTAGGGTTAATCTCACTCCCTGTCTCACAATATCCAGAAATAGCGCCACCTACGGTAACCGTAGCAGCAAACTATCAAGGCGCCAGTGCCGAAGTTGTAATGAGCTCGGTAGTAATTCCATTAGAAGAACAAATCAACGGTGTTGAAGACATGACTTACATGACTTCTACATCAAATAATGACGGTTCAGCAGCTATTAATATTTACTTTAAATTAGGAACAAATCCAGATTTAGCAGCTGTGAATGTGCAAAATCGTGTTTCACGTGCTACACCTTTGTTGCCTCAAGAAGTTACAAGAGCCGGTGTAACAACTTCAAAGAGACAAAGCGACAATATTTTGATTTTATCTTTATACAGCGACAACCCGGATTATGATGATACTTTCCTTCAAAATTATGCTAACATCAATATTTTACCAAAAATAAAACGTGTAGCAGGAGTTGGAGAAGCAATGATTTTTGGACAAAAAGACTACTCGATGCGTATTTGGCTTAAGCCAGATGTAATGGGAGCTTATGGACTTGTTCCTTCGGATATTACAGCTTTATTGGCTGAGCAGAATATTGAAGCCGCTCCCGGTCAGTTAGGTGAAAGTAGTGACCAATCTTTTCAATATACATTAAAATACAAAGGGCGTCTGCAAGATGTAAAAGAGTTCGAAGAAATTATTATCCGTTCAACCCAAAACGGAGAAATCCTTAAATTAGGGGATGTCGCAAAAATTGAATTGGGGGCTGTAAATTACGCCAGTAATGCGTACACAAATGGAAACAAATCTGTTGCAATTGCTATTGCACAAACTGCAGGATCTAATGCACAAGAAGTAATTGAAGGTTCTTTAAAAGTGTTAGATGAAGCGGAAGTAAATTTCCCGAAAGGGGTAAAATATGCCACCTTAATTAATGCAAATGACTTCTTAGAAGAATCTATCACTAAAGTGATCTATACTTTGATTGAAGCCTTTTTATTGGTTTTTATTGTGGTTTTTATCTTCTTACAAGACTGGAGATCTACCCTTATACCAGCAATATCCGTACCTGTTGCAATTGTAGGTACTTTCTTTTTCCTAAGTTTATTTGGCTTTACCATTAATTTATTAACTCTTTTTGCCTTAGTATTGGCCGTGGGAATTGTGGTCGATGATGCCATTGTAGTAGTTGAAGCCGTCCATGCCAAAATGGAAGCTGGGGAACATGATCCCAAAAAAGCAGCTCATAGTGCCATGCAAGATATTAGTAGTGCAATTATTTCTATTACACTTGTTATGTCAGCGGTATTTATTCCTGTTTCTTTTATTAGTGGTTCAGCTGGCGTTTTCTACAAGCAGTTTGGAATAACTTTGGCTGTTGCAATTGTATTATCAGCTATTAACGCCCTAACACTTTCTCCTGCTTTGTGTGCCATTTTCTTGAAAGAACACGATAAAAACTTAAAGAAAAAAGGTTTTGCAGAACGCTTTTATACGGCATTCAATGTTGGGTTTGAAACAACAACCGCTAAGTATAAAAGATCTGTTGAGTTTTTTATAAAACGTAAATGGTTGGCTTTTTTAGGAATTGCCATTTTTGCAGGGATTTTTATCTTATTATTAAATATTACGCCAAAGGCTTTTGTTCCGGGTGAGGATACTGGAGCAATTCTTTCAGACGTTTCTCTTCCGCCCGGCACTTCATTAGAAAGAACCGAGGAAGTATTATTGCAAATTGAAAATAAAGTAAAAGATATTCCTGAAATAAAAGAAGTACTTCGTATTTCAGGTCGTAGTTTAATAAGTGGTACAGGTAGTAATTACGGAATGGTAATTGTAAAATTAAAAACTTGGGCTGAACGTAAAGATGCGAATCAGGAAATAAATGCAGTAATAGCTGAATTGTTTAAGCGTACGGCTTCTGTTAAAGATGCAAAAGTCCTGTATTTTGCTCGTCCTACACTTGTTGGTTTTGGTTTTACCAATGGTTTTGAATTTCAATTACAAGATCAAAAAGGAGGAACAATTGAGGAGTTGGATGAAGTAAAAAGTAAATTTTTAGGAGCTTTAAATAGCCGTCCCGAAATCAAATATGCAACTACCTCTTTTTCTCCAAATTATCCGCAATACCGAATTGATTTGAATGTTGCTACCATAAAGAAATCAGGGTTAACTGTCACGGATGTTTTAGGCACGATGCAAGGATATTATGGTGGCGTTTATGCTTCTAATTTCAACAAATTTGGAAAACAATTTCGGGTGGTTTACCAATCTGAACCCGAATTTAGAAGTAATCCCGAATCGTTAAATCAAGTATTGGTAAGAAATAATACTGGTCAGATGGCTCCTATTTCACAATTTGTGACTTTAGTAAAAGTATTTGGCCCTCAGGCAATAGAACGTTTCAATTTATTCACTTCTATAAAAGTAACAGGGGCTCCAAATGAAGGTTTCAGCTCAGGTGATGCCATTAAAGCAGTTGAAGAAGTGGCAAGTCAAACCTTACCTATTGGTTATGGTTATGAGTTTTCAGGAATGACTCGTGAGGAAATAAGTGCTGGCGGTCAAACATTGTATATTTTCCTATTGTGTTTGGTTTTTGTATATTTCTTGTTAGCCGCTCAATATGAGAGTTATATGTTGCCTTTTGCGGTATTAATTTCATTGCCAATTGGTTTAGCAGGAGCATACTTATTTGCTTATTTTTTCAATGTGAGTGATAATATTTACCTACAAATAACACTTATTATGCTTATTGGATTACTCGCTAAGAACGCCATTTTAATCGTCGAGTTTTCTGTAGATTCCAGAAAAAAAGGAATGAGTATCACCCAAGCGGCTATTCATGGTGCAGTTGCTCGTTTACGTCCTATATTGATGACATCATTTGCATTTATTTTCGGATTATTGCCTTTGATGTTAGCTAAAGGAGCTGGAGCTGTTGGGAATAATGCTATTGGAACTGGAGCAATTGGCGGTATGTTAATAGGAACCATTTTTGGTATTTTTGTAATACCGGTATTGTTTATCGTTTTCCAAACCTTACAAGAAAAAATTTCTACAAAACCACTTCCGATAACAAATCAGGAAACTGATGTCGCACTTTTAAATAAAGAAAATGAAGAATAAGTTAATTAAAATAGCAGTAGTTGTTATAACCGCTACTGTAATGCAGTCGTGCTTTGTTGCTAAAAAATATAACAGACCAGAATTAAAAACCGAAAATCTTTACAGAACTGAAGTTGTTTCAAATGATACCACTTCACTTGCTAATGTTGCTTGGGATCTCGTTTTTACCGATCCTCTTTTGCAAGGGTATATCAAAAAAGGGTTAAACAATAACCTGGATATCAGAATTGCAATGCAAAATATCCAAGCTGCCGAGGCTGCCATGCGACAGGGAAAAGCCGGGTATTTTCCAACACTTTCTGTAGGTGCCGACTGGACGCATCAAGAGCTTTCTAAAAACAGTCAATTAGGTGCCTTAATAAGTGGTGGTGGTGGTGCAACTAATGTAGATCAATACCTGTTTACAGGGAATCTTTCTTGGGAAGCAGACATTTGGGGAAAAATACGAAGCAACAAGCGCGCAGCAAATGCGGCCTATCTTCAAACTACAGCAGCGAATCAAGTGGTCAAAACACAATTAATTGCTACCCTTGCCGCAACCTATTATCAATTGCTTTCTGTTGACGCACAAATAAAATTAGCAGAACGAACCTTGATTAACAGAAATCAAAGTATTGAAACAATTGTAGCATTAAAGGCGGCAGGAAATGTTACCGAAGTTGGTGTGAAGCAAACCGAGGCGCAAAAATATGCTACCGAAATTATCCTTGCTGATTTAAAGAATAATAGTATCATTCTTGAAAACACGATGAGCATTCTTATGGGTGAAGCTTCTGCCAAAATTGAAAGAAGCACTTTTGAAACACAATCCTTACAACCAACCATTACACTTGGTGTACCTGCTACGTTACTAAGAAACAGACCTGACGTGATTGCAGCAGAATACAACTTTATTTCGAGTTTTGAGCAAACCAATGTAGCTAAAAGTAATTTTTATCCAACGTTAAAACTTACCGCAACAGGTGGACTTCAGAGTATTGATTTGAAAGAATGGTTTAGCGCTAATTCCCTTTTTGCTAATGTGATTACGGGTTTGACACAACCTATTTTTAATCAAAGACAGATTAAAACCAGATTTGAAATTGCAAAAGCAAATCAGGAAAAAGCCTATCTTCAGTTTGAGCAGTCTTTGTTGACCGCCGGAAAAGAAGTTTCGGATGCATTGGCACAATACAACAATGAAACCTACAAACTCACCGTGAGGGGAAAACAAGTAGCTGCATTGAATAAAGCCACTGATTATTCAGATGAATTATTGACGTACGGACTAGCGAATTATTTAGAAGTTTTAACTGTAAAAGACAATGCTTTGAATGCAGAATTAAGCTTGATAGACAATAAATTCCAACAATACAAAGCCATAATTCAATTGTACAGAGCCCTTGGTGGGGGCTGGCAATAAAGATTTACTTGACTAATTAGAATTGATTCCTGTTAGTTCCAGAACCACTGTTTATTGTATAAGCAGTGGTTTTGTCTTTTAATTCGGATTCCAATATTTAAGTAGTGGACTTTCTCAGTGAAAGAGTAAAGTATAAAAAAATACAAACCCAAACGTAAGAAGCGTAATTAATACGAATCCAAAGAACATATTTCTTTGGGACTCAATTACTGGTTTGTTGTCTTTATATAAACTCATTACCACTCCGTTAGCACCATATCCCAAAATAAATTTGCACGCTACTTCTTGATCGTTTTCAATTATTTTAAAATGATGTGTTCCTCCTGCTATGGAACGTTTCTCTGAAACTATTTTTCCGTTTAATAGTATAGTTTCTTTTGCCATAAAAGAATTAAAAACTTCTATCTTATTGTCTCCAAGAGTGATTGTTGTAAACTTCATTATTCAATTTGCTTTAGTATTTAATTACGTCCTTTCAAAGTATTATAAATCTCTGTTGTTGGGTAAAAGTATATAATTATTGAAGCAATAAACAGGACTGCACATTTAAATCAAAATTTTGAGGAATAAAACCATAACATAAACCTCAAAAATGTACTTATTATCTCATTGTCAGATGCAACCCCTATTTTTACAATAGTAAAAGTGAGTTGAGAATCATAATACAGTATTTACTTTTCGTTAAATTTAGTGTTAATATTAGAAAACCTTTATTTTTTTTAGTAAGTTTAAACATTAGATATTTTTTTACCTATTTTCAGGAAACTGTCTATTGATCTTTAATCTAATTTCAAGTACTTATGATAACATTAAACGTAAATAATAAAACCTATCAAGTTGATGTAAGTCCGGACATGCCTCTACTATGGGTAGTAAGGGACACACTGGGCCTGACTGGAACAAAATTTGGTTGTGGTGTTGCACAGTGCGGAGCATGCGTGTTGCATCTTGATGGAGAAGCAGTTCGATCCTGCGTAACTAAAGTCAGCAGGGCCGAAGGAAAAAAAATAACCACAATTGAAGGCTTGTCTTTACATAATGACCATCCAGCGCAACTGGCATGGAATGAAATGGATGTACCCCAATGCGGATACTGCCATTCCGGCCAAATCATGTCAGCTGCAGTGTTATTGAGAGAAAATCCAAAACCGACTGATAAGGATATTGATGACGCGATGTCAGGAAATATTTGTCGATGCGGAACCTATCCTCGTGTAAGAAAAGCCATTCATTTAGCCGCACAATTACAAGAAAAAGATAAAAGATAAAAGATAAAAGATACTTCAATATACTAAATCAACTTTTTATAGGATATTCCTCTCTTAAAATAATCAATTTACTATGGCTTCATTCCAAAAAAATAAAACGGCTGTTATTCTCTTTTTTTTGCTCGTTAGTGTAGTTGCATTGGGCTGGACACTAAAACCGGAGAATGAAAGTGAATATATAAATATTAATCCTACTGTAATCATCAAGGACAGCATTGCCTCTGTAAGAGCATTCCAAAAGGTTTATAAAGTTTTAATGAGCCCCCGCTGCGTGAACTGCCACCCTATTGGTGACGTTCCGTTGCAAGGAGAAGACAGTCATTTACATGTCATGGCTCCTAAACGCGGTATTGACGGAAGAGGATTATATGCCATGAAATGTACGAATTGCCACCAAACTCAAAATACACCTGGATTACATACACCACCAGGAAATTCAGACTGGCACTTGCCACCTGCTGATATGAAAATGGTTTTTGAAGGCAGAACAGCACACCAGCTGGCAAAACAATTAATGGATCCATCTAAAAACGGACATATGGATATTAATAAACTCAAAAAACATGCTGATGATGCTTTCGTTCTTGCAGGATGGAATCCGGGCGAAGGGCGCAGACTACCGCCACTGACCCATGCAGAGTTTAAAAAAGAATGGCTGACATGGCTAAATAACGGTGCATATGCTCCCGCCAAATAATTTCTAAACCAGAGTATTGTAAAATAAATAATTTCTAAAGTATGATGGATTCAAAAAACAATTTAGTAAATACAAGACGAAGCTTTCTCAAACTTACTGGTTTGGGTGGGGCTGCTCTTTGTATGGGGTTTTATTTACCCGGCGATACAGTTCCAACTTTAATAAAACCATCCGATTTAACAGCAGCTGATATTGAAATGTGCGCCTGGATACTCATCAATACCTCCGGAAAAGTAACCATAGTGAGTCACCGTGCCGAAATGGGTCAGGGTGCCTATCATTCCATTCCGCAAATTATAGCCGAAGAACTAGAAGTGAATTTAAAAGATATAGACGTAGTATTTGCCCAAGGAAATGAAAAAAAATACGGAAACCAGATTACTGGTGGTAGCTCAACCATAAGATCCGCGTACAAAAAATTACTAAAATTGAGCGCCACGGCACGTGAAATGCTGATTGCCGCAGCTGCGCTCCAATGGAATGTATCCGTTGACGATTGCTATGCCGAAGCAGGACATGTTATTCACAGGCCTTCTGGCAAAAAGAAACACTATGGTGAACTGGCAACCCAAGCTTCAAAATTAGAAGCTCCTAAAAATCCTAAACTCAAAAAAATATCCGAATATAAGCTTATCCGCCAGCCATTACACCGTTTGGATACGCCCATGAAAACAAATGGGACTGCTATTTTTGGCCTCGATAAAAAGATTCCAGGCATGCTCTATGCAGCCGTAGAACGAAATCCAAGACTTCGTGGAACTGTAAAAAGCTTCGACGATTCCGTGGCAAAAAAAATTCCTGGGGTAAAACAGATTTTTGTGGTAAAAATGGTGGTGCACAATACCATTCGCGAAGGAGTCGCCGTTGTGGCTGATTCGACTTGGGCAGCGATGCAGGGAAAAAAGGCTTTAGTAGTAGAATGGAATGATGCAGGATTTGAACATGTAAACAGTCCCGAAATATTCAAACGCCAGGAAGAATTTATAAAAACAAAGGAAGGATTGCCTCTTAAATCTCAAGGTGATCCTACTGCAATCATAGAAAAATCAAATAAGAAACTGGATGTAATCTACCAGACCCCATACCAATCCCATAGCTGTATGGAACCGCTGAATTGTATTGCCAATTTCCAAGGAGATACTGTAGAAATTTGGGGTCCGATTCAAGCACCTGGATGGGTTCAGGATTTTATAAGCACCCAAATGGGAATTGCAAAAGAAAAGGTAATTGTAAATATGACTTTCCTCGGTGGTGGTTTTGGAAGAAAAGCCTTTACCGATTATCCTCATGAAGCGGTATTGATTTCAAAAGAAATTGGAGCTCCGGTTCAGGTAGTTTGGACACGAGAGGATGACCTTAAGCAGGGCCCTTACCGACCAGGAATCTCTTATCGTTGTGAAGGTGTAGTAAAAGGCGGGAAAATTGAAGCGCTTAAATTTAGAATGGCAGGCCAAAATAACGACCACTGGAGTGGAGGAAAAAAAGACGTTCCTAATGATAGTACCAGCGAAGGATTCCTTGAACCCTATTATGCGAGTATCAAAAATTTAAGCATTTCAGATGTTCCCTTTGAAACACCACTACCAACAATGTGGTGGCGTTCAGTGTATGCTTCTACAAACGGATTTGCGTTTGAAAGTTTTATAGATGAAATGGCTGTAGAAGCTGGCGCGGATCCGCTGGATTTTAGAAGAGCTCATCTACAGGATGAAAGATGCCAAAAACTAATTGACAAAATGGAAGAAGTCTCCGGCTGGAAAAAAAGAAGTAAAAATGAAGGCTATGGTGTAGCCATCACTGAATGTTTCAAATCAACGGTAGGACACATTGTAAAAGTTTCAAAAAATGCCTCTGGAGGTGTAAAAATAGATAATGTTTGGGCCGTCATAGATTGTGGCTGGTATGTAAATCCGGATATTATTCGCGCGCAGGTTGAAGGTTCCATCGTCATGGGTCTGGGTGCGGCAACAATACATGAAATAACATTTAAGGATGGTATAGTAGAACAAAATAATTTTTATGATTACCCAATGCCTCGTATTACGGATATTCCACAAATAGAAGTGTATATTATAGACAATGAAGAAGATGCAGGCGGAGTTGGAGAACCCGGTCTTCCTCCTTTTGCACCAGCGTTGACAAATGCCATTTTTGACCTGACAGGCAAAAGAATACGAAAATTACCGTTTAGTCTGGCAACGGTATAATGCCCTATTTTTTTAGCCAGAATCGTTAAAACTTCAAAATGATTCTGGCTAAATTTTCTACCTTTGAAGGTGATGGCAATTACAAGCTCTTTTTTAATTCCTATGCTCCGCAAAAGCAGATTCTTAAAAACTCACAAAAGAACTAAATAAGCATAAAACCTACTTTACAACACTAGTTTAAATGTCACTTATCCAAGAAAAAATCTATTTAGATAATAATGCAACAACGCGTATTGACGATCGGGTGCTTGATGCCATGCTTCCCTATTTCACTAATTTTTATGCCAATGCAAACAGTAGCCACCTGGCTGGATTAACGGTGAAAGAAGCAGTCGAACAGGCCAGATGGCAAACAGCGGAACTAATTCAAGCAAAACCAAACGACATTATTTTTACCTCAGGTGCAACAGAAGCAATAAATCTTGCAATCAAAGGACTTGCAAACGAAAAACGCAAACATATTGTTACTGTAATTACAGAGCACGAAGCCGTTTTGGATACTTGCCTTCACCTAGAAACCATCGGATACAAAGTCAGCTATTTAGGCGTCAATAAGGATGGTATTTTAGACCTAGACCTTCTTACAGCAGCCGTGACCGAAGAAACTGCACTAGTAATTGTCATGATGGCAAATAACGAAACGGGGACACTCCAGGATATTAAAAAAATCGGGGAAATTGCTAAATCTAAAGAAGCCTATTTCCTGTGCGATGCCACTCAGGCTATAGGAAAAATTCCAATTAATGTCGTTGATTTGGGCATTGACCTTCTGTCTCTTTCTGCACATAAATTTTATGGACCAAAAGGCATCGGTGCATTATTTGTTTCCAAAAAAATAAAAGCAAAATTAACGGGTCAAATCACTGGAGGTGGTCAGCAAAACAGCAAACGAAGTGGTACTTTAAATGTTCCGGGAATCATCGGACTTGGCAAAGCCTGCGAAATTGCAAGCTTAGAAATGGAAAAGGACAGAGATAGGATAACAATAATGCGAGACTTACTTGAAAGGGAACTATTGAAAATACCCGCATCTTTTGTCAATGGTTCGCAAACAAATCGTCTTTACAATACGACCAATATTTGCTTTCGAGGCGTGAATTCTGAAAATCTTATTCTTGCTTTGCAAAATATTTCCGTTTCTAATGGTTCGGCCTGTTCGGCTGTTACATCAGAACCTTCACATGTCTTGAAAGCATTGGGTCTTACAAATGAAAATGCCTTATCTTCGATCCGATTTAGCTTAGGGAAATTCACCACTTTAGCAGAAATTGAATTGACAATTGCTACCGTTTCCGAATTAACACGGCTATTAAAGTCATAAAATAGTATGTTCTAAATCGGATTTAATCCAAGTACGAAAATTAAATTCAGCTATTTATTTTCCACTGATGGGATTGGTCATTAAAAATTTCTTTTCCCCAAATCTGAAGTTCTGCTTTTACGCGTTCTACAATTTCATTACAGGCTTCCATGGCAATGTTTCTGTGCTTAGAAGAAGTGAAAACAAACAGGCATATTTCACCCGCATTGACCACTCCAATACTGTGATGCACATGCATACAGCTCAACTCATATTTAGAAAATAGCTCTTCCCTGATTTCCTGCATTTTTTCTAACGCCATCGCTTCATAAGCACTATATTCAATAGCTTTCACTGTTTTGCCATCAACAACATCTTCCCGAATCTGACCCAGGAAAATACTGTGCGCTCCAATATTTTTTTTAGTCGCATGTTTTGCAATGCTATCTGCTATAAATAATGGAGGAATAGCTCCTTCAATGAAAATATTTTTGATTTTTTTGATCATTATTTAAGTTCTTTTAATGCATTGATGCCGTCTTTTAAGTGGCTTATTTTTTTGGTAGTTC
Organism: Flavobacterium sp. LS1R10; assembly: GCF_003968825.1. Classification (NCBI taxonomy): domain Bacteria; kingdom Pseudomonadati; phylum Bacteroidota; class Flavobacteriia; order Flavobacteriales; family Flavobacteriaceae; genus Flavobacterium; species Flavobacterium sp. LS1R10. Next base: position 143,003 of record NZ_RYDH01000002.1, on the reverse strand, counting down.
CAAATTTTTCTAATAAAAGTGCCCCTGCTATCAAGCTACGTTTTCCACTTTGGCAGAATAATAGAATCGTACGTTCACTAATTTCTGGAATTTTTTCACTCAGCCCGGATAAGGGAAGAGCACAATATTTGAAATCAGCTTTTGGAAGCTCGTCCTTTTCCCGGACATCAATTACAATAGTATCGTTATTGGAAACTTGGTCTAAAAAATCAATAACAGAAAGGGTTTCAATTTCGGTACTTGCGAGTCCGCAGAGCAAGTTATACTCTGTGGCTTCGAATGTTATTTCATCTTTTGGTATCAAATCAGAAACGGAAACTTCCATATTAATTTCAATGACATACAGTTCATAATTAAGCAAACTGAATGTAAGGAGTCTATTAACCAATACCTCCCCTATTCCTGTAAGTAATTTAATCACCTCCCCAGCCTGCATCAACCCGATGATCCCGGGTAAAACGCCTAAAACACCCGCTTCATTGCAATTTTGAACTTCATCCGGTTTTGGAGGTTTAGGAAACAAATGGCGGTAGTTCGTCTTGTTCTTATTTTCATCTTCAACATTAAAAACAGCCACTTGCCCTTCATATTGATAAATAGCACCAAAAACCAAAGGCTTCTCTAACAAGACACAAGCATCATTTATCAAATACCGGGATGCAAAATTATCAGTGCAATCCACTATAATATCATAGGCACGGATGAGTTTTATTGCATTTTTAGAACTAAGTGCAATGGCATAGCCCGTAATACTAATTTCAGGATTGAGGCTTAGTAGTCTTTTGCATGCAACTGTGGCTTTGTCTTTACCAATGTCATCCGTCGTGTATAAAACCTGTCGTTGCAGGTTGCTTAAGGATATGATATCATGATCTACAATGCCAATGGTACCAATCCCAGAGGCAACAAGATACTGCAAGACGGGACATCCTAAACCACCCGCTCCTATCACAAGCACCTTGGATTTCTCCAGTTTTTGCTGTCCTTTAGTTCCAAAATCTTGAAGTGAATAATGGCGGGAATATCGGGAGTTATAATTTTCCATATTATCCTCCTGAATAAGGTGGCATAAGTGCTACCGTATCATTTTGACCAAATAAAACATTTGTTCTTGCTAATTTCATGTTGACTGCTACCGCATATTTACGATCCGACAATTCTGGAAAAAGTTGCTCTAAAGCTTCTTTCATAGACACGATGTCAGTAGCGTGCAGGCAAATTTCTTTTCCCATAATCGCTGCAATCGAACCAAATGCTATAATTTTAATTTTCATATGTAGATAATATTTGCAAAGCCTGATTTTTTATGATTTTTTCAAACACGGGCGTTTGGGGAAATTACAATAAATCTATCTTTATCCAAAACATCTTAATGCAAAATTCCGCTAAACGTTCTGAATATTTTTTTAATTACGCGTTGTGATTCTGAATTATCAAACATTTATGAGCCATAAATCATCATTAATACTAGTGTCTAAATTTAAGCAAAATTAATTTTAAAAATCCTATATCTATACTTAAACCTATTAAGAATATAACTACTCCTAATTTACATATAACTAAGTTTTTGAAAACACTAATTTATAGGAAGCCAACAGCAAAACTACAGCCAGTACATATTTCAGAATAGTAGCATTAAATTTCTTAGAACCTAAATAAGCACCCAAAAATCCTCCGACCAAAGCTACACCAACAAACAGAGCCATATCTCCCGTGAATGTAATACCTCGTGTGAGCATACCACCTAGCCCCGCTAGAGAATTCACAAATATGAATGCCGCACTTATGGCCGCAGTCTGTTTTTGATTGGTCCATTGCAACAGTAATAAAAGGGGTGAAAGCAAAATACCTCCTCCAATACCAATCATTCCCGACAGCAAGCCCACGATTCCTCCACTAATAATTGCTACGGAAACAGTATGGGGCCTCAATTGACAATCTTCTACATTTTTGAAAAAGAAAAAACGAAGAATAGGAAAAAGCAATAACACTCCCAAAATTCGCTTGTAAACCGTTTCTTCAACGGTAATCATTCCGCCAATAAAGGCCATGGGAATCGACATTGCTGCAATTGGAATAAATATTTTCTTTGAGAAAAACCCACCGCGATAATAGTGTGAAAAAGAAGTTATAGAAACGAAAAGATTGAGCACTAAAGCAGTCGGTTTCATTTCTTCAGGAGCAATACCATAAAGTGCCATTAGCGCCAGATAGCCACTGGCACCACCATGACCGACCGAAGCATATAAGAAAGCAACAAAAAAAAGAATTATGTAAAATACTTCTATAGACATTCATTTAATGAGTTAGGGATAAATAGTAAAAATATTGTTTTTTTTGAGACAAGTATTATCCAGGCAGGAGATGAACGGCAACTTCTTCTCCGGCTAGGCAACCTTTTGATTCTTCCGGCAAAACAATAAAGCAATTCGCCTGAGCAAAAGAGTGCAAACGGAAAGATTCTTGTGCATGCAAGGGAGTTACTGTTCCATTGCTATACGAGGCCTTTAGAAAATGTGTTAATCCCGAAGCTTTAGGATAATCATGTGTAACCCTAGCGGTAATTTCCGTCAAGCTATTAGTCAAGCCCATACGATTTTCAAGTACTGGTAACACATACTCGTAAAAACAAGTCAGCGAAGACGAAGGATTTCCAGGAAGTCCAAAAATCAATTTGTCTTTTTTTGTTCCAAAAAACAAAGGCTTCCCGGGCTTCTGCTTGATTTTGTGAAATTGTTGCTCGACACCACACCGCTGCGCCACAAGAGGCACAAAATCATAATCGCCCACACTAACGCCACCGTTCAAAAGAACAATATCATGAGTGTCAAGCGCTTTTTGCAAAACGTCCTGTAATACTTCAATCTGATCTTCAGCAGTTTGTACTGTAATATCTCTGACGCCAATTTTATTTAAAACTGCTTTTAACTGAACGGAATTGGCTTCATAAACCTGACCAAATTCTAAGGGACGACCCGGTTCTTGCAATTCATTTCCGGTAAGGATAATAGCCACTTTTGGAGGTGAATATACCCAAACTTCCGCACAGCCTATTCCGGCTAGAAAGCCTACTGCTGCCGGGGAAAGATAAGTTTCAGCCGCCATGGCAATGACTCCGCTTTCAACCTCTGCTCCTTTTAGTCTTACATTTGCTCCTTTCAAAAGTGTCTGGTCTTCAACTAGTAGTTTTCCGTTTTCAAGGCATATCCGTTCTTGCATTACTACGGTATCAGCTCCCTCCGGCAAAGGAGCGCCGGTAAATATTCTCGTAGCCTCACCTTTATTAAGTACCAGTTGTCTACTCGTACCAGCCGCCATTTCTCCTATAATGGTAAGAAGACTGTCCTTATCTTCATATTTGATAGCATAACCATCCATGGAAGATTGATGAAAATTTGGAATGTCTATCATGGCTCGAATGTCTCTTGCGGTCACTTGTCCATGAGCATATAGGAGTGCGACGAGCTCACTTTTTTTTGTCAAAGCTGCGCCCATAATTAGTTGTTTTGCTTCTTTTACAGAAATCATTTGGGATGGATCAGTTGTTCGTAATCTTCTATAGTGTCGATATCAACAGCCCCTTTTTCAAAGGGAATGCTGGCCACATCTTTTTTGTATTTTTCAATCATTTTTCGGGCTCCGGCATTACCAGAAAGCTGCATTAGCTCAGTAAAGTATTTTCTGCTGAACAAAACGGGAGTTCCCATCGTATTGGCATAACTAGAGGCAATAATACCTTTTCCGGTTTTTTTATGCTTTTCAATTAAACTGCGGAAAACAGCAGCATCAATATGAGGCTGGTCACAAACGGCCAAAATGCAGTGCTCAATGTCTAAATTAACAAGCAGCAACTCCTCCAAGCCTTTGCTTATCGAAGACCCCATGCCTTTTTGCCAATCAGGATTTCGGCAAATTAAAACCGAATTAACTTCTTTTTCAATAGCGGTGTTCTTTGAACCCATTACAACAATCGCTTTAGTGCTTACTTCGAGTATTTGTTCTACAGTATGAAAAAGTAAGGTTTTACCATTAAATTCAAGTAACTGTTTGGGCCGACCCAAGCGCGAGGAACTCCCCGCTGCCAATAGTACTATTCCTGTTTTATTTTCCATCAGCCGCCTATTGTAATCATACTTCTATTTTTAAGTTTACTGGCATCTATATCTTCAAAAACGCCACTAAATTGACCTCCTAAAGCTTTGGCCTTAGCCATAATAGTGTCTTCTATCAAAGGCAAAATTTCTTGACCGGCACGTAAAGCGCCAAGCAAATCGGTTTCCTCTTTAGAGAATAAGCAATTTTTTAATTTTCCATCAGCCGTCAGTCGCATGCGGTTGCAAGTTTCACAAAAAGGAGAACTCATTGTACTAATTACAGCAAAGGAACCCACATGACCCGGAATCATATATTTTTTTGAGGTATCGTTGGGTTCGGGCTGCACCGGAAGGACATCATATTTTGAAGCGACTTTCAACAAAATCTCTTGCAGGGTAAAAACCTGGTTACTCGTCCAGTTATTACCACTGAAAGGCATGAATTCGATAAACCGTACTTCGATTGTATTGTGTTGGGTCAGTGCTATAAAATCCAGAATTTCGTTCTCGTTGAGGCCTTTCATCACAACCACATTTATTTTCACACGAATCCCGTGCTGCAACAGCAATTCGATATTACTTCTGACACGATGATACAAATCTCTTCGGGTAATTTTCAAAAATTTATCGGCTTGCAAAGTATCTAAGCTGATATTTATCGCCTTAATATTTGCCGCTAAAAGCTCGTCTAGCATTTCATTTATCCGCACGCCATTGGTAGTAATAGCGAGTTCAACTCCTAATTTTCCCAAAGATTCTATAATCCGTGGAGCGTCTTTTCGTACCAAAGGTTCGCCTCCGGTCAGGCGAATTTTTTTTACGCCATTGGCCACGAATAATTTGGCGATGGTTTCGATCTCTTCAACCTGCATTAATTTAGAGGCTGGTGCAAAGGCATAATTTTCTTCTGGCATGCAATAAAAACAGCGTAGATTGCAATTATCAGTCAGTGAAATCCTGAGATAGTCGTGAACGCGTCCGAATGTGTCTTTTATCATAATCAAGTATTTTTAATCCCATTCGTAGCAGGATGTATTTTATTTTTTTTGTGTTTGAGCGAGTTCACCGTTTTTCCTTCCATCACTGCTTTTATTTCTGCTACAACAGAAAGCGCTATTTCTTCTGATGTTTCCGCACCAATATCAAGGCCTATCGGACCATAGATTCGATCCAGCTGTGCTTTAGTTACCACAATTCCTTCGGCGCTCAAATCATCAAACATGCGGTTCAGTTTTGTCTTTGGACCTAATATTCCGATGTACATACAATCAGTTTCCAAAAGCAATTTTAAAACTTCCAGATCATATTTGTAGTTATGCGTCATCAGGACAAAGAAAGTCCGGGAGTCAATGCTGCTGTTTTCTACTAATTGCAGTGGCTTGGTTACAAGTATTTGCTTGGCTTCTGGAAAACGTTTTGCGGTTGAATGTGTTGCTCTTCCGTCACCTACAAGTACTTCCCAACCTAATAAATTAGCCATTTTTACTAATGGTTGCGCATCATTTCCTGCACCGGCAAGTACTAGCGAAACTGGGAGTGGGATGTATTCGATTAAAGCTTCATGTTCATGATCTTCTAGCTGTATTTTTTTTATAATCGATGATTTGCTATAAAGTACTTCCTTGAAAGCTACATGCAATGCCTTTAAATCAGTTCTTTGACTAATCACCAGATCTTCTCGGTACACTAATACAGTCCCTATTTGTACAGTATTCCGCTCCAAGGAAAACAAGGTCAAAACCACGGCTTCTTTGCGTTCTGCTACCGATTGTTCCAACAAGTAAATCGGATTACATACTGCACATTCATCGATGTATTCAAAAAGAATATGGACAATTCCGTTGCATCCTAATTGCACTCCAAAATCAGAATCGCTTTCATCACTGGTATCGTAGGTAATTAGCTTATTTTGTTTTTGGTGTATGGCCAGCAGTGCTTTTCGCAAGGCATCGCCTTCAAGGCATCCGCCGCTAATAGCACCGGTCAAAATACCGTCTTCTGTTACAAGCATGCGTGCGCCCGGCTGACGGTAAGAAGAGCCTTCTACTTTGACCACTGTTGCCAATGCTGTTTTTTTTCCACTCGCTTTGGCTGCTGAATAGGCTTTTAAAATATCTGTAACTTCTTTCATTAGTCTTTTTTTTAACGGCTTAGATTCTGTTTTTAAAATATTTTCTCTTAAAATAAAAGAAATAACAGAGTAAGCGATACACAACATGAATGGAGTATCGTACAACAGAATATCACATTCAATTGTATAACCATCAGTTTCAATTTTTTAGCAATACGAGCCGAATGTACCGCTCCGATTGACTAATCAATTCCGAAATTTAATCAATTTATTATGGATATCAAACCTATTCACAACGAATCTAGGTTAAAAAAACCTGTCACGAAGGAGTTTTTAGATAACACGGTAAGTGGTGTGCTGGTTTTAAATGATAAATTTGCCATTAGATTAGGCGAAAACAATACCAAACACATGTATTATATAGCTCAAATTTCATCTAAAATATAGCGTACAGTCAGACCCGGACGGAGTTTACGAACGATGAGGCACCCCCAAAAATTAACTTAAAACAGAATTAAAGTGAATTGTAATTTTAAAAATTATAACGTAAATATGTTAAAAAATTATAATAACATTAGCAGATAGCAATTCCAAAAAAATGTAATTTGCCACTTTAATTTAGTTCTTTTGAACACCTGTTACTACAACTTATGGATAAAATAAAAATACTTTGGGTAGATGATGAAATCGACCTTTTGAAACCACATATATTATTTCTGGAAAAGAAAAATTACGAGGTTACGACCTGTAACAACGGACTTGACGCCATTGGAATTTTTGAAGAAAACAATTTTGATATTATTTTTCTGGATGAAAATATGCCTGGAATGAGTGGTTTGGAAACGCTGTCAGAAATGAAGGAGAAAAAATCTTCGGTTCCCATGATTATGATTACCAAAAGCGAGGAAGAATACATTATGGAGGAAGCCATAGGGTCAAAAATTGCCGATTATTTGATCAAACCCGTGAATCCAAATCAGATTTTGTTGAGTTTGAAGAAAAATCTGGATCATTCCCGATTGATTTCTCAAAAAACAACGCTGGATTATCAGAAAGAATTTAGAAAAATCACCATGGAAATGGCGATGGTGAATTCCTATGAAGACTGGGTTGAGTTATACAAAAAATTGATTTTTTGGGAACTGGAATTGGAAAATATCGATGATCAGAGTATGATTGAAATTTTGGAATCCCAGAAAACAGAAGCCAATTCCCAGTTTGGAAAATTCATAGAGCGCAATTATGAGGATTGGTTTGCTCCAAAGGCCGATAAACCGGTTCAATCTCACACCTTATTCAAAGAATTAGTGCTTCCTGAACTCCAGAAAAAAGACAAGCCTATTTTGTTTGTCGTAATTGATAACCTGCGCTATGACCAGTGGAAAACCTTTGAAAGTGTAGTAGGAAATTACTATAAACTGGAAAAAGAAGTGCCTTACTATTCTATTCTTCCTACGGCCACACAATATGCGCGAAACGCTATTTTCTCCGGTTTAACCCCGCTGGAAATGGAAAAACAGTTTCCGAAATACTGGAAAAACGACCCGGAAGAAGGCGGAAAGAACCTTTTTGAAGCCGAATTTTTGACGGCGCAACTAAAAAAATTGGGTTTGAATATCAAGGAAGATTATTTTAAAATAACAAGTCTTGCCAGCGGAAAAAAATTATCAGAGGGATTTAAAGCACTAAAAGATAATGATTTAGTAACTGTTGTATATAACTTTGTAGACATGCTTTCCCATGCCAAAACAGAGATGGATGTCGTAAAAGAACTGGCCTCTGATGATAAAGCGTATCGTTCGCTGACCTTGAGCTGGTTTAAGAATTCTCCACTTTTAGAAATCATTCAACAAGCTCAAAAAATGGGTTTCAAATTGATTTTGACCACGGATCACGGAACGATAAACGTAAAAAACCCATCGAAAGTGGTAGGTGACAAAAACACTAGTTTGAACTTGCGGTATAAAACCGGACGCAGTTTGACATACGAACACAAAGATGTTTATGCTGTGAAAGAACCAAAAAATATTGGTTTGCCTACCATAAATATGAGCAGTTCGTATATTTTTGCAAAAAATGATTTATTTTTGGCCTATGTCAACAACTACAATCATTATGTGAGTTATTACAAAAATACGTATCAGCACGGGGGTATTTCATTAGAAGAAATGATTATTCCATTTTTGGTTTTTAACCCAAAATAAGTAGTCAGTATCCGTTTTTAATGTATAGCATGAACCTTAAACTTTAAACAATTTCACAAGAATGAATATCATTTTTTCTATTGACGAACTCGAGGAAGTGGCGCAAAAAATCATTACAATGAATCCTAAAAAAGTGATTCTTTTTCATGGGGAAATGGGCGTTGGAAAAACAACTTTGATCAAGCGATTGTGTAAAACGCTTGGCGTAACCGGAGCAACGAGTAGCCCAACTTTTTCTTTAGTTAATGAATACGAAGCATTTGACAATCAGTTAGTTTATCATTTTGATTTTTACAGATTAAATACTGAAGTCGAAGCGCTGGATATGGGGATTGATGATTATTTGTATTCTGGTAATTGGTGCTTTATAGAATGGGCTGAGAAGATCCCAAATTTGATTCCGGAAACACATTCCGTTATAACTATTTCACTGCTTCCTGACGGAAAACGTTCTTTAACCTTAAGTTAAAAGTAAATATGAGTGTAGATAATACCGTTGAAATAATACCATTTGCCCCTGCTTTCAAAGAAGCGATAAAAACATTAAATCTGGAATGGTTACAAAAACATTTTTGGGTTGAACCCAAAGATGAAAAAATACTTTCGGATCCGCAAGGTCAGATAATTGACAAAGGCGGAATGATTTTTTATGCAAAATACAAGAATACCATAGTAGGAACAGTTTCCTTAATGAAAATTGATAATGTCACTTTTGAACTGAGTAAAATGGCTGTTACTGTTAGCGCACAAGGACTGGGAGTTGGCAAAAAATTAATGCTGCATTGCCTTGCTGTTGCCGAAACAAAAGGAATGGAGAAACTGATTTTATATTCGAACCGGAAATTACTATCGGCTATTCATTTGTATAAAAAATTCGGTTTCGCAGAAGTACCGTTAGAAGATGGCGTTTATGAGCGAGCCGATATAAAAATGGAAAGAATCATTCACTGAGATTTAGTTGTCTTATAAACGAATTTATCAAGATTGAATTCGTATCGTTTATAAAACTTTTTACGTAAATTGTACCCTTAATTTAACAACATCAATGTCAATAACTATAACACCATTCACAAAACAACAGCTTTTACCTCAGGAGGAAAAACTGGAAATTGCAAGACAAAAAAGTGAACTTTTTATTGGTATTCCCAAGGAAACGAGTTATCAGGAACGCCGGATTTGTCTTACACCAGATGCTGTTACTTCAATTACGTATCACGGACATCGCGTAATGATTGAAGCGGGTGCGGGATTGAGTTCGAGTTATACCGACAAAGAATATAGTGATGCAGGTGCCGAAATCACAAATGACACCAAAAAAGTATTCAGTTGTCCTATGATTTTGAAGGTGGAACCTGCCACACTTACCGAAATTGAAATGATGAATCCGCAAACCATTCTGTTGTCAGCCATCCAATTAAAAACGCGTAAAAAAAACTATTTTGAGGCTTTAACCAAAAAGAAAATTACCGCATTGGCTTTTGAATACATCAAAGACGAAGACGGAACCTATCCTGCAGTAAAATCCCTGAGCGAGATAGCAGGAACTGCTTCTATCCTAATTGCTGCCGAATTGATGATTACTAATGAATTTGGAAAAGGACTATTATTCGGTAACATTACCGGAGTCCCTCCTACTGATGTGGTCATTCTAGGTGCAGGAACGGTGGGGGAATTTGCTGCCAAAACCGCTATAGGATTAGGAGCCAATGTCAAAGTTTTTGATAATTCTATCACCAAACTACGTCGTTTGCAGAATAATCTGAACCAACGAATCTTTACTTCTACCATACAACCAAAAGCTTTGCTAAAAGCATTGAGAAGGTGTGATGTCGCCATTGGCGCCATGCGAGGTAAAGATCGTTGTCCCGTTATAGTGACAGAAACCATGGTAGAACACATGAAAATTGGAGCCGTAATCGTAGATGTAAGCATTGATACCGGAGGATGTTTTGAAACTTCAGAAGTGACATCCCATGAAAAACCAACGTTTATCAAAAACAATGTATTGCATTATTGCGTACCCAATATTCCGTCCCGCTATTCTAAAACCGCTTCGCTTTCCATAAGTAATATAATATCGCCTTACCTAATGAAAATTGCTGAGGATGGTGGTATTGAGAGTGCTATACGTTGTGATAAAGGGTTAAAAAATGGCGTCTATATGTACCACGGAATCCTCACAAACAATGCTATTAGTGACTGGTTTGACTTACCCAATAACGACATTAATTTAATTGTTTTTTAAGAAAACTTTCTGCTACCTTTGCCAAAAATATAATTCATGAAGTTTATACATCGTTTTGCCTATTATCTTGTAGGTTTAGTTATAGGGCTGTTTTTTGTAGCGTTAGTTTTCAGCGGCAAAGACACCCGCTGCAATTATTTTCCAAACGCAAGAGTACTAAATGATTTAAGAAACAAACCCTTTTATTATTCCGATAAAGCTTCTCTTATTTTAGCTGAAAAATGGATTGATACTGCCGATATAAAAAATACATTACAATTTGGAGATGTTGATTTTGACCAAAGTAATATTGATCTTAAGAAAGGAAAACTCTACCTTATAGAAGGTAAAACAATCAAAAACCAAGAAGTTACTTTGAAAGTAATTAATTATGCTGACAGAGCCGTTCTGGAAGATATAATAAAAAAATAATTACTCTTTTATTCAAACAAAAACAAATTCTAAAACCAGTACCATTAAAATCTTTTAAACCATTAAAAAATTTAGAAAATTAAGTTTTAAATCCTTAATTTCTTAATGGTTCAGAAAAATATAATTTAAGAATAGTTTAAAAGACTACTACCATTCTATTGGCTCTAAACCATTTCTTTTCAAATAAGAATTTGTTTTACTAAAATGTTTATTCCCGAACCATTTTCCCTGATTTGCACTCATAGGCGAAGGATGTCCGGATTCAAAAACCAAATGTTTATTTCGGTCGATTTTAAGTCCTTTTTTATGGGCGAAATTTCCCCAAAGTAAGAAAACAACATGCTCTTTTTTTCCCGAAATTTTTTGGATAACTGCATCCGTAAAAACATTCCATTTCAAGTGTTTATGGCTATTTGGGCTGTCTTCTCTCACGGTCAGCGAGGCATTCAACAATAAAACACCTTGCTTTGCCCAAGCTTCTAAATTACCGGCAGCAGGCATAAAAATAGTCCCTAAATCATCACTCATTTCGCGAAAAATATTGCGTAACGACGGCGGAATTCGGATGCCGTCATTCACAGAGAAACTCAAACCATTCGCTTCGCCTTTACCATGATACGGATCTTGACCAATGATAACAATCTTTACATCTTTGAAACTGCAATAATTAAACGCTGCAAAAATCAATTCTTTGGGAGGATAACAAGTATGATTTTTATATTCCTCATCAACAGTTCCCATTAATTCCTGAAAATAGGATTTCTTGATTTCGTCTGATAAAATGGTTTTCCAAGAGGGATTGAGGTTAATTTGCATGTAATTTATTTTGCCGTAAAGTTCGCAAAGTTTTTCGCAAAGTACGCTAAAAAAATTAATGCATTTCACTTTGAATCTTTGTAACTTTGAACCTTTACAACTTAGATTATAAAATGATATCCATCACCGAAAAAACATTACAAGATTTACAATTTCCAACTGTTCTCGAAACCATTTCGACCATTTGTAATACTGACATTGGAAAACAAAAAGCATTAGAAATCACTCCATTTAAAGACAAGGAAACGTTGGTACAGGCATTAATGCAAACATCGGAATATGTTTCGTCTTTCCAAAATAACAATGCCATTCCAAATCATGGTTTTGATGCCATCACGTATGAGATAAAATTTCTGGCCATTGAAGACAGTTTCTTGGAAGTGGGCAGTTTTAGAAAAATCGCTACCATTTCATCAACGGTAAATTTCCTATTGAGTTTTTTGAGAAAATTCGAAGATTATTATCCAAATTTAAACGCAAGAGCAAACCAAGTTGAACTGACTAAAGAAATTATCACGATGGTCGATGAAGTAGTTGACAAATATGGTGAAATAAAAGACAATGCATCCCCGGATTTATTGAATATCCGTAGGAACATGAATGCGGTTCGCGGGAAAGTGAATCAAAGTTTTGGCACAGCACTGACACAATACAACTCATTAGGATATTTAGACGATATAAAAGAAAGTTTTGTACAAAACAGACGTGTTTTGGCCGTTTTAGCCATGTACCGTCGCAAAGTAAAAGGATCCATTCTGGGCAGTTCCAAGACTGGAAGTATTGCTTATATTGAACCGGAAGCTACCTTACAATATTCTCGTGAATTGAGTAATTTAGAATATGAAGAAAAAGAAGAAATCACCCGAATTTTAAAACAGTTATCTAATTATATTCGTCCTTTTTTACAGTTATTGATTGAATATCAGGATTTCTTGAGTGATATTGATGTAATTGCCGCAAAGGCAAATTATGCTAATAAAATCAACGGAATTTTGCCAACAATTACTGAGGAACGTCGTGTTTATTTTAGAGATGCGTACCATCCTATTTTATATTTGAATAATAAACAGAAAAACGAAATTACACACCCGCAAACTATTGAACTCAGTCAGGAAAGTAGAATTATTGTAATTTCCGGACCCAACGCAGGAGGAAAAACTATCTCCTTGAAAACCGTTGGATTATTGCAACTGATGCTACAATCCGGTATGTTAATTCCCGTTCATGAACGCAGTGAAACATTTTTATTTGATAGAATTTTAACAGATATCGGAGACAATCAATCTATTGAAAATCAATTAAGTACATACAGTTACCGATTAAAGAACATGAACTATTTCCTGAAGAAGTGTAATAGAAAAACTATGTTTCTTATTGATGAATTTGGTACGGGTTCAGATCCTGAATTGGGAGGTGCTTTAGCCGAAATTTTCTTAGAAGAGTTCTACCATCGGGAAGCTTTTGGGATTATTACCACTCATTATTCAAATCTAAAAATTCTGGCTAACGAATTGCCTTTTGCTACCAATGCCAACATGCTTTTTGATGAAAAATCATTAGAGCCTATGTATAAATTGGCATTAGGTCAAGCCGGAAGTTCATTTACCTTTGAAGTCGCTCTGAAAAACGGAATTCCTTTCAGCTTAATCAATCGGGCCAAAAAGAAAATTGAAGTTGGAAAAGTACGCTTTGATAAAACGATTGCCACACTTCAAAAAGAGCGTTCAAAGATGGAAAAAACATCGCAAACCCTCAAAGAAGAAGAAACAAAAGCGCGTGAAGAAGGCAAGAAAATGGAGACTATCAATGTGAAAATCAAACAAAAACTAGAAAGCTATCAGGAATTATACGACAGCAATCAGAAAACGATTTACATTGGACAAAAAATTGAAGACATTTCAGAGAAATATTTCAATAATAAAAATAAGAAAGAATTGCTTGGTGAATTTCTTAAAATTATTGAAATAGAAAATTCAAAACGCAAAAAAGTAACTGTTAAAGAAACTAAAGCACTGATAGAAAAGAAAAAAGAAGTCATTCAAGAAGTTACGGTTCAAGTGGAGGAAATAAGAAAAGAAAAGAAAGAAAAGAAATTAAAAATCGTGGTTGAAAAACCAAAACCAACCTTAAAAGTAGGCGATCGCGTGCGAATGCTTGATGGAAAAGCAGTAGGAACCATCGATTCTATTGAAAAAAACAAAGTAACAGTGAACTACGGCGTATTTACTTCAAAAGTCAGTTTGGAAGCGCTGGAGTTTGTTGAAGCGGGGAAGAAGTAACCAGTATTCAGTTTGCAGTCTCATCACGTATTTCATCATTTTGATGAAGCAGAAATTTCAATCTAGTTGAATTATAAAATTTAAATTATGCTCAATATTCCTAAAGACAAAAAAATAATTCTCTTTGACGGCGTTTGTAATCTGTGTGATTCGGCGGTGCAAGTGATTATTAAGCATGATACTAAAGATATTTTCCGATTTGTCGCCTTACAATCTGATTTGGGTCAAAAAATCATCAAACATTTGGGAGTTAATACACAAAAAACAGATAGTATTATTCTGTATCAGCCTGGTTTTGCTTATTATTATAAATCAGAAGCTGCTTTAGCAATAGCTAAAAACTTAGGTGGGCTATTTTATTTAACCACTATATTTTCGATATTCCCCACATCGTTCAACAATTTCTTTTATGATTATATCGCTGTAAATCGATACAAATGGTTTGGAAAAAAGGAAAGTTGTATGATTCCCACAAAAGAGTTAGAGGCTAAGTTTTTAGACTAAAAGACCAATTATAATAATTATCATGCCTTTTATTTTATGAGAAGCCTGAATTTGAACCAACTTAAAATAAATGGATCAAGAAAGACACTACACTTTTTTCTTGGGATAACGGAACTTTTATAATGGTTGTCAAATTTGGTTTAGTCAACGTAGAAATTTTTTAGCAGTTTTCATTATGATGAATTCCGACAGAACAAAAATTACAGAACAAAAAAAGAGGATGTCTATTAGTCATCCTCTTGCTGTTATTAACAAATTTCAGAAAGACTAACTTCTAATTAACTTTCTGTATTTCAATCGTTTTGGTGTTAAATCACCACCCAAACGTTTCTTTTTATTTTCTTCATATTCAGAGAAGCCACCTTCAAAACAATACACTTCAGAGTTTCCTTCAAAAGCTAGAATGTGTGTACAAATCCTATCTAAGAACCATCTGTCGTGAGAAATAACAACCGCACAACCGGCAAAACTCTCCAAACCTTCTTCTAATGCACGAAGTGTATTGATGTCCAAATCATTCGTAGGCTCATCCAGCAAAAGTACGTTTCCTTCTTCTTTCAAAGTCATTGCTAGATGCAAACGGTTACGTTCTCCACCGGAAAGCATAGAAACTTTCTTATTTTGTTCTCCACCACCAAAATTAAATCGTGACAAATATGCTCTTGAATTTACTTGTTTTCCGCCCATCATTATCAATTCCTGACCGTCAGCAAAGTTTTCCCAAATCGATTTATTAGGATCTATATTGGAGTGCGCTTGATCTACGTAAGCAATTTTTACGGTATCCCCAATTAAAAATTCCCCTGCATCTGGCTTCTCTTCGCCCATTATCATTTTGAAGATAGTTGATTTACCAGCCCCATTGGGTCCGATAATCCCAACAATTCCTGCTTGTGGCAACGTAAAATTTAAATTATCATACAATAATTTATCTCCATAAGCTTTAGCAACATTTTTGGCTTCAATTACATTCGTCCCTAAACGTGGTCCATTTGGAATATAAATTTCCAGATTTTCATCTAATTGTTTTTGATCTTCATTCAGTAATTTATCGTAGTTCTGCAAACGCGCTTTTTGTTTTGTTTGACGCCCTTTGGCACCTTGACGAACCCAATCCAACTCGCGTTCTAAGTTTTTTCTGCGTTTTGAAGCTACTTTTTCTTCTAATGCCATACGGCTTGATTTTTGGTCTAACCAAGAAGAATAGTTCCCTTTCCAAGGAATTCCTTCCCCTCTGTCCAATTCCAGAATCCAACCGGCCACATTATCCAAGAAGTATCTATCGTGCGTTACTGCAATTACAGTTCCGGCATATTGTGCTAAATGTTGTTCTAACCAAAGTACACTTTCGGCATCCAAGTGATTCGTAGGCTCATCCAAAAGCAATACATCAGGTTGTTGCAACAACAAGCGACATAAAGCGACACGACGACGCTCACCACCAGATAAATTCTTAATTGGCGTATCGCCTTCCGGAGTACGCAAAGCATCCATGGCAATTTCCAGTTTAGTATCGATTTCCCACGCTCCCAATGCATCAATTTTGTCTTGTAAAAGTGCTTGACGATCCATCAATTGCTCCATTTTATCGGCATTTTCATAGACTTCCGGCAAACCAAAACTATCATTGATTTTATTGAATTCTTCTAAAACTGCCATTGTTTCAGCAACTCCTTCTCTTACAATTTCAATAACCGTTTTAGTATCATCTAAAATAGGTTCTTGTTCTAAATACCCTACCGTATAACCCGGTGCAAACACTACATCTCCTTGGTAGTTTTTATCAACACCGGCAATAATTTTTAATAAAGAAGATTTTCCGGAACCATTTAAACCCAAAATACCAATCTTAGCTCCATAAAAGAAACTCAAATAGATGTTTTTAAGTACTGGTTTATCTGCTCCTTGATAGGTTTTACTCAATTTTGACATTGAGAATATCACTTTTTTATCGTCTGCCATCTCTATTTTTTTAATTTAAAATTATATTATCTATTTGCTCTTAAGTCTCATATCTACATTAAGAATAACTACTAAAGTCTGCCTTTAAGTGAACTAAACACCCAAGCATTAGCCAAAAAGCCAACACCTACAGCTGCAAATCCCCAGCCTGCTACGTCATCATATTTAAAAGCGCCTAATGCGATAAGCAATAAACCCATTACAATCATTATCAAAGTAGCCCAACCTAAAATAGTATTTTTATTCATTCCCATAATTGTGGTATTTATTTTTAATAACCCGAAGTTTCGGGAGTGCAAATATCGGAAATTTTTGTCCTTTAATTAAATATTTTATAAAGCATTTCTCGTAACAAATCAGAATGCGACATTGCATTGGCGCCAACACCCTTGCTTTTGACATCAATATCTCTTAAAGCACCAACAATCTGACTCACTTTTTTCATGGGATAGTTTTTCAAAGCCACATCATATTCTTTCAAAAAAAACGGATTCACGCTTAATACGGCAGCTACATTTTTAGGATTTCTGTCTTTCAAACCATGGTATTTTAGTAATTGGATAAAAAATCCAAAAACCAAACTGGTAGTCACCACCATTGGATTATCTTTTGGATTCTGGGCAAAGTTTTCAGCAATCGTATACGCCTTTAATTGGTTGCGTTCGCCAATTGCTTTTCGCAATTCAAATACATTAAAATCTTTGCTAAACCCTATATTTTCCTCAATATGTTTAGGAGTTATGGTACTTCCCGCTGGTAAAATAATTTGTAATTTTTCGAGTTCATTGTTTATTTTACTTAGATCCGTTCCTAGAAATTCCACTAGCATGGCACTGGCTTTAGGCTCTATAGCATACTTTTTACCTGCTAAAACACGTTTAATCCAGTCCCCAACTTGGTTTTCATACAGTTTTTTACTTTCATAAACCACTCCATTTTTAGTCAATAACTTGGTTAGTTTTTTACGTTTGTCTAGCGTTTTGTATTTGTAACAAAAAACTAAAACGGTTGTTGCCATTGGATTCTCAGCGTAGCTCTCCAGTTTGTCTATCGTGCGAATCAAATCCTGTGCTTCTTTGACAATTACCACCTGTCGTTCCGCCATCATTGGATAGCGTTTTGCGGTCGAGATAATATCTTCTATCGTAACATCCCTTCCGTATAAAACGGTCTGATTGAATCCTTTTTCTTCTTCTGTTAATATTTTATCCTCAATATAAGTCGCTAATTTATCAATATAATATGGCTCTTCTCCCATCAAAAAATAGAGGGGCCTGATGGTTCCGTTTTTTATATCATTTACAATTTTTAATACTTCATCCATTTTCTTTTTTGTTTGAAGTTTAAAGTTTAAAGTTTGTTGAATCGTATGAAACTTTACACCTTAAATTTTAAACAAAATAACTATTTTTGCTTCATGCAGCAATTAAATTTTTCTTCCTATACTTTTCGGTTCAAAAATAGCGAAAATAAAGTTTCTATTTTTGATGCAATCAGGAAAAAATTCATCATTCTTACTCCCGAAGAATGGGTTCGCCAGCATGTAGTTCAATTTTTATTGGAAGAAAAAAAATACCCAAAATCATTGATTAATGTCGAAAAAGTACTTAAAGTCAATGGCTTGCGCAAAAGATACGATGTTGTAGTTTTTAATCCGGATGGTTCTATTTTTATTTTAATCGAATGCAAAGCGCCTGAAGTAAAAATTACCCAAGCGACTTTCGACCAAATTGCAAGATATAATATGACACTAAAGTCTGAATTTTTAATGGTGACCAATGGATTGAATCATTACTTTTGCCAAATGGATTTTGAAAACGAGAGATATGCTTTTCTAGAGAATCTACCAAATTATAATAGTTAGAATATTAAACTTCTTAGATTGTAATGGTCTAAAATGTCGAAAAATCTGAAAATCTAAAAATCTGAATGAAAGTAGCTGTTGTCATCCTGAATTGGAATGGAATTTTATTATTAGAAAAATTTTTGCCGTCTGTGGTTAAATATTCACCGGAAGCTACCATTTATGTGGCTGACAATGCCTCTACAGATGATTCGATTTCTTATATAAAAGCTTTTTTTCCTTTGGTTAAAATTGTTAAAAACGAAAGCAATCTGGGTTTTGCCAGTGGCTACAATGAAGCCTTAAAACACATAGATGCTACACTATTTGCCTTGGTGAATTCTGACATTGAAGTGACTGAAAATTGGTTGCAACCGATACTTAAAACTTTTAGAAAAGAACCTGAAACTGCCATTATTCAGCCTAAAATATTAGATTTCAAACGCAAAGAATATTTTGAATACGCTGGTGCTGCCGGTGGATTCATTGATAAATTTGGATATCCGTATTGTCGAGGACGAATTTTTGACACCGTAGAAAAAGACTGTGGTCAGTATGATGACAACCGAGAAATATTTTGGGCTTCCGGAGCTTGTTTTTTTATCCGGAGTTCTGTTTATAAGGAATTAAATGGCTTTGACGGCGATTTTTTTGCACATCAAGAAGAGATTGATTTATGTTGGCGTGCCTTCAACAAAGGGTATAAAATAAAATACAATTATGAGTCCGTTGTTTACCATGTTGGCGGGGCTACTTTGCAACAAGGGAATTCCAAAAAAACTTTTTTGAACTTTAGAAATTCATTGTTAATGCTAACCAAAAATATCCCAAAAAATCAATTATTTTGGATACTTTTAATCCGAATGGTGTTAGACGGAATTGCAGGTTTACAATTTATTTTCAAAGGAAAGTTCAAACATTTTTTCGCAATACTAAAAGCCCACGGGTCCTTTTACAGCCTATTTTCATCACAATGCAAAAAAAGAGCAAAATTTCAAAAACAAAAATACTATACTACAAAAAGTATCGTTTACATTTATTTTATCAGGAATATCGTTGTTTTTAACGATTTATTTGGAATAAAATAAATATAAAAAAGTTAAATTTGTAATTAACATTAAAACTAAAACTAAACAATTTATGAAAAAAATAGTAATTGCCTTATCTGTTTTAGCTGTACTATCCTCATGTGTATCAAAAAAGAAATACACTGATTTAGAAGCTAGAAACAAAGAAACTCAGGATTTATTAAATACAGCAACTGTAAAATTAAATTCTTGCTTAGAAGAAAAAGCGGGTCTTATTGCTACCGTGAGTGGTTTGAAAGACCAAAATCAAGGTTTAATCAGTACTTCTAGAGACATGACTATTCTGTCTACTAAAGGAGCTGAAAATATTGAAAAAGCGTTAGAATCTATCAAAGAGAAAGATTTGAAAATTAGTAGAATGCAAGATGCTTTAACTAAAAAAGACAGTGTAACACTTGCGTTAGTTACTAGTTTAAAAAGTTCAGTAGGAATCTCTGATCCGGATATCGAAATAAATGTAGAAAAAGGAGTTGTATTTATCTCTATAGCTGACAAACTATTGTTTAAAAGCGGAAGTTATGAAGTGACTGATAGAGCCAAAATGGTTTTGGCTAAAGTTGCCAAAGTGGTCAATGATAAACCCGATTTTGAATGTATGGTTGAAGGACATACTGATAATGTTCCTTACAATGGTTCCGGTGTGATACTTGACAACTGGGATTTAAGTGTGAAACGTTCTACTTCTATTATTCGTGTTTTAACGAATCAATTGGGTGTTAAACCAGAGCAATTAATAGCGGCAGGAAGAAGTTCATATATTCCTTTAGTTGCAAATGATTCGGCTGAAAACAGATCTCGTAACAGAAGAACTCGTATTGTTGTTTTACCAAAAATTGATCAATTCTACGAAATGATTGAAAAAGAAATGAAAAAACAAAGACCATAATTTCATATTTAAATTGAAATTATAGAGGCTGTCTCAAAAAGACAGCCTCTTTTTTTATATAAAAAAATGACAAATGGACTTTTTTTATTTAATTGATTTACCTATTTTTAGGTTGTATTAATATAATTGCATGGCGGTTCAAAAAAACCACTTTTAAGGCATCTCATCAAACTACTATCAAACCATAGAATACGAAGAACAAAATTTATTCCGGGAGAAATAAACTCCTATTCCATACCCAACTACCTATGCTGATTTTATGCATAAGAAGGAAAATCACATGCTAAATGACCAACTCAAAGCGACTTATAATGCATGCTTTTCTTATTTCCAATCAAATACTTTATTCACGACACCATCCCCTTCCAACACGACAGACACAACCATTATATCCATACATTTTGTCCTGTATGCAAGCCGTTTTGGTTGTTTATGCAAAAAAGCAACTCCATGAGCTGCTTTTTACTTTTTTTACAACTTCATCTTCTCGAGAGTGAAATCGATTTTAGGAACTAGTAGGTTTTCTCTTTTAGAAATACAATCAAAAGAGACTGGCTCATTTTTATATTGAGACAGTCTATTTGTTATTGGAAAATAATCCAACTTATTTCTTATAATATTTCTTGTATTTTGGATAGGAAACAGCACCAAATAATGTTATTACTGCCAGTGAATACCAAATCCAGTTTAAGGAATGGGCTTCTCCACTCGCATAGGAATGCAATCCTACCAGATGAAAATTCACACCGTAATAGGTGAATAATATAGATATAAAAGCAAACATACTCATTAAATTGAATACCCATTTCCCGCGTAGTGATGGAACAAATCGGGCATGAATTACAAAAGCATAGACCATAATACTGATTAATGCCCAAGTTTCTTTTGGATCCCAGCCCCAGTATCGTCCCCAGCTTTCATTGGCCCATTGTCCTCCAAGGAAGTTTCCAATAGTCAACATTATCAAACCTATCGTTAAGGCTAATTCATTGATGTAAGTGATCTCTTGAATATTCAAATCCATTTTGGCTTTGTTTTTTTCATTGGTAAACAAAATCAGCAATAATGAAACCGTCCCCAAAATCATTCCTAACGCAAACGGTCCATAACTGGCCACAATTACCGCCACATGAATCATTAACCAATAGGAGTTCAGCACCGGTTGTAAATTTGCAATTTCCGGGTCAATCCAGTTCATGTAAGCTGCCGCTAAAATCATAGCGGTTACAAAGGCAGATGATGCCACAGTAAGCTTTGATTTTCTATCGAAAGCCAAACCAAAAAACATAGTTGCCCAGGCTACATAAATAATAGATTCATACGCATTACTCCATGGTGCATGACCAGAAATATACCATCTGGCGATTAAACCAAAGGTGTGTAATGCAAATAATCCAATCACGACAATGTGCATGAAATTGACTAAATAATTTAATGCTTTTCTTTCTTTGAAGATTTGTAAAATCGTGAAGAACAACATCAAAACAGAGGAGAAAATATACAAATACGGCAGTTTTTTGAATACATCATATTTGTTATACAATACTTCCGAAGTTATTTTTTCTTCGCTTGGCATCACTTTGCTGCCAAAACGTTTTTGGAAACCATTGATACTCCCCAGTAATTCATCGGATGCTGCATAATTATTGGATGCTGCAGCGCTTGCCAAAGATCCAAAATATAAAGGCAATACATTTTTAGTGTACGTGGCTTCCATTCCTTTGAAACCGGCTTCATTGAGCTCTAAATAAGAAACCCATTTGTTGTTTTTATCCTCCGGTATTGGGAAAATTTTTAAAATTCGTCCGCTCAAAGCTGATTCCATCAGATTTACTTTCTTATCCGTTTCGATAAAATCTTTTTCGAACTGGTTAGGATTTGCAACTTTAAAAGCTTCTTCTAAATATTTTGAAAGCTTGTAATTTCCTTTTGCATCAAAGAAAGATACGAAAGGAGCAAATTTAGCTTCCTTATCAATTCCTATAATTTTACGAATACTATCATTCCCGCTTTTGATATAAATAATAGGGATTTCAATCCAGTAACTCGCATATTGTGTCATAGACAAAAATACCTGATCTGAATTCATTCCTTTATAAGTATCATCATGACTTACTTTTCGCAACAATTCTGAAGAAAAAGTATTGATAGGTTTCATTCGTCCACCAGCATCCTGAATGACCAATCGTCCAAATTTTGAGGCATGTTCAGCAGGAACTTTAAATTTTGTAATTAGCGCCTGTAATTCATTCTGACTGAAGACCTTTTTAGTATGATTGGAATGGGTCTCTGGTGCGGTTTGGGTTTGTTCATGGTCATGTCCCTCGTGATCCGCATGGTCGTGTTCTTGTGCAAAACTGTTGAAACTAAATAGCAGGATTAAAATAGTCAGCAATTTGGCTTTCTTAATTTTTACCACTTCTAATTTTCTCTTAATATCTGCAAAACGAGAATACTTAGTAAACATAATGGACATCATGGCAAAATATAGCATGAAATAACCACCATAAGTGATTGCTGTTCCCCAAAAATCGTGATTTACAGACAATATGGTTCCTTTTTCATCAGGATCAAAACCGGATTGAAAAAAGCGATATCCTTTATAATCCAAAACATTGTTCATATATATTCTGGCATCAAAAGGTTCTTTATCCTCAACAGTAACCTGACTTTCAAATGAAGAATAACTTTTCTCTGTTCCTGGATATTTTTGTGCAATAAAGTCATTCAGTTTAATTTTAAAAGGCAAAACATACGCCTTACTTCCATAAAAAACCGAGTACTCTATATTCCCAATTTTCACTGAATTTACATCTCCTAATTTACCTTTGGAGCCTAAAACGGTTACTGTTTTTTCTTGTCCGTCAGCCGTTATTTTTACTGTTAGTGCATCTTCATGATTTTTAGCTTTAAAATCATTATTCGATTCATAATCGATAATTCCTTTTACAGCAGGATCCGGGAGCACAAATCGCATTTCACCTATTGTGTATAACGAACGCATCATCAATGGTTGCGCGCTATCCTTAGTCACTTTTCCTTTTAGTTTATCTGCCATTCGCATAAAATCTCCTTCAAAAGGTGTTTGAATTGTATACGCGTTTCCTGTAGTATTGATATTTATGGCACCATCCGTAAATTTATTTAGCGAAAATAAAACATTATGAATATTTTGTACTTCGCCCTCTTTCAAGAAATGTTCATGACGACTACCATCTCCTGCTTCGACTAATTTCAAATACAAAATTCCTTTTGGATCAGGTTTGACATATTCTTTAGCTCCCATTATAAAATTTTCATATTCCACTTCAAATGGGGTATCAGCAAAAGTACCGGAAATGCTAAAATTATTACTAGTGGCAGGAGAAAGCAGTACCTGTTTTTCAAAAACCCGGCGTTTCATTTCTCCTTTAAATTCGCCATCCACAAAAAGTGTCAGGTAGGTTTTATCAGAAAATATCTGATTTTCAGCAGCCCCTTCACGAATTGGCATCATTCCTTCATAACTGATGTATCGCGTTACAAAAGCACCAAGAATGATAAGAATAAAAGACAAATGCAACAATAAAGTAGCCCATTTTTCTTTCTTCAAGAGTTGATACCGCTTAATATTCCCGATGAAATTAATCACAAAAAATACGTGAATAGCCTCAAACCACCACGCATTATAAATTAAAATTTTTGCCGTATCCGTATTGTACTTACTTTCGATAAAAGTTCCTGTGGCCATGGCAACGGCATATGAAATAAACAGAAAGGCCATTAATCGTGTAGAAAACAAAAAAGAAAATATTTTTTTATCCATTTTTATGGGATTATGTTTTATAAAAGTGGTACAAAAGTACTTAAAAATGTTGACTTCTATATTCCTACATTTGTTAATTTAAACTAAAATTAAGTCTTTTTCAAGAAGGCTAAAGAACTTTTTTTTAGGCTGGTTTTTATTTGTAACCTTCCTGAAAATTGAATAATACACTTCATATTTTTTTTGCTAATTTTACCCCATGATCAAAGTAGTTATTATTGGCTCCGGAAATGTGGCACAGCATTTAATTGCGGCATTTCAAAATCCTCATAGACCAGGGACAGAAATAGAATTGGTTCAGGTATATTCGAGACAAATAAAAAGTGTTTCCCATCTAATAGACTTGGAAAAAGTCACTAATAATTTCAATACTTTAGTTGAAGCCGACATGTATATCATTTCAGTTTCTGATGATGCTATTGCTGAAGTTTCCTCTAATCTAGCTTTCAAGAATCGCTTAGTGGTGCATACTTCCGGGAGTGTTTCTTTGCATGCATTAGACGAAAATAATCGAAGAGGCGTTTTTTATCCTTTGCAAACGTTTACCAAAAACAAAGCGGTCGATTTCAATATCATTCCTATTTGTTTAGAAAGCGAAAATGGGATTGATTATGAATTATTGGATAAAGTGGCCAAATCAATTTCAGGAACCGTTTATGCAATCAACTCTGAGCAACGAAAAGCCTTGCATGTGGTGGCCGTATTTGTGAACAATTTTACCAATCATTTGTACCAAATAGGTCAGGAAATCTGCCAGGAACATCAGGTTCCATTTGAAATCTTAAGACCTTTAATTGCAGAAACAGTTCGAAAAATAATGGTACTTTCGCCGCAAGAGGCACAAACGGGTCCTGCAAAACGCAATGACACTTCAACGATTGAAGCCCACGAAGCTTTTTTATCAAATGAAAATCATCTGACTATTTATAAAATACTAACACAATCAATACAAGAGAATGGCAAAAAGTTATAAAGAAATAATGAACGAGATCACTACTTTTATTTTTGATGTCGATGGGGTACTAACTGACAGCTCTGTTTTTGTAACTAATGAAGGAGAAATATTGCGCACCATGAATATTAGAGATGGATACGCTATGAAAGCAGCTATAGAAAGCGGGTTTAATGTATGTGTTATTTCCGGCGGAAGCAATGAAGGGGTTCGAGTCAGACTACGAAATCTGGGGGTTACAGACATCTATTTAGGTACGCCGGACAAAGTAGAAACTTTTAAAGAATATGTGGAACTTTACAACATTAAACCTGAAAACGTGTTATACATGGGCGATGATATTCCTGATTATCATGTGATGCAGTTAGTCACATTACCCACTTGTCCCCAAGATGCTAGCCCGGAAATCAAAGCTATTTCCCGTTATATTTCGCATAAAAACGGAGGAAAAGGAGCGGCCAGAGATGTCATCGAGCAAGTCATGAAAGCACAAGGGAAATGGATGGCACATTTTGACGGGAAGCATGATTAGTATTATTTTAAATGTTAAATTATAAATTTCAAATAACATCTGTGGTTCCTTTTTTAAAACTAATTCGATACCAGAACTTGCTAATGCTTGCTTTTATGCAATTTGTTTTCAGGTATGGTTTTTTACACGTTCAGAATATTTCTTTGGCGTTATCGGATTGGCAGTATGGATTATTAATTTTATCAACTGCTTTGATCGCTGCAGGCGGCTATGTGATCAATGATATCTTTGACCAAAAAACAGATGCCGTCAATAAACCAAATGCTGTGATTGTGGGCAAAACCATTTCGGAAATTCAAGCCTATAATCTGTATATTTGGCTTACGTCAAGTGGGGTAATGATTGGTTTTTATTTGTCGAATGTCATACGAAAACCAGGTTTTGCCTCTATTTTTATTTTGGTTGCCGCAACACTTTATTTGTATGCAACCAGTCTGAAACAAATGATGCTTATTGGTAATATCATTGTGGCTTTACTACTTTCTTTTAGTGTGATTATCATTGGAGTTTTCGATTTATTTCCTGCAACAACAATAAATAATCAGCAACAAATGGGCTTGTTTTTTTCTATCTTGATAGATTATGCTATTTTTGCTTTTGTTATTAATCTGCTTCGGGAAATTGTCAAAGATATAGAAGATACAGATGGCGATTATAATCAAGGAATGAGTACCTTACCTATTGTAATTGGAAAATCCAGAACGGCAAAAATAGTTTCCGGCTTAAGTTTGATTCCGCTATTTTTTATCGTATGTTATATTCATCGGTACCTGTTAGAATTGGTGTTTGCAACATTATATATGTTGTTATTTGTTGTAGGTCCGTTGTTTTATTTCACTTTAAAAATTTGGTCTGCAAAATCAAAAAGAGAGTGTCGCATCTTGAGTATATTGTTAAAATGGATCCTTCTTTTAGGAATTTTATCCGTTATTGTTATTCGTTTAAATATAAAATATAATGCTTAAAAATAAATTAAAAAAATACACCATTATTCTGGCTTCAGGATCGCCAAGACGGCAGCAGTTTTTCAAAGATTTGGACTTAGATTTTGAAATTCGATTGAAAGAAATCGAAGAAATTTATCCTCCTGAGTTAAAAGCGTACGAAATCACGAACTATTTGGCCGAATTAAAAGCCAGTGCTTTTGACGGTGAATTACAGTCCAATGAAATCCTAATCACCAGTGACACCATTGTTTGGTACAACAACAAAGCGCTAGGCAAACCAAAAGACGAACAGGATGCTTTTGAAATCTTGAAATCATTATCGAATGCTACTCACCAAGTAATTACTTCTGTTTGCTTTAAGACAAATGAAAAAGTAGTCCTGCTTCATGAAATAACAAAAGTCACTTTTAACACGTTGAGTGAGGAATCCATTCGCTACTATATAGAAAATTACAAGCCCTATGACAAAGCGGGTGCTTATGGTATTCAGGAATGGATTGGTTTTATTGGCGTTTCAAAAATTGAAGGTTCCTATGCTAATGTGATGGGAATGCCTACGGATAAAGTATATGACTACTTAACTAAATTAGACTGATTGCATTATGGATACATTTATATTTCACGAGTATTCCAGAGAACTGGTGGCCACAGGAATCCTGGGATTGCTGTTGATTTTTTTGAGAATTATTGCTGCAAAATTAGTACGCAGCTATGCTAAATCAAACCAAAAACTGGAGCATCGAACTAATTTAGTCATCAAATACATTCATTTATTTATAAATATTCTTGCAATTATAGCTGTCATACTAATTTGGGGCGTTCAGACAAAGGATATTATTATTGCACTTTCCTCTATTACCACCGTTGTAGGTGTCGCTATGTTTGCTCAATGGTCTATTTTGAGCAACATCACCTCTGGAGTTATTTTGTTTTTTTCTTTTCCGTTTAAAATTGGAGATACAATAAAAATTCATGACAAAGATTTTCCTATTGAAGCTCAAATTGAAGATATAGGGGCTTTTCATGTGTATTTGAAAACTATAGATGGAGAAAAAATCATCTATCCGAACAGCTTGCTTTTGCAAAAAGGAATTTCGATACTAAACAATTATGCCGATCAAAAAGAATTTACGGATTAGTTTACTTTTGCTGAACGAATGGTCAAACATCATCTTGCAAAATATCCTATTGAAGTGGAAATTATATAACTATTGCTGAAAAATATATAATGTTTTACTTTTTTAAATGCTGGATATTTGTCAATTAGAAATAAATAATTTACTATTGAATTGTTTTTGTCTTTAAAAAAAAATAAAAAGATATGAATGACCTTTTAAAATTTCCATTTTACGCAAAACTTACGCTCGTTTTATTGAGCTTAATTGCTATTATTTTTATATTTTATATTGGTCAGGATATATTAGTTCCCATAATGATGTCCTTTTTATTTGCGATATTGTTGTACCCCATCGTTCAGTTTTTAAAATCTAAACTCTACTTTCCCCATGTGTTAGCCGTTATGCTGGCGGTACTGCTTTTTGTATTGCTTTTTTTAGGCCTTTTTGTATTTCTATCCTTTCAAATCAGTGATTTTGCAGATGATTTTGATAAAATTGAAAGAAACATAACTATTCATATTAGTAATATTCAACGGTTTCTCAGTGAACATTTCAATTTAAGTTCTTGGGAACAAAAACAATATCTGGATACAGCTACTGAAGATTCTATGGAAAAAGGGAAAGAAATCATTGGTACCACGCTATTGTCATTTACGGATACGCTACTAAATTTGACCTTAATCCCTATTTATACTTTTTTGATTCTTTTATACAGGACTCATTTTTTATTGTTTTTGTCTAAACTATTCAAAAAAGAGAATCATGAACAATTAAAAAATATTTTAACAAATATTAGAGTTGCTATAAACAGTTATATTGTAGGTTTAATTATCGAGACCATTTTAGTGTCGGTAATGACTACTGTAGGATTTATTATTATTGGCGTGAAATATGCTGTTTTGCTGGGTGTTGTAACTGGAATTCTAAATCTAATTCCCTATATAGGAATCCTTTTTGCCGGAATTTTAAGCATTATTGCCTCATTGACTGGTTCTCCGGATTTATCCATAATTATTGGTATAATTGTGGTTACCATCTTTGTTCAATTAATAGATAATAATATCCTTGTCCCAATAATAGTAAGTTCAAAAGTAGAAATAAATGCTTTTATATCCATTATAGGAATCATTATTGGAGGAGCCATTGCGGGAATCGCCGGAATGTTTTTAGCATTACCCATAATTGCGGTTCTTAAGGTAATTTTTGACCGAATTGAGTCATTAGAACCTTGGGGGTATTTAATGGGAGATCATTTGCCCAAAACCTATACTTGGCATAGTATCAAATTACCGCTATTCGATTCAGATGCATCCTCTAAAAAAACCATAATTAAAACGGATCTTATAGTTCCTGTTTTTACTGAGACAACAACGGAAAACAATACAGAGAATAAAGCAGAAACTGACCTTAATAAAACAAGTGAGTCTATTTAAACCAATTGTTTATCAATGTTTTGCTGGTTTTTTCTTTCTCAATTTTTAAATTAATTTTGTATAATGACTAAAAAGCAAAAGCTGATTTTATTCTTTTTGATCGTCTGTTGCCACCAGATTTCTTTTTCACAAGTAAACCAGAAAGAAAAAGATTCCGCTGGCGTTTACAAAAAAATTCAATCCTATTCTAAAAAAAATAAGTTTACAACACTTGTTCATAAATTAGTTTTCAGGCCCGTAACTATAAAAAAAACAAAGAAAAAAGTAATTCCCAAAAAATACGAAACTTTTGAAGGAAAAACGATCAGAAATATTACTATTATCACTTTAGACCCTTTTGGGTATTCTGATATTGATACCGCCAGAGCCCCTAAAAACTGGGCCGAACGAACTGGAAACCGAATTCATATCAAAACAAAAAAACTCGCTATTAAGAATGTACTGTTAATAACAAAAAACACACCTTTCGATTCTTTATTAGTAAAAGAATCAGAACGATTGATTAGAGCTCAAAGATACATCAGTCGCGTTGACGTAACCCCACAATTAATTCAGAACAGCCCGGATTCAGTAGATGTCACCTTTCGGGTTTTAGATACATGGAGTATTATTCCCAAGGGATCCATTTCCAGTTCAAGAACTAATTTTGAACTCAATGATCGTAATTTTCTAGGCACTGGCCATGAATTCAAAAATGAATTCAAAAACAGATTCAGCGACGGAAAAAGCGCGTATGGATTGTCCTATAGCGTTCCTAACATCCAGAATACCTTCATTCAGACAACTCTGAATTACCGGATAGATTTAGACAATTACTACAGCAAAAGCCTCAATGTAGACCGTCCCTTTTACTCTGCTTTTACAAAATGGGCAGGGGGAATATACATAGACCAGCAATTTAGAAAAGACACCCTTGCTGATGTCAATTCCGTATTTACCTATCAAAATTTCAAATACAATTCGCAGGATTTATGGCTTGGACGTGCCTTTTCTATTTTTAAAGGAAGAACAGAAAACCAGCGCACCACAAATCTGATTCTGGCAGGACGTTTTTTAAATATAAAATATCTGGAAAGCCCAACTATCCTCTATGATGCCACTGATTTCTACTCTAGTGAAAAACTTGCTCTTTTCGGGATTGGTATTAGTTCACGTAAATTCGTGCAAGACAACTATATTTTCAAAAATGGAATTATAGAAGATGTCCCCATTGGCAAAATTTACAGCATCACTTCTGGCTATCAATATAAAAACAATTTGAGGCGTTTGTATCTTGCTGCCCGAGCGGCTTTTGGAAATTATTATAAATGGGGCTTTTTAAGTGCTAATGTAGAGATAGGTACCTTTTTTGAAAAATCAATTACGCAGCAAACCGCTTTTTCTTTTCAGGCAAATTATTTCACAAACTTGATGAGTCTGGGAAAATGGAAATGGAGACAGTTCATCAAGCCCCAGGTAATTATTGGTATAAACCGTGTCAATATTATTGGCGATCAGCTAAATATCAATGAAAATTATGGACTTCGGGGCTTTAATAGTGCTCAATATGGAACCCAAAAAGCACTCTTAACCATACAAACCCAAGCCTATGCGCCATGGGATCTTTGGGGATTTAGAATCAATCCCTATTGTAATTATTCCATTGCCGTACTAGGAAATCCTAATAAGGGATTGACTCAAAGTAAAGCCTATTCAAAAATTGGAATTGGATGTATTATCAACAATGATTTTCTGGTATTTAGTGCTTTTCAAATTTCGCTGTCCTACTATCCGTCCATTCCTGGAAATGGCGAAAATATTTTCAAAACAAATGCAATTGAAACAACTGATTTTGGTTTTCAAGATTTCGAACTGACAAAACCCCGTACCGTGCTTTACAAATAATACGCTTTATAAATATAAATTATTCCAAAAAAATATTCGCATAATACTAATATCCTTCGAAAACAGTTCAATTTGTATGGGATTATATTGAACACACTATCTACAGGACACTTTTTTTAGAAAATTACGATACAGTACACAATGAAGGGTGTGAATTATATAATTTAATACCTTAATTTTATAAGAAAAAATTATGTTTTATTGTTTACTTTTATTGTGTTAAAATTTTAACTAAAAACCAAACAAAATGAAAAAATTCACCTTTTATTTGATGATGATGGTATTATCAATTAGTGTTCTTCCAACACAAATGTTAGCCGCTGAAAAAAATCCAACTGTAATTTTAAATACTCCTAAAGAAGTGCCTGCAGAAGTAAAAGTTTTGCTTAATAGACTTGATGAAATAAAAGCGATGGATAAATCGTCTTTGACTTCAGTTGAAAAAAAAGAATTACGTAAAGAAGTACGTGCTATCAAAGCAGAATTAAAATCTACAGGAAATGGTATATACTTATCTGTAGGTGCAATTATAATCGTTATCCTTTTATTGATACTTTTATTGTAAATAAATTTATACCTGTAGAAAAAGGAAACGAATAATCGTTTCCTTTTTTTATGAAGTAAAATAACAAAGTAAATGTTAATTATTTGATATTGGCATAATTGTTGGTTTTACTTCAAAACGAGATAAAATAGTAACTAAAATTACTATCTAATAATTACTAATTAAAATTTCGAAAAATGAAAACATTAAAATTAATCATCGCAGGAATTATACTATTTGCATCCGCAAATACGATGCAAGCACAGGTTTCAGTAAATGTAAATATAGGTAGTCCACCAGCATGGGGGCCAGTTGGTTATTCAGCTGTAGATTATTATTATTTACCGGATGTTCAAGCTTATTATGATATACGAGCCACACAATTCATTTATTTTGGTGGAGGAAATTGGATTCGTTCAAGAAATCTACCTAATCAATACAGAAATTATAATCTATACAATGGTTATAAAGTAGTATTGAACGATTACCATGGTTCAAGACCATACAGTAACTTTAAAACACACAAAGTAAAATACTACAAAGGATACAAAGGTAAACCACAAAAATCAATAGGTTCTAACCGCAGTAATAACAATAAAGTGTACAAAAGTAATGGGAATAACGGACATGGAAATAAAGGACATGGAAATAAAGGACATGGCAATAAAGGTGGAAAAGGAAATAATGGAAATGGAAAACATTAATACTGATTTCATAATAATTTATAAAAAGAGTCTCAGCAATGAGACTCTTTTTTTTAGAACATTAATCCTTAATTAAATGTTAATTTTTTTGTTTTGGCACAGTTGTTGGAATTTCACAAAAGTATCGCAATAACAAGTTATTATAAAAAAATATTACAAATTAAATATTTGAAAAAATGAGAACATTAAAATTAATCATCGTAGGAATTATACTCTTTGCATCAAGCACAATACATGCACAAGTCTCAGTAAATTTAAACATAGGTACTGCTCCATCATGGGGACCTATAGGATACGCAGAAGCTGAATATTATTATTTACCGGATGTTGAAGCTTATTATGATGTAAGAGCCACACAGTTCATTTATTTTGGTGGAGGAAGATGGATACGTTCCAGATATTTACCAAATCAATATAGAAACTATGATTTATATGATGGATATAAAGTAGTATTAAACGATTATCACGGTTCAAGACCTTATAGTAATTTTAAGAATCACAAAGTAAAATATCATAGAGGTTATCATGGAAGAGAACAAAGAAATATTGGGCACAACAATAATCGTCGCGTTTATGTAAACCAAAGGGGGAATGATAATCATAGAAGATATGATAATGATGACCGAAGAGAATATAAAAAACATGACAACCGAAATAACGGCAATGGTCATGGACATGGAAAGGGAAAAGGACATGATCGAGATTAGTCACACCTTAATTTAAAAAGAGAGAGAACCAAAATTGGTTCTCTCTCTTTTTAATTATTAAAGAAAACCAAAAATATTTCAGAAGAAATTATTTAATTCCTACATTTGAAGTTACTGCAATTAAATTTTAAAAAATGCAAAAAAAACACGCATCAGCTATTCTAATATTTCTCTTATGTTGCCAAATAACAATTGCACAAGAACCTCAAAAACCAAATTCTGTTGAAATTTATAATCAAATTCAAAAGCTTAATTTTCTAGGTTCCGTACTTTATATAGCCGCACATCCTGATGATGAAAACACCCAGTTGATCTCTTATTTATCCAATGAACAAAAGGCCAGAACCGGCTATTTGTCTTTGACACGCGGGGATGGTGGACAAAACTTAATCGGCACGCAATTGCGGGAATTATTAGGAGTAATAAGAACCCAAGAACTTATTGAAGCCCGAAAAATTGATGGAGGAGAACAGTTTTTTTCCCGTGCCAATGATTTTGGTTTTTCTAAAAATCCAACAGAAACATTAGAAATTTGGGATAAAAAACAAGTACTAGCTGACGTTATTTGGGCCATCAGGAAATTTCAACCCGATGTGATTATTAATCGATTTGATCATCGTTCGCCCGGAACCACTCACGGACACCACACGGCATCAGCAATGTTAAGCGTAGAAAGTTTTGAACTGGCCAACAATCCAACAATTTTTCCCGAGCAATTGCAATTTGTAACACCTTGGCAAACCAAACGACAGTTTTTTAATACGTCTTGGTGGTTTTATGGAAGTATCGAAAAATTTAATGCTGCCCATAAAACGAATTTAATTGCGCTGCAAACAGGAGTTTATTACGCTGGATTAGGAAAATCAAATCAGGAAATAGCCGCATTAAGTCGGAGCCGCCATCAATCCCAAGGGTTTGGTAGCACTGGAGCCCGTGGGGAGGAAACAGAATATTTAGAGTTTATAAATGGAGATGCTTTAAAAGATAAGAAATCACTTTTTGAAGGAATCGATACTTCTTGGAACCGAATAAAAGAGGGAAAATCAATCGGAGAATTATTGACAACTATTACCGCTGAATTCGACCATAATAATCCTTCGGCAAGCATTCCAGATTTGGCGAAAGCCTATGCTATGATGAAAGCTTTGGACGAAAATCAGTGGTCGCCACTGAAATCAGAAGCCATAAAAGAAATTATATCGGCCTGTTCTGGTTTGTATCTTGAAGCCGTTGCCCAAAATCAGGAAGCGACTCCCGGAAGCACTATTAAATTGAAACTCGAAGCCATTAATAGAAGCTCCGTACCCATACAATTAATGAGTGTGACCGCTATACCTAATCAAAATATTACACCTCAAAATCGGGATTTAAAAAACAACATACTAAACACCATTAATTTAGATTTAAAATTACCCGAATCAATTAACTACACACAACCATATTGGTTAAAAGAAAAAGGAACAGTTGGGATGTACGCAGTAAAGCAACAACAAAACATAGGGATTCCAGATATTATTCGGGAAGTTAAAGTGATTTTTAATATTAAAATCAATGAGATTGAAATTCCATTTGAACGAACCGTAGTGTATAAATACAACGATGATGTAAAAGGGGAAGTATATAATTATCTGGACATTGTTCCCGAAGTTACTACTTCAATTATAGACAAAGTATTGCTTTTTAAAGACACAAAAAAGAAAGCTGTAGCCGTAAAAATCAAAACTGGAAAAGACTCCGTAAAAGGAATTTTACAACTTGAATTACCTGAAAACTGGGGTGTTTTTCCTAAATCGATTCCTTTTAACATTGAAAAAAAGGGAACGGAACAAATTGTTTATTTTGAGGTAACTGCACCAAATAAATCCGAAGAAGCTGTAGCCAAAAGCGTGGCGATAATTGACAATAAACAATTTGACAAAGAACAAATTATCATTAAGTATGACCACATCACAAAACAGCAAGTTTTAACATTGGCTGAAGCCAAATGCATTAAAACGGATTTAAAAACAAATGGTGAAAAAATCGCATACATTATGGGTGCCGGAGATGAAGTTCCCAGTAGCCTGACGCAATTAGGATATGCCGTAACACTACTTAAACCTGAAGAAATTACTCCTGAAAAATTAGAATTGTACGACGTAGTCATCACAGGTGTTCGTGCCTATAATATCTTGCCTGCACTGGCAAACAAACAAAATATACTTTTTGATTTTGTAAAATCCGGAAAAACAATGATCGTTCAGTACAATACTGCAGGAGATCTTGTTACCAATACTATTGCACCTTATCCCTTGAAACTCTCCCGAGACCGAGTGACCGAAGAAGATGCCGAAGTCCGATTCTTAGCGCCACACCATCCTGTTTTGAATTTTCCAAACCAAATTACAGCTACAGACTTTGAAGGCTGGAAACAAGAACAAGGATTGTATTACCCCAATGAGTACGACAAAGCCTTTACTCCTATCCTATCTTCAAATGACAAAGGGGAAAGCCCTAAAAATGGTGCATTACTTATTGCTCCTTACGGAAAAGGACACTATATTTATACCGGCTTAAGTTTTTTTAGAGAATTACCTGAAGGCGTTACTGGTGCCTATAAATTAATTTCTAATATTATTTCGCTACAATCATCTGAAAAAATTCCTGTTCAAAAAATCAAGAACTAACCCACTTTAAAATGGAAACAAAAAAAATAAAAACCTGGAAGAAAAATTATACTTGGGTACTTGTAGCCAATGCAATATACATCCTGATCTTTTGTCTCATCATGAAATTATACGCTTAAATTATGCAATTATTTGATTGGATTATACTGATAGTAACTTTATTGTTTATTGTAATTTATGGGGCTTGGAAAACCAAGGGCAGTAAAAATGTAGAAGACTTTATTTTAGGGAGTAATGAAACACCTTGGCATGTTGTAGGACTTTCTGTTATGGCCACACAAGCCAGTGCAATTACGTTTCTTTCTACTCCGGGGCAAGCCTATCATGACGGTATGGGTTTTGTGCAATTCTATTTTGGACTGCCAATTGCTATGGTGGTAATCTGTGTCACCTTTATCCCTTTATACCACAAATACAAAGTGTATACAGCTTATGAATACCTTGAAAAAAGATTTGATTTGAAGACCCGTTCCCTAGCTGCCATCCTTTTCTTGTTCCAAAGAGGTTTAGGAACCGGATTGACCATATACGCTCCGGCAATTATTTTGTCCGCTTTATTGGGTTGGAATCTTACTTACATGAATATTATTATTGGTGTATTAGTTATCATTTATACTTTTTCGGGTGGAACCAAAGCAGTGAATGTAACTCAAAAACAGCAAATGTTTGTGATTATGTCCGGAATGCTAATCACTTTTTTTCTGATTTTGCATTATTTACCTAATGATATGACTTTCTCCAGTGCGTTGCATATTGCTGGGGCAAATGATAAAATGGATATTGTTAATTTCTCTTTAGATCCAGAGGAAAAATATACCTTTTGGAGCGGAATAACAGGAGGTTTTTTCTTGGCATTAGCTTATTTTGGTACCGATCAATCGCAGGTAGGACGTTATTTATCCGGACGATCCGTTCGAGAAAGCCAGATGGGACTAATCATGAACGGACTTTTAAAAGTACCTATGCAGTTCTTTATTTTACTGACCGGAGTTATGGTTTTTGTCTTTTTCCAATTCAATCCTGTTCCGTTAAATTTTAATCCAAATAATAAAGCCATGATTGAAAAATCAGCTTACAAAAGCGAATACAATGCTTTGGAGAAAAAATTAGACGATTTATCCGAAGACAAAAAAGTAATTAATCTTTTGTACATCGACCAGCTCAATCAGGATTATGACAATCCAACGCTTAGGAAAGAATTAGTGACTTTATCCAATAAAGAAAAAGATTTAAGAGATCGTGCCAAAGAAATAATTCTGAAAGCTGATAGTAATAGCGAGACCAATGATAAAGATTATGTGTTTTTTCACTTTATTCTCAACTATTTACCCAAAGGGCTTATTGGTTTGTTACTGGCCGTAATTATTTCGGCTGCTATGTCCTCTACCGCTTCGGGATTGAATGCACTGGCCTCTACCACCGCAATTGATATTTACAAACGCAATCTAAAAGAAGAAAAATCGGAACGACACTACCTGTATGCGACAAAATTCTTTACCTTATTGTGGGGGGTTATAGCCATACTATTTGCTTGTATTGGAACGCTTTTTGAAAATTTAATTCAACTGGTAAACATCATTGGATCCATATTTTATGGAACAGTCCTTGGAATTTTCTTAGTTGGTTTTTACATCCATAAAGTACAATCTAAAGCCATTTTTTATAGCGCTGTAGTAAGTCAGATTACTATTTTTATCATCTACTATTACGCCATTTATATTTTCCCGAGCGGAGAAGAAAAACTGGGTTATTTGTGGCTGAATTTCATTGGTGCAATGCTTACAATTGTAATTTCATTATTGTTGCAATGGACCATTTTTAGAAAACAGAGAGAGATAACAGCCTAAATAAAAAAATAACCGCAGATTCACAGATTTTTATATTGATAATCCGTGAATCTGCGGTTATTTTTTTTACTTCAGAAGTTCTTATATAAAAATCTCTTCTTCCGCAGAAACGAGCAAGAGCGAACTGGTGAGTAATGATAATCCCATGGATACTATGCAAACATCTAATAAATTACACAGTCCAAAATTTCAAAAAAAAAATCCCATCTCTAAATGGAGACGAGATCTTCTTATATAAAAACGTTAGAGTAATTAGTTTTTACTCCACTCTGTAATACTGTCTTTATTCATTTTCACGTAATCTTGGTTTTTAGCAATTTCAGCCGCTGCAAGTGATGCCTTAGCCGTTTCGATTGCTCCTTTTTTGTCCTCAAGTTTAGCTTGAATTAATGACTTCAATCTGTTGTACCAAAACGGTTTGTCTTTAGACATATCTAACGCTTTGTTTACATAAACCAATGCTTTTGCATTGTCACCATTCGATTGGAATAAAAATTGAGCAGCAGAAAAATAATCTGCACTAGCTGGTCCAGCTAATGCTTTCTCGATGTTAGCCGTTGTTTTTTGTTGTGTTGGCACTTCAAATTTTAAAGCAGCATAGGAGTTCTCCCAATAGATTTCTAAAAAGGCAAAATTATTGTCTAAACCACTAATTCCAATAGTAAATGTTTCCACACTTTTATTCACTGTTTCAGGCTTAACAGTAGCTCTAAGCGCTACATTTTCTTCTTTCCACTCTTCTGGATTACCCCAGTTATCAGTAGTTTTATAAAATAGTATCTCCCAGCTTTCTATTTTCGGAATAGTATACAATGAATATTTTCCTTTTTTCAATGTTTTACCATCAATAATCACATCATCGCTAAAGGAAACAGTTGTATTTTCATTAGCTCCAGTTCTCCATACTTTTCCAAAAGGAATTAAATTTCCAAAAACGGATCTTCCTCTGGCACTTGGTCTTGAATAGTTAACTTCTACATCAGTCAAACCAACTGTTTGCATAAGCGTCATTTTCGGACTTGATTGAGGTGTTTTTAACTGAGCCTCAGCGCTGAAACCGACCATAAATAAAGCCAGTGCAATGATTATTTTTTTCATATTATAATTTTTAAATGTTTTCCAAATTTACAAATTCAATGCCTTTGTACTGTTAATTATTCCTTAATTTAGATTGAATATTTCTAACTGCCTCAAAATCCAATTCGTTAAAATGATTAATCACTACATCTGCTTCCGATAAATCTTGTGCTTCAGAATGAATACTGTTGTAGCCCACACAAAAAATCCCAGCAGCTTTAGCCGCTTTTATTCCATTTGTACTGTCTTCAATAACGATACAATTTTCTTTTGGGGCAATCGATAATGAAGCAGCATGTTCAAAAATAGCAGGATGTGGTTTTGATTTAGGGAAATCTTCGCCGCTTACCACATGCGTAAAATAGTCATGCAATTTAAACCTATTAAACACACGCTCTATGGTAACTTTTGAAGCCGAAGAAGCCAAAATTAATTGCATGCCGTTTTGATGCAATTCTATGATTAGACTTTCAACACCTTCCAGTAATTCCAAATTATCTTTACTATCAAAAGCATCATTAAAAATAGACCTTTTTCGCTGAATCAAATCCTCTACTTCATGTTCAATTTCAAAAACCTTTTTCAATTTCTGAAATATATTCCGAGTAGAATTTCCTGTAAATGAGGTGTACATTTCCTCCGAAACAGGAATATTCAATTCCTCGAATTGTTTGAAATAAGCATAACGGTGTACGGGTTCAGTATCGACAATTACACCATCCATGTCAAAAATTACGGTTTGTATCATTTTTTTAGATTATTAAAATACTTAGATTGTTAGATTTCTTCGTTTACACTGATTTTCAATTCTGAATACTGACCACTAATCACTAATTACTGACCACTGATTGCTGAATTCTCACCACTATTTCTTAAGTAAATAGCGAATCACGGTTTCTGCAGCATACAAACCAAATAATCCAGGCATGTAACTATTGGTTCCATAAAATGATTTTTTGAAATTGGATCCATCCGTCATTTTTAAACTCGTTTCATCTTGAATTTCCGAAGAAAAAACCACTTTCAGTTTATCAATTTTAAATTCTTTCAATCGTCTTCGAATGGTTTTGGCAAAATAACAATTCACGGTATTGGTAATATCAGTCACTTTCACTTTTGAAGCTTCCATTTTCCCACCTGCGCCCATACTACTGATGATTTTTACTCTTTTTCGTTTGGCTCCAATAATCAAATTCAGCTTTGGAGTCACACTGTCAATGCAATCCAAAACATAATCAAATTCCTCCGATACAATTTCGAAAGCACGCTCTGGCGAAAGAAATTCCTGTACACGCGTCAATTTTAATTCTGGATTAATGTCCATTAATCGATCCCCAACAACAGTAATTTTTGGTTGTCCTACAGTTGAATGTAAAGCAGGCAATTGTCGGTTTATATTGGTAATATCAACTACGTCACCATCAACAATAGTCATCGTTCCCACTCCTGCTCTTACCAAAAATTCGGCCGCAAAAGAACCAACACCACCCAATCCTACAACCAATATATTTGCCTTTTTTAAATTATTTAAACCTTCTTTTTTGAATAAAAGTTCGGCTCTCTCTGTCCATTCTGCCATTGTTTTTTGTTTAAAGTTTAATGTTTTTGAAAAATTCTGAAATCAAAAACTTCATTATAATTACTATTCACAAGTTCCTGTATTTCTTCCAGCGAAATTCCTCTGTATTTTGCTGCCAATTCATAAACTGCTTCAATCCCTTCATCCACCGTATCTGTTTCCAAAAAAAATCGATTATCAGGAACGCTTTTAAAAACAGCTTCTAGGTCCTGATTTAGCAATAAATATTTCCCAAACGAAATATAAAATCCATTGTTCACTAATTGTTTAGCGACTTGGGCATTTTTGGAAAACCCATGAATCAGCATTGGAACTGAAATATTCAATTTTTTCGTAATTGCAATCACTTCCTGAAAAGCACCGACACAGTGTATTACCACTGGTTTTTGATAGTGCTGCGCCAAAAGCAATTGCTTTTCGAAAACCAACTGTTGCAATTCCATTGAAACTTCGATGCGTTTGTCCAGTCCACATTCACCTACAGCGAGACAATTCCCCTCTTGTAATTTACTTTCGATTATCGCCAAATCAGCTTCTATTCGTTCTTCAACGATAAACCACGGATGAATCCCGATGGAATAATACGGAATTGTTGCATCAAATTCCTGTGGATATTGATTTAATAATTCCAACACATTTGGTTGATTCGTATCTTTATGTGTATGCAGATTAAAGAAATCCATTAGTTGTGAAATTTTTTAACTCCCGCTTTTATCTCGATATCCAAATCATTTTCCAATGGTACTATTGGACAGGAATATGTAAAATTATACGCGCAATACGGATTGTATGACGTGTTAAAGTCAATCACAATAGCATCTCCTTTTGGGATTTTCAAATCAATGTATTTCCCGCCAATGTAACTTTCGTTTCCTGTAGTCAGATCTGAAAACGGTAAAAATAAATAGTCTTTATATTCCTCTTTTTTTGAGAGCTCCATATTCTTGTACACATTCAGTTTCAAATCCCGACCGTCAATTGTAAAAGAAAGTTCCCCATATTTTACATACAATGGTTTCCTGTCCGTAGATGTTTTCATTTCAAAAGGCTTCTCTTTTTTTGTTCTTACTAACTTAGCGACCACATAAAAAGTTTCGTTTGCAGGATAAAAATCAAGTGTTTTGAATTCCGCTAAATCTTTCGGAGTCAACGGACTTGTCTTTGCATCGGCATATTCTGAATTTAATTCCTTTTGAAATTTGGCTACAGCCGAAACGTCAAATTTATATTGGCCAAAGCCTAAATTCAATTGAATCAAAAGAAATAAAGTAAATAGCGTTCTCATGTTCTTATTTTTATGCAAAAATAGTTTAAAAGTTACTAGGACACAAAGACGCATCGGTACAAAGTTTTCTACCTTTGCAAAATATAACAAATACATGTTTCAAACTGCTTTTCAACGCTACATTAATAATTTCAAAGGCTTTACCAGAGAAATTTGGATTCTAACGCTCGTCACTTTTATAAATCGCGCCGGTACGATGGTTTTGCCTTTTTTATCTAAGTATTTAAAAGAAGATTTGAATTTATCCTACGCACAAGTGGGATGGATTATGGTTGCTTTTGGTTTTGGTTCTATGCTGGGATCTTGGCTTGGTGGCAAATTATCCGATAAAATAGGCTTTTATAAAATCATGGTTTTCAGTTTATTCACCAGCGGAATCCTTTTGTTTTTTGTACAATACATTCGGACCTTCTGGGGATTGTGCATTGGAATGTTTGTCATAATGACCGTTGCTGATATGTTTCGTCCCGCCATGTTTGTCTCCTTGGCGACTTATGCTAAACCTGAAAATCGTACCAGAGCACTGACTTTAGTTCGGTTAGCGGTAAATTTAGGCTTCACAGCTGGACCCGCTTTAGGTGGTTTAATCATTATGAATTTAGGTTACAGCGGATTATTCTGGGTGGATGGAAGTTCGTGTATTGTATCTATTTTAATTTTCACCCTACTGGTAAAAGAACGCAAAAAACCTGCCGATTTAGCCTCCGCCAATAGCGAAACTGAGATACCAGCCTCTGTTTTCAAAGACAGAATATTCTGGATCTTCCTTTTTGTTTGTTTCATAACAGCCATGCTTTTCTTTCAACTTTTCACCACTTTACCCTTATATCATAATGAAAAATTTGGATTAACCGAGTTTCAAAGTGGACTTTTATTGTCTTTAAACGGACTGTTAATTTTCTTTCTGGAAATGCCAATTGTAAGTTTCACTCAAAGAAAAGGCATCAGTATACTCAAAATTATTCTTTGGGGCGCACTGCTAATGTCATTGAGTTTTTATGTTTTACTCATCAATATGTGGGCTGGAATACTAATTGTTAGTATTCTTTTTATCACTTTTGGTGAAATGTTCATCTTCCCTTTCTCTAATTCATTTGCGCTAAGCCGAGCACCAAAGGGGCATGAAGGGCGTTATATGGCCTTGTTCACGATGAGCTTCAGCTTAGCACACATTGCGAGTTCTAAGACAGGACTAGAAATCATAGCCGCTTTTGGCTACCAAGCTAACTGGTTTGTCATGGGAAGTTTAGGTATTTTAGCAGTGGTAGGTTGTATCTGGCTGCAAAAACTCGTTCAAAAAGAACACAATTAATTCCATTATCATTCTTTGGGCGTGACCCTATAAAAAAAAGGGGCTTATCAACAAAATCGTTATTAGCCCCTTTTCTTTATAGCGTCGGGTTATACGCGCTACTTCGGTAGCTAGCTTCTACCCCTCACGCAGTCTCCTTATGATGATAACATTTTTGATTAAAAGGATAATTAATTTCCAAAAAACTGCAAAAACACGTTAAAACTAAAAAAATAGTTAAAAAACTACATTTGTAGTTTGATAACTAAAAAAATAGTTGTAAATTTGGTTTAAATAAAAAATTATGCAAAAGTTAACCAACAAAGAAGAGGAAATCATGCACATTTTATGGAAGCTCAAAAAAGCATTCGTAAAAGAAGTCCTTGCAGAAATCACAGAAGATCAACCCCATTATAACACACTTTCAACCATTGTGCGCAATCTGGAAGAAAAAGGATTTGTGTCGCACAATGCCTTTGGAAACACACACCAATACTTTCCTATTATAAGTTTAGAAGATTATAGAAAACGATTCATGAATACTGCTATTGATAATTATTTCAACAGCTCATATAAAAATATGGTATCGCATTTTGCCAAAGAAGAGAAAATATCTGCAGCTGAATTACGGGAAATTTTGGCTATGATTGAAAGTCATAAAGAGGAAATATAAACTTTAGATTAACAATATTAATTATGGAAGTATTTTATATTTATCTCATCAAATCCAGCGGATTAATTGCCTTGTTTTATTTGGCGTATCATTTTATGTTGCGAAAAGAAACTTTTTTCACAAGCAATCGTTGGTTTTTGTTATTGGGATTATTCACTTCCATTCTTTTGCCGTTAGTTGTTTTTACTAAAACAATATGGGTAGAACCTACTCCTGTAAATTATGATTGGTCATCATTGCCCATAAGTACAATTATTGATGAAGACCACACGCAAGAATATATTTTTCTGGCATTAGCAGTGCTGTACTGCATTGGCACATTATGCCTTTTCACTAAATTTGGTTTTGAATTTTACAGTTTACAAAAAATAGTAAAAGGAAAAACCATAAAACGTCAAGCGAATTTTAAATTTATAGACTTAAAAGACAACCTCGCTCCTTTCTCTTATTTTAATACTATCGTTTACAATTCGTCTTTGTACAGCAGTTCCGAATTAGAAAATATTTTGGAACACGAAAAAGTTCATAGTGAGCAAAATCATACTGTTGATGTATTAATTTCAAGATTGTTTTGTATTGTGTTTTGGTTTAATCCATTCATTTGGTTTTATAAAAAAGCAATTATCCAAAACTTGGAATTCATTGCTGACAGCGAAGCCACGAAAAAGATATCCGACAAAAAAGCGTATCAGTTGACGCTTTTAAAAATAACAACACACGAGAATTGTGTTGCCATTACAAATCATTTTTATCAATCATTAATCAAAAAACGAATCGTTATGTTAAACAAAAATCAATCAAAAAAATCGAATTCCTGGAAGTACGCAGTCGTTATTCCTGCTTTAGTTGCATTTGTATTTTTATTTCAAATTG
This sequence comes from Flavobacterium sp. LS1R10, assembly GCF_003968825.1. Lineage (NCBI taxonomy): Bacteria > Pseudomonadati > Bacteroidota > Flavobacteriia > Flavobacteriales > Flavobacteriaceae > Flavobacterium > Flavobacterium sp. LS1R10. The sequence continues at coordinate 98,683 of NZ_RYDH01000002.1, read as the reverse complement.
ATGTAATTGCTCAGGAGAAAGTAAAAGAAGAAACCATCAAAGTAGAATCAAAACATCCAGTTACTGCTGCTTTAGAAATTCAGCAAGAAAAAGACAGTATTAAAAAAGCTAAAGTACTTATAGTCAGTAGTTTTAAAAATGACAGTATTGATAAAAATACAGAGATTTTTATCGATGGAAAAAAAGTAAGTAAAGAAGAATTAGATAGAACGAATCCTAATGACATAACTACGATGGATGTTGTTAAGGAGAATAACAAATCTATAATTAGAATTGTAACAAAAGGTAAAACAGCAAAAAGTACAAATATTTTTAATTCTAATACACAAGTAACGGATTTAAGATTAGAAAATGTGAATCCCAATAGTTTAAAAATTCTTCAAAAACCAAAAACCACGTATACGGTTACAAAGATAACGACAGAAAAAAATGGTATTCCTGACGATGCAGAATATTTTATTGACGGAAAAAAAGTAAGCCCACTAGAGGCTGAAAGCATGAATCCAAATTATATTAGCTCAGTAAATATTCAAAAAGATGGTACTTCAGCTAAGAATTCAATCCGTATTATTACTAAAAGTTATTTAGATGGTAAAGAGATGATACCTGAGCCACCAACACCACCTGCTGCACCAACTTTTAAATCTAAAGCTGCAAAAGGCGACCCTGTTAAAAAGGATAATAAAGGTTGGGAGATCAATTTTGGAACATTTGCGCCAGAAGACAATATTAAGAGAATTCAAAATGATAAGAATGTAAACTATAAAGAAGCAGTTATAGTTATTAATGGAAAAATTAGTGATTATCAAGCTTTGGATAAATTAAAGCCAGAGGATATTTTTTCAGTAGGTGCACAAAAACCATCAAATGGACCCGAAAGCACAAAACAGAATGCGTTAAAAAAATATGGAGAAAAAGCATTAAATGGAATTATTGAAATTGAAACAAAAGAATTTCAAAAAATTAAAATCCTCATAAAAACCCAGAAAGACGATCTAAATTAAGACCGTCTTTTTTTATATCTTTACATTAAACAAAATGATATGTATAAAATCCTAGCCCAAATTAACAAAGTTATTTTACCTAGTTTCACCAAACAGCGATTGGATTTGGCTAAAGCCAAAAAATGGCAAATGGCGATTATTGGTTTTAGATATTACGTAACCACACGTGCGCTGGATTAATACGTAATTGCGGAAAAAATTTCATTTCCTTTGATTTTTGCCCTTCCATTCAAGAAAGCTAATTCCATTAGGAAATTGCATTGTACAATTTCTCTATCCAATCTTTTGACCAATTCACAAACTACTTTTGCCGTTCCTTCGGTGGCCAAAACATCATCGTGAATCAGAATTCGGTCTTCTGAAATTGGAAATTATGTCAGCCAATAGTAAAATTATTTATAGCAAGAGACTTTTTAAATTACGATAAAAACATAGTCTACTTTATTGTTACCACTTCTCTGCTCCCAATAATTTTTTTCCCAATTCACTAAGCGCTGCCGTTTTATATTTGGTTTGTTCCCATTTACGGGGATCTCCAGGAAAGGCATATCCTTCAGGTGCAATTCTGTCTTTCCAGGAATTCACTCTCCATTGACGTAGTTCTTCATTTTCTTCTTCCGCTGGCATCATAGAAATATATTGTGCCATTCTCACTTTATCTTTTGTAATATTGGGGCGAATGCCATGCGGTTGTGAACTGTTAAAAATCAATAAATCTCCTGCTTCCATTTTTACTTTAACAAATTTGCCTTCAAATTCAGAGGTATCCGGTTGAAATCGATTTCTATCTTTCGGTTGTGTCAGTTTCCAAGTATCATAATTTCGATATAAATCAGGAATACATTGAAATCCTCCCATATTTTCATCCATTTGGTCTGCCAAAGCGAGAACTCCTTGTACGTTTTGAGGTTTTGTTTCAGGATCATAATCCCAATGTATGAATCCTTTGAAATCAAAATCCGGACGGACTGGTAAATTTAGATTTGCTCGGTCAATGGTTACCCATAATTTTTCCGTTCCCCAAATATCTACAAATGCATCGTATACTTTTTTCATTTGTCGATTATCCCATTGGTATTGATGATTGTACACTTCAACCATACCGCTATTGGTAAGTTCTTTCATTTGCATTTCGGCTCTTGGTGGCGCATACCAAGTTTCTGGGTCATTTTGATTTTTCTCTTCAAATTCCCACAGGAAATCGGCCATTTTTTTAGCGTTTTCTTTCGGAACAGCATTTTTTATTACAATATACCCGTTTTCAATCCAAAACTTCCAATCGGCTTCAGTAAGCAAACGCAGAGGTTTACCATTAGAGCGATCATTTAATTTTGTTGTGCTGGATTTTGCTGTCGATGGATTTCCCGGAATATCTTTGTGGGCATTGTTATGTGCCATTGTGGGAACCATTGATTGCTTATTCTTTTCCATAGTTATCTATTTCGTGTTATTACTATTCCAAAATTAGAAAAAGTGAACCTTAATTACTTTCACAAAATGTACTGCTATTTGTACAATATTGATTTATTTTAGTAACTTTAGACAAGTATATGTATTATATTGAACAATTATAGCAGTAACGAGGTATGAAAATAGTTTTTGAGGATATAAAAAGATTAGCCGGTAGTTCCTTTAGAATATTGGTCAATCCAAAATTGAATAATTTTTATTATTGGCATTTTCATCCTGAATTTGAATTGACTTTCATTGTAGCACCAAATGGAACACGACGCGTAGGTGACCATATTGGGGATTTTGAAGGAAGTGATTTGGTTTTTATAGGTTCTAATATTCCGCATTTGAATTTTGATTATGGAATTAAAACCGAATATGAAAAAGTAGTTTTACAGATAAAAGAAGATTTTTTCAAAAATGACTTTATCACCACTCCTGAACTAGCTTTCATTAATCAATTATTTGAGAACTCTAAAAAGGTGGTTTGTTTTCATGGAGCTGTAAAAGATGAAATTGGCAAAAGGCTTCAAAAAATTCATCTTTTATCACATTTTGAACAATTTATAGAAGTACTGTCCATATTTCAGATTTTAGCAACAGCAAATGAAAAGACACTATTACACGATAAACCATTTGAGAATCTGTACAATAACAAAGAACAAGTGCGATTAAAAGTAGTATATAAATTTATAGAAGAAAACTACCAAAGGGCTGTTTCTATTGAAGAAATCTCTCGTTTGACTCATTTATCCAAAGCCGCTTTTTGTCGTTATTTTAAAAAAATGACCCGATTGACTTTTACTGAATTTTTAAATCAGTATCGAATAGAACAAGCTAAAATACTTTTAAAAACTGATAAAAATGCAACAGAAACGTGCTTTGAGTGTGGTTTTGAAAGTCTGTCATATTTTAATAGAATTTTCAAAAAAGTAGTGGGTGAAAATCCGATACAGTTTAAGAAAAGATAAAAAAAGGTATGTTTCCTAAATTTCAGAAACATACCTTTTGTAATTTATTCCGTAATATTAAAACTGGCTACATAAAAGTTTTTATCTATTTCCAATTTTGAATTTTCAGTATTTACAGAAACACGTTGCCATTCTGTCTCTGGTTGTAGCAATTCTTCATTGCCATTCAGCGTTACTTTAACAGGCATGTTAAAACCTGACACACAATTTGTCCAGCGATATCCTAATTGATTATCCTTGAAAAAATATTCTACTGTAGGAATTCTGGTATCTCTTAAATACTGATTAAAAAAGGTAGCTAAATCGATTCCAACTTGCTGACTTAAATAATCTTCAATTTGTTTAGTCGATACCGTTTGATGGTAAAAAGTACTGTTCAAACCTCTTAATATTTTTCTCCATTTTTCATCATCATTTACAATTTGGCGTAAAGTATGTAGCATATTCCCTCCTTTTGGATACATATCACCAGATCCTTCTTTGTTTACACCATAGTTTCCTATAATCGGCTTATCATTGTTTATTCCCTTTCTGGTCCCTCGGATATATTCAAATCCAGCTTCTTTCCCATAATAATATTCTACAAAAAGGCTTTCAGAATAGTTTGTAAAACTCTCATGAATCCACATATCAGCAATATCTTTGTACGTAATATTATTGGCGAACCATTCATGTCCGGATTCATGGATAATGATAAAATCAAATTTTAATCCCCAACCCGTTCCGCTTAAATCCCTTCCTAAATAACCATTTTTAAATTTATTTCCGTAGGTCACTGAACTTTGATGTTCCATTCCTAAATACGGAGCTTCAACTAACTTGTAACTGTCTTCATAAAAAGGATATGGTCCAAACCAGTGCTCAAAAGCTTTCAACATCTTTGGAACATCCTGAAATTGTTTTTTGGCTTTCGCCAAATTGTCTCTCAAAACATAATAGGTACAGTCTAAATCGCCTTTTTCTCCCTTATATTTTTCTGAAAACGAAACATAATCTCCTATATTTATGTTTACACCATAATTATTGATAGGATTTGAGACATACCAATTATAGGTTTTGGTTCCGTCCTTTAATTGCTTAACACTGATCAGACGACCGTTAGATACATTTGTCAAATTTTCAGGAACATTTACACTGATCAGCATATTTTCCACTTCGTCATACATGTGATCTTTGTTTGGCCACCAAACACTCGCACCCAATCCCTGACAAGAAGAAGCAATAAAAGAATTCCCATTAGCATCTTTTTTCCAAGTAATTCCTCCATCCCATGGCGGATTTACAGCAACTTTTGGTTTGCCTCCGTAAAAAACAGTTAACTTTTTTATGGCTCCTTTTGTTTGAGATGCAATCAATTCAATAAAAAATGCATTTCCTTCTCTTCTATATTTTAAAGCTACTCCATCCTGAATGACTTTATAAATTTCCATAGGATTTTGCAAATCAATTTGCATACTATTGTATTCCTGAACGACTTGATATTTTATTGTATTGGAACCTGAAATAGTACTGTCAGCAGGATTTACTTTAATATCAAGATGGTACTGTTTTACATCCCACCACGCTCTTTCTTTGGTGATGCTGCCGCGCAAAGTATCTTGTCTGGTAAATATTTCCTCTTTTTTTTCCAAAAGTCCTTGCGCATTTACACCATTAAAAATAAGGAAAGAGATCAAAATAAGACTGAATTGTTTTTTCATGGTGAATTTACTTTAGACAAAAATAAACTTTAAAACTCTATAATTAAACTTCCTGGAATTTATTTTCCAGGATAGATTTGGACATATTCTTGCAACAGCGTATTTTCTTTTCCACGAATTTCCATGATCACCTTATTGTTTTCAAAATCAAACTTCAGCAACCCAAAATTAATATCTTTGATCACTTCTCCTTTTACATAAGGATTTTCTTCGCCAGAAAAAGAAGCATAGGTATGGGTTAGTCCACTCGAAGTAAAATCGACTAAAGGATACGACAATCCGCGAACTTTTTTGGAAGAAAAAGTAGCAATATGGCGGTCACCAGAAATTATAAAGGTACCTTTTGCTTTCGTTGAAACAATCAATTGCTCTAGTTTTTCAATTTCATGGGGAAAATTTCCCCAAGCTTCAAAACCATGTTTGTTTGATAAAAATTGAATGCTGCTGACAATAACATTAAACTGTGCCTCAGAAGTTTGAAGTTCATTTTCCAACCATTTCCATTGTGCATTTCCTAACACCGTTCCTTCACCTGCTGTATTAGGTTGAAAACGTTTTTTTAAATCGGTGGCTTTAGTCAGTGCCGTTCTAAAAAAGCGAGAGTCCAATACAATGACTTTTATTTTATTTTCATTTACCTCAATAGTTTTAGCAGTATAAACTCCGTCTCTTTTTCGCTCAGAAGCGTTCTTTGAAGTGCCTAAAAAATCCAATAATAACTGTTGGCTTTTTCTTTTAAAGGGATATTCTTCCCCAGCGTCATTTGCTCCATAATCGTGATCATCCCAAGTTCCTAAAACTATTTTATCTTTAATAAAAGTTAGATAATCCGCGTCTTGTTTTTGAATTTCATAATTATTTTTAAGAAACTGCATATCTTCTGTATCCGAGTACACATTATCACCTCCCCAAATCCAAACGGAAGGATGATTTTTGTCTATCGCTGGCCAAAGTTTATTTTTAATCTTTTGATTGTCGCAGGAACCAAAAGCAATCGTAAAGTAAGTGTTTTGAGTAGGTTTATTAGTTTCAAGTACCTGTTGTGTATTCTGAATTTTACAACTAATAAGGGCAAAAAAGCTAAAAATAAAAAGTATTTTTTTCATGTGAAGGTATTATAAAATCTATTTAATTTAAAAAAATTTGTTGCTAAGGTATACTAATATGCTCAATTGAACTTTAAGTAAAGTTTAATAAAAAAGCGACTATCCAATTAAAATAGTCGCTTTTTCATTAGATTAAAACACAAAAATTAATGCTGGGTTACTTTGCTTTGTTCTACTACAGCAGTAAAATCATTGGCTAAACGTTTGCCATACTCCTCTAGCAATTCTAAAATTCTTTCTTGATTATCTGATTTGACAATAAGTCCTGCATGATATTCTAAGGGTATTCTAAAGCAAACTTCCGGATCTGAAAACGAAGATAAATTAGGATGCTGGAATTTTGTTAAAGTCAAAACGATTCCGGCATATCCTTTTTTTACTTTTGGTAAACTGTACTTCGTTCCTTTGACCAAAGCGTCTTCAATTGCCGCCCACTCTTTCCATAAATTAATATTCGAAGCTTCAGCAACCATTTCGGCCAAATGCGCTCCTCCTACTCGTGAAGAAGTTTCCAAGAAATAAATCTGTCCATCTTCATTACTTTTGATGAACTCTGTATGAGCGGCTCCATGTTTCAACCCAAAACCTTTCATCACTTGTTCATTTATTTTTTTTATCGCGATATCATCCTCTGATTTGTATTTACTATTTGCCGAACGGAAAACGCCGCCACCTTGAGATATTTCCATTGGTGTAGCTAAATATCTAGAAGTCAAACTGAAGATTACTTTGCTATCCGAAATCAAACTGTCACAATGATACACATCACCAGGTTTGAATTGTTCCAATAGATATTTGAATCTGTTATTCCCCATTTCATTAATATGGATCCACAAACGCTCTTTGTCCTCTATTTTTATAATTCCTGTTGCAGAAGCTTCGGAACGTGGTTTCAAAACCCATGGAGCAGGAATAGCATCTGCAAAAGTATTGATGTCATGGTCATTAAACAAAGAACAAAAAGCAGGAATAGAAATTCCACAACTTTTGGCTCTCATTCGCATCGCTAATTTATCTCTAAAATAACGTCCCGTAGTTTGTCCCATCCCATCAATACGGAGGTTTTCCCTTAGATACGTGGCTTTTTCTACATCATAATCGTCTAACGCAACAATGGCATCTACTTTAGTAGTTTTCATAAAATTACCAACACCTAATAACAGATGTTCTAAATTCCAATCGACATCTTGGCCTTTCATATAAAAAATCTCATCAATATGTTGGTGTGGCCATGGCTTGTCTCTGAGTTTTTCGCTTGTCACTAAATAGACTTTGTTGCCTAATTTTTTTAAATTAATTAAAAAATCGGCACCTTTGAAATAATTTGAAATACAAAGAAAGGTTTTAGCGTTTTCCATAGGTTATAAATTTTCTATGAATTTAGTTAATAAATGAACACCATACGCTGTTGCATGCTTACTTTTAGCAAATTCATCCTCACCAAATGCCACTCCAGCTACATCAAGATGCGCCCAAGCGTTGTGTTCTTGGGTGAAATATTCTAAAAATTTGGCGGCACTTATGGCTCCGGCAACTGGTTTTCCGCTATAATTTTTCACATCGGCAATATCACTTTCTATGTCTGATTTATAAACATCCCAAAGCGGTAAAGGCCACAAACGCTCTCCTATTGCATCTCCGTTTTCTTGCAATTTCTTAGCCATTTCTGCATTGTTGGTAAACAAAGCACCACATTCATACCCAAAAGTACCCACGCTGCTTCCAGTAAGTGTGGCGATATCCACAATATATTCCGGTTTGAAATTTTTAATCAAATACGATAATCCATCGGCTAAAATGAGTCTGCCTTCTGCATCAGTATCAATTATTTCTATTGAATGTCCACTGTAACTGTGAATTACATCACTAGGTAAAAAGGACTTGCTGTCAACCGAGTTTTCGGCACAAGGAACAATAGCAGTTACTTTGACTGGCAATTGTAAATCGGCTATAAGTTGCATCGCCCCAAATACTGCCGCACCACCAGCCATATCACACTTCATGTGGACCATTCCTGCCGTTTTTATATTTAATCCACCAGTATCAAAGGTGATTCCTTTCCCCACCAATCCAACATGTTTTAGGTGTTTTACTTCAACAACAGGAGTATACTTCATAATGATAAATTGAGGTTCATTCTCGCTTCCTTTTCCTACGGCTAAAAAAGCGCCAAGACCTGCAATTTTAGAAGCTTCATAACCGAGAACTTCTACGTCAAACCCATATTTCTGCCCAGTCTCTTTAGCCCAATTCGACAAGTATTTTGGATTAATTGTATTCGGAGGCAAATCGACTAAATCATAGGTTGCTAGTTGCGCTTTGGCAATTTTAATTCCTTTTTTGGCTGTAGCCAAATGCTCTTTTTCAGATAATAAACTCAAGCTAAAATCTGGTTCTAAAAAAGGATGTATACTTTTCTCCGATTTAAAATGACCTAAATCATACGTTCCCAAAAACAATCCTGAAATCATAGCTTCAACCTGATCCTCAGTAAATTGTTTAGGTATAACTAAAGCTACACTCAAACTTAAATTTTCTTTTTGTTTCGATGAAATACGGCGAAAAATAGTTTTTAACGATTTATAATCTATCGTTTTTCCCAAGCCAATAAAAACATACGTATTATCATTTTTTTCGGCCAAATAGTGTGTGTCTTTTTTACCAAAAAAAACTTTGGAAGCAATTTCCAATCCATTAAATGTAATGGGAACAATACTTTTTGAATAGGTTTCAAAAACCGGAATTAAAATTGTACCTGAAAAATCATCTGAATTTGTTATTGTACTTGTTCTCATTTATTCTTTTTTTATGGCTGTTGTTATTGGATGAAATTCAACATTAATGTCGTTTTTTTATCTATACTCTGTAATAGACGCGATAAATCGCATCTCTACACTTCTTTTTCATTAAAAAACAACCATTCAATTGCTTTTGGAAACTCGTCACTCCAGTAGGTTTCGCTATGTTTTCCCTGCTTGTTAATACTTAAATTAATATTCGATTTTTCTTTTACAAATTCACTTGAAATCAAACTATCTTTAAAACTTTTGATATGTTCAATCATCGTTATACTTTCATCGCCACCGGCATATAAATAGATTTTTGTATCTGCTGAATTAGCTTTTTCAGTATTGATTTTTAATTCAGGAACGACCCAAAGCGAGGGCGAAAAAATCATTAATTTCCCATACACTTCAGGATTTCTTAATCCACTAAAAATACTAACTAATCCACCCATTGAGCTTCCTCCAATTCCGGTGAATTCCCGTTCTTTTTTGGTTCTAAAATTGCGATCTACGTAGGGTTTTAATGTATCAGTCACAAAGCGAATGTATTTCTTGCCTTGTCCCTTTCCTAGAACAGTTTTCCCTACATTGTATTCTTTGATGCGATCTTCTTCGGCGTGTTCAATAGCAATAATTATAATTTTTCCGATTTTATATTCTGACATAACTGCCAGTTTTTTATCAATTTCCCAATTGCCAAATTCAGCTGATTCATTGAATAAATTTTGAGCATCCTGCAAATACATGACCGGATAACTTTCACTCGATTTGTCATAATCATGGGGTAATAACGCCCATATTTTCCTGGTTTTATTGAGTTGGGGAATTTCAAATTCATCCGAAATCAATTGCACTTGAGGTAAAAAAGATTGTTTAAAAGGCAACCAGTTTTTTCTCCATCTCTCAACGTGTTCTTTTTGAATGCCAGTATGTGCTAATGTAGAGCGATTTTCGGTACGATTCCCATGACTGTTAATCTCAACATCGCTCCAATCTCCTTTCGTAAATTTATACAAAAGCATCACTGGATAATCAAAATCATGTGGGAATTTGTAATAATACGAACGGTTCCCTATCTTCTCCATCAGAAATTCGTTGTCCTGTGTGCGCCAATTATTAAAATTCCCTGAAATATAAACCGGCCGAGCATCATCTTCATCAGTAGTTAGAATTATGTGTAGTCCAGTATTTAGTATAAAATTGTTTGCATCAGGATTAAAGGTGGTATTGTCTGAATTCATTACTTGCATGTGCTGCTTTAATTTTAAAATAAAAGTAAATATAGTGGATTGCTATTGGAAATAAAAGAAAAAAGAAAACCCAATAGCAAATGAATTTTCTATTGGGTTTTATGTATAAAAAGTAAGTATGCTAATTTTTCTTCTGACGGCTTTTTAAAACTGTTACCACATCATCTAACTTAAACCCTTTGGCTTGCAATAAGATAAGATAATGAAAAAGTAAATCAGCACTTTCACTCAAAAACAAATCATCATTGTCATCTTTGGCTTCAATAACCACTTCAATCGCTTCCTCACCTACTTTTTGGGCAATTTTGTTCATCCCTAATTTGAATAAAGAAGCCACATAACTTTTCTCAGAATCAGCATTTTCTCTTCGAAGTTGGATTGTATCTTCTAAATTCGAAATAAAGCCATAATCTCCTTTGTTTTCGTCAGCCCAGCATGTATCTGTACCTTTATGACATGTTGGCCCTTCTGGTTTTACCTGAATCAATAGCGTATCATTATCACAGTCGTTTTTGATGTCGATCAGATTTAGAAAATTGCCACTTTCCTCGCCTTTTGTCCAAAGCCTTTGCTTACTTCGACTGTAAAAGGTTACTTTTTTAGTGTCTATCGTTTTTTGATACGCTTCGGCATTCATATAACCCAACATCAAAACCGTTTTGGTTTCACTGTCTTGAATGATTGCAGGAATTAATCCGTCTGTATTTTTTGAAAAATCTATGTTCATGTTTTTAATTTAAAGATTGAAAATTTAAAGATTGAAAGATTATCTAATCTAACTTTCTTTTCTCTTTATTCTATTATCTATTTCTATATTCTAATCTCGATATTGTTATTTTTAAGGACTTTTTTTAATGTTTTGATTTCAATTTCTTTAAAATGAAATACACTTGCGGCCAATGCTGCATCGGCTTTTCCAACTACAAAAGCGTCTACAAAATGTTGAATATTTCCTGCTCCTCCTGAAGCAATTATAGGAATATTAACTAACTCAGAAAGTCTAGCCAAAGCTTCATTAGCAAAACCGTTTTTAGTTCCGTCATTATCCATTGACGTGAATAAGATTTCACCTGCACCACGTTCTTCCACTTCTTTGGCCCAATCAAACAAATTCAATTCGGTAGGTACTTTTCCTCCTACTAAATGAACAATCCATTGCCCGTCAATTTGTTTGGCATCAATTGCAACCACTACACATTGACTTCCAAATTTTTGTGCCAAATCATTAATCAACTGCGGGTTTTTGACCGCTGAAGAATTAATAGAAACTTTATCCGCCCCGTTTTGCAGCAAAATTTCAACATCTTCAACGGAGGAAATTCCACCACCAACAGTAAATGGAATATTAATCGTGGAAGCGACTTTACGAACCAAATCAACTAAGGTTTTTCTTCTTTCTTCCGTGGCAGAAATATCTAGAAAGACCAATTCATCCGCGCCTTCATCTGAATATATTTTAGCTAATTCAACTGGATCTCCTGCGTCACGCAAGTCCACAAAATTAATACCTTTTACGGTTCTTCCGTTTTTAATGTCGAGACAGGGAATAATTCTTTTTGTTAACATTATTGTTTTTATTACACAGAGATTCACGAAGTTTCACAGAGATTCACAAAATTCTTGGTGAATCTTAGTGTCATCTTTGTGTGTCTTTGTGAAACAATCTATTTTATTATATATTTTTCTAATTGTTTCAATGAAATTCGTCCTTCATAAATTGCCTTACCAATTATTGTTCCTTCACAGCCTAATTCGGCTAGTTTTGGTAATTCGTCAAAAGTAGAAATTCCTCCCGAAGCAATTAATTTTATGCCATTGGATTCCGCCAACTTCTCGCCTCTCGACTGCGTTCGAGATGACGCGCTCGAAGTGACAGTGCATTGATTAATAATTTTTTTATATAAATCAAAACTTGGTCCTTCAAGCATACCGTCTTTGGCAATATCGGTACAAATTACATACTGAATTCCCTTATTTTGATACTCTTGTATAAATGGAATCAATTCTTCATTAGAATCCTCCAGCCAACCAGAGACCGCTACTTTTTCATTGTTGGCATCTGCTCCCAAAATAATTTTATCAGCACCGTATTCTGCAATCCATTTTTCGAATAGTTCTCTATTTTTAACGGCTATACTTCCGCCGGTAATTTGATTGGCACCACTTTCAAAAGCAATTTTCAAATCGGAATCGGATTTTAATCCACCACCAAAATCAATTTTCAATTTGGTTTTAGAAGCTATTTGCTCTAATATTTTATAATTCACAATTTGGCTTGACTTTGCTCCGTCTAAATCAACCAGGTGCAAATATTCGATTCCGTGTGCTTCAAATGATTTGGCTACTTCAAGCGGATTTTCATTGTATATAATTTTAGTATTGTAATCGCCTTTTGACAAGCGAACACATTTTCCATCAATGATGTCTATTGCGGGTATTATTCTCATTTATTTTTAATTTAAAGATTTAAAAATTGAATTATTTAAAGATTGGGAATGTTAATTAAAGAACTATTTGATTCTCTGATTTTTCAATCTTTGAATTTTTCAATCCTTTAATTTTAAGAAATTACCCAAAATTTGTTCTCCAACATCACCACTTTTTTCGGGATGAAATTGAGTTCCATAAAAATTTTCATTTTCCAATGCTGAGGAATATTCTAGCTCGTAATTAGTTGTAGCAATGGTTTCTGTACAAATAGGAGCATAAAAACTATGGACCAAGTACATGTATTCGTTCTCTGCAATTCCTTTGAATAAATCTGATTTCAAGTTGTAAATTTGGTTCCACCCCATTTGTGGTACTTTTACTTTTGGCGTGAATTTAATCACATCAATATCAAAAATTCCCAAACCTTTGGTATTCCCTTCCTCCGATTTGTTGCACATCAGTTGCATTCCCAAACATATTCCCAAAACGGGTTGTTTCAAGGTTGGAATCAAAGTGTCTAAACCACTTTCTAAAAGCATTTTCATTGCGGAACTTGCTTCTCCAACGCCTGGAAAGATCACTTTGTCTGCTACTTTAATTTCTTCTGGATTATTACTCAAAATGGCTTTGAATCCCAATCTTTCGATGGCAAACATAATACTTTGAATATTGCCTGCACCGTAATTTATGATTACTGTTTTCATTTATATTGGTCTTAATGTTGTAAAGTCAAAAGTCATAAAGTCAATGCCGGAGCACTTTAAGACTTTTGTCTTTCTACTAAATTAAAGCATCCCTTTCGTACTTGGCAAAATCATCTTTTCCGTATCGCGCTTTACGGCTACTTTTATTGCTTTGGCAAAAGCTTTAAAAATAGCTTCAATCTTGTGATGTTCGTTCGTTCCTTCTGCCTTTATATTAATGTTGGCTTTCGCTCCATCCGAGAAAGATTTGAAGAAATGATAAAACATCTCTGTTGGCATTTTTCCGACCATCTCCCGTTTGAATTCGGCTTCCCAAACCAGCCAATTTCTGCCTCCAAAATCAATAGCTACTTGCGCTAAACAGTCGTCCATTGGCAAACAAAAACCGTAACGTTCTATTCCTAATTTATTTCCTAATGCTTTCGCAAAAACTTCTCCAAGTGCAATTGCTGTATCTTCAATTGTGTGGTGTTCGTCTACTTCCAAATCACCTTTTACAAGAATTTCTAGATCCATTTGTCCGTGACGCGCAATTTGGTCGAGCATGTGATCAAAAAAAGCAATTCCAGTTTCAATTTGACTTTTTCCAGTTCCATCAAGGTTTACGTTGATGTAAATATCCGTTTCATTTGTTTTTCTTTTTATTGAAGCGGAGCGTTCTTCTAATTTCAAAAACTCATAAATTACTTTCCAATCGGTAGTTTGCAAAGCAATAACGGAATCTAATTCCTCTCTTTTTGAAGCAATTTCGTCGCCTCCCAATTCTTCATCGGTATTAATAAAAATCGCTTTTGAACCTAAATTTTTGGCTAATTCCACATCTGTTATTCTGTCTCCTATTACGAATGAATTTGCTAAATCATACTCCGGATTATCAATGTATTTTGTCAACAAACCTAATGCAGGTTTGCGCGTTGGAGCATTTTCGTGCGGAAATGTTTTATCAATTAATACCTCTTTGAAAATAACGCCTTCATTTTCAAACGCTTTCATAATTAAATTATGCACGGGCCAAAAGTTAATTTCCGGATGCGAATCCGTACCCAAACCATCTTGATTGGTCACCATTACGAGTTCAAAATCTAGTTCCAAAGCAATTTTCCCAAGGTATTGAAATGCTTTTGGATAGAATTCCAGTTTTTCAAAACTGTCTAATTGATAATCATTTGGTTCCAAAACCATTGTTCCGTCACGATCTATAAAAAGTATTTTTTTCATTAAAAAAAGTTTAAGGTTTAAGGTTTAAAGTTGTTTTAACACCTCAATTAATTTCATGTTTTCTTGTGTTGTTCCAACAGTTAAACGCAATGTATTTTCACAAAGTGGTTGGGTGGTTCGGTTCCGAATTACAATTCCTTTTGCAATCAATTGATCGTATCTTTTATTGGCATCATCCACTTTTACCAAAATAAAATTGGCTTCTGTAGGATAAATTTTTTCGACAAAATTAACATCAAGTAACGCTTTAAGTAATTCCTCTCTTTGTGCTATAATAGATTCAATTTCAGATTTTATCTTTTCCGGCTTGTCTAATCGTTCCAAAGCTCTTTTCTGAGTCAGTTCATTCACATTATATGGTGGTTTTATTTTATTCAAAACCGAAATTACTTCCGCAGATGCATAACAAATTCCCAATCTGATTCCTGCCAAACCGTACGCTTTTGATAGTGTTTGAGTAATTACCAAATTTGGATATTCGTCTAATTCATTAATCCAACTTTCTTTTTTTGAAAAGTCAATATACGCTTCATCAATTACTACCAACCCCTTAAAATTTTGAAGAATATACGCCACACTTTCATCCGAAAAAGAATTTCCGGTTGGATTATTTGGTGAACATAAAAAGATGATTTTAGTGGTTGCATCAACAGCTTCCATGATTTTCTCCATTTGCGGCTGAAAATCTTCTGAAAGCAACACTTCTTTGTTCTCTACTGCATTGATATTCGCCAAAACACCATACATTCCGTATGTTGGTGGCAAAGTGATTACGTTATCTGTTTTTGGTTCACAAAAAGCTCTGAATAACAAATCCAACACTTCATCGCTTCCGTTACCAAGTAAGATTTGATTTGTTTTGACATTTCTTAGTTTAGCCAAAACCTCTTTTACACTAACTTGTTGTGGATCTGGATACCGATTTACACCATTTTCAAACGGATTTTCATTGGCATCAAGAAAAATCATATCTGCAGTATCAAAACCTTCAAATTCATCACGAGCTGAAGAATACGGTTTCAATTGCTTTACGTTTTCTCTAACCAAATTATTTATATCGAAATTATTTTTCATTTTCAATCGCTTTTAATCGTAATGTAACTGCATTTTTGTGCGCTTGCAATCCCTCCGCTTCTGCCATGATTTCAATAGCTTTCCCGATATTTTGTATGCCTTTTTGGGATATTTTTTGAAAAGTCATTGCTTTAGTAAAACTATCCAGATTTACACCGCTATAATTCTTGGCGTAACCGTTGGTTGGCAAGGTGTGATTCGTTCCTGAAGCATAATCACCGGCACTTTCAGGTGTATAATTTCCTATGAATACAGAACCCGCATTTTGAACGCCATTACTGTAAAAATCATCAAATTCTGAACAAATGATAAAGTGTTCTGGTCCATATTCATTGATTAAATCCAAAGCAATTTTATCATTTTCGACAAAAATTAATTTAGAATTAGCAATCGCTTTTTCAGCAATGGCTTTTCTTGGCAACGCTTTTATTTGGATTTGGATTTCAGCCTCAACAGCCTCAATTAACTTTCTGGAAGTAGAAACTAAAATTACCTGACTGTCCGCTCCGTGTTCCGCTTGAGATAATAAATCTGATGCTACAAAAGCTGGAACTGCTGTGTCATCAGCCACAATCAATAATTCTGATGGACCGGCCGGCATATCAATTGCTACGCCAAACTGAGTTGCGAGTTGCTTGGCTACCGTTACATATTGATTTCCTGGTCCAAAAATTTTATACACTTTAGGGATCGTTTCCGTACCAAAAGTCATTCCGGCAATTGCTTGAATACCTCCTACTTTTAATATTTTAGTCACACCACATAAATTTGCAGCATACAATATTGCGGGATTTATAGCTCCATTTTTATCGGGAGGGGAACACAAAACAATTTCGTTACAGCCTGCAATTTCTGCAGGAACAGCAAGCATTAAGACTGTGGAAAATAAAGGTGCAGTTCCTCCTGGAATATACAATCCAATTTTTTGAATGGGTCTTTTTTCCTGCCAACAATTTACTCCTTCAATAGTTTCTACAGTTACTCTTTCTGTTTTTTGAGCAGTATGGAATTTTTTAATGTTTGACTTCGCAAGTGAAATTGCTTCTTTTAAGTCGGCAGAAATGGAAGCAATAGCCTCGTCAATTTCTGCTTTAGAAACTGCTAAATTTTCGATAATTGCACCATCAAAAAGCGAAGTGTATTTTGCAACAGCAAGATCACCTTTCTTTTGTACTTCCTTAAAAATTTCTTTTACTGTTGCTTCTATATCATCAACCGTTTTTGTAGGTCTTTCTAAAATGGAAGCCCAGCTTTCGGGTTTTGGATTGAATATTTTATTCATTTTTAATTTTATTCAAAGATTAAATGATTTAAAAATTGAAAGATTTTACTTTTAAATCATATCATTCATAATTCTACAAAACCATTTTCTCAATTGGACAAACTAAAATTCCTTCAGCTCCAGCTTCTTTCAATTGATCAATCACATCCCAGAAAGTATCTTTGTCGATTACCGAGTGTACGCTGCTCCATCCTTCTTGTGCCAAAGGCAAAACGGTTAAACTTCGTAATACCGGAAGAATATTTCCAACAGCATCAATTTTGTCATTTGGCACATTCATCAAGATATACTTCGATTTCCTTGCTCTTAAAACAGATTCAATTCTGAATTTTAAAGTGTCTATTATTTTTTGAGATTCAGGACTTACTTTTGGAGAAACAGCCAACACCGCTTCACTTTTAAAAATAACTTCAACCTCTTTTAGATTATTTTTAAATAATGTACTTCCACTGGAAACAATATCAACAATAGCATCAGCTAAACCAATGTTTGGAGCTATTTCAACCGAACCTGAAATCTGGTGAATATCGACATTTACACCTTTAGAACTAAAAAAATCAAGCACTGTTTTAGGGTAAGAAGTGGCAATACGCATACCGTCTAAATCCTGAACGGATTTGTAATCAAATGCTTTTGGTACAGCAACAGATACTTTACATTTTGAAAAACCTAATTTTTGAATTACTTCAATATCTCCGCCTTTTTCAACTAATAAATTATCGCCCACAATAGCAATATCCACAACTCCATCAATCAGATATTGAGGAATATCCGAATTTCTTAAATACAAAACTTCTAAAGGAAAATTGGATGCTTCTGCTTTTAATTGGTCGATTCCGTTATCAATTGAAATGCCTGCATCTTTTAGAATTTGAATGCTGTCTTCGTTTAAACGCCCTGATTTTTGAATTGCAATTTTTAATGTACTCATTTTGTTTTTTGTTTTTTTGTTTAAAATATTTTGATTGAGTACAAATATGGGGTAATAAAAAACCCGTTTGATGTACTCAAACGGGTTTTTAGAATATGATGATTTACACACATACCATTAACACATCGCTTGAGAGCAATAATGAAAATGATGATGATGCAATTGATTTGTAAACATTTTTGTCTGCTTTATTTTAATTCTTTTGCAAATATACGAGTTAAATTCTTTAGAAAGCAATTTTTATTTTAACTTAAATGCTAATTTTTGTTAAATGAATATTATTCTTGTTTTTTATTATATTCTTTTTTCACAGCTGTATTCTCATTCACGGGTGCAGAAACAGCCCTGTCTTCACTAATTTCTGTATGACGAATTTCATCCCCAGAATTCCCTACTTTTATTGACAAAAATTGACACTATCACAAACAAAATATACGCCGTATTTTTTAACGAATCTTTCTTTAAAAACATTCCAGCTATCAAAATTCCAATTCCGAAAAAGGTTCCGATAATTAGAATTTTGTTTTCAACCATTTACAAATGAGTGTAATATGTATTTTGGTCTTGATTCCGTTTTCGGTCTCTGAATAAAAATAGTGCAGTTGAAAAGAATTAATATATGCATCTTTATTATTTTTTGTAAATTTAGGGTTTATTGCATTACAAATTTAAAAGCAATGGTAGCAATATTAGCCGTCAAATTATCGCTTCGTTTGTAATGATTGAATCTAAAATCAATATTTTTTAAGCCAAATTTCCAAATTTTTCCTGCAGTAAAAATATCTGTATAGTTAACGCCAAAACCGTATTGATTGGCATCAAATGTCGCTAAATCAGCATCTGAAGTATAAAATTTTTCTGTTGACAAATGCGTTTCATAAGACGCATAATATTTAGAACCCGCTTGTGTATAATAGCGGTACATGGGAAAAACAGTAAACTTATCGGACAATTTCACAGGAAGTTCAATACTGGCGGTATGCGATTGTATGTCCCAGTTATCTGAATAAAAACGATAATAGGTTCGTACTATAAATCGGTCATTGATGTAATAATTCAAACGCGCTCCAACGGGAAGTTTAAAACGAGAATCCGGTAATCTTTCGATATCATCTGCTAATTTGTAAACTCCGGTGTTGCTTGGACTTTCGTAATTGCTTATGTATTGCGCTTGTCCAATGTAAAAATTGGCTTTGTCTGCAAAATAAATTCGGTGGTAAGGAGAAGACAATAATCCTTGTTGTTGCAATACATCAAAGAAAACGGAAACTTGTAATTTCTTAGTCAACACCTGAGAAAACCCTACAGAAGCTGAAAATGAATTTCTGTTAACAGTAGTAACCTGTTTAAATTCAGACGGCAAGTAATCTGTTGAGGATACACCGTTCTGATCCAAAACTGATACACCAAAAAAATAGCCTTGATTTAAAAAATTTGAACCATACAATGAATATTCGTGCAGCTCCGTTGGATATATAGGTCTCCATTGATCTATATATGCATTTACTTTCAAACTCAATTCTGTGTTTTTTTCATTAAAAAGACCAGTGATTCCGCCACCAAAACCAACTGAAGTGTAATCATATTCATTTGAAAAAGAAACATCTGTATTCCAAATAAAATTCCTGGAATCACTACTATGACTGTAATTAGCAACAACGGATACTAATTCATCACTTCTTGAAGCACCAGATGAAGCTTGCCAAGGCGTTCCACTGGGTCCCGTAGCCGCCGCTTTACTGCCTGCTGTTGGATCATTAGCGCCTCTGCTGCCAGAAGCACCCGTAGAATTAAATGGATTTATATTACTGGACGAAGCTGATGAATAGGCTGATATTCCTAAATCAATAGTCAAGACATCATCCTCATTCAACGGCATTGCCACCACAATATTAGAAGCGACATCTGTAAGTTTCTCTGAACCAATACCCCCAGAAACAGCTGATCTTGATCCATCTTGCTCGTAATAACTCGTTAGAAAGTCCACTTCTGTACTTTCTAACACTCTTTTTTTAAAAACGGGTTCTTTACTATTTTCTTGAGAAAAAGCAGTTACAGTGATTAAGATAAAAAGAGATAAAATTTTTATTTTCATTTTCTAATGGATTGGAATTTACAATCTGAATTGATGCTTTACATTAATTGCAACCACAGCCGCCACCTGATTTTCCACCATTGGCTCCGCCAGCAGCTTCACGATATACTTGAAAAGACGTTTCATACCGTTCCGCTGTTCGGGCAGAAAGCTTCATATCAGGATCAGTTATTTTCTCTTTTTCGTACTCTTTTATGGAACTGCACGATTGCAAAATCAAAAGTGTAAAAAATACAAAGGCTATTTTATGTTTCATGAGTGCATTTTGTTCTTAATTATATTTTTTGATATCAATTCCATTTGAAGAGTGAATTTTGCCTTTATCGTCAACAATAATACATTCAATCCCTTTAATTTGATTTACTAAATCCAAGCCTACTTCTACTCCAAGCACAAAAATTCCTGTGGCCAACGCATCAGCGATTTCAGTCTGCTTGGAAAAAACAGAGACACTGACCACACCATTTGCCGGATACCCCGTTCTGGGATCAATAATATGCGAATAACGAATACCGTTAAAAATCACATATTTTTCATAACTGCCGGAAGTTTCCACCGCACTGTCTTCTATCGGGAACGTGGCAAAAATTTTATTCTTGTTCAAAGGGTTTACTATTCCTACAGTCCAAGGTTTTCCGTCCGGTTGTTTCCCCCAGGCATTAATATCTCCCGAGACGTTTATAATTCCGGAAAGACAGCCTTTAGAAAACAATAAATCTTTTACTTTATCAGCAATATA
Organism: Flavobacterium sp. LS1R10; assembly: GCF_003968825.1. Taxonomy (NCBI): domain Bacteria; kingdom Pseudomonadati; phylum Bacteroidota; class Flavobacteriia; order Flavobacteriales; family Flavobacteriaceae; genus Flavobacterium; species Flavobacterium sp. LS1R10. The sequence continues at coordinate 77,941 of NZ_RYDH01000002.1, read as the reverse complement.
GCCTTGTCCAATGCCGCCCAAACCTAATTTCATTCCTTCTGATTTTAGAAAAATAGTCTGTTCTTTTTGGTTTAGAATAATATTTTTATACCCAATTTTCGCGACTGATTTTTTTATGGCTTCATCGGTTGGCATTACTTTCATGGAACCATCAAATTTCCATATTTTGTCCATGGAAGCATACGAAATATCAAAAGCACCATTGGTAATTTGGGAGATTTTAATGGCTCTTTCGACCAATTCAAAAACTTCAGCATCCACTTTTACTGGCTGTATTCCTGCATTGCGATTGATTTCGGAGATTTGCGTTGTTGGAATCCAATCGGAGATTAAATACTCAATTCGTTTTACTTCGGCTACAGCCAAATCAATATATTCGTTGGCCTTTATAGTATCACTTGCAACAGCGGTAACCTCAAAAGGACTCCCTAACATAAACAACTTTCTCTTATGCGTAATTTGCGAAGTCGCTAATGCCGTTGTGAATATAAAACTGAGTACGAGTATTTTTTTCATTATTTCTCAAAGGAATGAATGATTTGAATGTATTCTTGCGGAGTCACATTTTTGTAACCAGTAATTCCTAATACGGTCCCTGTTTTATCCAGTAACAGCACTAAAGGGAAATTTCCAGATTTATTGTACTGCTCAGCTAATTTTTTATTGCTAGCTGTTAAATTAGCAGCCAGTAAATTTGCTTTTTTCTTAGGAAAATCAGCTTTGTATATGACCCATTTTTGCTCTGCCTCATTTTTAAAATCTTCTGACTTCCAGATTGTATTTTCTAGTTTAATACAAGGCGCACACCAATCAGATCCTGAAAACACAAGAAGGATATTTTTGTTTTCTTTGATTGCTTTTATTTTTGCATCATTAAAATCAGATTCCCAATTTTGAGAATAACCAAATGTTCCTAAGAAAAGAAACAAAATCAGCGTGTATTTTTTCATTTTAGGGTTGTTTTTATTTCTATAAAAGTATTTGTTTTCCCTAAACAACAATTTAGCAGAGAACAAAATTAAGACAGAATTAATTTAACAATAAGAGACTTAAGTAATAACCATGGTATAATGTCGTATTTTAAAATCAGGATAAAATCATGTAAAAATCTGATTTAAAGCTGTTTTACTTAAAGTTAATTCTTTTGACTTTACGACTTTTAAACTTTCGACTTACTTATAGCTCTTTGTTTTAATTTTATTACACAAAAACAGTCAGTGCTGTTCCTGCTAATGAAGTCTTGTACTCTTTTAAATTAGACGCTGCAGGCCCAATTGTAACTACTCCCTTACTGGTAAATTGAGAATTATGTCTTGGACAAACAAATTTGTTACCTGCTTCATCATAATTAACAATAACTCCCTCATGAGGGCATGCAGCAGAGACTGCTAGAAAATCACCTGCGTTGGTTCTAGCGATAATTATTCCTTGGGTTACTAAAAAACCTCCGTTTTTAGCTAAAGTCCCCATGCTTACATCAACTGTGAAATTTGAACTTGCTGAAGGTATCGGGGTGGTGGTACCTGATGAACCTGAATTTGTATCATCAGAGCTACAACTCACGGCCATGCCAGCAATACAAGCAGGTAGTAAAACTGTTGCTGCTCCAAATCCTACTCTGGAAAAAAATTCTTTTCTAGTCATAATTATTGATATTAGTTTCTAATAATAGTAGTTACGTAAAAAACTCAAGTTTAGTTTTTTATTGAAAAATATTGTTTTAAGTACTTAGTTTTTAGTCCTTTTTTAATAAACTACCTCGGAGCAAAGTCACAGAGGTAATAACTAAATAACTGCCACAGATTCACAGATTTTTAAAAATCTTTTTAATCCTTACAATCTGTGGCAAAAACTCTTTTTAATAATTGCGACAATATATCTTTCTTGCTACTTATAATCATTAAAAACAAACTCTTTTATGATGATTTTTTTAAGTTATTGTTGTCCAGATTTTTAATTGGGCTCAGCTAGTGCGTTTTCAGGATTTACAAAATTGTTCTCAATCCACAAGTTTACCTGGTAATATACCAAAAACTAATTTTTTGCCTGATTGTAAAACCCAGTTTTTGATAGAGTGTTATGGCTGTGCTATTGTCTTCAATTACATGTAAATAAGGTATTTTATTTTGGTTAAAAATTTCATTTACTGTATGGGCAACTAATTGTTTGGCGTATCCTTTTCCGGTATGATTGGGATGTGTTACTACTGCGCTGACTTCGATAAAATCATTCATTTGCATGCGCTCACCACTCACGGCAACAAGTTTATTGTTTTTGAAAATACCATAATAATTGCCTAATAAAGCGGTTTTCTTTTTAAAATACCCTGGCTGCACCAAATTTACCAACGCATATAAAGCATCAATATGTTCGTCAGTCAGTTGTATGATTCGATCATTAACTAGAATGTCGATTGGATTGTAAACAATCATTTGAAGGCAAACCAATTCTTTATTAATCGTCAATAGATTTGAAAGTTCTGGTTTTTCTCCAACAATAAAGAAATTATCAACCATCGCAGCGTATTTATCGATAGACTTAGCAATAGCATCGCCTTTTTCAAAACCACCAAACGGGCAATAATCCGGAGGATAGAATTTTATATTGCCAGAATTCATAGCAAAATTTTGATGCGTTTCTAATAACGAAAACCAAACTGGATTATCTAATTTTTTATCGTTTTGTGTTTTCATAATAATTTAGTTTTTGAAAGTTGATCATCAATTTTACGTACTTTTTCATCCGTTAAAATTAACGTCATTTATGTTTCACTCTTTTTGCGGGTAATGTTAGTTCCTTCAATATAAAAATTAAAATTCATTATTAGTGCTCTAAGAACCGTACTGAATCTAGTTTTGAGCCTAATTTCAAGCTGAATCAATATCTTAAGATAAGAAAAGAGTATATTTGTCCTTGATCTTTAATGTTTAAAATTACTGACACTACCTTTTATAATTAAAATCCCTTGATTATTAAGCTATTATTGAAAAGCTACTAATGAAAATTGTACTAAAGAAGTGTTTTAAATTTAATAAATTAGGTTTACAAGCATCATTTAAAATGACTCTATAATAAACTTGATGCATTAAAGTCGTTTATTAGAGCGCACTCAGCACTTATATAAAAAATATCCTATGTACTTAGAGAGGTTTGAGATTAAAAAAAACATTCAAAAAACGGATGATAAAAATTTGTCCTTCCGGGTTTTTGACCTTGGGACAGCAAGTGCTGAAGATTATTTGAAACCACATAAAAAAGATCATTTTTGTATCATACTTGTGGAATCAGGAAGTATTAAAGTACATATCGAAGACAAAATTCATTTATTAAATTCAGGAAAAATTTCTATTCTGTTTCCGGATCAAATCCACTTTTTGTCAAATTTGTCAACTGATTTATCTGGCAAAATTATATTATTTGAAGAAGTATTGTTCTGTTCAGATATATTGAAAAATGAGCTCAGTGCCTATAATGTAAACTTATCGGCCCACCTTAATTGTACCGCACTTTCTAGCCTAGAATTTGAACAAGTCCTACCTATTATAAAGAACATACAGGATATTTATAATGCCCCTAGCCTAGTTAAAAAAGAGCAGGCCCGTTTTTATATCAAAATCTTCCTTTTGGGACTCATTGAATCAATCCATGGCCAACATCCTGTTTTACATCAGGACACTCAAGGTCCTGACCAGAATACCTATATAGCCTTTAAAAAACTTTTGAACCATCAATATAAAATTGAGCGCACTGTACAATACTATGCCTTAAAACTGGCTATCAGCACTAAAAAGTTAAATGCACTAAATAAAAAATATTCTGGCGAAACCGCAATAAATGCAATCCACAACCGGATCCTTACCGAAATTAAAAGACAATTACTGTTTACGGATCGCTCTCACAAAGAAATCGCATTTGACCTTGGGTTTAGCTCTCCATCAGCTCTTAATAAATTTGTAAGAGCTAAGCTAAAGGAAACGCCAACGGACCTTCAGAATGGCCTGGCGCAAATTTATACCGCATAGTCTTGTATATATAACATCCCTCCTTTCCTTCTGATCTATCTTTGCATCAGTAATTAATACTATTCAAAATAGAGATTAATTACTGTTGCAAAAAATCGATTACAGCTTTATTATTCTATTTAATTCTGAATAGAAAAAATTAAAATTATAAAGGCATCCTGTAATTTCAATCACGCAATACCTCACACACTCGAAAAAAATCGATCAAAATTACCCAATTTCATTGGTGTACTAATTTGAATGATAGTAGGAGCGTATCGCTTATTTAAAAATAAAACAAAATGAATAGTAACACTTTGACAAACAAAAATCTGCATGTTATTTTGGAGGAAAACCTAAAATTAGCAAATGAGATTAATCCTCAAGAGATAAAGGTTTTGGTTAACGAAATTAAAGTAGCCAAACGAATTTTTGTAATGGCAGCAGGGAGAAGCGGACTTGCATTAAAAATGGCAGCCATGAGATTTATGCATTTAGGCTATACGGTATTCATAGTAGGAGAAACGAATACACCCGCCATTCTTGAAGGTGATTTGTTACTGCTAGCATCAGGATCCGGCACTACTTCTTCAGTACTCTCATCAGCGGTGAAAGCGAAGGCTCAAAAAGCAACAGTTATTGCGCTGACTGCCGATGCAGAAAGTAAATTAGCAGAAGTGGCAGACCATATCATATTCATAAAAGCGGCAACAAAAACTGACTTTGGGGCTTCGGTCTCCGAGCAGTATGCAGGCAGCCTTTTTGAACAGTTTATATTATTTATCCTGGAGAGCGTTTTTATGTCGCTTTGGCAAGAATCAAAGTTGACCAAAGAAGACCTATGGCCCAAACACGCCAACCTGGAATAACGATTTTTTTAATATTATTAATTTTTTTAAACATTTTAGACATGACAAAATTACAAGTCGCAATTGATTTACTTACTACAGAAGCAGCATTAGAACTAGCACACAAAGTAGCACCTTACGTAGATATTATAGAATTAGGTACTCCGCTTATTAAATCGGAAGGACTTAGTGTGGTAACAGCAATGAAAACTGCTTTCCCTGACAAATTAATTTTTGCAGACATGAAAATTGCAGATACCGGTTTTCTAGAAGCTGAGATTGCATTTAAAGCTGGAGCAGATCTAGTAACCGTTATGGGTGCTGTAGATGATGCAACTGTAAAAGGCGCGGTAGAAGCTGCAGCAAAATATGGTAAAAAAGTAGTAGTTGATACTATTGGAGTTAAAGATAGAGTACAAAGAGCAAAAGAAGTAACTGCTTTTGGAGTTGCTTTTGTTGAACTACACGCTGGTCTTGACGAACAAACATTAGCAGGATATTCTGTACAAACACTGATTAGTGAAGGTAAACTAGCAAAAGTTCCTTTCTCTGTAGCAGGTGGTGTGAATATTAGTACAATAAAGGATGTTGTAGCTGCTGGTGCAGATGTAGCTGTTGCTGGTGGTGCCATTTATGGTGCTGAAGATCCGGCTGCTGCGGCAAAAGCATTAAAAGAAGCTATAAATAGTGTTACTGTAGCCTAATAATTGATTAATTTTGGCTGGACTTTATAAATAAAGTCCAGCCTTTTTTTTTCTAATAATAAATTTACATACTAATTATGAATACATTCGATTTTGGTATAGTGGGCCTAGGAGTTATGGGGCGTAATCTACTTTTAAATATGGCCGACCAAGGTTATGCTGTAGCTGGCTTAGACTTAGATGATGATAAAGTTCTTTCTCTCACAGAAGAAGCGAATTCCCAACACCGAATTAAAGCCACAACAGCCGTCGAAGATTTTGTTGCACTTATCAGACAGCCAAGAGCTATCCTGATATTAGTACCAGCAGGAAAACCTGTTGATGCTGTCATTCAAAACCTACTGCCCCACCTAGATAAAGGAGATATTCTTATCGACGGCGGAAATACATATTTTACTGATACTGACCGTAGATATACAGAATTATCGGCCAAGGGAATCCACTTCTTTGGAATGGGAATCTCAGGAGGCGAAAAAGGAGCCCGTTTTGGCCCTAGCCTTATGCCCGGAGGTAATAAAGAAGCCTATGAAAGGCTACGTCCTATTTTTGAATCCATTGCTGCTAAAGTAAATGGAGAACCTTGCGTAGAATACTTAGGCAACGGATCTGCAGGAAACTACGTGAAAATGGCGCATAACGGAATTGAATATGGGATTATGCAGCTTATTTCAGAGGCATACGATCTTATGAAACGCGGATACAAACTAGACGACACTACAATTCAAAAAGTATTTGAAGACTGGAATAACACCGAACTCGAATCCTACCTGATTGAAATAACAGGACACATCCTGAAGAAAAAAGATACCGACGGCCAGATATTAATAAATCTAATCTCCGACTGGGCAAAATCCAAAGGAACAGGAAAATGGACTTCTCAAAATGCCATGGACTTAGAAGTTCCCCTTTCAACCGTAGATGCTGCCGTTGCAATGAGGGAAATGTCTAAAAATAAACCGGAAAGAATTGAGGCTTCCTCAAAATTAATTTGGAATGCAGAACAAACCAATACTGACTTGCCTGCAGCCATAGAAACACTTAAAGGGGCTTTATATTTTTCCATATTAATTACTTATGCCCAAGGATTAGCCTTGCTAACAAAAGCTTCAAAAGAATATAATTACGAATTGAACTTGGAGACAATCGCTAAAATTTGGCGTGGTGGATGTATTATTCGTTCGGTAGTATTGGAAGATTTCCGAAAGGCTTACGCCAAAAATAGTGAACTGAAAAACATACTGCTCGATGATAGCATAGCAAAGACCTTAAATGAGAATCAATCCAGCATAAGGAATACCGTTCAATTTGCCGTTCAAAAAGGGATACCTATTGCCGGTCTAATGAACTCCTTAGCGTATTTTGATGCTTATCGATCAGAAAACCTTCCTACTAATCTGATACAGGCATTACGCGACTACTTCGGGGCTCATACTTATGAGCGTACTGATACTAACGGTATATTTCACACCGAGTGGAATGACTAAATTTTAAATGGAACATAATGGATAATCTCAATACTATAAACCCAACCATCATTCTTGTTTTTGGAGCTACCGGTGACTTAGCTAAAAGAAAGCTTTTCCCCGCTTTTTATAATCTTTATCTTGATGGTCGTATGCCGGAAAAGTTTGAGATCATTGCCTTAGGAAGGGCCGAAAACAGTGATGCGCATTACCGAAACCATGTCAGTGAAAACCTAAATGAGTTTTCGAGAAATAAAATAGCCTCCGAAAAAGAGTTCGAACAATTTGCTTCTCATATTTCTTATTTGCAAAATGATATCGACAAAGAAGAATCATACGTGTTGATGAAACAAAAGTTAGACGCCATAGATGCGTCTTTTGGGGTACGTGCCAACCGACTTTTTTACCTCTCAATAGCACCTTCTTTCATTGAAACCATATCTAATAATATTAAGAAATTAGATCTTGCCGCGAATCCGGAACAGGATCGTATTATTATTGAAAAACCGTTTGGTTATGATAAAAGTTCTGCCGAGCTCTTAAATAAGCTATTAGCAAAAACCTTTGAAGAGGAACAAATCTACCGCATAGACCACTATTTAGGCAAGGAAACTGTACAGAACATCCTAGCTTTCCGCTTTGGAAATTCAATGTTTGAGCCGCTCTGGAACCGTAACTTTATTGATTCGGTACAGATTACGGTTGCCGAAGAAGTGGGTGTTGAAGACCGTGGTGGTTTTTATGAAGGTGCCGGAGCATTAAGGGATATGATACAAAATCACCTGATGCAAATTTTAACGATGGTTGCCATGGAAGCCCCCACTTCGTTACAAGCTGATGAGGTCAGAAACCGTAAAGCTGACGTTTTAAAAGCAATACGCCGTATAACTCCTGATGAAGTAGAACACTACACAGTGAGAGGCCAGTACGAAAAAGCTTCGATAAAAGGAAAACCGATAGCTGGATACCTGCAAGAAAAAGGGGTGAAGGATAATTCCATCACAGAAACATTTGTAGCAATGAAATTTTATTTGGATAACTGGCGTTGGCAAGGTGTTCCCTTTTACGTTCGAACAGGTAAAAGAATGAAGGAAAAACAATCCTCTATCGTTATACAATTCAAACCGGTACCCCATTCTACTTTTTCTTTTGGAAAAGAAGGAATGATGCCAAACCGATTAATCATAAACATTCAGCCCGCAATGGATATTAGGCTGCAGTTTATGACTAAAAAACAAGGCTTGTCTCTTTCGTTAAAACCAGCTGAAATGGTTTTTGACTATTTTTCATGCTCTACCCAAGCAACCGAAGCCTATGAAACCCTTTTATTAGATGCTTTACAGGGAGATCCAACTTTATTCATGCGCTCCGATCAGGTCGAAGAAGCCTGGGATGTGGTAACATCCATTCAGGATGCTTGGGAAAACGATAAATTTTCAAGTCTACACAAATACGAAGCTGGAAGCTGGGGTCCTGAAGCGGCAAATGAATTACTTGCTCGTCAGGGACATTCTTGGGCATCAAATACACTAGATGCCGAAGAAGAAAAGCTACGAAAGAAAGCAGAGAAAGCGGACAAGGCAGAAAAAGATAAGAAAGCAGTACAAACAAAACAAGTAGAAGTAGCAGCTGATGGTAAGAATTTTTAATACTAAGGAAGACATAACAAGCCAGGCTGCCAATATATTTGTAGCTGCTGCAGAAAAAGCAATACAGAAACGCGGTCGCTTTGTCGTAGCGCTTACCGGCGGTTCCTCACCTGTAGCTATCTATGCCCTTTTGGCAACAGCTTCCTACAAGACAAAAATAGATTGGGAAAAGATTTTTATTTTTTGGGGTGACGAACGCTGGGTACCGCTTGATGATGTACTTAGCAATGCAAAAATGGCTAACGATACGCTACTAAGTCTTGTAAATATACCAAAAAATAATATATTTCCAATGTATAGAGAAGGTGTTACTCCTCAGGATTATGCGTTGGAATATGAAAAATCTATTAAAAATATAACAGGCGAGGACGGACAATTTGACCTTATTTTATTAGGAATGGGCGATGATGGCCATACTGCTTCTCTTTTTCCAGGGCAAGCCGTATTGCAAGAACAGGATAAGTGGGTAGCAGCCTATCATCTTGAGTCTCAAACTATGTTTCGAATAACTCTAACTGCACCTCTTATTAATAGAGCGAAACAGATTGTAGTAGTGACTTTTGGAGAAAATAAAGCCTATGCCTTAAACGAAGTTTTATATGGAGCGTATAATCCCGAAAAATATCCTATGCAATTAATTAAACCATCGGATGGCGAATTATTGTTCTTGACCGATAAAGCTGCTACAAGTAAGGAAAAATAATTTAGTGCTAAATTGCATTGCATTATTAAGTTGAGCGGTCTTGTTTAATTATCTTTAGCTTACCACAATGCAAAAATATTTTTTAATTTTATGACTATCCGTTACTAATACCATTGCGTTTTATTTTGTCATTTCGACGGAGGAGAAATCATATCAGTTGCTCTCGTTATGTGATTTCTCCCTTTGGTCAAATGACAAAAGAGCTAAATTTCATTTGTAAAATGTAGTTTGGTACAAGTAACGGACAACCATATTTAATTTTATGTCTTTCTGTAATTACTTCTATTAAAAGAAAACTGGCACGGATTCCCGGGTTATACATAGATTTTTTAAAATGGAAAAGTGTAAAATCTGTAGTAAAAAAATATACTTTAGGTATCAGATAAACATATATATTTAAAATATGTTTATCGGCTTATTCATCATTATATTTTTAGTTTTGAACCAAACAAAACACTTCAATAAAAAGCCAAATTCAAAATCCATTTTTCATTCAAATTGTTTATTTTTTGAGAAGGATGGTGTAGCGCTCTTACACGGTTAGATAAAATAAAACAATCTCAGATCATAACTAACTTACTCTACTGTTAGGACTCAAAGGGAAATATATACTTTAAAATTTTTTTTTATCAAAAATAAACACTAACTTTCTTAAAATCAATAAAATATATAATTCTAAAATTACCATTAAAAGTATCAAAAGACTACTATTTGATTGTAAATTCTCAATCCTTTTACAATAAAAAATAGGAAATTCCATTGTGTTAATGGAAACACCAAATTAAATTAACTAAAAGATACCCTTTTTAGCAAAAACACACTGTTTAATAACACTTAATACAGGAAACGTAACGATTATTACTTTTGTTTTTATTTAAAGAACTGCTGAGTACTATTGCTATTTATTGTTTTATTTTCGATACACAAAAATATTATTTTATTTTTTTTATAACATTCTAAAAATGAATACTATAGATTAATATCTAATGGTATTCATCGGTTTTAAAGATCAATTACCCCTTAAGTCCACACCTATGATACCTATTAATGCCGTAATTATTACGAAAGAAAAAGACACTTTACAAATTATTAAAAAATTTGAAAAAGAAAACTTTATAATTCTTAAAATAGTAAACGAAACGAGCTCTATAATTGAAGGAATCAATAGTATACAATTACAAAAACCAGATCTCGTATTTTTAGATATTTCCTTTACAGATGATACTTTTTTTGATATGCTCAATGAATTAGAACAGAGTATTCCTAAACTGGTATTCATTTCTGCCGATAAACAAAATGCTGTAATCGCATTTAAACAAAATGCGATTGATTTTATTTTAAAACCTGTCGATTTTAATTCTCTTCTTTTAGCTGTATACAAAGGAATTAAAAGAATTAAAATGGAGCGATCCTATCAAAATCAGGTAATCAAGGCACTTGAGCTATTAAACTCATTAAATCAGCCAAACGACTATGTTGCGGTTTCCTCCTTGGATAAAATTGAACTCATTCCTATGTCGGAAATAATTTACTGTAAGGCCGAAGGAAGGTGCACTACTTTTTTTCTACAAAATGGTAAAAAAATCGTATCGAGTAAAAATTTAGGAGAATACAGTACAATTCTCGATCCCAACTATTTTTTTAGAATTCACCACTCGTATATTATTAATCTGCGTCACATAGTGAAAATTTCTAAAAAAGAGGGGTATTTCTGCGAATTTCCTAATGGTGTACTTTTGGCTGTTGCCAAAAGACGACAAGATGATTTTAATAAATTTATTAAACTTAAAGAATAACAATTTCACACAAAATTATAGGAGTTCTTTTTCGTTGTAAACTAATAAATATTTCCTGTATGACTGCACTTAAATACTAAAACCATGAAAACCGAGTTGAAAGCAAAATTCGAAAAAGTGCTATTAATTGATGATAATCCAATTGAACGCTACATTAATTCTCGAATAATTCTCCATAATAATTTTGGAAAAAAGGTTGTCGAGTTTTCACTTGCAAGGGAAGCACTGATATATTTAGAAGAAAATCAAGAAAGACATGGTCAGCTGCCTGAGATAATTTTTATAGATTTATATATGCCCCATTTTTCGGGTTTTGAATTTCTGGAAGCTTATGATAAATTTCCGCTTACTTTAAAAAATAAGGTTAAAGTATTTATTGTTTCAAACACGATTGATAATCATGATATTATTCGTGTTTGTAGGGACCCAAATGTAGTTTCCTTTCAGCAAAAACCTATTACACAAGAATTTCTGGATCGAATTATACTCAAATGATGCTAATTTTGAAACGTTTAAAAACAACTTGTTTTAAACCGCAAAGACACTCTTTTTTAATTTTCGAAACTAGTTCCATTCGTTTATAAATTATCTTTTTAAACCTTTTAAGAAAATACAATAAATGAACGCATAACTGTAGCAATAATACATTTTTATAAGAACTTTAATTATTAAAAATTCAAGTCCTTTTAGTTAATTTTAACTTTTTAATGTTTTTTTAAAGCCTTTAAAAAGCATGAATACAATAAAACCAAGATTTTATTAAATTTTTATCAAATAATTCTTACTTCGGTTCTTTTTCACTTATGACTTAGTAGCCATCATTTATTACTTCTCGTTTTACATATATTAACGGACTAAATACATTTGCTCCGGAATTGGCACTTTTGCTAATACAAAACAAATTATTTAAACTGATTAAGGACCAGGGCAAAACCTGCACTTGCTCCTTAATTTTAACCCCAAATTATTTTTACAATGAAAAAAATTACATCACTTTTATCTATTATGGCTTTGACTGCTGTGTTTAGTACAAGTGCTTTGGCACAACAAAGTGCTTCTGCCTCTGCTCCTACAAGCACAACTATTGTTGCGCCAATTGGAATTACTAAAACAACTTCAATGACTTTCGGTTCTTTTGCAACAGGTGGTGCAGGTACATTAGTTATGACTTCTGCTGCTGTTAGATCTGCAACTGGCGGAGTTAAATTGACTACTATTACTGGAAGTCCTACCGCTGCTGAATTTTCAGTAACAGGTCAAGCATCTTATGGTTATGATATTACGTTACCAGCTTCACTTACACTTACAACTACAGCTACAGGAACAGTCAATACTATGATAGTTAATACTTTTACAAGCTCACTTACCAATAGTAAAGGTACTTTGGGTACTGATGGTACTAATAGCTTCACTGTTGGAGCTACGCTAAATGTTTTAGCTAGTCAAGTTGTTGGAACATATACAAATGCTGATGGTTTTGCAGTTACGGTAAATTACAACTAAATTGAATAAAAAGGGTGCTTAGAAATAAACACCCTTTTTAATTAAATTTTAAGGAGCTTAATTCATTAAATAGAAAAACAAAATACCACAAAATTAAAACCCTCATGACTAAAAAAAGTATTCTTATTCTGGTTCTTTTTTTAAATTTTTCATTTCCCTTACTGGCACAAGGCGATTTAATGGTATTCCCAAAACGCATTGTCTTTGACGGAATTCAAAGCCGGGTGCAAAATGTTAATTTATCCAATACCGGTAAGGATACCGCAACTTACAGATTATCCTACAGTCAGATTAAAATGGATGAAGATGGTAAATTCAATACGATAGAAGAACCAGAAGAAAATCAAAATTTTGCCTCACCTTATCTCCGTTATTATCCCCGCACCATAACTTTGGCGCCCAATGAATCGCAGGTAGTAAAAATTCAACTCATCAAAACCAGCGAATTAAAAGAAGGCGAATACCGCTCTCATCTGTATTTTCGAGGTGTTCCTAAAACGAAACTTTTAGAAAACGAAACCACCGCAACAGATACGCTCAAACCAAAAAGTTTAGATATTCAATTAACACCTGTTTATGGGATTTCAATCGCCAATATTATTACGATAGGACAAGCAACTACCGCGGTGACCTTATCTAATTTGGCATTGCTGCCATCACAGGATTTATACTTGGATATAAACCGCACAGGCAATCAATCTGCTTATGGGGAACTGAATGTCAATTATATTTATCCTGAGGGAATTAGTACTAATGTGGGACTAATAAAAGGCTTTGCAGTATATGCTCCTGGAAATTTGCGCAAAACCAAAATTAAACTCAATACTATTCCAGGTATTGATTACAGCAAGGGAAAATTACAGGTGATCTATTCTACCCCAAATCAAGAAACTACTTATGCTGAAGCCTTCCTTAATTTGTCAGACAACGAAGAATATTCACTTGAAACGGAAATTAATAGTAATAAATAAGAATCATCTGTTTGTAATTTTGTTTGTTTTTTGAAAACATTACGATAAAAAATACCATACCAAAACATCAAAATATTTTCAGATAAATTACGCCGTGAAAGACATCGTTTTTTTCTAAAACAAAGCATGATAATGAGATAAGTGCAATCGCAAAAGAATTATATTACAGATAAACCTTTTGATTTATATATTATTTAATAGAACAGAAAATTAATAATGCCAAAAATTCTTATAACAAGTATCGTTCTAATTATATTCATATTAGACTTAAAAGTACCTCTAGGAGTAGCAATAGCTGTTTTGTATATAATTCCTTTAGTTATTTCATATACTTTAGACAAAGATAAAATAATAAGACTTGCCATAATATGCACTATTTTAACACTTATTGATACCATTGATTACTACCATATCGAAATGTATTATAGTGTTTTTACTAACAAATTCTTATCCATTCTTTCTATCTGGATATCGTGCTTTATTATTCTACGATACAAAGAAATCTTGTTACAAAAAGATACAGAAAAACAGAAATACCTAAAATCCATTACTGAAATGCTTTTTCAAGTTTCCCATCAAGTTCGAAGTCCTATTTCTAGAATGCAAGGTTTGACAAATCATATTGATTCTAAAGCTATATCAAAAGAAGAGTTAGAAAGTTTAAGTATCTATTTAAAAGATTCTGTTACTGAACTTGACATCTTCACAAGAACTTTGACAGCTAGTTTAGAAAAAATCCGAATTCAAAACACTACTGATCAAACAAATTCTAATTAATATTCATAGACGCAACTCAGGCAGTTCTCTAAAAAAATAATTCCCTTTAGCAAAAGTACTTGCTACTCTTCGTTCTTTATGACTAAATTGTACAACATCATATCTCTATTCCTTTTCTCCATGATAGCCTTTTCTGCTACTGCACAAGAGGAAGATTGCGATGAAGTTTTAGTGCTGCTTCAGGTAAAATACATTGGTGCCACCGAAATTTCCTCGGTAATATGCGGATCTAAAGTCTATCTTTCGGTATCCGAAGTTTTGGATTATATTAAAATACGAAATATACCCAATTCTAATTTTACTACTATTGAAGGTTTTTTTATTAATCAAAATAACACCTTCAAAATTGACCAAAACACCAACACCATTAGCTACAAAGAGGAAGTTTACACCCTGAAATCAAGCGATTTTATTCGTACCAAAACAAATTTATTTTTAAACGCTTCTTATTTCAATCAAATATTTGGGCTAGAAAATAATTTTAGCTTTAGGAGTTTATCCGTTGAAATGGTCTCAAAACTCGAACTTCCCGCCATTAGAGAAGCCCGATTGCTAGAAATGCGCGATAACATCAACAAAATTAAAATGGAATTTAAAGCGGACACAACTATCGTACGAGACAAACCACTACTTCATTTTGGAACAGCTAATTGGGCTGTTAATACCATACAACAATCTGAAGGAAGTCATTCAGAACGATTACTCCTCAATTTAGGCGGCATTGTAGCTGGAGGTGAATTGACCACTTTGCTAAATTACACCAGCAACCAACCCATAGTGGCCAAAAACCAGTTTTATCGATGGCGCTATGTGAACAATGAAAACAAATATATTAAGCAGTTCACTTTAGGAAAAATTTCAGCTTCTTCCAAAGCGACAATTTTGTTTCCCATTATCGGAGCTCAGATCACGAATGCCTCTACCCAAATCAGAAAATCTTTTGGCACGTATATCTTGAGCGATCATACCCAGGCCAATTGGACGGTGGAACTCTACATCAACAATGTATTAATTGATTATCTTCAGGCAGATGCCAACGGTTTCTTTTCGTTCAACGTTCCTTTAATGTACGGTCGTACCGAAGTTACACTCCGATATTATGGACCTTGGGGCGAAGAGCAGTTATTTAGCAATCAATTTGTAGTTCCTGCTCTTTTCCTTCCAAAAAAGGAGGTAGAATACACGATCAGTTCTGGGATTATTGAGGATGACAGAGGCAGTATTTTTACCAGTGCAAAAGTAAATTATGGACTTTCTAATCACGTCACTTTGGGAGGTGGAATAGAATATATTTCCTCTTTAGAATCGAATAAAAGTATTCCGTTTTTGAATTCATCTTTTCGACTCTCGTCTCAATTATTTCTTACGGCAAGCTATTATTCAAAAGTGCTGTATGATCTCAATTTGAATTATACGACACCCAAAAACCTTCGTTTTGACTTTGATTATAGCAAATACGATAAGAACCAACAAGCCGTTCGATTCAATTATTCCGAAATGCGGAAAGCAAGTATTTCCATGCCGCATCGCAGTTCTTTTTTTTCGGGAACTTCCCGATTTACCATTCAAGAAAACCTATTTAGTACCACTAAATTTACCACTTCTGAATTTTTACTCTCGGGAAATTCATTTGGATTTAATTTTAATTTTACCACCAATGCCTTTTTTACCAAAAACCAAAAACCATCGGTATACAGCAATATTTCTACCTCATTCCAACTTCCTAAAAGATTTGTCCTTGTTCCCCAATTGCGCTATGGATATGATGCCAATGCCATGACGACATTGCAAACACAATTGAGAAAGCCAATTTTTAAAAAAGGCTATATTCAAGCCTCTTTAGATTATAATTTTAAGAATCAAAATAGTAGTTTTCAAATTAGTTTTACACATAGTTTCGATCATATCAATACTGGATTTTCAAGTGTTTTTTATAAAAATAGTGCTTCTTTTTCACAATCTGCCAGCGGAAGCTTAATCTTTGAACCCCAAGCTAATTTTGTGCGTTTTAATAACCAAATAAGTGTGGGCAGAGCGAGTGTAAAATTTGTTCCGTTTTTAGATATCAATGGAAATGGAAAAAAAGAGGCCAAAGAACCTCTGGTAAAAGGAGTCCAGATCATAGTAATGGGCGGTGACCGTCAGCTCGTTAATCCCAATGGAACCACCATAATAACCGGATTAGAACCCTATATTAATAATTATGTGGAACTTAATACCGCCAAAGTTAATTCTATTGCTTGGCGCATAAATAACAAAACTTTAAATTGTATACTAAATCCCAATCAATTAAAAATAATTGAAATTCCGGTTGTGGTTGTGGGAGAAGTTTCCGGAATGGTGTATCGAAAAGAAAATGAGCAACTTCTGGGAACTGGAGGCTTAAAAGTCGCTATCTATGATTTACACGATACATTAATCGCCAGTATTCTTTCGGAACCCGATGGTTATTTTAGTTATTTGGGTTTAAAATCGGGACAATATGTTGCGAAAATGGATTCACTTCAATTGGAAAATTTACAGATGAAGGCAAGTCCCTCCTACCAGAATTTTGAAATCGATAATGGTATCGATGGTGCTTTTGTAGATACTTTGGAATTTGTACTCGAAAAAACAAAATAAGTAGATCTACATAATCTTTACCGGCGTCATACGAGAAGAATCCCCAATAACTCGTATTCAAAAAAGAGCCTGAAATTTTAAGCAAGTCGTTTAGTGTGTTCATAGCTATTTTTTTTACCGCAAATCCGCAAATTATATATTAAAAATTAAATAGAAAAATTTGCGAATTTGCGGTTATTTTTAGATTTACTCCACAAAATTTTCATCTTTAAATCCGATCAAATATAATTTGTTTTTGGCTCGGGTCATTGCGGTATACAACCACCGAATATAATCTCTATTGATGCCGTCCGGCAAATACGGTTGTTCTATAAAAACCGTATTCCATTGCCCGCCTTGTGATTTATGACAGGTTATGGCATACGAGAATTTTACTTGTAAGCCGTTGAAATATTCGTTGGCTTTTACTTTTTGGAACTGATTGAATTTTGTTTGACCTTCGTAATCTTTCAGCACTTCCTGATACAATCGGTTGGACTCTTCATAGGTTAATGATGGCGATTCGCTTTTTATGGTGTCCAATAACAATACTGTTTCAAACGGAATCTGATTGGGATAATCAATCATTCTGATTTTTACTTTGGCAAACTTAAAACCATACAATTCTTTGATATTGAAAATTTCCAAGACTTCGATAATATCACCATTAGCAATAAAACCCGCTTCATCAGAGTCTTTTAACCAGAAATAATTATTTTTCACCACCATCAGGAAATCACCTGTAGAAAGTTCGCTTTCTTTATCGAGGATTTTGGTTCGGATTTGTTCATTATATTGATTCGCTCTTTTATTGGAACGAACAATAAAAGCAGTATCTTCAATACTATAATTACTGTAGGCAGAATTGATGGCGTCCTGAATATCATAGCCATCAGTTAGGCGCACAATATCTTTGAATTTTTTGACATCAAATTTGAATTCAGTTATAAAAGAATCCTTCAATAGTTCTCGAAGTTCCGTGGCATTGTGCAAAATTCCCGAATTTTCTTCCTGACGCATCACTTCGTCCAACTCAATATATTCGACTTCTTTATCGTAGTTAATACTTAATGTTTGAATGTCTAATGCGGGACTGATATCTAAATTTACCGGCGGCAATTGAGCCGAATCTCCCAGTAAAATCATTTTGCAATTCGTGCCTGAATACACATAGGAAATCAAATCATCCAGTAGAGAACCATTTTCATAAAGCTTAGAATCGGAATTGGTGTCCGAAATCATCGAAGCTTCATCAACAATAAAAATCGTGTTGGTGTGTTTGTTTTGTTGCAAAGTAAATGAGACGCCACCTCCGGAAGATTTCTTAGGAAAATAGATTTTTTTATGAATTGTAAAAGCCGGTTTATCGGAATAATTAGCAATCACTTTTGCCGCACGCCCTGTTGGCGCTAATAAAACATACTTTTTATTGATTTCTACTAAACTATTTACAATCGTAGCTATTACGGTAGTTTTTCCGGTTCCCGCATATCCTTTTAAAACAAAAATGGTATCGTTATGCGTGTCCGTTAAAAAAATAGCTATTTTTTGAAAAAAAATATCCTGTTTGTGTGTAGGTTGAAAAGGAAATTTTTTTTGTAAAAGACTATAAAAAGAGGAGGAATTCATTTGGTATAATTTACATGCAAGGTAGAGAATGTTTTTTCAATTTCAATGTCAATAGCAATTTCAATTTTCAATTATTACTATTGATTTTGGCCATTGACATTGCAATTGATATTGTTATTGATTTTAAAATTTGTAAGTTTGCGTTGTTTAGAAAAAGCAATCTTATTATGAACATAGTCGAAAAAAATTATAAAAAACTTTCCATTCAAGTTTCATTGAAGGGACTTTCTTTTTGTACATTTGATATGCTGAACAACACTGTTATTTCATTCAATGAGATACATTTTGATCCATTTGACACCACTACCAAAATTGAAGATTTGTTTGCCAATGCCTTTCAGAATTATCCAGAATTAAAGGATACCTATGACGCCGTTCTGGTGATCCACAACAACAATCTTTCTACGTTTGTACCTACAGCACTTTTTGACGAAAACTTTCTAGGAAGTTACTTACAATACAATACAAAGGTTTTTGAAACTGATTTTTTTGCGTTTGATGAAATACCAAATAATCAAATGAATGCCGTCTATATTCCGTACGTGAATATCAATAATTTTTTTATTGATCAGTTTGGCTCTTTTGATTATAAACACGCCAATAGTATTTTAGTTTCGAAACTTTTGGTTGCCTCCAAAAACATTGACCAAAAAAAGATGTTTATTCATTTCAATTCAGGTCATTTTGAAATCATTGTGGTTCAAAACCAAAAATTATTGCTTTTCAATTCTTTTGAATACAGCACACCTGAAGATTTTATGTATTACATCTTATTTACAGCCGAACAATTGAATTTAAATCCAGAGAACTTTCAACTGGAAATGATAGGGAAAATTGAAACCGAGAGTGCTTTTTTCAAAATAGCTTACCAATACATTCGCAATGTTTCCCTAATTGATGTGGAAGATTTGCGATGGAACAATTATTTTTCTGAGGCCGAAAACAGAAATCATTTTATACTTTTCAACTCATGAGAATCATTTCAGGAAAATACAAAGGAAGACGCATTTTTCCGCCAAAAGGACTCCCAGTTCGTCCCACTACCGATATGTCTAAAGAAGCATTATTCAATGTTTTGAACAACCATTTCAGTTTTGAAGGACTAAAAATATTAGATTTATTCTCTGGAACCGGGAATATCAGTTTCGAGTTTGCCTCTCGTGGCAGCACCCCAATTACCTCTGTCGATGCGGATTTTGGTTGTGTAAAATTCATCAAACAAGTGGCAACCGAATATGATTTTAATATAGCTGCTACAAAAAGTGATGTTTTTACCTATTTAGAACGGTGTAAAACTTCGTACGATATCATTTTTGCAGATCCACCTTATGCATTAGACCAGAATACTTTTGAAAAAATTGTTTCATTGATTTTTGAAAAAGAACTGCTCAATGAAGAGGGAATGATGGTAATTGAACATTCTAAATATACCAAACTGGATCACATGATTCACTTTTCATTTAAAAAAAGTTATGGTGGTTCCATTTTTAGTTTCTTCGAAATTGGCTCTGGCGAGGAAGATTCTGAAAATGAATCAGACCAAAACGATAGTGACGAAGAATAATTCCGGAAACAATTTTAAGACAATTGCTCCAATATTTGCTTATATATTGGAGTATCAACCCCGAATTTCAAACCTTCATTAACTACATATTCTGTCAAGGAACCCACTTCCGTTTTATTACCTGCTAATAGATCTCTGTGCATGGATGATGTATTGTCTTGTGGGGACTTCTCTAATTTAGCAATAGTTTGAGCAACAATGTCAATTGGCATCGCTAATCCTTTTGCTAAAGCAACAGCAGAAATCTCGTTTAATAATGAGCTATAAACTGCCTTATTTTCAGGATTATTTAAAATTCCTCCAATGTTTTGGTTCAAACATGAAGTTGCTGAAGCCAGAGCTGAAATAAAAATAAACTTTTCCCAAATCGTTTCTTCTATATTTTCAACAAGATAACTTTCGATATTTGCTTTTTCGAAGATAGATTGTAATTCTATTAACTTAGAAACCGGAGCATTTTTTGAACCAAAGAATAATTTTTCATAAGCACCAATTTTTTTGATCGCACCGGGAGCAACAATCATCGAAACAATATACACACAACCCTGTAATACATTATTTTCAGGAAATAGTATTTGTATGCGTGCCGTGGCATCAACGCCATTATATAAAGGAAGAATTATCGTATCTGGAGTGATACAGTTTTTTATAGATTCAAAACTTTTTTCGATATCATAGGTTTTAGTGGCGCAAATAAGGTAATCCAGCTCCCCAATTTCTTCTGGATCGTTAGAAACTAAACTAGGAAAAACAATGGTTTCACTCTCCTCTAAAATAATTTTCAATCCTTTTTGGGCTATTGCTTTTTGGGTTTCGCCACGAGCAATAAAGACAATTTCGATTGCATCCGACTCAGAATAAGCTTTGGCTAATAATCCTCCGAAATAACCGCCTACTCCACCTAATCCTAAAATTCCAATTCGTGTTATCATAAGCACTATTTAAAAAAGTAAACCATTAAGGAATTTAGAAAATTAAGCCGTGGAACTTAATGAAAACTAATATCTTAATGGTTTCCTTTTAGATTTCACAATCCTAAATTTTATCAAATCTTTTAAAAAAATGCAGACCTATAAGCCGGATTCTGTCTCTAATCAAGTAGAGCCTTATCATTTATCTAGATCCCGCATTACTGCGGGACTCAAGCTATCTACCCTTCAACAACGGACGAGAAGCCCTTAAATGCTGATATACTTGATATTTCACCGCATAGAGTTTACCTGGTTTCACTACAGCATTACCTGTACATACTTTCTGTTGCACTTGTCCTAATCCAATTACTTGAACCGACGGGTGTTACCCGCTATGCTTCCCTTTGGTGTCCGGACTTTCCTCTCTTTTGATTGCTCAAAACAGCGATAAGGCGGTCTGCGGTGCAAAATTACAATATTTTTTCATGTATCGCCATTTTAGATTATTTACTTTAACATCCTTTTCGCAATGACTTAATAATAAATTAGTTACCTTTATAAATAACAATAAATCTTTCATTAATCATGAAACCAATGTACCATTATACCACCGTAATAGAAGCCTTAGAAGATCTAAAAGAAAAAGGTTTTACCTATGATTTTAATATTCATCAAGATGATATTAAATCTAATCCACATAAATTTGAAGTAAATCACGTCTACCGCTACGAAGGGGATACTGATCCTGACGAAGAATCAGTAGTATATGGAATCAGCTCTGATTCTGGTAAAAAAGGAGTTTTTGTAGCTGGTTTTTCGGCAAATTCAAATAATGACGCCGCAGTTGTTTTAGAAAAATTATGCATCGAAACCGGTGGACAATCCAAACTTTAGGTAACACATAATACCGTTAAAAAAAAACACTTAAAAATCTGATTTTCTCTTCTATCTGGGCTAGGGAATTTGGGAAATAAAAACCATTTGAAAAATTATAAAATCTTTCAATACTTAAATTTTTCCATCTTTAAATTAAAACCTATATTTGCTTTCGAATAAAATTCTATGGAACAATTTGTAGTATCGGCCCGTAAATATCGTCCTCAAACATTTAAAGATGTTGTAGGACAAAAAGCCATTACCAATACTTTATTGAATGCCATAGAAAGCAATCACTTGGCTTCTGCCCTATTATTCACAGGGCCTCGCGGCGTTGGCAAAACGACATGCGCTCGTATTTTGGCTCGAAAAATAAATCAGCCCGGATACGATGATCCAAATGAAGATTTCGCTTTTAATGTTTTTGAATTGGATGCTGCATCCAATAATTCTGTCGATGACATCAGGAATTTGATTGACCAAGTTCGGATCCCGCCACAAACGGGACAATACAAAGTGTATATTATTGATGAGGTTCACATGTTGTCTTCCGCAGCTTTTAATGCTTTCTTGAAAACATTGGAAGAACCGCCAAAACACGCCATCTTTATTTTAGCAACGACCGAAAAACATAAAATTATTCCAACGATACTTTCTCGTTGTCAGATATTTGATTTCAAAAGAATTACCGTAAAGGATGCCAAAGAACATCTTGCTGAAGTGGCTGCCAGTCAAGGCGTAAATTTTGAAGATGACGCTTTGCATATCATTGCTCAAAAAGCTGATGGTGCCATGCGAGATGCGTTGTCTATTTTTGACCGAGTAGTTTCTTTTTGTGGAAAAGAGTTGACACGTCAGGCCGTTACGGAAAACTTGAATGTGTTGGATTACGAAACCTATATTAATGTAACAGATTTGATTTTGGAAAACAAAATTCCGGAATTATTAATCGCTTTCAACGAAATTCTTGCCAAAGGATTTGATGCACACCATTTTGTATCCGGATTAGCCTCTCATTTTAGAGATTTACTGGTTTCTAAAACACCTGCAACTTTATCTTTATTAGAAGTTGGAGAACAAGCACAACAAATGTATGGCGTGCAATCACAAAATTGCAGTCAAGATTTTCTCTTGAAAGGAATCGAAATAGCAAATGATTGTGATTTAAAGTACAAACTGAGTCAAAATCAACGACTTCTTGTTGAGCTTTGCCTTATGCAACTGGCCTCTATCACTTTTGATGGAGAAAAAAAAAAGTTGACCAATTTATAATTCCACCTACTTATTACAGGAAGAATGATTACGCTATAGTAGAAATTCAAAAAAACAATGGCAATGTCAAAAATCAAGTTCCAGTTTCCAAATCCGAAACTGTTTCTCAGAACTCAGCCGAAGAGTTTAAACTTGAAGTTGTTCAACCTGAAACCCAAAGCCCAAAACCCATAACCCATAACCCATCAGGAAACGAGCCTAAGATTTCAGCTTTTTCGTTATCCAGTATTCGGGCAAAAAAAGCTTTAGAAGAAAGCAATAAAGGAAAAATAAAAGAAGTTCTTAATTTGCCTACAGAAACTTTTAGCGAGACTGAAATGTTGCTGTATTGGAATAAATATGCACAACGCTTAGGAGAGAAAGGGTTTCGAATTATGGAATCACTCCTGCTCATTAATGATCCGGTATTAAGTGGAACTGCCATCACAATTGAGTTGCCCAATGAAGGATCAAAACTTGATTTTGAAAAAGAATTAAATGGACTTTTGGGATATTTAAAAGGGCATTTACACAATCACGACATTACAATTGAAGTGATTGTAAATGAAAGTATTCAAAGCAGAAAAAATTTTAATGACCAAGACCGTTACAACAGACTTCATGAAATAAATCCAAATATTGATCTGTTACGAACAACATTTGGATTAGATTTAGATGCATAATACACATAATTTAGATTGGAAACTTAAATTTTATTGTAGTACATGGCTTTTACAATACCATCTGAAAGTCCAATTTTAGGAACATAAATATTTCTGGCACCACTCCATTTCATAGCATTCAGATAGATTCTGGTTGCAGGAATAATTACATCGGCACGATCCGGATTTAATCCCAGCTCAGATATTCTTTGCTCGTAACTAAGGGAATTCAGGAAAGCGTATTGTGAATTCATATAAATGTACGACAAGGGCTTTTCTTGTATTTTTCCGGACATTTTAAAAAGCTTATTAATGTTTCCGCCAGAACCTATTAAGGTAACTTCATCGTATTCCTGCGTATTTGTTTTAATCCATTTTTCTATTTCATCCCAGACTACATCGCAAACCATGTCATTTAATAAACGTACGGTTCCGGCTTTGAAGGATCTTGAATTTTTCATTTTTCCATTCGAAAACAATGTAAACTCCGTACTTCCGCCACCAACATCTACAAAAAGATAGGTTTGATCCGTCTTTAATAAATGATGTAAATCAGTAGAAGCAATTATGGCTGCTTCTTTTTTACCATCAATAATTTCAATTTTTATATCGGCTTTTTTCTTTATTATTGCCACAACTTCCTTACCGTTATAGGCTTCGCGCATGGCTGAAGTAGCAAAAGCCATATAGGATTCTACTTTGTGAACTTTCATCAAAAGATTAAAAGCTTTCATGGCATCACACATTCTTTCAATATTTTCTTCTGAAATTTCACCAACGGTAAAGGCATCTTGCCCAAGACGAATAGGAACACGAACCAAGGAACTTTTGTTAAACTGTGGCTCTTTGCCTTCTTGTTCTACTATATTTGTAATTAGCAGGCGCATGGCATTAGATCCAATATCGATTGCTGCATATTTTTTTATTTTAATCATTTTGTTTGGATTCGTTATTCCTTATAAAAAATCATTATTCAATTTAATGTATCAAACAAATGATTACCGGGATGATACTACTTACTTTTTGGATGCTAGTTCTAACTTATTTTGGTAATATTTATAGGTCTCTAGTTGTGCCCTAAAAACAGGATTATGATTTCGTCCTCTGTATTTATTATCTAATTTATAGGAATGAAAACGAGCTTTTACGTTGCCTTTCCATCCGATATCAAAATTATCGATTAATTCATTTTTTATTTCCTGATCATAAATAGGACAGGTTACTTCGACACGGTCATCTAAATTTCTAGTCATGAAATCCGCGGATGAAATATAAACTTCGGTTTGTCCGGCATTTCCAAAAATATAAACTCTGGAATGTTCTAAATAATTATCCACAATGCTTATGGCCTCTATGTTATTGCTCATTCCAGCAATACCGGGTATTAAGGAACAAATTCCTCTCACTTCAAGTTGAATTTTCACTCCTGCCCTGCTGGCTTCATATAACTTATCTATCATTGCAAAATCAGACAAACTATTCATTTTTAGTTTCATATGTGTTTTCCTTCCGGCTAATGCATGTGTAATTTCACGGTCTATTAATTTTACAAATCGAGTTCTTGTATAGTGAGGCGAAACAATCAGATGTTTGTAACGATTCACCCTGTAGTTAATGTCAAAAAATTCAAAGATCTTCATGATATCTTTCAAAATTTGTTGGTGACTCGTAAAAAGAGTCACATCAGTATAGACTTTGGCGGTAGATTCGTTGAAATTTCCTGTTGAAATAAAACCATATCGTTTTATCTTATCATTTTCATTTCTTTCGATGACACATATTTTACTGTGGACTTTTAGCCCTTTTATTCCAAAAATAAGTTCAATACCTTCTAATTGCATTTGTTCAGCATAGGAAATATTTGAAGCTTCATCGAAACGAGCTTGTAATTCGATTTGAACCGTTACTTTTTTTCCATTTTTAGCAGCATTAATCAGAGAGCTAATAATTTGAGAATTTTTAGCTAAACGATACAATGTGATTTTAATGGAAGTCACTTTTGGGTCCAATGCCGCTTCACGCAAAAATCGTGTGAGATAGGAGAAAGACTGATAAGGAGCATTTAATAAATAATCTCTTTGGCTAATTTTTTCTAAGATACTTCCTTCGAGACTTAGCCCAGGAATGGGTAAAGGATCATTCGTTTTGTACAATAAATCAAATCGCCCAAGATTAGGAAAATTCATATAATCCCTTCTGTTATGATATCTCCCTCCTGGAATAATACTATCTGTTGATTCAATTTTCATTTCATCAAGAAAAAACTGTAAGGTATCTTTTTCAATCAATTGGTCGTAAATAAAGCGAACTGGTTCTCCAATTCTTCGGTCTTTTACACTCAAGGATATCTTTTCGATCATGCTTTTACTTAAGTCACTATCGATATCCAATTGCGCATCTCTGGTAATTTTGATCATGTGTGCCGAAACACTTTTATAATCAAAAATATTAAAGATGCTGCTTAAATTATGTCTAATCACGTCATCAATAAGAATTACATATTGTTTTTCATTATCAGAGGGCAAAACCACAAAACGGTTAATTGTTTTAGGAATTTCGATAACGGCATAGCGAATCTCTGAGGTGTGATTCATCACCAACTTCACTGCCAGGTATCCGGATGTATCTTTTAGCAATGGAAATTCTGCTAAATCATTTAATATAATAGTGACTAATTCAGGACTTAATTTTTGGATAAAAAAGTCCTTCAAAAAAATTTCTTGTTGTGTGGAGATATCATTTTCTGTAATGATAAATATATTTTTTTTCTCGAGTTCCGATTCAATTACACTCAAAATTCGCAAACTTTCGGATTGCTGCTGGATAACAATTTCAGTGATATCTTTGACTAATTGTTGTGCTGAAATACCCCCAAGATATTTTTCTCCGGTTATCCCTGTTAAACTTAATCGTCTGATGGCGGCAAAACGAACTCTAAAAAACTCATCTAAATTATTGGAAAAAATACCTAAAAACCGCAATCTGTCTAGTAACGGAACTGAATTATCTCCAGCTTCCTGAAGCACTCTGGCATTGAATGCCAACCAACTTTTTTCTCTATCAATATATTTATGTGCTACTACTTTATTCATCTTAAATCTTTGGGGAATATAATTTTTTTTATTTTACCTTTTTTTATTTTTTTCCAATTTTCAGTATCAAATTCTAAGGATACAAATCCGGTTGTAGGAATGTTTTCAACAAAAACATCTCCAAATTTATTCACGAAATTTGTAACTGCCCCGTTATGTCCAAAAAGAATAATATTTTCGAAACTGTTACTGCAGGATTTAATAGCTTTCTCAAGCTTTTTTTCATCAAAGGTATAAAGGTCGTCTTTGTAAATGATACAGTCAATAGGATATGCTAAATTTTGAGCAAAAATTAACGCAGTGTCTGTTGCTCTTTTGGCTGTACTCGTCCAGATTAGATATGTTTTGGGTATAAAATGGCTAATATCCGAAGAAACAAGATGCGCATCTTGTATGCCTCTCTTTGTTAAAGCACGATCCTTATCGTGTAACGATACCTCCCAACTTGATTTTGCATGACGTACTATAATTAAATTTTTCATAATGTAAAATAATTTTGGGGTCTCTAAACATAAGAAATTAAATAATCAGATACAATTTACAAAAACTAAGTTTATTATTTAATTTTTTTTATTAAAAACTATGTTATTAGTATCAAAAAGAATCATTACAAGGTGCTTTTTAGTTGGTAAAAATGTTTTTAGTAAACAGTCTAAAAAATAAGTCACCTTAAATCAGTCTATTAGTAAATAGATGGTTAAATTATAAACAAAAATTACAAAACCTCTTTTTATGGCAAATAATTATATCCCTATATTATAAAATAATTAACTTTCTTTTCCGTTTTTTATCTTTTTTTTTAAAAATTTTACCTTTCATCGACTTTTTAAGTAGTTTATAGAAAAAAGAAACAAACCTGCTGTATTACCTATAATTTAGCTCTTTTAAACATTGCCCTGTTTAAAAAAACCTGAATATAATCACTCATACCTACATGAAAAAAAATACTTTACCCCAAAAAATATCTTCTCAGATTTATCAAATTTTTTTAAAAAGTCCTTCACTCTAAATATATCATTCATCTTCATTAATGAATAGTCAGACTGACTTTGTAAATACTATTCAGTGTATTAACAGAACAAAGGACTAGAAAAATTTCATTTAAATACAATACAAATAATTGCCAGCAAAACATCATTCAAAAACAGAATGTATGTTATTTAAAAGTTCTGAAGGATAAAACAAAAATTAGGAATTTAAAAAACAAAAAATGAAAATAATTTTACTTTATACAATTACTATCGTGTTCATTTCATCAAATTTAAGCTCGAACAAATGTTCAGATTGGATTTCTTTTGGTCAAAGCAAAACGGAATCCTTACTATTTCTTAGAACTTGTGAAAATGAAAATGGCGATTCTGGATATTTTGAAATTAAGAATGAAAATGAAAAAGATGTAAAACTTACTTATGTCATTACTTTCAAAAATGGGGATCTTTTTACGGCTAACATTATGATACCTCTAGATGACAAAACAGCACAAATAGTTTGTTGGAATTGTTTAGAGTCTAAAGATAGTGGAATTGCTTCCTGGAAATTTGAAAACATTGTTTTTGAAGACCAAGCCGGCTACTAATATCATTTTGTTTTTCAACATTATTATGCTTTAAGACTTGAATTTGATTTTTAAAATTCAAAATAATACTCCTCAATTAATTAAAATTTGATTGTATGAAAACTAAAATTACTCTTTTTTTATTGGCTTTCTTTATGTCTGAAAGTCCTATACATTCTCAAACTAATCCCAACAAAACATTCGATGCAGGCTCTTATATTATTGATATGGGGCAAAACACTACAGTTGCCAAAGGTTTAAAGCCTTATGGCTTAGTTTACACTTTGATTCGCGATAAAAATGTACCAGTATACTGGTCAATAAACTCCTCAAAAGTTAAAGATGGTGCTGATTTTTCAATTGGATCTAAAGCCTATAAAGGGGGAACTTTTATAATTGCTGCTGAGGATGCCGCTATTTTAGGAACCCTTATTGCCACTTGGAGATCAAATGGGGTTGTTATTGATGGCCCGATTGCAGCACCCTTCACTGCACCCATATTTAATAAACTTACCAGCTGGCCAAGGGCACTACTAGACACCGAAAATGGTAGCCTAATAACTCCATATTATCTTAATGCCGGAATTCCATCAAGTTCTTATGTAACACAAAGTAACCCAACTCAACTTACAAGTTGTGGTGATATTTACGTACTGCCACATGCTGATCCACAGAATTGGTCTTCGGCGTATGTTATCGCACTAAGAAATTATATGCATAATGGCGGCTATCTTTGGGTAGGCTGTCATGCAGTAAGCGCATTAGACATAGTGAGTGCGGGGAATACAACTCCATTTAATTTTCTTACGGAAAAAGGTCTAGAGCCATGGGGAAATCACAATAAGCCAATCGTTGTTGGAACTTATAATCCATCCGCTAATGCTGATCCGGTGATGCAGTTTATTGGGAAAATGGATGCTTCACTACAAAATGGATCAGAACGAATCTATCTTCCAAAAGCAGAATCTTTATGGAGAAGTACTACTAAAGTAGCCATTTATCAAAACAATTATACGGACTCTGGTAGAAATTACACTTTCCCTGAAAATCCGGCTGCTCTTCTAGCTTATGGACCAACTTATGGTGATGCTACCAAGGGTATGGTAATGTATCAAGCGGCTCATGAATATAACAGTGGAACTACTGAATCTATGATTGCGGCTCAAAGATCATTTTTTAACTTTGTACTATTGGCTGGAATTAAACAACAAATTAATGTAAACCTTAACAGCTCTTTTCCAACTGCATTAACTCCTAGTCAAACGTATCCATTAATAGCAACTGTGACTGGAAATAAGGGAGCGGTTACCTATGAATGGTCCGCTATTGGTGGTGGGACTTTTTCAAGCACTTCAACAAACCCAACAACCTACATCGCTCCTTCTGTAATTGGGAACGTAGCACTCCAACTAAAAGTTACAGATGCCTGTGGCAGATCTAATTTTGTTTCCGCTTTTATGAATGGTGGTTCAATAGTAAGTTGTGCAGCAGAAGCTATTCTACCTTCAACTCCTACTTTTAAAAACAATTGCGGTAATGATATCATATTTACAGGTCTAACTATTAAAGAGCCTAATTCATCTTCAATTTGTAATACTACAAAAACTTACACGTGGTCTTATGTAGATTATACAACATGTAATCCAAGTGAAACTCCATATACCCGCAACTGGTCTTATACATATACAATAAAAGATTTAGTAGCCCCAATAATAAGTGCTGCCGGTCAAAATATTACAATTAATTCTCCGACAACACCTGTTTTTAGTCCGCCAACTGCAACTGATACTTGTGGAATAACCACAGTTAATATACTTTCTACCACTCAAACACCTGGCAGTCGACCTGGATTATACAGTACAACCAGAACTTGGGATGCATCCGACAACTGTGGGAATCGCAGTGATTCAGTAAGTCAGACTATAACAACAAATATTGTCTCAGCTCAATGTAATTCAGATACTCCACTTCCTTTTATTGATAGCACTTACGGTAACCTATTAGCAACAGCAAGTATCAACGGTGTGTGTGTGCTTTGTGCGGTTCCTAATGCTTCTAGGTTAATAGATACAGACTTGAATAATTTTGCAACTGCATTTGTAACTATTGGTGCAGCAGGTTCAGCAAATTATAGAGTGACAGACACAGATACGGATTATTCTGCTGGTACTTATGTAGGGTACAGGATTGATACTGGTAATTTATTGAGCTTAAATTTACTGGGCTCAATTACAATTAGAACATATCTGAACGGTACATTAAAAGAAACAGCTTCGGGTTCTTCTCTTTTGGGTGTAGGATTGCTTAACGGTTCAGGAAATAATTATGTAGTAGGTTTTAATACAACTCAAGATTTTGATGCGATTGAAATTTCTGTAGAAGGTTTGGCTAGTTTGTTAAATACTATTGATGTTTATTACCCGGTAATCCAAAACTATTGTACAGGTCCGGCTTTAAGTTGTAATACCGCATCGGCAATGAATCTTCCAGCTTATCCAGTAAGTTTAGAACCGTCACATACTGGCATTTCAGGCATAAGTTTAGGTACTATTTACGATGCTTCGAATGTCATTAGCGCTAATACAAATGATTATGCTACAATAACTTTAACAGCTGGTGTCGCTGCTTCGGGAAGTATTGCTGTAAAAGATCAACTAACGGATTATCCCGCGGGTACTTATGCTGGCTTTGAAATAGAAAACTCTAATTTGCTGAATGTTTCAGCCTTAGGGAATATTTCAATAATTACATACCTTAATGGAGTTCAGCAAGAATCTTTTTTGGGTAATAATTTGGTAGTCAATGGCTCTTTATTAAACAATCCTGGTCGGTATAAAGTGGGTTTTGTTTCAACAAAATCATTTGATGAAGTTCAGCTTTCCATTAACCAGACATTGTCTCTGAATTTAGGTTCAATAAGAGTTTATAGTGCTATTTTTGAAAATTTCTGTGCTGGGCCTGATTTGGTTTGTAATACACAAACAGCGATGTTAGCTCCTACTTATCCAGTTTATATTAATGGTATAAATACAGGTATTGATAGTTTAGTTTGTGCACTTTGTTCAATAAACAATGCAGACAATTTGATAGATCAGAATACTTCAAATTTTGCTCAAATAAATTTAACGATAAGTGTTGGAAACAGCGGTAGTATTTCTGTAAAAGATCAGGTAAAAGATTATCCTATAGGTTCTTTTGTAGGTTTTACAATAGAGAATCCTTCATTGTTGAATGTAAATGCACTCGACGCAGTCACTATAAGAACGTATCTTAATGGAGTTCTTCAGGAAACTAAAGTTGGAAATGCTGCTTTAGTTACGGTAGGAACCAATCTTTTGGTGGGAAGTAGTTTACAGACAATTGGTTTTGTTACAACTAAATCTTTTGATGAAGCTCGTATTACTATTACTAATACAGCAACAGTGAGTCTGGGAGTTGTGAATGTTTACAGTGCTATTTTCCAAAAATTGTGTCCGGTAATCTTAGAATGCAATAAAACATACGCATTGACGAATCCAATTTTTCCTGTAATCATTGATAGTGGAAAAACCGGTGTTGATGGATTGGTTTGTGTGGCCTGCGCAGTTAACAATACAAATAATGTATTAACAGCAAACACTACTGATTTTGCTTCGGTTTTAGTTACCGCAGGAGTAATTGCTCCAGCTTCTATAGCTGTTTTAGATCAGTTGTCTACTTATCCTGCGGGTAGTTATGCAGGATTTACAATAAAAGATTTGAATAGTTTGATCCAGTTAGATTTGTTCAATTCGTTAACTATTTCTACTTATTTAGACGGTGTATTTAGAGAGTCTAAAAGTGCATCACTATTGTTAAATCTATCTTTGACGATACCTCCGTATGACTCTGGTCCTGGAATCTATAATGTGGGTTTTCAGAGTACTCAATCTTTTGACGAAATCAGAATTAGTGTAGGGTCACTTGCGAGTGTAATAAATGATATTAATGTATACGGAGCATTTATCAACACAGCAAGTACTAGTGGCGGAACTTTGCAATGCGCTGCTATTGTCGCTAATGATGATGCCGGAACGTCTGTAAATGGTGCCAACGGAGGAACAGCTTTCTCCAATGTTTTAATAAATGATACCTTAAATGGAGTCGC
Source organism: Flavobacterium sp. LS1R10 (assembly GCF_003968825.1). Lineage (NCBI taxonomy): Bacteria > Pseudomonadati > Bacteroidota > Flavobacteriia > Flavobacteriales > Flavobacteriaceae > Flavobacterium > Flavobacterium sp. LS1R10. Next base: position 45,259 of record NZ_RYDH01000002.1, on the reverse strand, counting down.
TGTTTTGGC
>NZ_RYDH01000002.1:0-45244 GCF_003968825.1 Flavobacterium sp. LS1R10 | reverse complement strand
TGCTGTAAATGGTGCCAACGGAGGAACAGCTTTCTCCAATGTTTTAATAAATGATACCTTAAATGGAGTCGCTGTTTTGGCTTCGCAAGTTGTCTTAACAACCGTTTCGGCTTCTAATGCCGGAATAACGCTTTCTGGTACTAATGTGATTGTGGCTCCGGGTACGCCTGCGGGAAGTTACACTTTGGTATACCAAATCTGTGAAATTATAAATCCAAACAATTGTGATACTGCCACCGTTAGCGTTACCGTTACTGCGCCTGCTATTGTCGCTAATGATGATACTGGAACTGCTGTAAATGGTGCCAACGGAGGAATCGCTTTCTCCAATGTTTTAATAAATGATACCTTAAATGGAGTCGCTGTTTTGGCTTCGCAAGTTGTCTTAACAACCGTTTCGGCTTCGAATGCTGGAATAACGCTTTCTGGTACTGATGTGATTGTGGCTCCGGGTACGCCTGCTGGTAACTATACATTGGTGTACCAAATCTGTGAAATTATAAATCCAACCAATTGTGATACTGCTACCGTTACTGTTACCGTTACTGCGCCTGCTATTGTTGCTAATGATGATGTTTTTTCAATCGAAAATTGTACTTCAGTAGGATTGTTAGGAAGTGTTTTAATAAATGATTCAATAAATGGAAACCCGGTAGTGGCTTCAGCGGTAAACATCTCTTTAGTTTCTGGACTAAATTCAAACATTCAATTGGATAACCTTGGAAACATCAATATATTAAATGGAATAATTCCTGGAACGTACGTTTTAACGCATCAAATATGCGAAAAATCAAACACTGAAAACTGTGATACTGCTGTAATAACAATAATCATTAAAGATAGTACTGCGCCTGTCTTTGCATCATTACCAGTGCAATCAACGATACAATGTAGTACTACTCCTGATTTTGCTCAAGCAACAGCTACTGATACCTGTAGTTCTGTTACACTAACATTTGTTGACGCAACGGTTCAAGGAAGTTGTATTGGTTCCTATACGATAACAAGGACATGGACCGCTACTGATTTAGCAGGAAATGCAACTACTGCTTCTCAAAGGATCAGTGTACAAGATACTAACGGCCCAACCACAACAACTGAGTTTGCATCTAATATTAATGTAAATTGTGATGCTATTCCTTTGAAACCGGAACTTATATTTACAGATAATTGTTCAACTGTTTCCCCCGCACTATTTACTGAAAAAATTACTAACAGCTCACTTAACTCCTACTCAATTGTCAGAGAGTGGTCTGTTTCTGATTCTTGCGGGAATGTTTCTAAATTTACTCAAATTGTGAATGTAACAGCATCAAATAACGCCACACCAATTGTAAGCTCTGCGTGTAATGGTGACTCTTCAACAATCAATATCTTTAATTTGTTACCCGAGGGAACTCTAATAAATGGAACTTGGACAGATGTTGATAATACTGGCGCATTGCAAGGAAATATCTTATCGCCTTTTGGTTTGACTTTAGGAAACAAAGTTTTTGAGTATCGAATTAATGACGAAATGTGTCCAAAAAGCATCCAGTTAACAGTGAATATTAACGATGATTGTATCGTTTTAGGATGTGGAAACATAAAAGTCCATAATGCTTTTTCGCCAAACGGAGATGGTATAAACGAAGTATTTGTAATCGATAATATTGAAAACACAACTTGCTACCAAGAGAATACGGTTGAAATATATAACCGTTGGGGTGTATTAGTTTTTGAAACAAAAAACTATAATAATCAAACTAATAATTTTGAAGGTATATCTCGTGGAAGAACAACTATTAGTCAATCTTCTGGATTACCTACCGGTACTTATTTTTACATCTTAAATTACAGTGCTATTAATGGGAATGGCAAAGTGGAAATCAAAAAATTAGACGGGTATTTATACCTTAGTAAATAATCTTGAATTAATTTAAAAATCGGAGGATTCTTTTTTGTCCTTCGGTTTTAAAAATGAATTAGCACTATTCTTTAACAAAAATAGAATTGACATTATCCTAAATACCCTTTTGAACCTTTTTTAAATAATTAGTTCAAACAAAATAAAAAAGCAACTATGAAAACAAAAATATTTTTAATCCTATTGATGTTTACAGCATTTACAAGTTATGCACAACAAGATGCTCAATTTGCACAATATATGTACAACACAATCAATATCAATCCGGCCTATGCAGGATCTAGAGGAGCATTAAGTATTTTTGCTATGCATCGCACGCAGTGGGTGGGTTTAGATGGTGCTCCTGTAACAAATGTAGCTTCGATTAATACACCGCTAAATAATAACAATCTAGGTTTAGGAATTTCTTTTATCAATGATAAAATTGGTCCCACCAATGAAAATACTATTTCTGCCGATTTTTCATATACCATACAAACCTCAAAAACATTTAAACTTTCTTTTGGCATAAAAGGTACCGCAAATTTATTCAATTTGGATATATCTAAATTAAATCCTGTAGATGCTTATCCTGTAGACCAAAGTATACAAAATATTGATAATAAGTTTTCTCCAAATATTGGTACAGGTGTTTATTTACATTCGGATAAAGCGTATGTAGGTTTTTCTATTCCTAACTTTATTGAATCAGACCGCTATGATAATAATGAAGTTGCCATATTCAAAGAGAAAATAAATTATTATTTAATTGCAGGATATATATTTGATTTAAATAGAACCATAAAATTTAAACCCGCGGTTCTGTCAAAATTTATTGAAGGTGCTCCTCTTCAAGTCGATATTTCAGGAAACTTTATATTTAACGAGAAATTTGTCGTTGGTATTGCCTACAGATGGAGTGCTGCACTTAGTGCTATGGTTGGTTTCCAAATTTCTGACGGAATGTATATAGGATATGGGTATGACAGGGAAACCACTCGATTAAACAACTATAATTCTGGCTCGCATGAATTTTTCTTGCGCTATGAAATCTTTAAAAATAATGGTAAAATTATAACTCCAAGATTCTTCTAAAAAAATTAGTATGAAAAATAATATACTCCTTTATACAATTGTAATAACTGCTTTATCTATTCATGGATACTCACAAAAAGGGGAAGTTACTGTAGCCGACAAAAAATATGACAACTATGCCTACATTGATGCCATAAAAACCTACGAAAAAGTAGCCGAAAAAAAATACAAATCGGCTGATATGTTTAAGAAATTAGGGAATTCTTATTACTTTAATGCAGAGTTAGAAAAAGCAGCCAGATGGTATGGAGAGTTATTTGCAATGAATACTATCGATTTAGAACCTGAATATTATTTTCGTTATGCACAGTGCTTGAGATCCATTGGTCAAAATCACAAAGCCAATGATCTATTAGAACTATTCAATCAAAAATCTGGAAACGATAGTCGCGGCAAGATTTTTATGAAAAATGTAAATTATCTTGACGCAATCAAAGCAAATTCCGGAAGATATAAAATCGAGGATGCTGGAATAAATTCTATATATTCCGATTACGGTACTGCATTTCATGCAAATGAAATCGTATTTGCATCGGCAAGGGACACCGGAAGTGTAGGCCAAAGAAAACATAAATGGACAAATCAATATTTTACCAATTTATATACTGCCAATTTAGGGGAAAATAGGAATCCGGGAAACCCTCTCCAGTTCGATACCCATATAAATTCTAAATTTAACGAGTCTACTCCTGCTTTCACAAAAGATGGAAAAACCATGTACTTCACCCGTAACAACTATCTTGATGGAAAAAAAGGAAAAGATGCTAATAAAATTACTTTAATAAAAATATATAAAGCCACTTTAGAAAATGACAAATGGTCTAATATAACCGAACTTCCTTTTAATAATGATAATTACAGTACGGCTCATCCTACACTAAGTCCAGATGAGAAAACATTATATTTTGTCTCGGATATGCCCGGAACTATAGGTCAATCTGATTTATTTAAAGTAATAATACACAATGACAAAAGCTTTGGCACTCCAGAGAATTTAGGTGCTGTGATAAATACTGAAGGTAGAGAAACATTTCCGTTTGTAAATGATGAGAACGAAATATATTTTGCATCAGACGGCCATCCTGGCTTAGGAGGTTTAGATGTTTTTGTTGCCGCTATAAATCCCAATGGAACTTTTGGTGAGATACAAAATGTGGGGGCAGATATTAATTCTCCAAAAGATGATTTTGCCTACTTAATTGATACAAAATCAAGAAAAGGTTTTTTTTCTTCCAATAGAGATGGTGGTTTAGGATATGATGATATTTATAAATTTTCAGAACTGAAAAAAATTATTTGCCAACAGTTATTATATGGTGAGATCACTGATATTGCTACAAAAGAATTCCTTCCGAACACTAAAATTACTCTATTTGACAATCATTTTAACATTGTAAATACAACCCTTTCAGATGATAAAGCTAATTATTTTTTTCCTGTTGAATGTGGTAAAACATATTACGTAAGGGCTCAAAAACCTGAATATACTGCAAAAGAACAAAAGATTACAATAGCTGATGAAAATGGAAAGACATACGTACCAATCGCATTAGAAGATGCAAAGTGCAAAGTAACCATAGGGGATGATTTAGGTAAATGTTTTAATATAAAAATGATTTATTTTGATCTGGATAAATCAAATATCAGGCAAGAGGCAGCTTTTGATTTAGAAAAAATATTAGATGTTTTAAATCAAAACCCAACGATGAAGCTTGATATTCGTTCTCATACAGATAGCAGACAAACGTTCAAATACAATGAAGCGTTATCTGACAGAAGAGCTAAATCTACTATTAACTGGCTGATAAAAAATGGAGTACATACAAGCAGATTAATTGGAAAAGGATATGGTGAAACCCAACTGGTAAACAAATGTGTAGACGATCTAGAGTGCACTGAGGAGGAGCATCAACTTAACAGAAGAAGTGAATTTATTATTACTGATTTATAAAAAAAATTATCAAAGTAGCTCCTACACTGCTAACTATGCTGCAACATTATCTTTATAGAAATAGGAACACAAAATGATGGTATTATTTAATTGCCCTGCTAACCCAAGCATCGTTCAAGCTGTCATAATTAATAGGCTGTGCCGGAGTTTGATTTTGTAATCTTCCTGAATCAAATCCTCGTACTAGTATAGTTTCTATTAAATAATCCTCGTTGACATAGTAGGGTTCGTATTTTGTTTTTAGATTAATGTCAAACATGCTTGCTGCAGTATTGGACCAAAAAGCTTTCCAGCCACTTTTAAGGTTTTTTACTAACTCATAAGTGGTAGTACCTGTTTGACGGTGAATTAACTTTACCAATATTTGACCTTGTTTACGAGATAGCTTTTTAAGTTTAGCTTCGAACTCCTCACTCAAATAACTTTCTACTATCTTAAAGTATTTTTTTTTCTCCTTATTTGTTTTAAGGTTTGCCATTCCTTTATTAAGAATCGTCAATCGCTCCGAAGCTAGTTTTGCATAAGGATACGTTTTATAAACCCGACTTTGAAGTAATAAAAATTGCTTTCTTGCTTCGGGATCTGTTTTTCCCTTGTATATTATTATTTCTGGTAATTGAATGGTGTCATTAAGAATCAATTCGTCATCTTCTAACTCATGCCCTATTTTTGTAGTATCCTGCGGCATTACCTGTGCATTAACAGACAAAGTTATCAATAGAAAAAACAACAAAAATTTAATTAGCTTCATATTAGGAAAGTTTAATTGCCAAAATTATACATTATATACGCAACTGTAATGCCAAATTTATAATTTAGCAAAAAAATAATTTTATGAGCACAAAATCAATATTAAACAAGTCGTCACTTGAGTTTTTAGAAAACTATCTTAATAATGCTTCGCCTACCGGTTATGAAAGTGGTGGACAAAAATTATGGATGGATTATTTAAAACCTTACGTTGATACTTTTATAACAGATACTTACGGCACAGCGGTAGGAATTATAAATCCGGATGCACCTTATAAAGTAGTAATTGAAGGTCATGCAGATGAAATTTCATGGTACGTAAATTACATTACAGACGATGGATTAATCTACGTGATCAGAAATGGTGGTTCCGATCACCAAATAGCACCTTCAAAGCGCGTCAATATTCATACTAAAACAGGAATTGTAAAAGGTGTTTTTGGCTGGCCTGCTATTCATACACGAATGAGAGACAAAGAAGAAGTAGCTAAAGTTAACAATCTATTTATTGACATTGGTTGTGAAACCAAAGAACAGGTTGATAAAATGGGCGTTCATGTAGGTTGTGTGATTACCTATCCTGATGAATTCATGATTTTGAACGAAAATAAATTTGTTTGTCGCGCGATTGATAATCGTATGGGTGGGTTTATGATTGCCGAAGTGGCTCGTTTGCTACACGAAAACAAAATAAAACTTCCTTTTGGATTGTATATTACGAATTCAGTTCAGGAAGAAGTAGGGCTTCGCGGTGCCGAAATGATTACCAAAACCATCAAACCGAATGTAGCGATCGTAACCGATGTTTGTCATGACTCTACTACTCCAATGATTGAAAAGAAAATTGAAGGAGATACAAAAATTGGTAAAGGTCCTGTAGTTACTTACGCTCCTGCTGTTCAAAATAATTTGAGAGAATTAATTTTAGAAACCGCCATGGCAAACGAAATTCCGTTCCAAAGATTAGCTTCATCTCGTGTTACGGGTACTGATACCGATGCTTTTGCGTATAGTAATGGCGGCGTAGCTTCTGCATTAATATCGTTGCCGTTGCGATATATGCACACCACGGTTGAAATGGTGCATCGTGACGATGTTGAAAATGTGATTAAATTAATTTATGAAACCTTATTGAAGTTAGAAAACGAAGAAACATTCTCTTATTTCAAATAGTTTTAGGAGCTAATCCCGCTATCCGTTTTAAATGAAATTCACTGAACTCAAATAAAAATAAAAGTATAGTGAAGTAATCTTTTCCTTTTTAAAGTAAAAAGGAAAAGGATTTCCACTTTTATCGGGGCTAAAAACCGCAATTCATAATTATGAATTGCGGTTTTGCATTTATCTTTTAAAAAAACAATTATCTATTGGCTAGATATTCCAAAACATTTTTCTCTATTCTTTGATCTATATTGGTGATATCTGCTTTTACAAATTTCTCTCCTAAGATATTTTCATATAATTCAATATATCTTTCAGAAACGGTTTGAATGTATTCATCCGTCATATTAGGAATTTGTTGTCCTTCTAATCCTTGAAAACCATTTTCGATTAACCAACGACGAACAAACTCTTTCGATAATTGTTTTTGTTCCTCACCTTTGTTTTGGCGTTCCTGATATCCTTCAGCATAAAAATAACGAGAAGAATCCGGCGTATGAATTTCGTCAATCAAGACAATTACCCCTTCTTTGGTTTTTCCAAATTCATATTTGGTGTCAACCAAAATCAAACCACGACTGGCTGCAATTTCAGTTCCCCTTTGAAACAAATCTCTCGTGAATTTCTCTAAAACCACATAATCTTCTTCAGAAACAATTCCTTTCGATAAAATATCCTCACGAGAAATATCAGCGTCATGTTCGCCATTATCCGCTTTGGTAGTCGGAGTAATAATAGGTTCCGGGAATTTATCATTTTCTTTCAAATAGTCAGGCATTGTAACTCCGCAAATTTCTCTTTTTCCAAGAGCATATTCTCTGGCAGCATGACCAGAAAGATAGCCCCGAATGACCATTTCTACTTTAAAAGGGGCACATAAATGCCCTACCGCCACATTAGGATCAGGAGTTGCAATCAACCAGTTAGGAACAATATCCTGCGTCAGCTCCATGAATTTAGTAGCAATTTGGTTTAGAATCTGACCTTTATATGGAATTCCTTTTGGCAAAACTACATCAAAAGCCGAAAGCCGATCCGTAGCTACCATTACCAAAAGTTCATCATTGATATTATATACTTCTCTTACTTTACCGCGGTAAACAGATTGCTGGTTTGGAAAATTAAAATCAGTAGTTGTGATGGTGTTGCTCATTATACTAGTTGTGTGTGTTTTTGTTCTTGCAAATTTAAAACTATTTCATAGAGTTTTGCAAAGAAGCGAACTCATAAATTTAACTTTTATCTCTAAAATTATTTTTTAAGCAACGTATCGTTGAATAAGTTTAAGATTCGGCCGTATTCGTCAACCCAAGAATAGGTTTCTTTAAAACCATGTGCCTCCACTGGAAAACTGGATAAACTCCATTTTTTCTTCCCTAATTCGATAAAACGCTGAGACAAACGAACAATATCTTTGTACTCTACATTATCATCTACCATTCCGTGAAGCATCAATAAATCGCCTTCTAAATTATCTGCAAAATAGATTGGAGAACTTTTTTTGTAAGCATCCGGATCCGTTTCTGGAAAATTAAGAATATTTCCAGTATAACCATGATTGTAATGCGCCCAATCTGTAACGGAACGCAATGCAGCTCCAGAAGCAAACTCTTTTGGAGTAGTTAACATTCCCATCAACGTGATGAAACCGCCGTAAGAACCGCCATAAATCCCAACTCTTGTCGCATCGATTCCATGATTTTCAACTAGGTATTTCTTTCCGTCAATTTGATCTGTTAAGTCCTTCCCGCCCATAAAACGGTAAATTCCTGTTCTAAAATCACGTCCATATCCATCGCTGCCTCTATAATCAATATCTAAAACAGTATAGCCTAAATCGACCAATAAATTATGAAACATGTATTCTCTGTGGTAGGTACTCCAATAGTTATGCGCGTTTTGCAAATAACCGGCACCATGAACAAACAAGACAGCTGCTTTATTCGCATTGGCAGTTTGCGGCTTATACAATCTCGCATTTACGGGAGTTCCATCCTGCGCTTTGAAAGTAATCACTTCCGGTTCACGCCAAGAATATCCTTTGAAACTTTCCGATGTTGAAGCCGTTATCTGATTTAAGTTTGTATTCTTTTTATTAGGCGCTACATACAATTCCCAAGGTTTATTTTTATACGAGTAACGAATCAATAAGGTGCTTTCGTCTGGAGACAAACTCACTTCATGAGCACCATCTTTAGTCAAAATTGGCTGTAAAACCATATTTGCCACTTCTAATTTATAGAAATTTCTGTTTCCGGGATGCGTGGTTGTTGTGGTTAAATAAAAAGACTTTTTATCTTTTGCTAAACTCACGTTGCGCACTTCCCAATTTCCTTTAGTCAGTTGAGTTTTCTTTTTTGATTTTAAATTATAGCTGTACAAATGCGAATAACCAGTTTCTTCGGATTGAAAATAAGCAGTTTCATTGTCTCCCAAAAATCCCAGCGTTCCTCTTCCATACGAATTAGAAGGAATTCCGGGCCCGCCAATCCACGCTTCATCATGTTGATGGTCTAATTCCTGAAAAGTTCCTTTCTCTAAATTTAAACTGACAATCCATCGGTCTTTATTGTCCTGGCTTCGTATTTCACTAATTGCATACGAACCATTTTCATTGTAAACAGGTTCCTGAACTACAATCAATTTATTCTTTTTTTCTGTAGTTTTTGATTTTTCATACCATTCAAAATACTTAGGAACATCCTGAATATGACTTAATGTTGAAAAATTTACGAAATAAACAGAATCTTTAACAATGTTATAGACTCCAAATTTAGTTGCCAACAAATTATCTACAGAAACTTTCTCCTTTGTATCTTCAATTTGGTTGTAGCCATCAGCAGTTATGAAAAGTTCCATTTTTTCACTTTTACGTTCTGAATCTTCTATTAATCTGAAGGTGGCAAAGTTTCCTTTTGGATCCACTTTTAAGCTTCCAAAGGTATTTTTTCCATAATAATAAGGCTTTGGAAAATCAGATTTTGTAGTTTTTGATTTTGCCAAATTCCATTTTTTCAGTGCTTCCTGATCTCTGACAAATTGGAATAATTCTGCTTGTTGGCTTTTCAAAAAAGATTCTTTATCTGTGGCTTTCTCATCTGATTTTCCTTTACGAAAGTTTGTGATTTGAATGATAGAACCTTCATTGGTATTGAACTGAAAAAGATTTTCGTTTTGCCTGAAATAAAGCACTCCTGGTACAGAACCCATTTGCAAATTAGCAATTGGACTGCTTTGTTGGTACAGTTTTTTCGAGATTTTACTTTTTACAGCATACGAAAATAATCTTCCTTTATCGATGTAATAATATAAATCTGGATTAGTTGTTTTTTTAAAATCTAGTTTTGAAAAAGCAGCTTCATCTGGAGAAGCTAATTCTGGTTTTGTTAATCCATTTTTCCAAAAATAAGTACTTGTGCCCAACTCATTGTTTGGATTCCAATCAAAATACACTTTCTGACCATCTAAAGACCATCTTTCATTTTCAGGGGAAACACCAATAAAAGTGTTGCCTTTCATGATTCCTTCCAGTTTTAGCGTTTGACTTTGAATTGTTATGAAAAACAAGATACAGATAACGAAGATTATTTTTTTGTTCATTTGGTTTTAGTTTTTTTTGAAAATGGAAAAATATGGTTAGTTAAAAACATTAATTATTCAATAATTCTTGCGCTATATATTTGGCGACTCCGTCATTATCATTAGTTAAAATTACCTCTAAATGAGACAATTTATTTTTCAAACTATCAGGTGCATTCCCCATCACTAAACCTTTACCGGAAGAATTAAGCATCTTTTCATCATTGTAGCCATCACCAAAAGATAGTGCTTGCTGAAAAACAAAATTTTCCAGTTCCAAAATTTTGGCAATCGCAACACTTTTATCTACGGATTTGTCCATAAATTCCAGGCAAAGCGGAAGACTAAAAGCATGGCTAAAAAGTCCGGTATGATTTTCTAAAATTTGATCTCTTAATTCGATTAATTTTGAATGTCGATCGTGCGTAAAAAATACTTTTATAGCACTCAAATCCTCTAAGTTTTCAAAATCAACGAGTTCTGGATGATAATTTACTTCTGGTTGAAACTCATTTAATTTTTCATTGTGCTTGTTCGTTTGCCAAACATTTTCTCTGAATAATACGGTTGTAATTTCAGGATCAATATCTAAAGACAAGACGGATTTAACGGCCTCACTTTCCATATTATAAGAAAAAATTAGCTCTTTTTCAGGAGAATGTATCCGTGCTCCATTTGAAGTGACTAAATAAACAGGAACATCCAATCCTGCTACAATAGGCATTGCATCCAGATGATGACGACCAGTTGCTATAATTATTAGGTAATTTTGATTATGGAGTTCTTGAAAAACAGTTTTGGTGTATTGGGATATTTTGTGATCTGAGTTGAGTAACGTTCCGTCTAAATCGCTTATTACGACTTTTATTTTTTCTTGTAGCATCTTTCGGTTTTCACTGTCATTTTTAATATTTCCAAATTTATTCAATTTTAAAGAGAAACGCAAAAATTTATAAAAAGTTTAGGTTAACCTTTCTTGACGATATTTTGATAAATATAGCTATTTATTTGTTGTATTTTAAATAAAACAAATAGAAAATGATTGCTATCTTTGTAAAAAATAAATTTCAATACCATGAATGCAAGTCAAAAAGAATTAATAAAAGCAACTGTGCCAATTTTAAGAACAAATGGAAATGATTTGATAACCTATTTTTACCAAAGAATGCTATCCAATAATCCAGAGTTGAAAAACATTTTTAATATGGCAAATCAAGCTAGTGGAAAACAACAAAATGCTTTAAGTGGAGCTGTACTTGCTTATGCTGAAAACATAGAAAATCCTACTGTTTTGATCAATACGTTAAAATCAATTGGAAATAAACATGTAAGTTTAAATATTCAACCAGAGCAATATGATATTGTTGGAAACCATTTAATCGGATCGATAAAAGAAGTCTTAGGTGATCTCGCAACAGTAGAATTAATTGAAGCCTGGACCTGTGCTTACAATGAATTGGCTCAGATAATGATTAGTATTGAAGCTGAAATGTACCAAAAAACAATTAATAAAAAAGGAGGATGGAATGGCTGGAGAAACTTCATAATCTCTAAAATTGTAAAAGAAAGCGACGAAATTAATTCATTTTACCTTAAACCGGAAGACAACAAAGAAATTGCTGATTTCTATCCGGGTCAATATATATCTGTGAGTACGTATATTCCTGAATTAGGTCATAAACAGCCTAGACAATATAGTCTGTCGTCTTATTCTAATAATGAATATTATAGAATTTCAGTAAAAAAAGAAATTAGTCAAAACACATCTCCCGATGGTATTGTTTCCAATGCTTTACATAACAAAAAGGAAGGTGACAGTATCGAAGTTAGTGCACCAGCGGGGGTGTTTTTTGCAGATCCAGACGCAAAAAATCCTTTAGTACTGGTTAGTGGAGGTGTTGGACTTACTCCTATGATGAGTATGGTTGAAACCAATAAAAATTCACTTCAAAAAAATAAAACAGTTTGGATTCACAGTTGTCGCAATGAAAATGTTCACGCGTTTAAAGATACTATCGAGGAATTAAACAACGAAAATGAGTGGTTAACTTCTTTCGTTTTTTATGAAACTTTGCCCGAATCAGAAACAAATGCTATCGAAGGAAGAATTGATTTGCAGCAAATAAAAGAAGAAATCCTTATTGAGGATGCAAAATATTATATTTGCGGACCGGCTATTTTTATAAAAGTTCAATATCAATCTTTGGTTGCACTTGGCGTAAATAGAGAAAATATTCTGTATGAAGAATTTGGCCCTCAATTATTAAGCCTTAATTAGTAAATTTTAATATGAAATTGAATCACTTTACCGATTTTAGTATGCGCGTTTTGATGTATCTAAATCAAAAAAAAGATACTCCACAAAGTTCTCTAGATGATTTAGCGACTACATTTAAAATCTCGCGAAACCATCTTATAAAAGTGGTTCAATTTTTATCGGCAAATCAATTAATTCTCACCAAAAGAGGAAAAAATGGCGGAATAGTGATTTCTGAAAAAGCAAGAGAAATTCGATTAGGCGATTTGATTCACCTATTAGAACAAGACGATACGCCCATCGTCAACTGCGATTCAAAACCTTGCATCTTTCAATCACACGATTGCAAACTAAAATCATTGTTCAATACCGCTTATCAAGCTTTTATTGAAAGTTTAAATCAGTACACACTTTCTGATATAGAATTCAAGAATTGGAGTGCTATGTTTCAGGATTAATAAAAAAAATTACAAAAGGAGGCTTTTTCACAAAGCCTCCTTTTGTTTTAATCATTATTCTCAATCATTTTGTAGGCATCAATTACTTTTTTAACTAATCGGTGTCTCACAATGTCTTTATCATCCAGATAAATGATTCCGATTCCCTCAACGTCTTTTAAAACCAATAAGGCTTCTTTGAGTCCGGATATGGTTCTTCGGGGTAAATCGACCTGACCTGGGTCTCCAGTAATCATGAATTTAGCACTTTTTCCCATACGGGTTAGGAACATTTTCATTTGAGAATGCGTTGTGTTTTGGGCTTCATCCAAAATCACAAAAGCATTATCCAATGTTCTACCACGCATAAATGCCAATGGTGCTATCTGGATAATTCCCTTTAAAATATAATCTTCCAGTTTTTCGTTGGGTAACATATCGCGTAAAGCATCGTAAAGTGGTTGCATATATGGATCTAGTTTTTCCTTCATATCTCCTGGAAGAAAACCAAGGTTCTCCCCTGCCTCTACCGCTGGTCTTGTCAATATAATGCGTTTGACTTGCTTTTCTTTTAGCGCTTTCACTGCCATAGCAACTCCGGTGTACGTTTTTCCTGTACCGGCAGGTCCTACTGCAAAAACCATATCATTTTTTTCCATGGTATCCACCAACAATTGCTGATTGGGAGTCATAGGTTTGATGATTTTACCACCTACACCATGCACTAAAATTTTATCCTGTCCTTGAAATTTTTTGTCTTCCTGAACATCACCACGAATAACACGCTCGATTACATTATTATCAATGTTATTGTATCTTGAAAAGTGCACCATTAATCGTTGAAAACGTTTTTCAAAGTCGTCTAAAACTTCTTTTTCACCAAAAGCTTTTAAGGTTGTTCCCCGGGCGACAATCTTTAATTTTGGATAATATTTTTTAATTGTTTCAAGATGAGTGTCTTGAGCGCCCCAAAAGTCTGTTGGAGCGATGTCTATGAGCTCGATTATTCTTTCGTTCAAATGAGGTAGTTTTTAAATTAAATTAAGTAAATCAATAAATTTGTTATCAATGCGAATAATTGTAGTATTAATTTGAATTTGTCTTTTGTTTTTTGCTTTTTTGAATTTACTATTATTAGCTTTGCGTTTCTCAAATTTAATGAAAATTAGGTTTACAAAACACCAATAGTTATAAACAAATTTATGTCAATAATTACCCTAACTACCGATTATGGCTTGAAAGACCACTTTGTAGGTGCGCTGAAAGGGAAAATTTTGTCTGAGTATTCCGAAGCTGTAATTATTGATATTTCACATGATATTGATCCATTTAACACGTTAGAAGCTAGTTATGCAATTAGTGCCTCATATGCTAGCTTTCCAAAAGGCACGGTTCATCTCATAGGTGTGGATATAGAAGCCAATAAGGAAAACCAACATATTGTGATGCAATGGAATGATCATTATTTTATTGCTGCTGATAATGGTATTTTAAGCATGCTTTCGCAAAAAATTGTTCCGCAAAAAATGGTGGCAATCAATATTCATGATCGTTTACCGAGTGATGCGGCTGATCTTGATGTGTTTGTAAAAGTAGCCTGCCATTTAGCCAAAGGGGGTTTGATGAACGTCATTGGTAAAGAAATACACACTATTAAGCAAGTTACAAATCTGCAAGCCACTATTTCGGATGATGGGAATTCATTAAAAGGTCATGTGATTTACATTGATCATTTTGGGAATGTAATTACAAATATCACTAAAAAATATTTTATTGAAGTCGCCAAAGGAAGGGCGTATGAAATTGTTTTGAAAACTAAAAATATCAAAACAATTTTGCCCAATTATTCCGCAATTGCCAGTTCCGATAAATATCCGATTAAATCGTATGAAGGAGAAAAATTAGCCATTTTCAATGAAGCCGGTTTTCTTGAAATTGCAATTTTCAGAAGCAATCCTTCTAAAGTAGGTTCAGCGAATAGCTTATTGGGATTGAATTATAGAGATATAATAAATATAATATTCAGATAGCAGTGTTCAGTAATCAGTTTAAAAATCTAAAATCTTTAATCTAAAATCATAAATCTAAATGTTTGTACGAATAGTAAAATTGAGTTTTCACGAGGAAAATATTCCTGCTTTTTTAGAAAATTTTGAATTAATGAAAGATAAAATACGAAATGCGCCCGGTAATCGTTTCTTAGAATTGTATCAGGACAAAAACAACAAAAGCATTTTCTTTACCTATAGTTATTGGGAAACCGAAGCCGATTTAGAAAATTACCGAAATTCCGAACTTTTTTACGATGTTTGGACATTCACCAAGAAATTATTCAACGACAAACCAGAAGCGTGGAGCGTGGATAAATTAGTTACTTTGGTTTAAAGTTTTTTAGTTTAAAGTTGAGCAACGTTAAACTAAAAAAACTTTAAACTTTAAACAAAAAATAAAACATGAAATCAATAGTTTTACGAGAGATAAAATCCTTTTTCGGTTCGCCCATCGGCTACTTAGTTATTGCCATTTTTTTAATTATTAATGGATTGTTTCTTTGGGTTTTCGAAGGAGATTATAATATTTTGAATACCGGATTTGCTGATTTGACTCCGTTTTTTACCTTAGCGCCATGGATTTTGATATTCTTGATTCCTGCAGTAACCATGCGCAGTTTTTCGGATGAAAAAAAACAAGGAACAATAGAATTATTGCTGACGAAGCCATTGAGTATTTGGCAAATTGTAAACGGAAAATTTCTTGGTGCTTTACTTTTAATTGTCATGGCAATTATTCCAACCTTCATCTATGTAGCCGTTATTTCGAGTTTAGGAATGCCGGAAGGCAATATTGATATGGGAAGCACAATTGGTTCTTATTTTGGATTATTATTCTTAATTGCAGCCTATTCTGCCATTGGGATATTCACTTCAACATTGTCGGATAACCAGATTGTGGCATTTATTATTGCCGTATTTTTATGTTTTTTCTTCTATTTTGGGTTTGAAGGGTTAGCTGCTGTTGTTCCAAATGTATCTTCCATAATCGCGTCATTAGGAATGCAAGATCATTTCAAAAGCATGAGCCGAGGCGTATTAGATACCAGAGATATTCTTTATTTTACCAGTATAACCGTTGTCTTTCTTTCATTTACTGTTTATAATCTAAAATCTTTCAAATCGTAATGACTACTTCTAAGAAAAACAACCTAAAATCAGTATTGATTGTCCTTGTCCTTGTAGTTCTTGCGAATGTCATAGGAAATTCCTTTTTTCATCGTTTTGATTTAACAAAAGACAACAGATATACTCTTTCTCCTACTTCTTTGACTATCGTAAAGCAAGTCCAAAATCCGTTGTCTATAAAAGTATATATGCAAGGTGATTTACCGGCTGAATTCAAGCGTTTACAACAAGAAACAAAACAATTACTGGAAGAATTTCAGGCCTATAACTCCAATATTGTTTTTGAATTCGTAGATCCATTGGAGAATGATGACGCCAGCATGGACAATATTAAAGACTTGTATCGAAAAGGGCTTACGCCAATAAACATAACCGTTGACGATAAAGGAAAGCAATCTCAAGCGATGGTTTTCCCGTGGGCCACAGCCGTTTATGACAATAAAGAAGTTAATATCCCCTTGTTGAAAAATATTATGGGAGCTACAACTACCCAAAAAGTCATTGGATCTGTTCAGCATTTGGAATATTCTATTGCTGAAGGATTGAATAAAATTACCAAAGCCAAACAAAAGAAAATTGCTGTTATCAAAGGAAACGGTGAATTGCAAGATATCATGATGGCTAAATTTCTTTTGCAAGTGCGCGAAAGTTACCATATTGGTCCTTTTACTTTAGATTCGGTTGCCAAAAATCCGATTGGAAGTTTAGAAGCTTTAGAAAAATATGACTTGGCAGTTATCGCTAAACCAACTGAAACGTTTACCGATGCGGAGAAACAAGTTTTGGATCAATTTATCATCAACGGGGGAAAAACATTATGGTTGATTGACCAAGTTACGGCTGAAATGGACAGTTTGTACAATGCTTCAGGAGCTACTTTAGCGTATCCAAGAGATCTAAATTTAAATGATATGTTCTTTAAATACGGCATCCGAATCAATCCTGATTTAGTAAAAGACGAACAGGGAAGCCCCATAAAACTAGCCACTGGAGAACAAGGAAGTGCGACACAATTTCAGGAATTCAACTGGAAGTTTGCGCCACAAGTGTATCCAAATAGTGTACATCCGATAGTTAAAAATTTAGGAGGAATCAAATTTGATTTTGCGAATCCAATCGATACTTTGAAAAATGGAATTAAGAAAACTATTCTGTTGGAATCGTCTCAATATTCGAAAAAAATAGGAACTCCAACAGAGATCAACCTGAATAGTGTTGCCGAAGAAACTTCGCCAAATGATTACTTGAACAAAGGAAAGATTCCGCTTTCTGTTTTATTGGAAGGTTCGTTTCGTTCTATGTTTGAAAATCGAGTGTTACCATTTAAACAAAAAACATTTCAAACGACAGGAAAAGAGAACAAAATGATTGTGATTTCGGATGGAGATTTGATAAAAAACCAATTGGATAAAAACTTTCAACCCGTAGAATTGGGTTATGACCAAAGGTCTGGAAATTTGTATGATAATAAAGATTTCCTGATAAATTGCGTGAATTATTTACTCGATGATACGGGACTTATTAACATTCGAAGCAAAGATCTTGATTTACCTTTGTTGGATAAAGAAAAAGTTTATGAAAACTATACCCGAACACAAATCCTAACTATCGGGCTTCCAATTCTTATTTTGGTACTTTTTGGGATCTTATTTACTTTTCTTCGAAAAAGAAAATACAGCAAATAGATGTTAATAAAAAAGTTTCGAAACTAGAATAGTTTACGATATATTTGTAAAATGTAACGTATTTCGAATTTAGAGAAATACCTTAAAAAATAAAACAAAACAGATGAAATTTATAGTATCGAGTTCGTACTTATTGAAGCAATTACAGGTTTTAGGTAACGTTATCAACAGCAGTAATACTTTGCCTATTTTAGATAATTTTTTATTTGATTTAGACCATAATGTGCTAACAGTTTCTGCTTCTGATTTAGAGACAACCATGTCTGCTACTTTAGGAATTGATTCAGAAAGTAAAGGAAGCGTTGCTGTGCCTGCAAAATTACTTTTGGAAATCCTTAAAACGTTCCCTGAACAACCCTTAACTTTTACAGTTGAAGAAAACAGTACGATAGAAATCAGTTCTAATTCTGGTAAATATGCTTTGGCTTATGCTCCTGGAAATGAATTTCCAAAATCGGTTAACTTAGACGACCCATCTGTAACGCTTGTTCCTGCTGATGTTTTGGCAACTGCTATAAGTAAAACTATATTTGCGGCCGGAAACGATGATTTACGTCCGGTAATGTCTGGTGTATTTTTTCAGTTTTCGCCACAAGGATTGACATTTGTTGCAACTGATGCACACAAATTAGTAAAATATGCGCGTACCGATGTAACCGCCTCTCAGGTGGCTGATTTCATCATGCCAAAAAAACCTTTGAATATCTTAAAAAATATTCTTGGTACTTCGGATGCTGAAGTAAAAATTGAATATAACGATTCGAATGCTACTTTTTCTTTTGATAATTATGTTTTAATGTGTCGTTTGATTGATGGAAAATATCCAAATTACGAAGCAGTAATTCCAAAAGAAAATCCGAATAAATTAATGATTGACCGTTCTCAATTTTTGAGTTCTGTACGTCGTGTTGCTATCTTTTCGAATAAAACTACACACCAGATCCGTTTGAAAATAGCAGGTGCTGAATTGAATGTTTCTGCTGAAGATATTGACTATTCAAACAAAGCCGAAGAAAGATTGACTTGTGATTATCAAGGTGATGATATGCAAATAGGGTATAATTCTCGTTTCTTAACTGAAATGTTGACTAACTTACAATCGGATATGATTATGCTTGAAATGTCATTGCCAAACAGAGCCGGAATTCTAACTCCTGTTGATGGATTAGAAGAAGGTGAAACGGTAACGATGCTTGTAATGCCAGTAATGTTGAACAGTTAATTCAATTTAAAATACGCTATTAACCAAACCATTTTTATATTTAAAAAACCGTCTCGATTAATTACGAGACGGTTTTTTTGCTTATTCACTATGAATAAAATAAAACTTTGTATTTCCTTTTTTTATTGATTCTTTCGCATCTTTATGATTTTTTTCAAATGTTTCTAAATTAGTTCCTTTACAAATTCCATAAGAATAATGATATTTTAGAATTTCAAGATCTTTCGTTCCAAATTCTTTTTTATCTGATTTACAAATTGAAAAGTAACTATTGCAATCTGAATAATCTAGTTCTTGATAAAAATAACCTAAAGATCGTATAAAATTAACTTTCAAAGTAGTTAATATCTGCTCTTCATTTAGATTTTTTTTTGCGTTAATTTTTAATGAGCAACTATAAATATTTTGTTTGTTATTCCATAAAAGATAATATCCGTCATTCCCTTTAATTCTTATATCTAAATTGACATCATTGGTATCGTCTATAGAATAAATTAAATAGTTTGATTTTTCTTTATCTTTTACCACTGTAATTTTTAGTGAATCAATTTCGTTATCAAGATAATGAATAAATTTACTAAGCTTTTTACTATTATATTGGCTAACTGATTTGTCAAAATAAATTTTTACTTCATCTTTCCAAATTTTCATTCTTGGTTTTAATCTCTCTTCTTTTTTTTGATATTTTTTATTGAAAACTAATTGTTTATAGCGTTCTAAAAATATAGAATCTTTTTCTTCATACAAAACTTTTACTCCTTTCTCATCATATCCATTAATAATGATTAATGTATCACTCTTGACAATATTAAAACCAATTGAATCTATAACTTTATTACCACTTTTTTTCAATGATTTATAATTTTTGTATTCCATGTAAATAACTTTACTATGCAAATTCAACTGATTGTGCTGAGAAAAAATTGCCGAGGTGAAGGCAAATAACAAAAATACACATATATTTTTTTTCATAAATTTTATTTTTCTTTTGAATTATGAAAGTAATAATTTAAATTAATTCATTTTATTTTTTTTAATATTTTTTTAGAAAAATGGATTTTTAAATCACTCCCATTTTCTTCATCAGGAAAGTAGCACTTCTATTTTTACAAATTCCGTCCCGAAGTTTGTAATCAAAATGGAGTTCATCATTGATAATCTCTACTTCAAAACATTTGTTGGTTAATATATTTGGATATTCATTGGTTGTCAGGCAAACTTCGATATCGTGCGTTGCAATAGCTCCAACGGCTTTCTTACCAATTACTTTTTTGACCACTTCAATTGTTCCGTTGCGTTTATCATCTGAATTGGTACCACGTAATATTTCGTCCAATAAAACAAATGCCGGTCTATTTTCCAATTCGTCCATAATCTGCTTTAAGCGTTTGATTTCGGCAAAGAAATACGATTCGCTATCGGACAACGAATCAGATAATCGCATGGAAACTAAAACGGGTAACGGATGTACACTAGCCTGACGAGCACAAACCGGCGAACCTATTCCTGACAAAACCATATTGATTCCTAAACTTCTTAGAAAAGTACTTTTACCAGACATATTAGAACCCGTTAAAATCATAAACGATTCGGGATGAAAACGCACGTCATTTCCTATTCTAGTTTTTTCATTTAATAAAGGATGGCTTAAATCCTTGAAATCTATTTCGAAATTGCTGTTTAATGTTGGATATACAAACTCCGGATTGTTATACGAAAAATTGGCCAAACTGTTCAACATTTCGAATTCACCAATAACTTCCAACCAATTTTCTAAAGCTTGGGCATGATCTTTTTTCCATTGAATTAATGATTTTAAAACATGTAAATTAAAAAGGAACGTTCCATTGAATACGATAGCCGTAACAAAATTTGAGATACTGTCCATATTAGAAAACAAACCGGCTAACTGTTTCAAATGCACGCTGGCATTTTCTTTTTTGAACATTAATTTTTGCTGTAAATCGATTAATTTTTTCGACTGAAAAGATTCATTTTCTATTTTTTGCAACAGTAAACTATATTGATGAATGGTTTTATCTATATTCGTAGAATTAGCAATTTCTGCCTGGATACGCTTCATAAACCGACCCAAAACAATTAAATTAAATACAAATAAATACGATAAAACGGAAGCAAAAACAGTAGTCGAAGTTACTAAATAGGCAATCAAAACTCCCAGAAAAAGAAGTGGTGAAAAATAAGAAATGAAAACACTCATTTTAGCCAAGGGCGTACTATTAAATGTACACCACTTGAGCAGAGTCTCATAATTCGATTGATTGTCATTGCTTATTTTGGCGAAAGCCAAAAATTCCTGACGCCAGTCTAATTTTTTGGTTAATTCTTTTACCGCTTGATGATTTCTAAGAATCTCTTCATTGGGCAAAATTGATAAAAGCTGGTTTGCGAATGTTTTTTTACCAATAAAAGTAGCGATTCTATTCAAGTTTTGGAACAAAGAATGCTCGCCAAAAATATCTAAATCATAGGCATACGGATGGTGAAAATCATTGAATTCCTGTCCGTTTTCAAAAGGGATTTTATTTCTTTCCAGGTAGGAAATTTCATTTTCATTAATATCAAGTAAGGCTTGATTGACATGTTTTTCGAAAACTAATTTAGAATGAATGCGCATAAATACTACGAATAGTCCAAAAAGAAAAATGGCGGCAATTATGAAAATAATTTCGCTGTTTTTGATGTAGTAATAAATAGAAACCAAAAAAAGTACAATAGAAAGAAGTCTTAAAATACTTATACTATTGTACTTTTTATTGATTGCTGTCAATGCTGTTGAAAAGCGTATCTTTTTTGCTTTGTATATTTCCATAATTCAATTAATGAATTGCAAATATAACGAAATAGATTACTTTGAAGGCTAAATTAAAAGGCAATGGCGATGCCGCACTATATAGAATTCAAGATTTCAATTGAATTAAAACTGAATCAATCAATAGGAATCGCTAAAATTGGGATATCAAAATTCGTAGCTATTTTTTTTGTTAAACTAGGTTTGAAAATCCCTTCAAAAAAACCTCTTTTATACGTAAGCATAGTCAGTACATCAATTTCTTTGTACATTATAAAATCCAGAATTGTTTCTTTGACTTCGTCACTATTGATCACAAAAAACTCAACGGGTTCATTAATAAATTCTTGCTCCCAAGCAGTTACTGTATCATTTGAAACATCGGAATCACTAGTTTTTACATACAAGCATTTTACTTTAGCTTTCGTTTTTTTAGCGATATCTAACACCATTTTCAATGCTTTTTTATCTTTAGTTCTAAAACGGGTTGTAAATCCAATAATTTCTGTTTTTTTGAATTTTGCTTCTAACGGAACACACAACATAGGAATATCTATTCCAGAAATAACAGCACCTGTATTGGTACCCATAAAAAAAGCTTCCCATCCTGTAGCTCCTGAAGTACCCATGATCACAAAATCTATTTTATCTTCTTTAATTGATTTTTTAATATTATAAAGCAAATTCCCATCCATGAGCCTATGAGACATTTTTATTTTGTCCAAATGCCGCTCATCGGCTATGGCGCGCAATTTTGGGATTTCATCTTTAAACATATCAAATTGAGCTAAGGCCAAGGAATCATAAATGACGGCGTAATTTTCGGGAAAAAACTGATTGTCATAAATGGGCAATTCAAAGGTGTGCAATAAAACGAGTTCGCCCTGAACTATTTTTGCAAATTCTAAAGCATGTACAAAAGCATTAGTAGCCACTTCAGAAAAGTCGGTTGGAAATAGAATTTTTTTCATTTTATCTTTTATTAAAATAATTGATTTACTAAAATAAATTATTGGTGTCTTTACGTAGTCAAATCAGAATATTTTTATTCATGAATAGCAAGAATGGGTACATTGATATGAAATGCTAATTTTTTTGAAAGACTAATTTCGAAAAGTTTCTCAAAGAAATTTCTGTGATACACATGCATTGCAATCAAATTAATTTTATGCAAATCGATAAAATTTAAAATAATTCCTTCTACATCTTCTCCTTTAATGGAGTAAAATGTAACTCCATTATTTTCTACTAATACCTTCCAATCTTCTCTACTGTCCTCTTTAACTTCATGATGCGGAGACTCGACACGCAGGCAATCAATATGTGCTTGAAATATTTTGGACAAAGACAGAACTCTTACAAAAGACCCTGTGTCCTCCAATTTATATTGCGTAATGAACAGTATTTTTTCAATAGGATGATATGTACAATGCTCCGGTATTGCCAAAACTAATGCTTTGACATCATTCATTACTTTTGTGGCTATCGTACCGAAAAAAGTTTCCTTTATACCAGTGGCGCCTTTAGTACCCATAACTACGAAATCAAAATTTTCATTCTCGGTTATTTTTTTAATTTCGGGAACCAAATTTCCCAAAATCAAAACATGGCTTATTTTGATATGACCTAAATTATTTGCTTCCGCAATTTTTCTTAAAAGTGGCACTTCATCTTTATAATTTTCAAAATTACTGAGTTCTGTAACCTCATAAATTTCATGTAAATACTTAGAAACATTAACATAATTGGCTTGTGAAAATTGGTACACATGCATTGTAACTATTTCAGCATTAATAGATTCTGCCAATTTCAATGCATAGATAAACGCATTTTTAGACACTTCCGAAAAGTCGGTAGGAAATAAGATTTTCTTCATACTATAGTTAATTTATTGCAAATTAATTATTTATATAAATTTACAAAACAAAAAACAAAATAGTATGATAATTATCACTTTGGCTAATTTTTAACAAAAAATAACCTTAATGGTTTAGTACAAGAGACTTGTAGCCATGTCAAATTTACTTACTTTTACACCAAATTGACTTTAAATATGATACCTCACGATTCCATAGTGGCACTGGCAACTCCTTCGGGAGCGGGTGCTATAGCCGTAATTCGGATTTCCGGACAAGATGCCATTGCTATTGGAAATTCTGTTTTTAAATCCATCAAAAACAAAGAATTAACAACCCAAAAAACGCATACGTTACATTTAGGGCATATAATGGATGGTTCCAAAACTTTGGATGAAGTCCTGGTCTCCATTTTTAAAGGACCAAATTCCTATACTGGCGAAAACACGATCGAAATTTCCTGTCACGGTTCTACTTATATACAACAACAAATTATTCAATTATTGCTTCGAAAAGGCTGTCGAATGGCAGATCCTGGCGAATTTACGTTGAGAGCATTTCTAAACGGAAAACTGGATTTGTCCCAAGCAGAAGCTGTTGCCGATTTAATTTCATCAGATAATGAAGCTTCACACCAAATTGCAATGCAGCAAATGCGTGGCGGTTTCTCTAATGAAATAGCAAAATTAAGAGAAGAACTCTTGAATTTTGCATCACTAATCGAACTCGAATTGGACTTTGCCGAAGAAGATGTAGAATTTGCTGACCGAACCCAATTTCATGAATTACTGAACCGAATCGAATTTGTCCTAAAACGATTAATCGATTCATTTGCCGTAGGAAATGTGATTAAAAACGGAATTCCTGTAGCTATTGTGGGCGAACCCAATGTAGGTAAATCGACACTTTTGAATGCTTTATTGAATGAAGAGCGCGCCATTGTTTCGGAAATTGCGGGAACGACACGTGATACCATTGAAGATGAGTTAGTGATTGGCG
The DNA here is from genome assembly GCF_003968825.1 of Flavobacterium sp. LS1R10. Taxonomy (NCBI): domain Bacteria; kingdom Pseudomonadati; phylum Bacteroidota; class Flavobacteriia; order Flavobacteriales; family Flavobacteriaceae; genus Flavobacterium; species Flavobacterium sp. LS1R10. Next base: position 20,376 of record NZ_RYDH01000002.1, on the reverse strand, counting down.
GCATTGGTTTTCGATTCATTGATACGGCTGGAATTCGGGAAACGGAAGATGTGGTAGAAAGCATCGGGATTCGTAAGACTTTTGAAAAAATTGAACAAGCGCAAGTTGTCGTTTTTCTATTTGACAGTTCCGAGTTTAAAGTTTCTGGTTTAAAGTTAAAAGTGGAACTGGAAAAAATTAAAAACCAGTTTCCGTTGAAACCTCTTGTAATCATTGGTAACAAAGCCGATAAATTAGAAGAAAGTGAAATAGGAAATTTGAAATCAGAAATTCCTGAAATCTTACTGATTTCTGCAAAAGAGAAACTAGGCGTTGAGGATTTAAAAAATCAATTACTTTCATTTGTCAATACCGGAGCATTACGAAATAATGAAACAATTGTAACGAATACCAGACATTACGATTCCTTATTAAAAGCGTTAGATGAAATACAAAAAGTAAAATTTGGTCTTGAAACGAACTTGTCCTCCGATTTGATGGCATTAGATATTAAGGAAGCTTTGTACCAATTTGGAATGATTACGGGACAAGTAACTAATGACGAATTGTTAGGGAATATTTTTGCTAATTTCTGCATCGGGAAATAAAAGCACTTTCTTTAACTTTACTTTGCTTTCTATTAGTTGACTCCCATTGATTTAGGAGTATTTTTACTTTCTTATATTATCTTTAATTTATACATTTGTTACACTTCATGTACACCTTATCAAAAATAAGGTGTAAAAATGTACACCTTATGATAATTAGTTTAAAGAAGAAGAAATTGCAAAATGGCAGATATAGTTTATATCTTGAATACTACAAAGGATCAACTGTTAATGCAGCCGGCAAACGCATTCATTTGAGAGACTTTGAGTATCTAAAATTATATCCACATCAAGATCCAAAAATTGCAAGTGAAAAGAAGGAGAATAAGGAAATTGATACTTTAAGCGAACAGATATTATCAATCAGAAAAGCCGAATACTTTCAAGGCAAATTTGACATCAAAAACAATACAAAATCTAAAACCTTATTTCTAGAATATTATAGTAATCAAGCCGAGGAACGAGTTGATTCGCCTAAAAATTATGGGAATTGGACCGCTTCTTTTCTTCATCTTAAGCGATTCTGTAATCCAAATACAACTTTTGATGAAGTTGATGAAGAATTCGTAAAAGCGTACCGAAATTATCTTGACAAAGACGCTAGAACTAAAAGCGATCTTCCATTAGCTCAAAACTCAAAATATTCTTATTATAATAAATTCAAAGCTGCAATAAGAGCCGCTTTTGAAGATGGCTATCTTACAATGAATCCTGTCAAAAAAGTAAAAGGATTTGAGCAAGGAGAAAGTCAAAGAGAGTACCTAACTTACAATGAGTTAGTAGCCATGAACAAAGCCACTTGTAAATATGATGTCCTAAAACGAGCCTTTATTTTTTCCTGTTTAGTTGGCTTAAGATGGTCTGATATAAATACACTTGTTTGGAAAGAAGTAAGAGACGAAGGAGATATTAGCCGCGTAAATTTTAGACAAGAAAAAACGGATGGTGTAGAATATTTATATATTTCAGATGAAGCGAGGAAACTACTCGGAGAAAGAGAAAGCCCATCCGAGAGGGTTTTTAAAGGCTTGAAATATGGAGCTCATTTTAATGCTGAAATATTAAGATGGTGTATGAAAGCCGGAATTACAAAACATATTACATTTCATAGTGCTAGGCATACCAATGCTGTATTACTTTTAGAAAATGGAGCTGACATCTACACCGTTTCAAAAAGGCTTGGTCATAGAGAATTAAAAACAACCGAAATTTATGCTAAAATCATTGATTCTAAGATGAAAGAAGCAGCTAATTTAATCCCTAACATTAATAATTAAAAGAATGAAAATTATAAGCTACATTATTGTTATATCAATTTTAATTAATATTTTAGTACAACTAGGTTTAATTTTGAGATATTATTATCCGTTAATCATACAATATTTTCAAAATAAAAAAATTACTTGGAATTCTAATTATGATAGAATAATTGCAGCTTCATTTTTAGCATTTTTTTGTTTAAGCACCTATTTAGGCAGCATATTACTGACGTCTTCAAATGAATTGTATTTGGCAATTTTATATATGACAATACTAATACTGTTGACAATCTCAATATATTTACTTCAAAGAACGGGATCTGCAGAAAGAACTAAAAGCAGTTTATTTTCTTCTATTAAAAGTGATCCACAGAACAACTGCACGCAAGATTTTGAAAATAAATACACCCTTGCAAAGCTTGAAAAAATATTTGATAAATTAGTTGAATATGACTTCATAGAAGTATTAAAAGATAATGAGAGTATTATAGATAAAAATCTTTTTGTAAAAACACTAAGCGAAGGTATTTTGCCAAAAGAACCAATTTTTAAATTACATATGGACAATATTCAAACGAAAGAGTTTCATAAGTTATTTAAGGGTAAATGCCAGAAATTAACTATGCCAAAATTTCTAAAAATATTTATTATAAAAAGTGAAACAGCTACACCAGCTTCAATTAGCTCTTCAAAAAGTAAAAACTTAAATGGAGCCAAAAAGAAAGAATTAATTGAATTGATATTTTTAGGTTAATATTTTAAAATTTAAGGTTGATAATCATAACTTATTAACCTTTACAGCTTTTCCTTTAGTGACTTTTACCACCATAACGATAAAAACTATCACTTATGGAAAGCAATGCAATTATTCAAAAATTAACCCAATTAGAGAAACTTATAATTGGGACAACAAAACAAATCTTCACTGTTGATGATGTTGTAAACTACACAGGGTTCTCAAAAAGTTATGTCTATAAATTAGTGCATAATAATATACTCCCCTATTCTAAACCCAACAATAGAACTCTCTTTTTTACTAAATCAGAGATTGACGAATGGTTATTACAAAACAAGTCAAAATCGGTTTCTCAAATCGAAAAAGAGGCGATCAATTATACAAATGCTGTAAAAAAATAAAAGCGTTCAATTCCGCCGAATTGTAACGCTTTATTTTAACTCTAACCATGTTGTGTCTGACAAAGATACAATAAAAACCATATTGTATAATGAAAAACATGTATTTAAGAATAGGAACTACCTATTTTAAGAAATCCTTATATCCTTTACCTTCAGGTGATTTTATTGAAATTTTAGTTATTTGGTCAGCAGAATTCATAAGACAAGATCACGGTAAAAATGTCCTTTCAGAAATTGAAAGATTTGATGGCTTTATTTGTATTCCTGAAAATCGTCCTGAACACTTTAAGAAAAGAGTCCAAGATTACTACAACACCTATCATCAAATAAGCAAATCGCCCTCAGAAGGCGATATTACCAATACATTAGCTTTTTTATCCCATATTTTTGGCGAACAGCTAGATTTAGGAATTGACTATTTGCAGTTGCTTTATTTAAAACCAACCCAAATCTTACCCATTTTATGTTTAATTAGCAAAGAAAGATCAACCGGGAAATCAACCTTCCTAAAGTGGCTAAAAGAAATCTATGAATATAACTTGACTTTTTTAACCAATAGTGACTTTACTTCAAACTTTAACTCCGACTGGAGTTCAAAACTATTGATTTGTATTGATGAAGTTTTGTTTAAGACTGATGAACTCACAGAACGTATAAAATACCTTTCTACGACTAATACACATAAAACAGAAGCCAAAGGAAAAGACAAAAAAGAAGCTTCCTTTTTTGGGAAATTTATTCTTTGCTCCAATAATGAAACATCATTTATTAAAATTGATGCTGATGAAATTCGATTTTGGATCATAAAAGTGAATCGTTACAAAAAAGAGGATGTTAATTTCTTGAAAAAACTAACAGACGAAATTCCTGCATTTCTACATTTTCTAACAAATAGAAAATTATCCACCGAAAATCAATCCCGAATGTGGTTTACTCCTGAACAAATTAAAACTAAGGCTTTATTAAAGTTAGTAAAACATAATTCGAATCAATTGGAAAAAGAAATAGCTAATGTTTTACTGAATACAATGGAAAGTTTAGATATTGAAATTCTAGATTTCAGTTTTTCTGATTTATTGAATATTTTAAACAAGTTTAGGATCAAATATGATGCTGCTGAAATAAAAAAAATTATTCGTAAAAATTGGAAATTAGAGCAAGCTAAAAATTCAAATCAATATCAAAAAATAAGCATCACTAATGATTTAGATTTCTACCAAAATTTAACCAAAGGACGTTATTACTCGATAACCAGAGATTTTTTATCTGATTTTAGTGATGAATTGATGACAACACAAGATTAAACCAACAACAGTAAGGCTTTATATTGTCATCATTTTGTCATCAAAAATTATAATGATGAATAAAAAATGATGACAGAGTTTTAATAATGATGACGTGATGACAAAATGAGGAGACGTAATCCCCTATCAATATTGGGCTGAGACCACTTTGTCATCAATTCATCACTTTTTTACATTTTTTTAACCTACAAAATACGCTGTAATGAATTCGACTCAAGCAAGAGAAATTTCAATAGAAAAAGTACTTCAAAATTTAGGATGTGAACCCACAAAATCTAATGAAAATGAAAGTTGGTATTTATCCCCTTTTAGAATTGAAAAAACAGCCTCTTTTAAGCTCAATAGAAAAATTAATCGATGGTTTGACCACGGAGAACAGAAAGGCGGGAACGTTATAGACTTCGTAATTCAAAAGTTTGGATTTAGTGTTAATGAAGCTTTGAGTTACCTAGAAAAATTCGATACTTTTTTTTCTTTTCAAAAGCAAATTTTTGAAACACCAACTAAGGAACTGAATAGTACTAATCATATTGAAAAAATAATACCGGTTCAACATGTCGCTTTAATTCAATATCTAAAAAGTAGACAAATACATAATTCCAAAAATATTGAACAGCTCAAAGAAATCCACTACACAATAAATGAAAAAAATTACTTCGCTTTAGGATTTCAAAATAAAAGCCAAGGATGGGAAATAAGATCTAAATATGCAAAAATCTGTTTAGGAAAGAAAGACATATCACTAATCCACAATGAATCAAAAACGCTAAGGATCTACGAAGGCTTTTTTGACTATTTATCTATTATACAGATTCAGGAAAATTTAATAATGGAGGAATCGGATTATTTGATTTTAAATTCGGTGGCATTGTTAGTGAAGAATATTTCGGTTTTGAGTGATTATGATTTTATAGAATTGTACTTAGATAATGACACGACAGGAGATAAATACACTTCATTGATAATGGGAAAATTTGAAAATGCGAAAGATTGTAGAGCGCTTTTTCATGGATTTAAAGACCTAAATGAGTGCTTGGTAAATGGCGGTGAAATTAAAGATTGAATATGAAGATATGAGGGAGCAAGAGGGGATTGCGCTATGCGACAACCCAAACTACAACTGACTGATTTTTAATAATTTAACTTAATAGACTTTCGATGAATGCGTGCATTCATACTCCTTTTTTACTAACCAAATACCAAACAAAACTTATAATCAACACTTTACAATGGAAAATAGTAGACATAATTACATGCAGAAGGATGTAAACATAAGAATTAGCCATGAAAGTAAAAGCCAACTCGATTGGTTAAAAAAGACCTACGATTTCGCAACCTTTAACGAGTGTATTTCTCAAGTCCATTATTTTTTCAAGAGAAATAATATAGCTCCAAGCGAACAAATCTCGAATGTGTTTTTGAAAAATTTTCTTGAATTGAAGTCGGATTTAAAAAATTTCAAAATAGAAATAAATGAAAACCTGAAAGAAAACGTAAAAATTTTAAAGTCAAACGAGAGAGATCTTTTAACTCCGATGAGTCGAAAAATAAACACTCTTTTTGAAAATAAAATCAATAATTCAATTGATAAAAGAAATGAAATTTTGATTGAGAAAGCGGAAGAACCGAACATAATTTCACAACAAAATAAAAAAATCATCAGCCTTACACAGGATTTATCTTCCAAGAATCAACAGCTAAATTCCATGCAAAAAAGTATAGAAGGGATAAATGAAGATTTAAGATTTTACAGGAAATTACACGAAATTGTAAAGGAAAACACAAAAATAGAGAAGCAGTTAATTGGTAAGGATAAAGTAGTTATTGAATGGGATATTGAAGAATGGAAAAGAATTTTAGAATACGTAGAAGCCTTTAAACGAAATAGATAAAATCATGAATGTAAAATTTATCGCCCACGATACCAAATCAAGTTCTAGTTGTTCGGGGCTTGTCGAATATCTGAATAAAGAAAACGAAATTGACACGGATAAAGTAAGACTGCAGGAGAATTTTTTCAATCAAGAGTATTCAGAGACACAACCTTTGCAAAACATAAAAATGGATGATGTGAAACATGCTATCGATTCAAATAGGGGCTCTCGCAAACTAAACGAATCAAATTTCTACATGCTGAATATTTCGCCAAGTAAAGACGAACTAAAACACCTTGAAAACATAGCGGTTGCCGAATTAACCAAAAGGGAATACGATAAAAACAGTCCTGTTTACGAAGAAAGCAAACAAGAACTTATCAAGATGCAATTGAAACTTTACACCAAAAATATTATGTCTGAATACGCTTCAAATTTCAAAAGGGAGGTCTTCATTAACCCTAACAAGCTTCCGAACAATGAGGAAAAGAAAGCCCTAGAAAGTGAAACAAATAAAATTTACAAAGACTATTTGAAAGAAAGAGGAATTGAGATAAAAGAAAACACAAATCCGAAGGAGTGGAAGGAATTGAAGGATTTGAAAATCATTTCGGAAAACAAAAAATCTTTAAAAGTTGAAATGAATTTGGAAGGTTTTGGAAACAAAGAGGTTTCGATTCCAAAAATACTTCTGCATGAACAAAAAAACGGAACGTATAAAATTCCTAAAACGCTGTATCACACTAAAATAAATGAAGCCATTGAGAAAGAATACGGAACCAAAAAAGAGGATATATATAAAGAGCATGCAAATCAAAAAGGGTTCGATTTGAGCAAAAGACAGCTCACAGGCGATGATTTACTTTGGTTCGGAAAAGTAGAGACACAAAGGCATTACAACCACAAAGACAGAGAAGTTATAAGGAACAAGGAACTTTTACGAGAAATCAAAATCGAAAAAAGCAATCCTGAAAAAATAAAGGAATTGGAACCCAAACTAAACAGAGATCCATTTACTAAGGAAGTCATCAAACACGACACTTTGAAAGGTGGCGACAACTACCACATGCACGTTTTAGTGTCTAGGCACGACAGAGCCAACCAAAACGCTCGGGATAAAATATCTCTTTCCCCCCTGGCATCCGCAAGGGATAAAATGCTTTTGGCTGGAAAAAATCAAGTTGGTTTTAATCGCAGTGCTTTTTTCAAAACGGCAGAGCAAACCTTTGATAAAAAATTCGAGTATGCCAGACCAATTCACCAATCGTATGAATATTTTAATGATAGAAAGAAAAATTACAATATTGAAAAGTCCGAAAAAGAAATAGGAAATAAAATATCCAATGGGGTAAAAAACGAGACTAAAAACTTCATAATGAAGCACACAGGGTTAAATGAGATGAAGAAACAATTGAACCCTATTCAAAGTATAAAAGAGCAAATTCCATTTGCGAAAATACCGACTAGTTTCCCAAAATCCATAACTGACTTGTCAATAAAAGTTATGAGAAAAGTTCTTGATATTGGAAAGGATGTGGGCTACTAATCGCTTCGCTATCCTCAATTTTCAGTTCAGAGGTTTTAAGCTCCAGAAAACCTCTGAACCGAAAATCAAGGCAATCCTATTATGATTGTATCGATTTGTTAACCAATCATGGATTACCAACATCTTACTCTTCTTCGTCTTTAAAAGGCTCCTTATTTGTAGAGAGAAATTTATAAGTATTAAGGTAATCACCAACTGTCTTAAATTGCACAAATTCTTGTGTATCATCCAAGTTGTTCTGATTAATTTCAAAAAATTCAGAGGGAGTTATTCTATACCCCTGTCCATTTGCCTTTAAAATATAACTGAAGAAAAAGTCCGAAAAAGAACTTTCCTGTATGTATTTAGGTTTGTCAAAATGTCCTAAATTATAGCTGTTTGCAATGATTTTTTCGGCTTCATTTCTGATACACTTCAGCAAATAATTATAAATATGATTTGTTGTCACTTGTCGTTCCTCTTTGAAACGCAATGTATTATTGGTATACTTCCAAATCAAATTATAAATCTGACCAATAGAAAAATGATTCGTTAAATACTCCAATAGATTCTCTATTGCAAAATCATTTTTAAATTCTATTTTGAGAACCTGATCAAAATTGTAAGCAAGATATAATTGAGCTTCATGTTTGGCAATTTTTTTCCAGTATAAAAAAAGCTCTTCATTGGTTAGTTTTAATTGATCCTCCGCCCTAGCCAAGTAATTATACAATTCATAATTTGATAAATCATCTTTCAAAACATTGATATTCCACTTCATTTTATAGAGTTCAATAGAAAGAATGGTCTCATTGAATTTATTTTCTTTAATTCCAATGAAACTATAATCACTTTCAGGATGAACCGTTAAAATCTTTGATTTATAAAGCGGCAACACAAAATCTTTGCTGTTTTTCCAGTTTTCTTTACTGGAGAGAGGAACAATATAAGTTAAATCTTCTGATGACATATTCCGGACTAACATTCCTAGACTTATTTTCTCTTCAGCCGTGAGTTTTTCAAAAGGGATTTTTACAGATTCTTCAAGGTGTAACTGATTTGAAATGCGTTCTTCCCGTTCTTTTTCTTCCTGTAAATATACTTGACGTTTCATATCGAGACAAGAACTACAAGTACAATGCCCTTCATTTATGTGACCACAATTTGAGCACACAGGTTTATTTGGATATAGATTCCTATGGTGTGGAATTACAACCACTTGACAGTTACATAAAGTACACGTTTCTGCTGTTTTTTCCCAAGGAAATTGCTCTTCAAAATTATTATTTTGAGGAAGTTTGTATTTTGCTTTTAGGGAAGCCATTGCAATTCGATCCTCGTAATACTCTTTCATTAAAGCCGTCATTTCATCCTGAGATAAAAAATCAAATTTAGTACCTTGTTTTTTTAATTGGTAATGATTCATATAGTGATTATTTAAAATTACAAGCCTAGTACGCCTCACTTAAATAATTAAATAAAAAGGCTTAAAATCAGAAAAAATACCCTAACTATCTTAAGGTGTTACTTTAAAAGAAAACAAATAATTTAAGAGCATTATTTTTTCTTTCAAAAGCAAATATAATACGGGAGCGTACTAATTAGTATTTCCTTTTAAGGCTCCAGACCAGCTTATAATAACGGAATAACCTGAAAGACAACTAAAAAGATAGTATAAGAAAGTAAAGGAAAACAAAAAAGCGTGTTTTTTTTCTTCTTTACGGTTTTCCTCATTACACTTCAGTATATATTCGATACTTTAGCAGTCATAAATATCTTATTTTAATCCAAAATAATAATTGCTTAATGGCAGCTGAACAAAAACAAAAATTAGAACAACAACTCTGGAATATCGCCAACACCCTTCGAGGAAAAATGGATGCCGACGATTTTAGAGATTACATATTAGGTTTTATTTTCTACAAGTACCTGAGTACAAAAATGGATTTGTATGCCACCACTATCCTAAAGCCAGACGGTTTGACTTTTCAAGAAATCGAAGGACATCCCGAGGAAGAAGTCTTGATGCAAGAAATTAAACAATTATCGATTGATAAACTGGGATTTTTCTTGGAACCTTGTGATTTGTTTTCGGAATTAGCACGAAGAGGAAACGCAGGCGGAAAAAATAATTTCATTCTTGGGGATTTAGCTAAAGTACTCACGCACATTGAGCAAAGTACGATGGGTTCTGAAAGCGAAGAAGATTTTGGCAACCTGTTTTCCGACTTGGATTTAACCTCTCATAAACTAGGAAAATCCGAGACTGACAAAAACGAATTGATAGTAAAAGTCTTGGTACATTTAGATGAAATTGACTTTGATTTAGAAAACACCGACAGCGATGTTCTGGGTGATGCCTACGAATATTTAATAGGACAGTTTGCCAGTGGAGCTGGCAAGAAAGCAGGTGAATTTTATACGCCACAACAAGTAAGCAGCGTTTTGGCTCAACTGGTAACGGTGGGCAAAGACAAACTCAAGAGCGTTTATGACCCGACATGTGGGTCTGGTTCATTATTATTACGTGTAGCCAAAGAAGTAAAAGACGTAAGTGCTTTTTACGGTCAGGAAATGAACCCTACCACTTACAACTTGTGCCGTATGAATATGATTATGCACGATGTTCACTACAAGCGTTTTGATATCAAGAACGAAGATACACTTGAAAGACCACAACATTTTGATATGCGTTTTGAAGCCATTGTTGCTAATCCTCCTTTTTCTGCAAATTGGAGTGCTAGTCCTTTGTTTATGAGCGATGACCGCTTCTCTGCTTATGGAAAACTCGCGCCAAGCAGTAAAGCCGATTTTGCCTTTGTGCAACATATGGTTCACCAGCTAGATGATAACGGAACTATGGCCATCGTTCTCCCTCACGGGGTTTTGTTTCGTGGTGGTGCAGAAGGACACATACGGAAATATTTGATAAATGAAAAGAATTACTTGGATGCCGTAATAGGTTTGCCAGCCAACATTTTTTATGGAACGAGTATACCGACTTGTATTTTGGTTTTGAAGAAAAAGCGAACCGATGCCAAAAGCATTTTGTTTATAGATGCCAGCCAACATTATGAAAAGGTGAAAACTCAAAACGTGTTGCGTACCGAGGATATTGACAAAATCATAAACACATACGAAAACCGAACCGAAGAAGAGAAATACAGCCATATTGCCGCTTTAAGCGAAGTTGCCACCAACGATTACAACTTGAATATTCCTCGTTATGTAGATACTTTTGAAGAAGAAGATGCTATAGATTTAAAAGCTATAACCAATGAATTACGAGAATTGGCAGACCTTAGTAAAACAACGGATGCAACAATTGAAGGTTTTTGTACTGAATTAGGAATTGAAACACCATTTTAATGAGTACAGCAACTTTGAATAGTGAAAAGAAAAAAGCTTTAGTTCCTGAATTAAGATTCTTTGGATTTGAAGATGAGTGGAAAGAAAAAAAAATCGGAAAAGTATTTAAAATAAATGCTGGTGGGGATATAGATAATGAAAGGGTAAGTTTTGAAAAAACTGAAAAGTTTAAATATCCAATTTATGCTAATGCAAAAAAAGATAAGGGTTTCTATGGATATTCTGATATATATAAAATTGAATCTGGAACAATTACTGTAGCAGGAAGAGGTGTTTATATTGGAATAGCCCATGCTAGAGACCATCAATATTATCCAATAGTAAGGTTATTAGTTTTAAAGCCACTCGCAAATGAAGATATTTATTTTAGTGAGAATGTTATAAATAGATTAAATCTTTTTGTAGAAAGCACTGGCGTTCCTCAATTAACTGCTCCTCAATTCTCTAATTACAAAATCTCACTTCCAAGCCTTCCAGAACAACAAAAAATAGCTTCTTTTTTAAGTGCTGTGGATGAAAAATTACAGCAACTTTCCCGCAAAAAGGAATTGTTAGAACAATACAAAAAAGGCGTAATGCAACAATTGTTCTCTGGTAAATTGCGGTTTAAGGATGAAAATGGAGAAGATTATCTGGATTGGGAAGAGAAAAAGTTGGGGGAGGTTGCAACTAAAAAATCTTCTAATATTTCAGCTAATAAGATTGAAGAAAATTTCGGCGCTTTCATTATTTACGGAGCTTCAGGAGTATTAAAAAAAGTTGATTTTTATAAAGAAGAAAATGATTATGTTAGTATAGTAAAAGACGGAGCCGGTGTTGGTAGATTATTATATTGTAAAGGCAAATCTTCAGTTTTAGGTACAATGGAAATAATAAGCCCAAAACTTCGTATTGATACTTATTTTTTATATTGCTTACTTTCAAATATTGATTTTGTAAAATATGTTACAGGAAGTACTATTCCTCATATATATTTTAAAGATTATTCTAATGAAATTTGTGGTATTCCTACCCTTTCAGAACAAAAAAAAATAGCCGATTTCTTGTCGAGTATCGATGCTAAAATAGAAAGCACCGCTCAACAAATCACCCAAACGCAAAGCTTTAAAAAAGGGTTATTGCAGCAATTATTTGTGTAATTATTGAAAATTAAATTATGATATGTTTTTTCACAAATTTTGATTGGGATTCATTTTGGATGAATGTATTAGTCAGTAGTTTTTTTTTAGTAATTGCTTCTATCCTAATCCCTTTTTTAGTAGTTAAAAAGATACGGAATAAGAATAAAAAATTAATCGTTAAAAAAACAGCTTCCGTAATCCAAGAGATTTGCGAATTTATAAACGATATGCCATATACAAACAACATTTCTTTTATTGATAATCTGCCGTCAAAAAATGATGATATTGCTTTTATTAAAGATAAGTTATATGGCGAATTATTAATAATTGGTACATCCAAAAAATCAAAAATTATCCGTCATGTAGGTATTTCTTCGATAAACGCACTTAATAAAATTGTAGTATTAGAAATATGTATTGTTTTCAGTAAGTATATGGAAACTTTTGACACTGACACCACATACAAAATATTAAAAGATGAAAGAAATAGATTAGAACAGTTTAGACTAAAATTAGAATCCATTATTACAATTTATTCTCTTCATGTAGATGAAAATGTAATTTCAGTAATCAGCGATTTGTGTCTTGATATAAAAGCATTTGAAATAAAATTTAAAGATAATTTTGCTATTGATGATTTGATTGAAAGCGGAAAAACTAAAAGAACAGGTGTTTTTGGCATTATGGATGTTGCTGACATTTATAAAAAAATATTGGAGACATTAGAGATTTTAATTAGAAATAAAAATTTTGAAACGGAAATAAAAAAAACAAGTGAATTACATTTTATCAAGTATTGATACCAAAATAGAAAGTACCAGCCAACAAATCAACCAAACGCAAAGCTTTAAAAAAGGCTTGTTGCAGCAACTATTTGTATAATTATGAGCCATCAATCCGAAGCAATCTTAGAAAACAACTTAATCAAGCAATTGCGGGGTTTAGAGTATGCGTCTGTAAATATTCCCGATGGCGAAGCTTTGGTTTCCAATCTACAAAGTCAATTAGAACTTTTTAACGAAACCACTTTTACAGCCAAAGAGTTTGATGCTATCATCAATCATTTAGCCAAAGGCAATGTTTTTGAAAAAGCCAAAACGCTTCGAGACCGCTTTCAATTGAATAAGGAAGATGGCACTTCGTTTTATGTTCGATTTTTTAATGCGGAAGATAATAGCAAAAATTTATTTCAAGTTACCAATCAAATCAGTCTGGAAGGAAGCTACAAAAACCGTTTTGACGTAACGCTTTTGGTCAATGGTTTGCCTTTGGTACAAATAGAACTCAAACGTTCTGGCTTAGAAATTAAAGAAGCATTCAACCAAATTAATCGCTACCAATTGCATTCTTTTTGGAGCAATCACGGTTTGTTTCAGTACGTGCAACTGTTTGTGATAAGCAATGGAGTTAATACCAAATATTTGGCCAACAACAAATTGCAATCGGTAAAACAAACCTTCTTTTGGGCAGATGCTAATAATAAAAATGTTACCGAGTTAACCGAGTTTACAGCGGCTTTTTTGAACCCAACTCATTTGGGTAAAATGGTAGCCCATTATATCGTGATTAATGAAACCCATAAAGTGATGATGGTGTTGCGACCGTATCAATATTTTGCCACGGAAGCGATTATTCATCAAGTCAAAAACTCTAATGAGAATGCTTATATTTGGCATACCACAGGTTCGGGTAAAACCTTAACTTCGTTCAAGGCAAGCCAAATCGTGATGGAATTGCCAGCCGTTTACAAAGTCGTTTTTGTAGTTGACAGAAAAGATTTGGATTTCCAAACTATGAATGAATTCAATGCTTTTAAAAAAGATAGCGTTGACGTTACGGATAATACACAATCTTTGGTACGGCAATTAACAGATAATACCAAGTTGGTTCTAACTACGATTCAGAAATTAAACAATGCTGTTTCGGAACGTTTTGCAGGTAAAATAGAAGCCTTGCGGCACAGGAAAATCGTATTTATATTTGATGAATGCCACCGTTCACAATTTGGAGAAACTCATGATAGAATTACCAAATTCTTTGATAAAAGTCAGTTAATCGGTTTTACAGGAACACCCATATTTGCCGAAAATGCTTCTAAGAATGATTTAGGAAAACGAACCACCAAAGATTTATTTGGCAATTGCTTGCATAAATACGTGATTACGGATGCTATTCATGATGAAAACGTATTGCGTTTTGGAATTGAATATGTGGGGAAATACAAAAACAAGAGCAAAGCTTTTATCGACATTGAAGTTGAAGATATTGATAAACAAGAGGTTTTAGATTCCGAAAAAAGAATCAACAAAATCGTTGATTATATCATTGCTTATCACAATCAGAAAACCTTTAGTCGAGATTATTCAGCCCTTTTGGCGGTAAGCAGTATCAGTAATGTGATTCAGTATTACGACCTTTTTCAACAAAAGAAAGCCGCAGGAGAACACGATTTGCGTATTGCCACTGTTTTTACCTATGGCACCAATGAAGATTCAGACGAAGCACAGGATTTCCTTCCAGAGGATGAAGTCGATTTTGATGTTATGGCAGAACCGATAACCAGTTATCAAGGAAAGCATACCAGAGATAAACTAGAAAGCTATATTGGTGATTATAACAATATGTTTGGCACGAGCTATTCGACAAAAGACAGCGAATCATTTCAAAAATATGCCCAAAACATAAGCAAACGGTTAAAAGACCGTGAAAAGGAAAACTTTAACAACGAGAAAGACCGTTTAGACATTGTAATTGTAGTGAATATGATGCTTACGGGTTTTGATGCCAAAAAAGTAAACACGCTTTATGTGGATAAAAACTTGAAACAACATGGCTTGATACAGGCTTTTTCGAGAACCAATCGAATCCTTGGGCAAAAGTCACAAGGGAATATTTTGTCCTTTAGAAACCTCAAAAAAGCCACTGACGATGCGATTACTTTGTTTTCTAACAAAGATGCCATTGAAGTGGTTACGATGCCCGATTATGAAAAAATAGCCGAGAAGTTTGACGAAGCTTTGAAAGGCTTGCGAGAAATTGCACCAACCTACCAAAGCGTAAATGAGTTAGAGAGCGAAGAAGCCGAAGCTCAATTTGTACAAGCTTTCCGAAAATTGATGCGAGCTATGAATGTCTTGCAATCCTACACCGATTTTGATTGGGAGGATTTACTCATTGACGAGCAAGAATTTGAAGATTACAAAAGCAAATACTTAGACTTATACGAAAAGGTAAAACGGGACAACGAAAAACAAAAAACTTCGATTCTGGATGATATCGATTTTGAATTAGAATTAATTCACAGAGACCAAATCAACGTTGCCTATATGCTAAAATTGTTAGCACAATTGAAAGGATCAAAAACTGAATCAGCAGCAGCTGTACAACGAAAAGCCATCATTGATTTATTGGGTGGTGATATTCAGTTAAGAAGTAAACGAGAACTGATTCAGAAATTCATCGATGAAAATATGCCACACATCAAAGACGGAGAAAGCATAGAAGATGAATTTGAAAAATTCTGGCAAGACCAAAAAGTACTAGCATTGGGCAAACTATGCGAAGACGAGCATCTGGATAAAGCGCAATTTAAAGCATTAATCGACGCCTACATTTACAGCGGTAGAGAACCCATAAAAGACGAGGTTTTCCAATGTTTGGACAACAGACCCAGCATTCTTCAAGCAAGAGTAATTGGCGATAGAATTATTGCTAAAATGAAGGAGTTTGTGGAGATTTTTGTTAAGGGGATGATGGCTTAGAATGTGTAAGGATATTTAAATAATAACAAACTAATTTGTAATAATTAGGTATAATTTAGCGAAAGCAATAGGTTACTTGATAGTGGCAAACTATCCTTTTTAGGGTTGTTGAGTAGTTGCTTTATCTTGAATGATTTCAAATTATAGCCAATCACTAAGCGAAAAACAACAAATAATATGAGTGAAATAATAGTAGAGAAGAAAAGTATTTTTACAGGATCAAAAGAATATCTAGAAAAAAGTTTTCTTGAAGAATTAAATTACAAGATTTGGACGACTAAAGGAGCTAGATTCAAAGCTGATCGAAGACTTACGACCATCTCAAAAATGTCTAATATTAGTTTTTCAATTTTATCAGCATATTTAATAATTGCCGGATTACTGGCCGTTTACAATATAGAAAATAATGATGGAAATTTGGGTCTAATAAATTATTACATTACCGCCTTATCAATAATTCAACTTGTAGTTGCACAATTTGAAAACAATCAGGATTATAAAATGAAAGCTAAAAACTTTCACGATTGCAGCTTGGAATTAAGCAAATTATATAATAAGCTAAGGACTTTTAAAACTCTGAATTCGCAAGCTTCGGAATACACAACATTAAATTTTTGCCAGCAATTAGCAGATGAATATCAAGAAATATTATGTCGATACGAAAACCATGAAGATATTGATTATGAAAGCTTTAAAATTACTCAGCTAAATTATTTTAAAGAACTTACAACAAAAGACGTAAAAAAAATAAAAAAGAATTATTGGTGGAAATGTTACGGTTGGTATTCGCTAATAATTGCTTTGCCACCTATTGTAATTTTAGTAATTACAATACTTTAAAAGTCTATAACACCACTACAACGGATTTGGGCAATTGGCTTAATTTAGTCCCAAACCCGCTAAAGTAACTGGACGTTGTGTGTAAGACCGTCTCAGAATCGCAAAAAAAACTCAAATAACTAAAATATGATTTTTAATATTTATTACATAAATTTTCCAAAAGTATACGAAATAAAGATGATGCTTAGTAATGTAATAGCTTTAAATCGGGAAAAACAAACTGATTCTACAGACCAGAAAGATGTTGACTATAAAGGAAAACTAGGAGTTAATTTTTTAAACTTTTTTAATATTGATGCAGAAGCATCGAACAAAAATTCCAAGTCTGATTCACAAAAAGTGTTAGAAACGTTTGAAATTAAAACAACCAAATCAATAATTTTAAGCGAAATAATTGAGCGTAGCGGACGAACTCATGACTTTAGTAATTTAGAAGAAGGACAATTAATAAAAATTGACAATGTAAATTTATCCCTAGAGAACGAACCTGAGTTGAGAACAGTAAAACTTTTTACAAGTGGGTCTTTCAAAGGAATGAATATTCCAGGGGCAAATGGATTTGATATAAATAATTTATTCAACTCGATGTTTAAGGATTATGCTTATAAAATGAAAGGAACGGTAATAGATTCCGAAGAAGCAGTATTGATAAAAATTCCGCTTACTTTTGAAAGTGAGTTTGAAAGTTCATACAGTGTAGATGATTTATTTATTGGAAAAGTTTCAATAGTTGGTTTATATAAAGGAAAAATCAAAATCGAAGCTTTAAAAAATTCTTTAGATTTTTTCCAAGAATTAGGTTCAATGCAAAATATATTAAATAGTCCTGCAAATGATGAGATTCAGGATAGCCAATATCAAACTAAATCAAATAATAACAACTCTTTATTTACAAGCTCAGAGCATAGCGACAAAGAATACCACTATATTGATTTATTAGCTATTGTTCAGAATGTAAATTTTCCAAAATAATTTTGAATGATACAAGAACTTTTATTTTATGATAAGAATTACTTCGATTATTTTAAAAAAAATAAAGAGAAAGAAGGTTTTAATATTGTTAGTGTAACTGAATACATGCGTAATTTTGAACTTGCTAATGATGTGAGTGAATTAAATCAAATTGTCGATATTTCATCTCTCTCGGGACTTAATTCTTTACAGTACAATGCTGAAAGCCTATTCCCCTACTTCAATGAAAATATTACTTTCATTTCAGATAAAGAAAACAAAAAAAATTTCGAATATGAACTTCGATTTTGTTTCATTGAATTTACTGATTTAGAAATTGTTGAAGGAATAATTGTGACGGATGAAGATGAAATTAAGTTTGAAAAACCATTAAAGCATAAAAAAATAATAGATATTAGTAATGAAGAAGTATATTCTTTCTTAAAAGCATTTTCTTCTGAAATTTATGGACATGAAAAATTTAAAGATGATTTTTCTAAATTAATAACAAACTTTAGAGTTTTTAATAAACTAGGAGAACATAAAATATTATCTCTTTTTTTAATGGGAGATTCTGGAGTTGGAAAAACAGAAGTTGCTAGAGCCATTCATAAGTGTTTAGGAGGAAAAGGCAAACTTGCAAAAATAAATTTTGGGAATTATAGTAGTGATAATTCATTAAATTCTCTAATTGGTAGTCCACGAGGATATATAGGAAGTGAAGAAGGTGAAATTTTTATACGAGTTAAAAATTCAGATATTGGATTAATTCTAATCGATGAATTTGAAAAATCAAATTCTACACTTTTCAATTATTTTCTCGATGTTCTAGAAAATGGAAAAATGTCGAGTTCTTTAAGTGAGGAAATTGACTTAAATGGTTTCATTATAATTTTCACCTCAAATATTAACAAGGAGGATTTTACGAAAATTATTTCTCCAGAATTACGTTCTAGATTTGATTATAAAGGATATTTTACTCTATTATTTCATAGAGATAAACAGAAATTTGTAGATTTTAGGATAAAGTCAATTATTCAAAAATTCAAAATTCACTTCAATAAAGAACTTCCAGAAAGCATTGAAGAAGAGATACTTGAAAAAGTAAATGTCAGTCAATTTAAAAACATGAGAGATTTAAATAAAAGTATAAAAAATGCGTTTGTAGAATGTTTGGTGAAACCTAGAAACTAATAAAAAGGTAAAGTATACAACAGCCATTTTGAGCTAGCTGGAGTTTAGTGGAATTATCGTTTCACATCAACTTTCTGCAAAGCCGAAAATTGAAAGATTACTAACATCCAAAACATTTACAAGCGTGAGAATGTCAGGCTTTGAAAAAACTACTTCAAATTTAGGAAGTATTCGGAGGGCTACAAAAGAAAAATCTCAAATATGGGATTCTCTAAAGGTTGATTTTAGTTTTTTCACAGTCTGGTGTTAGTGGCAAGCTCTCACAAAAAACTATAAAACTTAAGATTATGATAGGAAAATGCGCATTATATGATAACGAAACTGAATTAAAATTGAGTCATATCATACCAAAATTCGCATTTGATTATATGAAAAAAACTGGGAGTAAATATTTGAGGACATATGAAAACCCAGACGTAAGGGTTCAAGATGGTCCAAAAGAATATCTTTTAGGAGAACAAGCAGAACAAGAATTTAGTAAAAGAGAACGATGGTTTGCAAACAATATATTCTTACCATATATGAAAGATAATAAACAAGAATTTGAATATAACGAAAATTTCTCATATTTTCTTATTTCGGTACTTTGGAGAGTCCTAATAAATCAGCAAAAGGATAACTCTGTTAAAAATGAGAAAAGATTAAATTTTCTTAATGACGTCCAACTTGAATGGAAACAATTTTTAAGTGAATATAAATATCCAATTAATTTTAATGACCTAAATGTTTTTCTAACAGATAGAATTACTTCACATACAACAAAAGGAATAAATGTAGACTCTTATATGTCTAGATTCATTGATGCTACAATAATCCATAATGAAAATTTCACCACCGTTGCTGTCTATGTTAAGTTTTTAAGATTTATGATTTGGAGCGTAGTGAAGGGAAACCCAAATAATTGTGAAGATATTAAAATAAAATTTCTCGATGGAAAACTAAAAACACCACAAAAAGTTAAAGATGATTTTTTTGGCGGTTTCATACTCCATAGAATTAAAGATATCGATAATCGACCAAAAGCAAGTGAAAGTCAACAAGCAAAAATTGAAAAAGAAATTAAAAAAAATGAAATTGATTTTTGGAATAGTGATGCAGGTAGATCTCTAATAAACGATATGGAAAACAAGGCCAGCCAGTAACAGTTGTTTTCAGAAATTGGGGTTTTATGGATTAATTTATAGATTGTTTTGTACTTGTAAAATTAGTCATAAACAGAAAATCTATGCTTTAATGTAAAGTCATTTTTATTTAACAATTAGATTGTCATTTTAGAGGAAAATACAAAAATGCCTAAATTCCATCAATGAAAAACTCAGTGTTTAAAAGAGTATTTTTGTGACTATCAAATTTCAGTATAATGGAACATCAAATAGATGACTATTCCGATGAAAGTGGACACCCTATTCCGGAGCAAAGTGGACAGTTGTTTTGCTGATGATTTCTTGGGTTAA